>DATCFY010000181.1:0-16115 GCA_036509255.1 Streptosporangiaceae bacterium
CGTATTGCCGCTGGCAGTGTCGCGGCCGCCGCGGGCTTCATTTGCCTCGCGTACGGCGTCTACGGATGGGCAGCCTTCTTCCTGGTTCTCGGGGCGCTGGTTATCGCGGTTGGCTGCTGGGAGCTGGCCATCGCCCGCTCCTGCTCGTCTTGGCGTGTGGCCCGCGCAGCGGTCATCCGGTGGAGCCGCGGAACCTGGGCTGGTCGTTTGAGCGGCTTCGGGATGCTGCTGGTCTGCGGCCTATCCGTCTCCATGATCTTCGTCATACGACAGCAACGCTGGTGAAGGACCTGGGGGTGCCGCCTCGGGACACGATGGAGATCCTGGGGCACGCCCGGATCGCTGTCACGATGGAGATCTGCACCGCGGCCGATGATGGCAGCCGCCGCGATGCGATCGGCAAGCTCAACCAGCTGCTCAGGCCGGACAGGCCGTGACCGTTCCTGTCATTTCTGCTGTAAGCGCTGACTCCCGGCCCGGCTCAGGGGAGGGGACAACGCTGCGACGTGGGTGGGCCTAGATGGACTTGAACCATCGACCTCCGCCTTATCAGGGCGGCGCTCTAACCGGCTGAGCTATAGGCCCTTGCCTGCGGCATCCGGGGCACGGTGTACGCGCCACACCCCTCGGGAATTGCCGCCGCGTAAGGCTATCGCACTTTGCGGGGAAGCCGTCAGTCAGTCTCCCGCAGGGTGACCTCGATACCGCCGCCCAGGTGGGTAACCAGGTTGTAGATCATCGCGCCGACCGTGGACAGTGCGGTGATCAGGACGATGTTCACCGCACCCAGCAGCATCGTGTAGCCGAGCACCCGCGAGGCCGAGAACCAGTGCCCGAGGTTGGTCCCGGACGATCCCGAACTCGAGGTAACGCTGCTCAGCGTGTGCTGGAGAGACGAGAACACGCCCAGGCTGGACAGCACGAAGTACAGGAAGGCAACGGCGACGAACAGCACGACCCAGGCGACCAGCGACATGAGGAAGCTGAACTTCATCACCGACCATGGCTCGAGCCGGGAGATGACCAGATCGGCCCGCCGGGCCGGGGATTTACTGCCCTTCCGGGCCGCCGCCTGGGTGCCACCTGCTGCCACTGCCGCGCCGCCTATGGCGGCACCGCCCGCTGCGGCACCGGCCGCTGAGGATCCGGAGCCTCCCTTGTACCGGCCGCGAGTCACGGCCGAGAACGTCGTGGTGCGATTACGCCCGTCGTCCGTCTCGGGCGGGGGCGGGGCGAGGCTATCCGCAGCGCCTGGGCTCTTGGCCGGGCTGGCCTTGCCGGTGCTGGTCTTGCTGGTGCTCGTCTTGGCCGCGCCGCCGGCCGACTCGGTGAGCGATGCCGGGTACGGCGGGACAGCCGAGGTGGCGTCCTCCGCAGGGCCAGCGTCGTAGCTGTACCCGCCCCCGTCCGCTCCAGACTGGCCGAAGGTCGTGTCCTGACTGTCCGCGTACGAGGTGCTCCCGGCAAAGTCGTAGCCGGTGTCGCCGTCCTGGGTCCCCGTCGTGGCTTCGTCAGCCTCGGGGCTTCGCAAGTCGGCAGCCGCACCGGTCCGTGGGCGCCCACCTTCGGGCAGCCACGATGGCGGTTCTGCGCGTTGTTCCACCCCGTCCTCCTCGGGAAGGTTTCCTTCGAGGTTATCCCCGAAAGGAGGGTACGTCCCCACTCGGGGTTCGTGAGCGTCGTCTGAGTGGATACTCATTAGACGTCACCAACCCTCCCCACGTTGCCTCCAATAGTCGGTCCGTCATCGCACCGTGACCTCCAGTGCGATCCAGCGCGTCCCCGGATGCCTACCCGGCCGCTCCGGAATCATCCCCTGAGTCCTCAGGACCGGCGCTCTCAGGACCAGTTTCCGGCTCCGCGCTGCCCGGATCGTCCGCGCTGTCCGGATCGTCCACGGCGACCGCAGCCGCCACCTCAGCGTCCGGGTCCGGGTACGCATCCGGGTCCGCGTCCGGGTCTGTCTCAGAATCAGCCAGGGACTCCGCGTTGCGGGCGATGGCCACCACGCTGTCCCCGGAGGCCAGGTTCATCAGCCGCACGCCCATGGTCTGCCGGCCGGACAGCTTCACCTCGGCTGCCGAGGTCCGGATGACGCCGCCGGAGGAGGTGATCGCGAACACCTCGTCGTCCGGGTGCACCAGCAGGGCCCCCACCAGCTCACCGCGGGAATCCACGATGCGCGCGGTCAGCACGCCCCGGCCACCGCGGCCCTGAATGGGATACTGGTCCGAGGGCGTCCGCTTGGCGTAGCCACCACCGGTGGCCACCAGCACGTCTGCCCCCTCCCGCACCACGTGCATGTCGAGCAGCACGTCGCCGTCGGTGAACCGCATGCCGATGACGCCCGAGGTGGCCCGGCCCATCGGGCGCATGGTGTCGTCTCTGGCGTGGAACCGGATGGCCTGGGCGCGGCGGCTGACCAGGAGCAGGTCGTCTTCGGGGGAGACCAGGCTGGCCGCGATGACCTCGTCGTCCTCACGCAGGTTGATCGCGATGATCCCGCCGGCGCGGGCCGAGTCGTAGTCGGTCAGCAGCGACTTCTTGACTAGTCCGGACCGGGTGGCGATGACCAGGTAGGGGGCGACGGAGTAGTCCGGGATCGCGAGGACCTCGGCGATCCGCTCGTCCGGCTGGAACGCGAGCAGGTTGGCCACGTGCTGGCCGCGCGCGTCCCGGGCCGTGTCCGGCAGCTCGTAGGCCTTGGCCCGGTAGACCCGCCCCTTGTTGGTGAAGAACAGGATCCAGCGGTGCGTCGTGGTCACGAAGAAGTGGTCCACGATGTCGTCGGTGCGCAGCTGCGCGCCGCGCACCCCCTTGCCCCCCCGCCGCTGCGCCCGGTACAGGTCCGTCTTGGTGCGCTTGGCGTAGCCGCCGCGGGTGATCGTGACGACCACGTCCTCCTCGGCGATGAGGTCCTCGTCGGTCACGTCGCCGTCGAACGGGATGATCCGGGTCCGCCGCTCGTCGCCGTATCTGGTGACGATCTCGCCGAGCTCATCGCTGATGATCTGGCGCTGCCGCTCAGGCGAGGCCAGGATGGCCTCGTAGTCGGCGATCTTCGCCATCAGGTCCTCGTACTCGTCCGTGAGCGCCTGGCGCTCGAGGGCGGCGAGCCGACGCAGCTGCATGTCGAGGATGGCCCGGGCCTGCGCCTCGTCGATCTCCAGCAGGTCCATCAGGCCCTGCTGCGCGGCGGCCGCGGACTCACTGCCACGGATCAGCGCGATGACCTCGTCGATCCGGTCGATCGCCTTGAGCAGCGCGCTGACGATGTGGGCCCGCTCCTGGGCCTGCCGGAGCAGGTACCGGGTGCGCCGGAGGACGACCTCGATCTGGTGCGTAACCCAGTAGCGGATCATCTGGTCCAGCCGGAGCGTGCGGGGGACACCGTCGACCAGGGCGAGCATATTGGCGCCGAATGTGTCCTGCAGCTGGGTGTGCTTGTACAGGTTGTTCAGCACGACCTTGGCCACCGCGTCGCGCTTCAGCACGATGACCAGCCGCTGGCCGGTCCGGCCGCTGCTCTCGTCCCGGACGTCAGCGATCCCGTTGACCCGGCCCTCACGGACCAGATCGGCGATCTTCAGCGCCAGGTTGTCCGGATTGACCTGGTAAGGCAGCTCGGTGACGATCAGGCAGGCCCGCCCGCGGGCATCCTCGTCGATGTCCACCACGGCGCGCATGATGATCGAGCCCCGGCCGGTCCGGTAGGCGTCCTCGATGCCGCGGCGCCCGACGATCAGGGCGCTGGTCGGGAAGTCAGGTCCCTTCACGCGCTCGAGCAGCGCCTCGAGCAGCTCCTCATCGGAGGACTCGAAGTTCTCCAGGTACCACTGGACCCCGGCCGCCACCTCGCGCAGGTTGTGCGGCGGGATCCTGGTGGCCATCCCGACCGCGATGCCCTCGGACCCGTTGATCAGCAGGTTCGGGAAGCGGGCGGGCAGCACGACAGGCTCGCCACCGCGCCCGTCGTAGCTGGGCCGGAAGTCGACGGTGTCCTTGTCGATGTCCCGGAGCATCTCCATGGCCAGCGGGGCGAGTCGGCACTCCGTGTACCGCATGGCGGCGGGCGGGTCGTTGCCCGGCGAGCCGAAGTTGCCCCGGCTGTCGACCAGGGGCATCCGCATCGACCACGGCTGGGCCAGCCGGACCAGCGCGTCGTAGATCGAGGAGTCGCCGTGCGGATGGTAGTTGCCCATCACGTCGCCGACCACCCGGGCGCACTTGGAGTAGCCACGGTCGGGCCGGTAGCCGCCGTCGTACATCGCCCACAGCACGCGGGTATGCACAGGCTTGAGGCCGTCCCGGACGTCCGGCAGCGCCCGTCCGACGATGACCGACATCGCGTAGTCGATGTAGCTGCGCTGCATCTCGACCTGGATGTCGACCGGCTCGGTCCGGTCATGCTGCGGCGGCGGAGCGCCTCCCGAGTCCACGTCGGTCACGTGTCAACCTCTTCCATCATTCATTGGCAGTCGGCCAGGTCCTCCAGGGCACCGGATCCGCGGGACGCGGTCCACCCGGGCGCCTAGATGTCCAGGAACCTGACGTCCTTCGCATTGCGCTGGATGAACGCCCGGCGTGCCTCCACGTCCTCGCCCATCAGCACGCTGAACAGCTCGTCCGCCTGGGCCGCGTCATCGACCGTCACCTGGCGCAGTACCCGGTTCGCGGGGTTCATCGTGGTTTCCCAGAGTTCCGCGGCGTTCATCTCACCGAGGCCCTTGTACCGCTGGATGCCGTCCTTCGGGCGGGGGTCCCGCCGGCCGGCGGCGATGCCCGCCTGGATCAGCGCGTCGCGCTCGCGGTCGGAGTAGGCGTAGCCGGGCTCGGCCCCACGCCCCTCCCACTTGATCTTGTACAGCGGTGGCTGGGCCAGGTACACGTGGCCGGCCTCGATGAGCGGCTTCATGAACCGGAAGAGCAAGGTGAGCAGCAGCGTGGTGATGTGCTGCCCGTCCACGTCCGCGTCGGCCATCAGGACGATCTTGTAGTAGCGGAGCTTGGAGATATCGAAGTCATCGTGGATGCCGGTGCCCAGGGCGGTGATCATCGCCTGGACCTCGTTGTTCTTCAGCACCCGGTCGATCCGGGACTTCTCCACGTTGAGGATCTTGCCGCGGAGCGGCAGGATGGCCTGGAACTCCGGATTCCGGCCCTGCTTGGCCGAGCCGCCGGCCGAGTCGCCCTCGACCACGTAGATCTCGCAGCGCTCAGGGTCCCCGGACTGGCAGTCGGACAGCTTCCCGGGCAGGGAACTGCTTTCCAGCAGCCCCTTGCGCCGGGTCAGGTCGCGGGCCTGGCGGGCGGCCATCCGGGCCCGGGCGGCCTGGGTCGCCTTGGTGATGATGTCCTTGGCCTCACCCGGGTTCCGCTCGAACCAGTCCCGCAAATGGTCGTTGGTGACCTTCTGGACGAACGACTTGGCCTCGGTGTTGCCCAGCTTCGTCTTGGTCTGGCCCTCGAACTGCGGGTTGGCCAGCTTGACGTGGATGATCGCGGCGAGTCCCTCGCGCACGTCTTCCCCGGTGAGGTTGTCGTCCTTCTCACGGAGCAGTTTCTGCTCCTTGGCGTAGCGGTTCACGATCGAGGTCAGCGCGGACCGGAACCCCTCTTCGTGGGTGCCGCCCTCCGCGGTGTTGATCGTGTTGGCGAAGGTGTGCACGGATTCCGCGTAAGTGCTGTTCCACTGCATGGCGATCTCGGCTGAGATCCCCTCGGCCTCGTCACCGAAGTCGATCACCGTGGCGTGCACGGGCTCCTTGGACGCGTTCAGGTAGCGCACGAAGTCGGCGATACCGCCCTCGTAGCGGTAGCGCACGAACCGCGGCTGGCCTGGCTCGCCGCCGTCGTCGTCAGTGGCCACGGCGTGGTCCGGGCGCTCGTCGGTCATGTTGATCTCGAGGGCCCGGTTCAGGAACGCCATTTCCTGAAGCCGCCGGGACAGCGTTTCCCAGTCCCACTCGGTGGTCTCGAAGATGGTCGGGTCTGGCCAGAAGGTGATGGTGGTCCCGGTCTCGTCGGTGGGCCCGCCGCGGGTCAGCGTGGTGGCCGGGTGGCTGAGCTCATAGGTCTGCCGCCACACGTAGCCGTCCCGGCGGATCTCGACCTCCAGCCGGCGCGACAGCGCGTTCACGACGGAGACACCCACCCCGTGCAGGCCGCCTGAGACCGCGTAGGACTTCCCGTCGAACTTCCCGCCCGCGTGCAGCGTGGTCAGCACCACTTCCACCGCCGGGCGGTGCTCCACGGGATGCTCGTCGACGGGGATTCCCCGGCCATTGTCGGTCACCCGGACCCCGCCATCGGCGAGCAGGGTAACGTCGATGCGGTCGCAATAGCCGGCCAGCGCCTCGTCTACCGCGTTGTCCACGACCTCGTACACGAGATGGTGCAGGCCGCGCTCGCCGGTGGAGCCGATGTACATACCGGGACGCTTGCGTACCGCCTCAAGGCCCTCCAAGACCGTGATCGAACGTGCGTCGTAGGACAAGAGCAAGCTCCTCTTGAAAGAGATAACGCGCCACCGGGGCCACAGCAGGCCTGACCCGCGTAGCTGCCCAGCAGCACAGTCTTATTTTACCTGGGAGAACCTTCAGTCTCAGCCGTACGTATCTCGTGGCCCCCGACCACCTCGGACGCGCCACTCACCGGGGCGCCGTGGCTGCTCTGGGCCGCGGACTTTGACCCTGGTTACCGTGCCGTCACCGAGCTCGGTATTCAGCCTGCGCACCAGGGTGGCGGCCAGCAGCCGGACCTGGGTAGCCCAGGCGGTGGAGTCGGCAATCACCAGGAGCTCGCCGTCCGTGAACCGGTCCGGGCGGGTGTGCGCGGCGAGGTCGGCCCCCACGATCTGCGGCCAGCGGCCGAAGACCGAGCCAACCGCGGCCGCGGTCTGCCACCCCTGATCGCCGAGAAGGCCGTGAATAGCCGTGGTGAGCGGCTGCGGGTCGTCGCGCCGGGGGCGCCGCGGCCGGCCGGCCTGGTCCGCGGCACCGCCCCGGGCCCCCGCCCGCGGCGCCGTCCCCCCGGCGGGAGCGTCGCCACGCGCCCGCGCGGCCGCTTTCGCCCGGGCGAGCGCCTCCCGGGCTAGCTGCGCGGGGGTCAAGGGAGCCGAGCTCAGTGCGGCCTGTCCGGGCTCGCCCGCGCCTGGCTGGGCGGGACCGGGCTGGCCAGGACCGGTTGACGCTGGCTGAGCTGTGCTGGCCTGTCTGGGGCCGTCCGGCTCGTCAGTCGGCACAGGTCACCGCACCATCCGCAACGAGGAACCGTGTCCCCCGCAAGGCCGCCGGGACGTCCTCGGGAACCGCGGCGGTGACCAGGACCTGCTCCGCCCCGGCCACCAGGCTGGCCAGCCGGTCCCGGCGGCCGGTGTCCAGTTCGGCGAACACGTCATCGAGCAGGAGGACCGGGCCGTCGCCGCCCGCACGGAGCAGCTCATAGGCGGACAGGCGCAGCGCCAGGGCCATCGACCAGGACTCGCCGTGGCTCGCGTAGCCACGGGCGGGCAGGCCACCGATGCCCAGCTCCAGGTCGTCCCGGTGCGGGCCGACCAGGCAGACCCCGCGTTCCAGCTCATCCGGCCGGGACCGGGCCAGCGCCTCGCGCAGGCCCTGCGCCAGCTGTGCGCGGCCGGCCGCCGGCTCGCCGTTCTCCGGCCGCTGGCCGGTTGCCTCCCCGGCCGTGGCCTCGCTCTTCGCGCTGGCACGCTCGCGGTACTGGATGGTGGCGGCCACATCGTCACCGGACACTGCGGCGTAGCTCGTGGTCATCAGCGGCCGCAGCGCCGCGGTGAGCTCGAGACGCCCGGCGAGGAGCTCGGCACCTTTCACCGCAAGATGCTCGTCCCACGCGTCGAGCGCTCCTGCCAGGCCCATGCCGGCCGGGCTGGCCGCCTCATCGCCGGGGGACCCCCCGGCCCAGTCTGTCCCGGACGGGGGCGCCGCCCGGGCGAACCGCCGTGACCCCATCCGGGCCCGGGCCGACTTGAGCAGGGCGGTGCGCTGCCGGACCACCCGCTCGTAGTCGCTGCGCACTCCGGCGTACCGGGGAGCCCGGGCCACCAGGAGCTCGTCGAGGTAGCGGCGGCGCTGGTCGGGATCACCCTTGACCAGGGCCAGATCCTCGGGTGCGAAAAGCACGGTACGCAGGATCCCCAGCACCTGGCGGGGCCTCGGCGCGGGGACCCGGTTCACCCTGGCCCGGTTGGCCCGTCCTGGGTTGATCTCGATCTCCACCAGGCTGTCCCGCTCGGCCGAGGTAATCGCGGCCCGCAGGATGGCCCGCTCCGCACCCCGCCGCACCAGCGGCGCGTCGGTGCCGACCCGGTGACTGCCGAGGGTGGAGACGTAGCCCGCGGCCTCGACCACGTTGGTCTTGCCCTGGCCGTTCGCGCCCAGCAGGGTGCTCACGCCCGGGCCGAGAGCCAGGTCCGCCGCCGCGTAGGACCGGAAGTCCGTGAGCGCGAGGCGGGTCAGGTGCACGACAGCAGGCTACTCGGGAAACAGGGGTCAGCCCCGGGCTAGCACCGCCCCGGGCTAACTCAGCTCCCCAGGCGGATCGGCATGAGCAGGTACCGGAAGTCAGGCTGCTCGTCCGGCGCGGGCTTGCCGGTGATCAGGGCTGGCTTGCCCGACTCCGTGAACGAGATCCGGGCGATGTCGGAATCCAGCGCGGTCAGCCCGTCCAGCAGATACTGCGGGTTGAAGGCGATCTGGATGTCGTCGCCTTCGAAACTCGCGTCGATGACCTCCTCGGCCTGGGCCTCATCGCCCGTCCCGGCCTCAAGCACGAGCTGCCCCGGGGAGAACGACAACCGCACCGCGGTGTTGCGCTCGGCGACCAGGGCGACCCGCTTCACGGCCTCGGCGAACGGCGCGGTCGCAAGTTCGGCCACCGCGTTCACCTGCTTGGGCAGGAGGGACTCATAGCGCGGGAAGTCGCCGCCGAGCAGCCGGGTGGTCGTCCGGCGGCCGCCGCCCTCGAACCCGATCATCCCCTCGCCGCCGGCGCCCTCCTCACCGGGCAGGGCCAGCGCGATGGACACTTCCGCGCCGGCGGTCAGCGCCCGGGCCGTGTCGGCCAGCGCCCGGGCCGGGACCAGCACCGCCGCAGACAGGTCGGGCCGCGCCGGGGTCCAGCGCAGCTCGCGGACGGCGAGGCGGTAGCGGTCGGTGGAGACCAGGGTGAGGGTCTCGCCCTCGATCTCGATCCGGACTCCGGTGAGCGCGGGCAGCGTGTCGTCCCGCCCCGCGGCGGTAGCGGACTGGCCCACCGCGGACGCGAACGCGTCACTCCCGATGGAGCCCGCCGGGGGCGGCATCTCCGGAAGGCTCGGATAGTCCTCGGTTGGCATGGTCAGCAGGGTGAACGTGGCGCTGCCACAGGTCAGCGTGGCGCGCGACCCGTCGGTGGTGATCTCCACCGGACGGGCGGGCAGGCTCCGGGTGATCTCCGCGAGCAGGCGGCCGGAGACGAGCACCTCGCCTTCCTCCTCCGCCTCGACCGGCACCCGGGCCTGCGCCGAGACGTCGTAGTCAAAGCTGGACAGGGTCAGGTCCGCGGCCGCCTGCAGGCGGATGCCCGCCAGGACCGGGACCGCGGGCCGGGCCGGCAGGGCGCGGGCCGTCCAGGCCACCGCTTCGGCCAGCACATCGCGTTCCACCTGGATCTTCACCGGAAGCTGCCTCCCCTTCTGGAGATTTGTCGGCTCAGGCCCGGGCACCGGTTTGCAGCTGCCCACCTCGTGGGTATCTGTTCCGGCGACTGGGCCGGGCGGGCTGCGGCAGGCGCGTGAGCGGCCCGGGACTTGCCTGTTACTTTGTGGTTTTCATTGATAGTGAGAAGTACGTAGTCGCAATAGGGTCGGTGGACGCTGGGGATAGAGGCCGTCTTCCCAGCTCAGAGCCGGAATGCGCGTCCACAGTAGCTGTGCCTGACGGGGTCGCGGCGGGGGACGCGCTGGGGACAGCGGGCTGGTTCCGGCAGTTTCCCCCTCGGCTTCCCACCGCTTTCCCCGCGTTGTCCTCTGTTCGTCCCAAGGCTATCCACAGAGATTTCCACAGCCTGTGTGTACTTATTGTGACGGACAGCGCTGTTCTGTGGTTGTTCACCCTGACCGCGCCTGCTGTTTGATCCGGTTAGTGAGTTCTGTTACCTGGTTGTAGATGGACCGGCGTTCCGCCATCAGGTTCCGGATTTTGCGGTCCGCGTGCATCACGGTGGTGTGATCGCGGCCGCCGAACTGCTGGCCGATCTTCGGCAGTGACAGGTCGGTGAGCTCACGGCACAGGTACATGGCGATCTGGCGGGCGGTCACCAGCACACGGGACCGTGACGTGCCGCACAGGTCATCGATGGACAGCCCGAAATACGAGGCGGTCTGCCCCATGATCGTGGCCGCCGTGATCTCCGGGCCCTGGGCCTCAGGGATGAGGTCCTTGAGCACGATCTCCGCCAGCTGGAGGTCGACCGACTGGCGGTTCAGGCTGGCGAACGCGGTGACCCGGATCAGTGCGCCTTCCAGTTCCCGGATGTTGGTCGAGATGCGGCTGGCGATGTACTCCAGGGCCTCCGGCGGTGCGTTCAGCCCTTCCTGAACCGCCTTCTTCCGCAGGATCGCGATGCGGGTCTCCAGCTCCGGCGGCTGGACGTCGGTGATCAGGCCCCACTCGAACCGGCTGCGGAGGCGGTCTTCCAGGGTGACCAGCCGCTTGGGAGCGCGGTCGCTGGAGATCACGATCTGCTTGCTGGCGTTATGCAAGGTATTGAAGGTGTGGAAGAACTCCTCCTGGGTTCCTTCCTTGTTCTCCAGGAACTGGATGTCGTCCACCAGCAGCACGTCCACGTCGCGGTACCGGCGGCGGAACCCGTCCTGCTTGCCGTCCCTGATCATGTTGATGAAGTCGTTGGTGAACTCTTCGGAACTGACGTACCGGACCTTGACCCCGTGGTAGAGGCTTTGCGCGTAGTGGCCGATCGCGTGCAGCAGATGTGTCTTACCGAGGCCTGAGTCCCCGTATACGAAGAGCGGGTTGTAGGCCTTGGCCGGTGCCTCGGCGACCGCGACCGCCGCGGCGTGCGCGAACCGGTTGCTCGAGCCGATGACGAAGGTCTCGAAGGTGTACTTGGGATTAAGCCGGGCCTGGGTGGGCCGGGGCGTGCCGGGCAGCGGCCCGGGGGCATGCTGCGGCCGGCCGGCCAGCGCATCGAAGGGGCCGCCCAGCGGCGCTCCGCCTGCCGAGCCCGAGCCCGGATCGGGCCGGCCGGTGATCCCGGGGTGCGGCCGGCCGAGTTGCCCATCCGCCGGGCCGGCCCCCGGGTCGGCGCTGCCGCCCAGTCCTGCGTCGCCCAGTCCGGGGGGCCCGCCGAGGGAATGGCCGTCGTCCAGCGGATCCGCGGCCCGGGGGATTCTGACGCCCATCGGGCCGCCCATTCCGCCGTGGCCATCCTGGCCGTCGGCCAGGCCGGGATCAGCCGGGGGGGCCGGGAAGGCCGCCGCCGCGGTGATCGCGGTGGGATCGACCGTCACCGCCAGCTGGATGCTGCGGCCCAGTTCCCGGGACAGCGCGTGGGTGATGAGCGCCCGCAGCCGGGTCTCGAGCTGTTCCTTCACGAACTCGTTGGGCGTGGCGATCAGCGCGGTGTTCTCGACCAGCCCCAGTGGGCGGGTGAGTTTGAGCCACGCACGCTGGTGCGGCTCTATCTGCATGGTCGCGAGCTCGTCCAGAGACCTGGCCCACACCTCCGCGAGGTCAGTTTCACTCATTGATCTCGTCCACCCCTCGCGCCCCCATGTGTGATCAACAGCTTTGTCCACAGGTTGTGCACGCCGGATATCGCGGTGTACACGGATCGCGCGGGAAAGAGTGCCTGTGGACGGGACCCGCGTGCCCGGCTCTGGCCACCCCCGGCCGGAGCGTTGTCCACAGCCTAGGGGCCCCGCCCGGCGGGCGTTCGGCAAACCCAGGGTTCAGGCAGATGTGCGGGCGCTCGCTGGTTTGACCGGTGGCCGGGGGTGCGCGTAACGTGAGCAGACCCAGCCACTTCCACAGTGGTCAGTCCCGCCTGCGCGCTATCGCCCTCGCGGGGTCCCAAGCCCAGATGATGATCGGTACCTGGAGTTCCTGTGAGCAAGCGTACGTTTCAGCCGAATAACCGACGGCGTGCCAAGACGCATGGGTTCCGGCTGCGCATGCGGACCAGGGCTGGCCGCGCGATCCTGTCCGCGCGACGGCGTAAGGGTCGCGCGCGGATCAGTGTCTGACCTGCGGGCCCCGGCCGAGGACCAGGGAGGTCACCGGTGCTTCCCGCGGCGGCCCGGATGCGGCGGCGTGAGGATTTCTCCGCCGCCGTGCGGAGCGGCAGCCGGACTGGCCGGCCTCTGCTGACCGGGCACCTGCTGGTCCGCCCCGGATCGCAGGAGCCTGCCCGGACGGGATTCGTGGTGAGCCGGGCTGTGGGTGGCGCGGTGGTACGGAACAAGGTCCGCCGGAGGCTGCAGGCGCTCATGGTCGGGTATATGGAGTCGCTCCCGCAAGGTAGCCTGCTTGTGGTTCGTGCCAATCCGCGAGCCGCGACCGCACGCCAGTCGGACCTTGCCGCTGAACTCGACCTGGTGATCAACACGTTGCTGCGGCGGCAGGTGGGGGCGCTGAGCCGATGATCAGCTCACCCGAGACCAGCCCAGGCGGTCGGCCGGTGGCCAGGCCGTCGGCGGGCGCCCGGGTTCTGCTGCTCCTGATCGGTACCTACCGGCGCTTCATCAGCCCGATGCTCGGGCCGCGGTGCCGGTTCGAGCCCTCGTGCAGCGCTTATGCCCTGGAGGCAGTGCAGGTGCACGGTGCGCTGCGAGGTTCGTGGCTGGCGGTCCGCCGGATCGGTCGCTGCCATCCGTTCAACCGGGGCGGCTTCGACCCAGTGCCGCCCCGCCGCGCAGGGCGGCTGACGCCCCCAGCACAAGGAGCGAGGTCGTGACCAACCCGCTTACCCCTTTGTACGACGCGGTCGCGTGGGTGATCATGCGTCTGCACGCGGGGCTGGGTGCCATCTTCGGGCCGTCCAGCGGGGCGGCATGGGCGCTGTCGATCGTCGTCCTGGTCGTGCTGATGCGGCTGCTGCTCGTGCCGCTGTTCATCAAGCAGATGCACGCGACGCGGAAGATGACCGCGCTCGCCCCTCAGGTCGCTGAGCTGAAGAAGAAGTACAAGAACGACCGGCAGAAGCTCAACGAAGAGACCATGAAGATGTACAAGGAGAATGGCGCGAACCCGCTCGCCGGATGCCTTCCCGTGGTCGCGCAGTTGCCGGTGTTCTTCGCGCTGTTCGGCGTGCTCCGGGCGATCGCCGAGGATGAGCCGAAGTACGGCCTGACCCCGGCCGTGGTCGCGAGTGCGCAGCATGCGCAGATCTTCGGCATCGTCACCGTGGCGGACCGGCTGCTCACGTCGATCTTCCCGCCGGTTTTCTCTTCTATCGGGACCGCCCAGAAGCTGGTCATCCTGCTGACCGTCGTGGTCAGCGCGACGACCACGTTCATGACCGTGCGGCAGAGCATGAAGCGCGGCATGACCCCGCAGATGGACCCGAACAACCCGATGGCGTCGTCGCAGAAGATGATGCAGTACGTCGTGCCGGTGTTCGCGCTGTCCGGTCTGTACTGGCAGTACGGCCTGGTCCTGTACTGGGTCACGACGAACCTGTGGACACTCGGCCAGCAGTACGTGCTGTTCCGGAGGTTCCCGCCGCCGGCTACGGCGATCGCGGGCGCCGCCGGGGCCGCGGCGGTCACCGGTGGCAAGGCCGTCGCCGGTGGCAAGTCCGCCGCCCGGCAGCCAGCCAAGGGGGCTGCGGCCAGGCCGTCCGGGAACGTGACGGCTGCGGGCCGGGCCGCCGCCCGGCAGCAGGCCGCAGCGAAGGCCGGGGCTGGCGCCCAGCCAGCCAGCGTGGCCAAGCCAGCCGCGGGCGCCGCAGGCCAGACGGCCAAGCCAGCCGCGGCCCAGTCCGGCCAGCCGCCTATCAACCAGCTGCGCAAGTCCCCGGGGAAGACCGCGCCAGCCAAGTCCGCCCAGGGTAAGCAGGCGGGTAACGGCGCGGCCAAGCCCGCCAGCGTGGCGGCCACCCCCAAGGGAGCCGGATCCGGCTCGAACGGAAGCGGTGGCGGCCTGCGCAGGCTCGTCAAGGGCCGCTCCGAACCCGAGCCACCCGCGCCTGAGCCCGAGACTAAGATCGTCAGGCAGCAGCCGGTGCGTCAGACTCGCAGCCGGCGTTCGGGCAAGCGATAAAGCCAAGCCAAGGCCAGGGCGACCCTACGGGTGTCGTGTCGGCATGTGAGCACCCGGAACGAGGAGGAACCCGGTGGTGAGCCAAGCGGACAACGCGGGCACCGTTGCCAGCGGTGATGCTGCAGGCCAGGCACTGGCGGGTGAGAGCGGCGCACCGGAGGTCAGCGCGGTGGGCGGCCCAGAGGACCAGGGACCGGAAGACCTGGACCTGGTGGCCGACGATGGGGCCGACGGCGACGGCGAGGACGAGGACAGCGAGGACTCCGTCCCGCGCGGCGCCGACGAGACCCCCGCTGAGGTAGACCTGGCTGACCTCGAGCAGGAAAGCGAGATCGCGGCCGACTACGTCGAAGGCCTGCTGGACGTGGCCGATCTCGACGGCGACATTGACATGGATGTCGAAGGCGACCGCGCCCTGGTGTCCGTGGTCGGGGCGACCCTGCAGGAGCTCATCGGCCCGCACGGTGAAGTCCTGGAAGCGCTGCAGGAACTCACCCGGCTCGCCGTGCACCGGCAGACCGGGGCCCGCACCCGCATCATGCTGGACGTGGGCGGATACCGGGCCCGCCGCCGGGTCGAGCTCACCGAGCTGGGCCAGGACGCGGCCGAGGAAGTCAAGACCAGCGGTGTGCCCCGGCGCCTGGATGCCATGACCCCGTTCGAGCGCAAGGTCGTGCACGACGCGGTCGCGGCCGCCGGACTGCGCAGCGAATCTGAGGGCGAGGAGCCGAACCGCCGGGTGGTCGTCTTCCCAGTGGGCTGACCCGGTCATGCTCCCCGGACCGGATCCGCGGCCCGCCTCCCCGGTGGGCGGCCCCTCCGGTGAGCCGCCGGCCAGTGAGCCGCTTCCGGGAAAGGTGCCGCCTCCGCCTGCGGAAGCAGCGGACGTGTTCGGGGCCAGTCTCCCGCTCGCGGAGCGGTACGTCCGGATGCTGGCCGGTGCCGGGGTCACCCGGGGGCTGCTCGGCCCGCGGGAAGTCCCCAGGCTGTGGACCCGCCACGTGCTGAACTCCGCGGCGGTCGCGGATCTGGTGCCACACCCGGCGACCCTTATCGACCTGGGATCAGGGGCTGGGCTGCCGGGCATCGTGCTTGCCCTGCTCCTCCCCGACGTTCAGGTCACGCTGCTGGAACGGATGGAACGCCGCACCATCTTCCTGGAGGAGTGCATCCAGGAACTGGGCTTGCGGAACACGCAGGTCTGCCGGGCCACGGCGGAAGAAGTGGCCGGGAAACTGGACGCGGACGTGGTGACCGCCCGCGCGGTAGCACCGCTGGACCGCCTGGCTGGCCTGGCCGCGGGTCTGGTCCGCCGCGGCGGCCTGATACTTGCGGTGAAGGGAGCGGCCGCCGAGGAGGAGGTCGCGCGCGCCCGTCCGGTGCTGCGCCGGCTGGGTATGCGAGACGTGGCCGTAGTGCGGGCCGGGGACGGTAAAGTCGATCGCGCCGCGACAGTCGTGCGGATGGTCGCTGGCCGCTAGCGGGACCGGAGCGCGCGGGCATCGGGCAGGGAGAGGAGCGCGGCGGTGGCTTCCGCAGCGGGCCTGGGATGGCCAGGCGAAGCCGGAGCTGGCTCCGGGGATGGCACGGCGGGCGAGACAGTACCGCGGCCATCCCGGGCCCTGGGGCTGGGCTGGCCGGCGGCCCCGGTTTCACGTGAAGCACAGGTGCCGGTCCCGGTGGGGGCCGGCGTCTATCCCGATGGAAACGAGGGGGACATGCGAAGGCGCCGCGGAGCCGCCGTGCGGTCGGCTGGGGGAACCGAGGCGAAGGCGACCGCGCCTGCGGATCCGCTGACGGCCGGGAAACACGAGAGCCAGGCAGGCACAG
>DATCFY010000182.1:0-17427 GCA_036509255.1 Streptosporangiaceae bacterium
CGCGGGACCGGGCCGCCAGCCACTCCCCGTCACCCCACTCATAGCGCGAGGTGTAGATGACCGACGCGGTCGCGGGCGGCCGCTCGGCCAGGTTGGCCATCGGGTCGGCTTTGCGCCGCCACTGCCCGTCCGGGGCGGCCACGTCGAACTTGTAGTGGGTGCCGTCGCCCACGTCGGGCACGAACAGCTCCCAGACCCCTGTGCCGCCCAGGGACCGCATCGGGTGCCCTCGGCCGTCCCAGTGGTTGAAGTCACCGATGACCCGCACGCCGCGGGCGTTGGGCGCCCAGACCGCGAAGGCCGTCCCGGTCACCGGGCCGTACTGCCGCACGTGCGCGCCGAGGACCTGCCACAGGTTCTCGTGCCGGCCCTCACCGATCAGGTGCAGGTCCATCTCGCCCAGCGTGGGCAGGAAGCGGTACGGGTCGTCGGCGATGGTCTCGGGCAGGGTGCCGCCGTTGCCGTCCGCGTAGGTGACCGCGACCCGGTAGTCGGGCGTCTGGCCGGCCGGGAGGGTGACCGCGAACACGCCCTCGTGCACGTGCTCGGCCGGGAAGCGCTGCCCGTCGGGCAGCACGACCGTCACCGACTTGGCCAGCGGCCGCAGCACCCGCACGATGACCCCGTCGGGCCCGGGGTGGGCGCCGAGGATCGAGTGCGGGTCGTGGTGGGTCCCCGCGATGACGCGGTCAATTTCACCCAGGCTGATACCGGCCGGGTTCTGCTGGCTCACCATACTCATGCGTCAGCGATCGAACCGAGCGGGATGGACAGCCAACCGGGCCGGTTCCTGGCCTCGTACATCACTTCGTAGACCGCCTTATCCAGGACGAGGGCCCGCAGCAGGGTGGCGTGCGTGCCCGGATCGATTCCCCCGGCGGCAGCGTACCCGGAGCAGAACGCTTCCTGATTGCGGCGGACCCACTCGAGGGCCACGGCGTGCAGCCGGTCCCCGTCGGGGCGGGCCAGCAGCTGGTGACGGGCCGCGTAGTCGAAGGAGCGCATCATGCCCGCCACGTCGCGCAGCGCGGTGGACAGCGCGCGGCGCTGGGCCAGCGGGGTGGCGGGCTCGCCCTCGAAGTCGAGCAGCACCCAGCCCGTCTGGGTCCGCATGACCTGGCCCAGGTGATAGTCGCCGTGCACCCGCTGGACAGTGAGCGGGGTGTCGAGCTTGGCCAGGTCGGCGAAGGCCTCACCCAGCAGGTCGGCGTGGAGGCCTAGTTCCGGGACCGTGGCCAGGGCGATGTCGAGGCGCTGGAACATCTCGTCGGCCAGCGCGCTGATGGCCTCGGGCGGCAGCTCGTCGGTGCCGAACGCCCGGGCCAGGTCCCGGTGGACTTCGGCGGTGGCCTCGCCCAGCCGGTAGGCCTCACCGGCGAAGTCCCCGCCGGCGTCGGCCGCCGAGATCCGGCCCTCGGCCGCGTAGAGATCCCGCACGCTGGTCGCGGCGAGTGACCAGCCGTCCGAGGCGGCGCGCAGGTACCGGGACAGGATGCCCAGGATGACCGGGGCCCCGTCCAGCCGCGTCTCCAGCCAGCCCAGCGGCTCGGCCACGTGCGTGGATCCGCGCATGGCCAGCGCTCGCGGGACTTCCAGATCGGGGTTGGGACCGGGGGAGGGCCGGCGGAACACCTTGAGGATGGTGGCCTCGCCGAACATCAGGCTGGTGTTGCTCTGCTCGCCGGTCAGCACCAGGCTTTCCTGGCTGGTGTCGATCTCGACGCCGGGCTCGTGCGCGAAGCACAGCGGGCCAGCCCGGCCGCCGTCCGCGATGGCCTGCAGCAGCAGCCGGGTCAGGTCGGGGTCGTGCAGCGCGTCGTAGGCGATCCGGCCGTCGCCGGCCACCCCGACCATGACGTGCTTCAGCTCGTCGGGAAGTTCTTCGCGCACGCCGAGGAAGAGCTGGTAGGAATCCACCGTGCTGCGCTGGGAGACTGCGCTGACCTGCGTGACCGCTACCATGAGGTGGTGCAGGCCCGGGTCGCCGCCGACCAGCTCGGTGTCGGTCACGATGGCCAGGTCGAGGATCCTGGCGCCCTTGCCAGCGAACCATCGCTGACTAGGCATCCACTCCGCCAGCGTTTCCTCAAATGTCATATTTCCGGTCTACCCCGTCCCCAGGGATCATGCAGCATCAGGCCGATCATCATCTCGCCAGATTTCCGCACCGGAGTGGGCGGGTCCGGCGGGGTTGCCCAGGCATCACCGGGGTAGCCCACGCCGTCACCGTGCGTGGTCATCCCCGCGGCTCGGGGAGCTGGAACCAGTAAAAACCGTGCCCGGGCAGGGTAAGCAGGTAGCTCAGGTCCCCGATCGGGGGGAACGTGACGCCCCCCATGCACTCGACCGGGGTAACTCCCTTGAACCGCCTCAGGTCGAGTTCGACAGGCTGCGGGAACCGGGAAAGATTGTTGACACACAGTATACGATCCGCGCTGTCTATCCCGTCCGGACGGTCACTCTCCGTGTGCTCCCGGACGAACGCGAGCACGCTCGGGTTGGACGAGCTCAGCTCCTCGTAGCCGCCCAGGCCGAAGACCGGGTGGCGTTTGCGGATCTCAATCATCCGCTTGGTCCAGTGCAGGAACGAGCCGGCGCTCTTCTGCTGGGCCTCCACGTTCAGCGCCTGGTAGCCGTAGATCGGGTCCATCAGCATCGGCAGGTAGAGGCGGCCCGGGTCGCAGGTGGAGAAGCCCGCGTTGCGGTCCGGGGTCCACTGCATCGGGGTGCGGACGCCGTCCCGGTCACCGAGCCAGATGTTGTCGCCCATGCCGATCTCGTCGCCGTAGTACAGCACCGGCGAGCCGGGCAGCGACAGCAGCAGGGCGGTGAACAGCTCCAGCTGGTTGCGGTCGTTGTCGAGCAGCGGCGCCAGCCGCCGCCGGATCCCGATGTTCGCCTTCATCCGCGGGTCCTTGGCGTACTCCGCGTACATGTAGTCGCGCTCGTCGTCGGTGACCATCTCGAGCGTCAGCTCGTCGTGGTTGCGCAGGAAGATCCCCCACTGGCAGCTGGCCGGGATGGGCGGGGTCTGGGCCAGGATCTCCGAGATCGGGTACCGCTGCTCCCGGCGGACGGCCATGAAGATCCGCGGCATGAGCGGGAAATGGAACGCCATGTGGCATTCGTCCCCGCCGGCCTCGGTGTCGCCGAAGTACTCCACCACGTCGGCGGGCCACTGGTTCGCCTCGGCCAGCAGGACCCGGTCCGGGTAGAGCCGGTCCACCTCGGTCCGGACCCGCTTCAGGTACTCGTGCGTCTCCTTGAGGTTCTCGCAGTTGGTCCCCTCCCGCTCGTACAGGTAGGGGACGGCGTCGAGCCGGAATCCGTCGATCCCGAGGTCGAGCCAGAACCGCAGGACCTCCAGCATGGCGTCCTGAACCTTCGGGTTCTCGTAGTTCAGGTCGGGCTGGTGGGCGAAGAAGCGGTGCCAGTAGTACTGGCCGCGCACCGTGTCATAGGTCCAGTTCGAGTGCTCGGTATCGACGAAGATGACCCGCGCCTCCGGGAACCGGTCATCCGAATCCGACCACACGTAGAAATCACCGAACGGCCCTTCCGGGTCGGTGCGGGACGCCTGGAACCACGGGTGCGCTTCGCTGGTGTGATTCATCACCAGGTCGGCGACGACACGCATGCCGCGCTCATGCGCCCCGTCGACCAGTTCCACAAAGTCCCCGATATTGCCGAAATCCGGCAATACGGAAGTGAAGTCCGAGATGTCGTACCCGCCGTCGCGCAGCGGTGAGGCGTAGATCGGCAGCAGCCATATGCAGTCCACGCCCAGCCACTGGAGATAGTCCAGCCGTGAGGTGAGGCCGCGCAGATCCCCGGTGCCGTCGCCGTTGGAATCGTGGAACCCGCGGATCAGGACTTCGTAGAAAACCGCCCGCTTGTACCACTGCGGGTCACGGGGCCGCTCGAACGAGAACGAGTCAGGGATCGGCTCACCGGGAGGCGTGGCAAAGCTGGGCAGGTGCTCCGGAAGCGGGAGACCGGGAAGGTCGGGGCGGCCCGGCGCGGGCTCTGTAACCACTGGGGGCTCCTGCGGAGGTATCGGTACTTTCAGGCCGACGGCGACGTCTTTACCTGGAAGATGTGAGCTGGTTCGTATCCCGGGTCGAGGCGAACGTAATTGGCCCTGCCCCACCGGTACGTCTGGCCGGAAAGCTCGTCGGTGACGACGAAGTCGGCGTTGCTTTCCAGGCCAAGCGCGGGCAGGTCAAGCCAGACGGTCGCCTCCCGGGGCTGATGCGGGTCCAGGTTCACGATGACCAGGACCGCGTCTTCCTCCTGCGGATCGCGCTTGGAGAAGCAGATCAGCTCCGGCTGGTCGACATGATGAAAGCGTAGGTTACGCAACCAGTGCAACGCGGGATGTGCTTTCCGGATCGCGTTGAGCCGGGCGATATACGGCGCTATGCCGGTGGGGCCCTGCTGCGCGAGCTCCCAGTGCCGGGGGCGGTACTGGTACTTCTCCGAATCCAGGTATTCCTCGCTGCCCGGCCGCACCGGGGTGCCCTCGCACAGCTCGTAGCCGGCGTAGACGCCCCACGACGGCGACAGCATCGAGGCGAGCACGGCACGGATCTTGAACGCGGGGGGCCCGCCATGCTGCAGATACTCATGCAGGATGTCCGGCGTGTTCGTGAAGAAGTTCGGCCGCATGTACGCCGCGGCGGGCCCAGACAGCTCACGTAGGTAATCGCTGAGCTCGGCGCTGCTGTTACGCCAGGTGAAGTAGGTATACGACTGGTGGAAACCGATCTCGGCCAGCGCCGCCATCATGGCCGGCCGGGTGAACGCCTCCGCCAGGAACAGCACGTCCGGATCGGTCCGGGCGATCTCCGCCAGGAGCCGCTCCCAGAAGCTCAGCGGCTTGGTGTGCGGGTTGTCCACCCGGAAGATCCGAACCCCGTGCGCCATCCAGTGCCGGACGACCCGGAGCACCTCCGCGTAGATCCCGGCGGGGTCGTGGTCGAAGTTCAGCGGGTAGATGTCCTGGTACTTCTTGGGCGGGTTCTCGGCGTACGCGATCCGGCCGTCGGCCCGCTTGGTGAACCATTCCGGGTGCTCGGTCACCCAGGGATGATCCGGCGAGGTCTGCAGGGCCAGGTCGATGGCGACCTCCATGCCCAGCTCCCGGGTCCGCGCGACGAACGCGTCGAAGTCCGCGAGCGTGCCCAGGTCAGGATGGACCGCGTCGTGGCCCCCTTCGGGGGCGCCGATGGCCCACGGCGAGCCCGGGTCGCCCGGGGCGGCCTGCAGGACGTTGTTGGCGCCCTTGCGGGCTGTGGTGCCGATCGGGTGGATGGGCGGCAGGTAGACGACGTCGAAACCCATGTCCGCGATGGCGTCCAGGCGCCGGGCGGCGCTGCGGAACGTGCCGCTGCGCGGCTCCCGATAGCCCATCGGGTCGATCTCGACCCCCTCTGAGCGGGGGAAGAACTCGTACCACGCCCCGTACAGCGCGCGCTGCCGGTGGACGATCACCGGGTAGCGGGGCGACCGGGTGACCAGGTCGCGTAGCGGGTACCGGGCCAGGATGTCCGTTACGTCCCGGTCCGACGCGGCCGCGAGCCGGTCCCACGGCGGCAGGGCCCGGTCTCGCAGCTGGGCCGCCACCTGGCGCAGCGTGGCCCGGGCGGCGCGGGCGGCCTGCGCCGCCTGGGCGGCGTTGGCCCAGCGCTCGCCGGCCTGGGCGGACTGGCCGGTCCGGGCGGTGCCCCGCACGCCCCGGGCCGCCCGCTCGAACAGCAGCGCCCCCTCGGTCAGCATGAGCTCAGTTTCCAGGCCGCGGGGCACCTTGATCGCCGCGTCGTGCCGCCAGTGCGCGATGGGATCGCCCCACGCCTCCACCTGAAAATGCCAGAGCCCTTCGGCGGTGACGGTCACTTCCGCGCCGTACCGGTCGGTGCCCGGGGCGAGCTCGTGCATGTAGGTCAGCGGGGACCGCTCGCCCCCAGGCCCGCGCAGCACCACGCCAGTGCCGAGAACCTCATGTCCCTCGCGGAACACAGTGGCGCTGACCTCGAAGGTTTCCCCAGTTACCGCCTTAGCGGGGCGGCGCCCGGCCTCCAGGACGGGTTCAACGTCCAGGATGGGAATGCGTCCTATCACCCCTAGACGCTACCTAGTCGACCTGGTGGTGCGCGAGGGGGCCTGCCCGCTGTTGACCGTGCGTACCCAGGGCTTTCACCAGGGGCGGCCCGCGGCCGCTCTGAGCCGCCCTGCGCGGCCGCTCTGAGCCGCCATCCGCGTGGCCTGCGGGGCGCACCGCGGGCCGGTCCCGCGGCCATTCACCCAGTTACCGCGCCGGCCCAATTCCGGCACCCGGTTCGCGGCATCCACTCTGGGCGATTAGGGTCACTGCCCGTGAGAGCCATCCGCCGCTTTACTGTCCGTGCCGCGCTGCCGGAACCCCTTGCCCCGCTGCGTGACCTGACGCTAAACCTCCGCTGGTCCTGGCACGCGGAGACCCGTGACCTGTTCGCGGCGATCGACCCGGCGGGCTGGGAGGCATCCGGCCACGACCCGGTCGCGCTGCTCGGGGAGGTCGCCCCGGCCCAGCTCGAGAGCCTCGCGCACGACCAGGCCTTCCTGCGGCGGCTCGACGACGCGGCCCGTGACCTGGACCAGTACCTGTCCGGGCCGCGGTGGTACCAGCGGCATGCCGACGGCGGCAGCGCTGCCGCTGACCAGGGGCCGGCCGGCCGGCCCGCCGCGATCGCCTACTTCTCGCCGGAGTACGGGATCACCCAGGCGCTGCCGCAGTATTCCGGTGGCCTGGGCATCCTGGCCGGTGATCATCTCAAGGCCAGCAGCGACCTGGGGGTGCCGCTCATCGGGGTGGGCCTGCTGTACCGGCACGGGTACTTCACCCAGTCCCTGTCGCCTGAGGGCTGGCAGATGGAGCGGTACCCGGCCGGTGACCCGAACGGGCTGCCGCTCACCTTGCTCCGCGCCCCCGACGGGACCGCCGTGCGGGTCAGCGTGGCGCTGGCCGAGGGGAAGCTGCTGTCCGCGCAGATCTGGGTAGCCCAGGCCGGCCGGGTGCCGCTGCTCCTGCTCGACTCCTACGTGGAAGAGAACGAGCCCACGCTGCGCGAGGTCACCGACCGGCTGTACGGCGGCGGCGGCGATCACCGGCTCCGCCAGGAGCTGCTGCTGGGTATGGGCGGGGTCCGCGCCGTCCGGGCGTTCTGCGCGCTGACCCGCCACCCCCAGCCGGAGGTCTTCCACACCAATGAAGGGCACGCCGGCTTCCTCGGCGTGGAACGCATCCGCGAGTACGCCGAGCAGGGCCTCAGCTTCGAGGAAGCCATCGAGCTGTGCCGGGCCGGCACGGTGTTCACCACGCACACCCCCGTGCCCGCCGGGATCGACCGGTTCAGCCGGGACCTGCTGGAGCGGCACTTCAGCGGGCCGGCCGCCGACCCGGCGCTGCCCACCGACCGGGTGCTGGCGCTGGGGGCGGAGACGTTCCCCGGCGGCGACCCGGCCATGTTCAACATGGCCGTGATGGGCATGCGCCTGGCCCAGCGGGTGAACGGCGTCAGCCAGCTGCACGGCGAGGTCAGCCGGGAGATGTTCGCCGGCCTGTGGCCCGGGTTCGACACCGCCCAGGTGCCGATCGGCTCGATCACCAACGGCGTGCACGCCCCCACCTGGGTCGCCCAGGAAGTCCTCGACCTGGCCAGCGGGCCTCCGGAGGACTCCGCCGTGGCGCAGCAGTTGCCCGAGGACGGCCACGCCTGGGAACGTGTCGCGCACACCAACCCGGCCCGGCTCTGGGAGATCCGCCGGGCGCTGCGGTCCCGGCTGGTCACCCTGGCCCGGCAGCGGCTGCGGGCCTCGTGGCAGCAGCGCGGGGCCAGCGAGGCGGAACTGGGCTGGACCGACGAGGTCCTCGACGACGGCGTGCTGACCATCGGCTTCGCCCGCCGGGTGCCCTCCTACAAGCGGCTGACCCTGATGCTGCACGACCCGGCCCGGCTGACCGCGCTGCTGCTTGACCCGGACCGGCCGGTGCAGCTCGTCATCGCCGGCAAGGCACACCCCGCCGACGACGGCGGCAAGCGGCTGATCCAGCAGATGGTGCAGTTTGCCGACGATCCCCGCGTGCGCCACCGCATCGTTTTCCTCCCCGATTACGACATGGCCATGGCCAGTGCCCTGGTCCAGGGCTGCGACGTGTGGCTCAACAACCCGCTGCGCCCGCTGGAGGCATGCGGCACGTCGGGCATGAAGTCCGCGCTCAACGGCGGCCTGAACCTGTCCATCCGGGACGGCTGGTGGGACGAGTGGTACGACGGCGCCGACGGCTGGGCGATCCCGTCCGCGGACGGCGTGGAGGACCCGGAGCGGCGTGACGAGCTCGAGTCCCACGCGCTGTACGAGCTGCTCAGCCAGACGGTGGCGCCGCGCTTCTACGACACCGGCGCGGATGGGCTGCCCCGCCGCTGGCTCGAGATGGTCGGGCACACGCTGCGTGCCCTCGGCCCGCGGGTCCAGGCCTCCCGGATGGTCCGGGAGTACGTGGAGGAGCTGTACATCCCCGCGGCCCAGGCGGTCCGTACGCTCAGCGACGGGGTGACCGCTGCTGCGGGATCTGGTGGCATGGGACGGCCGGAGCCGTTCGCGGCCGCCCGGGAGCTGGCGGCCTGGAAGCGCCGGGTGACACGGGCCTGGGGCGGGGTCCGCATCGAGCATGTCGAGGGCGAGGACGGCGGCCAGGGGCCCGGCGGCAGCCTGGTCGTCCGGGCCACGGTGGCCCTCGGCGGGCTTTCCGCCGACGACGTGAGCGTCGAGGTGGTCTACGGCCGGGTCGGCGACGCGGACGAGATCCTCAACCCCGCGGTCAGCTCGCTGACCCTCGAGGACGGTCCCGAGGACGGCGTAGCGCGCTTCGTGGGCAAGGCCGAGCTGGGCCGCCCGGGGCCGTTCGGCTACACGCTCCGCGTCGTGCCCCGTCATCCCCTGCTGGCCAGTGCCGCGGAGATGGGCCTGGTCACACTGCCGGAGGCGCCCGCCGGGCTGACCACCGGCGACCTGCGCTAGGCGACCCACCCTCGCCCGAACCTGCCGACCGGCCGGAGCCTGCTGGCCTGGCGGCCGGGGCTCTCGGCTTGCCGACGGGGGGCTCTTGGCTCGCCGGCCGGGGCTCTGCTGCCTCCGGGGGTCTGTCGGCCCTCTCCGTCGGGCGCCCCCGGAGGGCCCGCCGGGGGCGCCCCCGAGGGCGCGGCGGATGGCCCCTGAGGGCGCGGCGGGCGGCCGCGGGGAGCCCCCGCCACCAAGAACTCGCGGAAAGTGGTGGTCGTATCACGTTCCGCACGTAAACCGCCGTGCGTGGCACTGCGTCTACTTTATGCAACATGCTCGCGGGTTCTTCGTGTGCCGGTCCCGCGGGTGGTTACACCAGACAGGCACCAGCGTGCCAGCAGGGAAGCCCGGGGGGGCCATGAGTACGAGCTACACGTTATGCTAGCAGCATGACGCCCTCGTGTCACTTTCCGTTACCGAAGTCGTCTCCACACGTGAAAGGGCACTGACGTCATGAAGCATGACAATCGCACTGAGGACCGTCTCCTGACGCCGTCAGAGGTCGCCGCGTTGTTCCGGGTCGACCCGAAGACCGTGACCCGGTGGGCCCAGCAGGGCAAGCTGCGATCCATCCGCACGCTCGGCGGCCACCGCCGCTACAGCGAGGCGGAGATCCAGGCCTTCCTGCAGGACTCGCAGGGAGTGCCGCGGCCGCGGTCAGCTGAGGACTAAACAGCAGTAGTACTCTCCACCCTGGGCCCTGGGCGGGCAGCGTGCCAGCCTGAGCGGGAACGCGGGCCAGCAGGAGGTGCTTCATGGGGGAGTTCGTACGGGTCGAGATCGACCAGGCCATCGCCACGATCCGGCTCGACCGGCCACCTATGAACGCGCTGAACGCCCAGGTCCAGGACGAGATCGCCGCGGCCGCCGCTGAGGTGTCCGCGGATAGCAGCGTCCGCGCCGTCGTGCTCTACGGCGGCCCGAAGGTCTTCGCCGCGGGCGCGGACATCAAGGAGATGGCGGACGCCAGCTACGCGGCGATGGCCGCGGACTCCAGGCGCCTGCAGGCCAGCTTCACCGCGGTGGCCAAGATCCCCAAGCCGGTGGTGGCCGCGGTGACCGGGTACGCGCTCGGCGGCGGCCTCGAGCTGGCGCTCTGCGCGGACTTCCGGGTGGCCGGGCAGGGAGCCAAGGTAGGCCAGCCGGAGATCCTGCTCGGGGTCATCCCCGGTGCGGGCGGGACCCAGCGGCTGCCCCGGCTGGTCGGCCCGGCCCGGGCTAAGGACATCGTGTTCACCGGGCGCTTCGTGGACGCGGCCGAGGCCCATGCCATCGGCCTAGTGGACCAGGTGGTGCCGGACGCGGAGGTTTACGACGCGGCCCGCGCCCGGGTGGCCCGGTACGCCACCGGCCCCGCGCTCGCCCTGCGGGCCGCCAAGCAGGCCATCGACGACGGCCTGGAGACCGACCTGGGCACCGGCCTGGAGATCGAGCGGCTGCAGTTCGCCGGGCTGTTCGCCACCGAGGACCAGCGCACCGGGATGCGCAGCTTCGTCGAGAACGGGCCGGGTAAGGCCAATTTCGCCGGGCGGTGACACGTCCCGCCCCGCCATGGCTCTGGCGGCCCCGCATGACGGACAATTGACGTACCGTACGGGCACGCCCGCGAGCCCGTCCCCGAGGAAGCAGCCAAGGCCATGCGCCACCTGATCACTTCGCACCACCGCACTGCGCGCCACGGGCTCTCTGCGTACCACGGGCTCACTGCGCACCACGGACCGGGCCGGCCATGACGCAGCCGGATGAGAGCCCCGACCTTGAGCTGGTGACCGCCGCGCTGCGGGCGGACAGCGCCGACGCGGCGATCTACGCCCGCGTGCTCACCGAATCCCTCGGCGAGTCCCTGCCACCCGGATGCGTGACCGTGGAACGAGACCGGTCCGTGTCCGACCGGATGCACGGCCGACCCGGCACGGTGTCGAAAATCACCGTCCGGCTGGGGGAGCGGGTTATGTCGCTGGCGGTGCGGGCCGGGCAGCCCAGCGCGGAAATCTCCCGCGAGGTGCGCGGAGTGGTGCTGTCCCGCCAGCCGGTCGCAATACAAGAGTGGGCCGCCGAGCTGGCCCGGGCCCTGGTCGGGTACGCCGAGCAGAACGCCAGGACGGCGGAGGCCCTGCGCCGGCTGGTCACCGGCGGCTAACGGCAGGCGGCGTGTCACCGCCGGGTTGGTTCCCAGGCTGGCGCGAGCGCTCCTACCTGCGTTCTGTTCGGTCTGGATGGGCTAGCGCGAGGGTAGTTCGTAGGCTGGGAGAGCGATGACACCAGCAGAGCACACGCCAGACCGGCTCGGCCCCTACCGGTTGCTCGACCGGATCGGCGAGGGTGGCATGGGCGTGGTCTACCTTGCCCGTGACCCGGAGCAGCGTTCGGTCGCGGTGAAGATCCTGCGCCCGGCAGTGGCCGGCGACCCGAACGCGCGGCGCCGGCTGGCCCGTGAGGTCGAGACCATGCGCCGGGTCCGCAGCCCGTTCGTGGCCGAGGTCCTCGACACCGACGTGACTTGCGAGACGCCCTACATCGTGACCCGCTACGTGCCGGGCCGCACGCTGGACGAGGTCGTGACCCAGGAGGGCCCGCTCAGCGGGGCCCGGCTGATCCGGGTAGCCGCCGGGCTCGCGGACGCCCTGGCCGCGATCCATGCGGCGGGCGTGGTGCACCGCGACCTCAAGCCGGGCAACGTGATGCTGATGAACGGCGACCCGGTCGTGATCGACTTCGGTATCGCCCAGGCCCTGGACTCCACCCGGCTCACCATGACCGGGATGTTCATGGGCACACCCGGCTACCTGTCCCCGGAAGTGATCGAGGGGCAGAACAGCACCTCGTTCTCGGACGTGCACGCCTGGGGAGCCACCGTGGCCTTCGCTGCGACCGGCCGCCCCCCGTTCGGCACCGGCTCGTACGAGACGATCTTCTACCGGATCGTGAACGGCAAGCCGGACCTGACCGGGGTGCCGGCGCCGATGGCGGAACTGCTGGCCGCCTCGCTGCGCCGGGACCCGGCCCAGCGGCCCGCTGCCATCCAGCTGCGCAGCCGGGCGGCCGCGCTGGACCCGGCCGCCCTGCAGCCTCTGGCGGTGCCTGCGGGTGGCCTGCAGGGCATGGGGCTGGGTGGCCCGGGGACCCGCGCCGACGGGACTCCGCTGCGCCCCACGGCGCTGGACGGGTTCGGCGGGTACGGCGGGCCGGGTGGGACCATGGTCTCCGGGCCCGGCCAGGGCGCGACCACATACCCGCCGCCCGCCGCGGGCGGCATGCTGCACGGGACCCATCCCATCGCCGCCGGGCCGGTCCGCGCGGACGACTTCGCCGACATCCTCCCGCCGGTGGCCTACCCGCCGGGCCGGCCGGGCGGCCGCGGCGGCGGCCATCCTGGCGCGGATGACAGCTTCGGCCGCCCCGGGTCCCCCGAGCGGGCGGCCCGGGACGGGCGGCCCCCCGCGCCCGGGGAGGACCGGGACACGGCGGACCGCTGGACGCCGCCGCGCAGGCAGCCGATCCTGGTCCTGGCCACGCTGGTGATCGCGGTGTGCCTGGCGGTCCTGCTGCCGGTGGCCGGCACCCTGATCGCCCTAGCTGTCCTGATGCTGCTGCGGGCCGGTGACCTGTCCCACCGCGGCTCGGACCAGCGGGGTGCCTTCATGACCGCCGCCTCGTTCCCCTTCTTCGTGGTCCGTTCGCTGGTGTCCACCGTGGTCCTGGCGCCGCTGGCGCTCATCGTGGCTGTGGCCGCGGCCGGGCTCACCCTCCTGGCCATGCCGTCCAGCCCGGGCCTGCACGCGCTGTCCTACGGGGCGGGCGCGCTGGTGGCGTTCTACGCCTACGGTCCGGGGTCGGGCAAGGCACGCCGCCAGCTCAACCGGGTCTGGTCCGGAGTGGTCCGCAGCCCCGGCCTGCAGGCCGTGGCGCTGTTCGGGATGTGCGCACTCGCGCTCGCCGCGGTTGCCGCCGCGGTCACGGCGGCGGCCGCCTTCTGGCCGCTGGGCGCGCCCAACGGCACGGTGGTGCACCTGCCGACGTTGCCGGGCCCCTTCGGGCACCTGGGACCCCGGCGCATCCGTTTCTGGTTCTGAGCCCACCGCGGGACGCCCGCGGCATTGCCGGGGCGGTGCCCACCCACCTACCCGCGGACCCGCAGGCTGTGGGCTAGCTGGCGCGCCGCTCAGGGAGGCCGCTCCCCGCCGGGACGCGCCCTGCCCCAGCGGGAACCGGAGGGCCCGCCGGCCGGTCCGGTGCGGACCGGGACGGCTGCGGTTGCGGCGGTGGTGACTTTTCGCGGCCGGCGGGAGGCAGCGGCCGGACAAGGCCGAGGGAGACCACCTCGTTGGCGAGCCTGACCCGCCGGTTGATGCCCTCGGGGATGCGGAACTTCTGGTAGAGCCGGAGGAGATGCTGCTTGACCGCCGCCTCCGTCACTACGAGGTCGCCCGCGATCTCACGGGCGGTCGCCGGGGCGACGAACGCCTCATCGGACAAGGCCGGGCGGCAGAGGGACGTGAGCACGTCAAGTTCGCGCCTGGTCAGCTCGGGGCTGGGCGAGCGCCGCAGCTCGATCTCGGCGGTCAGGTCCTCAGCGGGGAGACCGCCGATCCGGCAGCGGGCGTTCCCGAACGTCAGCACGTCCCCGTCCTCCAGGACGCGCCGGGCCACGAGCCGTCCGTTGACCCGGGTGCCGTTACGCGATAACCCCAGGTCGGTGACGTAGGCGTACGGCCCGCGCCGGATGATCTCGGCGTGCAGCCGGGACACACTCAGATCGCTGAGGCGGATGTCGACCCCAGCGCCGCGCCCAACCGTCGTCACCGACTCGGCCAGCGGTATCACCTCGCCGCTGTCCTCGATGCGTATGTAGGGCCCTTCCACGGCCGTTCCTCCCGCTTGTCCAGCAGTCACGGATCTCTCTCCCTGCAGTTACCCTTTCCGGACAGACTCGTACCCCCTTTTCCTTATGTGGTTTGGCTTTGCGTGCTGCCCGGCTACCCGGTTTGTGATCACCGGCCGGCCGGCAGAGGGCACCCGCAGGCTGCAGACGTACACTGCCGAGCGAGTCTTTGGGAGGAAGAATGGCGGACAAGCCGTCCAAGGGCCTGGCGGACGTCGTCGCCGCGTCCACCGCGCTGAGCGACATCGACGGCCAGGCTGGCCGGCTGTTCTACCGCGGCTACGACATCCACCAGCTCGCCGGGGCCTCGACCTTCGAGGAAGTTGCCTACCTGCTGCAGCGCGGGTCGGCGCCGAGCGCGGGCGAGCTGAACGGCTACCGTGCCGAGCTCGCCGCCGGGCGGACCCTGGGCGCGCTGGCCACCTCCACGCTCCCGCAGATCGCGGCCAGCCAGGGCCCGATGGAGGCGATGCGCAGCCTGGTCTCCCTGGGCAGCGCCGACGATCCAGACGAGAGCTCCAACGCCGCGCCGGCCAACGAGCGGAAGGCCGCCCGGCTTACCGCGCAGCAGCCCATCCTGGTCGCGGCCTACCACGCCGCCCGCGAGGGCCGTGAGTGCGTGCCCGCCGATCCCGGTCTCAGCCTCGCGGCCAACTTCCTGCTCCAGCTGCGTGGCACTGCCCCGTCCCCGCGGGCCGCCGAGATCCTGGACACCTGCCTGGTGCTGCACGCGGACCACACGATGAACGCCTCCACCTTCGCCGCGCGGGTGTGCGCGGCGACCCTGTCCGATATGCACTCGGCGGTGGTCGCGGCCCTGGGCACGCTGAAGGGCCCGCTGCACGGCGGAGCTAACGAGCAGGTGATGCGGGGACTGGAGGCCATCCGGTCCACGGCCGGCCCCGACCCGGTCGCCGCGGTCGGTCCAGTGGTCCGCGAACGGCTGGGCGCCGGGGAGAAGATCATGGGCTTCGGGCACCGGGTCTACAAGACCGAGGACCCGCGTGCCACCCACCTGCGCCAGATGTCCGGCGAACTGGCCGCGGTGTCGGGGGACGACACCTACTACCAGATGTCCCGGCAGATGGAGGAGGCCGTGTTCGCGGAGAAAGGCCTCTATCCCAACGTTGACTTTTATGCCGCCACCGTCTACCACTACCTGGGCATTCCCACTGACCTATTCACCCCGGTGTTCTCGGTCAGCCGGATGGCGGGCTGGACCGCGCACGTGATGGAGCAGCACGCGGACAACCGGCTGATCCGGCCGGATAGTGAGTACATCGGTGAGCGCGACCTCAACTGGGTCGCTTTGAGCGAGCGGTAGTGGTGAATCAGACAGTGGCCGAGCGGCAGCGATGCCCGGTGACGGCACCTGGCGAGCGGTAGCGTGGCTGACGCAGACACAAAAAGCAGCGAGCGAGCGGTAGCGATGCTCACAAGAGCACTGAGCGGGCGGTAGTGACCGACGATCTGACGGGGATCACACCGCCGACCGGGCCTGGAGGCGTGGCGGCCTACGGGCTGGCCAGCATGGCCGGGACCGGCCAGGGTGCCTGGCCCCCGCCGGAGCGCGGCCGTCGGCAGCGTCCTTCGCCGCTGGATTCACCCAGCCACCCGCCGCGCTCCGCGGCCCCCCGGCCCGAGTATCCCGGCCCCCCGGCCTACGCCGACCCTGCGGTGCATCATCAGCATGAGCCGGCCCCCCGTAGGCCGGCCGGCACGCCGCGCAGCTCCCGTCCCCGGCGGTCCGGGCCTGTGCGGGGAGCCCAGATGCCGTACGCGATCGTGCTGGTCGGCCTGGCCGCCGGGCTGGCTTATATCTGGCAGGGGCCGCACTCTGTCCGGGCAGGTACGTTTATCCTGGCGGGTGCCCTTTTCGTTGCTGTCGCGGCCAGGCTTGCGCTGCCGGAGCGGCGGGCGGGCATGCTCGCCAGCAGGCGGCGCTATATCGACGTGACGGTGCTGGCCATCCTGGCTATCGGCCTGCTGGTCGCTGGCCTGGTGCTGCCGACCCCGTCGTAACCATGCCCCAGGGATAACAGCCCCGGCGGGCAAGAGCAGAGCGCAGTAGGGAAGGGAAGTCTGCGGCATGCCCAAGATCAAGGTAGCCAATCCTGTCGTCGAGCTAGACGGCGACGAGATGACCAGGATCATCTGGCAGTTCATCAAGGACCGGCTGATCCTGCCGTACCTGGATATCGACCTGAAGTATTACGACCTGTCCGTCGAGAACCGGGACGCCACCGACGACCAGGTCACGGTGGACGCGGCGAACGCGATCAAGCAGTACGGGGTCGGGGTCAAGTGCGCCACCATCACCCCCGACGAGGGCCGGGTCGAAGAGTTCGGCCTGAAGAAGATGTGGCGGTCGCCCAACGGGACCATCCGGAACATCCTGGGTGGCGTCGTGTTCCGCGAGCCCATCGTGATCTCCAGCGTGCCGCGCTTCGTGCCGGGCTGGACCGAGCCGATCATCATCGGCCGCCACGCGCACGGCGACCAGTACCGGGCCACGGACTTCGTGGTCCCTGGCCCCGGCACGGTGCGCATCTCCTACCAGCCGAGCGGCGACCAGGGCGAGCCGATCGACCTGGAGGTGTCCAACTTCCCCGGCGGCGGCGTGGCCATGGCCATGTACAACTACGACGACTCGATCCGTGATTTCGCCCGGGCCACCATGCGGTACGCGCTGGGCCGCCGCTACCCGCTGTACCTGTCCACCAAGAACACGATCCTCAAGGCCTATGACGGCCGCTTCAAGGACCTGTTCCAGGAGATCTACGAGGCCGAGTTCAAGGCCGACTTCGAGGCCGAGGGCATCTGGTACGAGCACCGGCTGATCGACGACATGGTCGCCCAGGTGATCAAGGGCCACGGCGGCGTCGTCTGGGCGTGCAAGAACTACGACGGCGACGTGGAGTCCGACATCGTCGCCCAGGGATACGGCTCGCTCGGGCTGATGACCAGTGTGCTGATGACCCCGGACGGCAAGACCGTCGAGGCCGAGGCCGCGCACGGTACCGTCACCCGGCACTACCGGCAGCACCAGCAGGGCAAGCCGACCTCGACGAACCCCATCGCCTCCATCTTCGCCTGGACGCAGGGGCTTGCGCACCGCGGCGATATGGATGGCACCCCCGAGGTGACCCAGTTCGCCCGGACCCTCGAGCGGGTGTGCGTGGCGACCGTCGAGGAAGGCAAGATGACCAAGGACCTGGCGCTGCTGGTGGGCGAGGACACCCCGTTCCTGACCACCGAGGAGTTCCTCATGGCGCTGAGCGAGAACCTCGCCAAGGCGATGGGCTGAAAGACATCCCAGGAGCTTAAATGTCAAGCCGCTGCCTGCTCCGTCTTCGCCGCGTACTGCGGCCAGGCGGTGGTCTCGTCGTAGAGGGTGCGGGTTTTGAGGCAGCCGTGCAGGATGCCGGTGAGCCGGTTGGCGA
>DATCFY010000183.1:0-8568 GCA_036509255.1 Streptosporangiaceae bacterium
GTGTCCCCGGAGAAGCCGGGGGCGGTGGTGTCATGCAGGCCGTTTTCCGGCGACCGCAACAGACCGTCACCCCGGCTCCCGCCGAGTCCCAGCAACGAGCACCATATCGGCACCCGCAATAAGGATGGTGCCCTAGTGACCGCGGCCCAGCCCGGGGCGGCCCAGCCCGGGGCGGCCCAGCCCGGGGCGGCCCAGCCCGGGGCGGGTGGCCCGCGGCGCCCGGTCCGGATCGCCAACTCCTCCGGCTTCTACGGCGACCGGGCCGCGGCGGCCCGTGAGATGGTCGAGGGCGGTCCGATCGACGTCCTCACCGGCGACTATCTCGCCGAGCTGACCATGCTGATCCTGTGGAAGGCCCAGCAGAAGGACCCGTCCGCGGGCTACGCGCGTACCGCGGCGACCCAGCTGGAGCAGGTCCTCGGCACGTGCCTCGACCGCGGCATCAAGATCGTCAACAACGCTGGCGGCCTCAACCCCGCGGGCCTGGCCCGCGAGTTCGGGACGCTCGCCGAGCGTCTCGGCCTGCACCCGAAGATCGCCTACGTGACCGGTGATGACCTGCTGCCCCAGCTGGACAGCCTGCTCGCCAGCGGGCAGGCCCTGGCCCACCTCGATACTGGCCTGCCGCTGGCCGGGGCGGGGGGTAAGCCGGTCACGGCCAACGCTTACCTGGGCGGCTGGGGCATCACCGAGGCTCTCGGCGCCGGCGCCGATATCGTCGTCTGCCCGCGGGTCACCGACGCGTCGCTGGTCACCGGCCCCGCCGCGTGGTGGCACGGCTGGCGCCGGGACGACTTCGACGAGCTGGCCGGGGCCGTGGTCGCGGGCCACGTGATCGAGTGCGGCCCGCAGGCCACCGGGGGGAACTACTCCTTCCTGGACGAGATCACCGACCGCCGCTACCCCGGCTTCCCGGTCGCCGAGGTCGCCGCGGATGGCAGCAGCGTGATCACCAAGCACCCAGGCACCGGCGGCCTGGTCTCGCCCGGAACTGTCACCGCCCAGCTGCTCTACGAGATCGCCGAGCCTGGCTACGCCAACCCTGATGTCGTCGCGCACTTCGACACGATCACGCTCGGGCAGGACGGCCCGGACCGGGTGCGGATCTCCGGCACCCGCGGCAGCCCCCCGCCGGCCACCGCCAAGGTCGCGATCAACTTCCTCGGCGGGTACCGGAACACGATGACGCTGGTGCTGACCGGGCTGGACATCGAGGCGAAGGCCGCCTGGGCCGAGCAGGAACTGTTCGGCATCCTCGGCGGCCGCGAGCAGTTCGCCGACGTCGATGTCCGGCTGGTGCGCTTCGACCGGCCCGACGCCCCCACCAACGAGCAGGCCACCGCGCACCTGCGGATCACGGTCAAAGACCACGACCCGCGCAAGGTCGGCCGGCGCTTCTCCAACGCGACGATGGAACTGGCCCTCGGCGGGTATGCGGGTTTCCACACCACGACCCCGCCGACACCGGAGAGTGCGTACGGCGTCTACTGGCCCGCGCTCGTTCCCGCAGCCGACGTGGCGCACGCGGCGGTGCTCCCGGACGGCACCACCGTGCCGATCGCGCCCACCACCCCGGCCCCCGCGCCGGCGGCCCCGTCCGCCGCCGCCGACGCTGATAGCGCCGCGGCGGAGGGCGCGGCGGCGCCGTGGCCTGCGGGCACGCCAACCGTGTCCGCCCCGCTCGGCCGGATCTGCGCTGCCCGCTCCGGCGACAAGGGCGGCAACGCCAACATCGGGATCTGGACCCGCGATCCGGCCGCCTACCCGTGGCTGCGCGACTACCTCACCGTCGAGCGGCTGCGTGCGCTGCTGCCCGAGTGTGCCGACTTCGGCGTACGCCGCTTCGAGCTGCCTAACCTGCACGCGCTCAACTTTGTCGTCACGGGCCTGCTGGGCGAGGGCGTGGCGTCCTCGACCCGGCCCGACCCGCAGGCCAAGGGGCTGGGGGAGTACCTGCGATCCCGCACGGCCGAGATCCCGGCGCCCCTGCTCGGCGGCCCGGCCCGACCGGGGGCCGGATGACCAGCGCCGCCGCCGAGCCGCCCGGCCGGGACAGGCCGCATGGCGCCGGGCCGCGCGACCCTGGGCCGCGCGACCGTGGGCCGCGCGACCCTGGACCACGCGACCCGGGGGCAGGCGACCCCCGGCGGCGCGATCCGCGGCGGCGGCAGCGGATCCTCAGCGCGGCTGCTGAGCTGGTCGCGGAGCGCGGCTATCACGAGGTCGGCATGGCCGACATCGGCGCGGCCGCCGGCATCACCGGCCCCGCCATCTACCGGCACTTCGACGGGAAGTCCGCGGTCCTCGTCGCGATGTTCGACCACGTCATCGACGACCTGTCGCACGAGGCCAGCGAGATTGTCACCTCGGGCGGCGACGCCCAGGCCACGCTGCGGGGCCTTATCCAGACGCAGGTCCGGTTCGTGCTCCGCGACCGGACGCTGGCGCAGGTCTACCACAACGAGGTCGCCAACCTCCCGGAGGAGGACCGGCACCGGCTGCGCCGCAAGCAGCGTCTGTACATCGAGGAGTGGGTCCACGTCCTGGCCCAGCTCCGCCCGGACGCCAGCGACGCGACGGTGCGGGCCCTCGTGCACGCCTCCGTCGGCGCGATCCAGTCCGTGCTCTTCTACCAGAGTGGCCTGGCCGATGATCAGCTGGCCGCCCTCATGTCCTCCGTCGCCGAGACATCACTGTTCGCGCCCGCCGAGCCAGCCTGGAGATGACCAGTGGACTTCGCTGACCACCCCGACCACGCCGCTATCCGGGAGACGGTCGCGGCCATCACCCGGTCCTTCGGCAGCTCGTACTACAGCACTCACGCCGAGGGCCGGATCGCCACCGACGAACTGTGGGCCGCCCTGGCCCAGCAGGGCTTCGTCGGGATCAACCTGCCTGAGCGATTCGGTGGCGGGGGCGCGGGCCTGGCCGAGCTCACGCTGGTCTGCGAGGAGACGGCCGCCCAGGGCTGCCCCATGCTCCTGCTCCTGGTCTCCAGCGCCATCTCGGGAGAAGTCATCGCCCGGTATGGCAGCGAGACGCAGCAGAAGACCTGGCTGCCCCAGCTGGCCAGCGGTGAGACCAGGATCGTGTTCGCCATCACCGAGCCCGACGCCGGCTCCAACACGCACCGGCTGTCCACCACCGCGGTGCGCGACGGCGACGACTGGATCCTCAACGGAACCAAGTACTACATCTCCGGGGTCGACGGCGCCGGGGCCATCCTGGTCGTCGCCCGGACCGGCACGGACGAGCGGACCGGCCACGGCCTGCTGTCCCTGTTCCTGGTCCCGCCGGACGCGCCCGGGCTGACCGCGCAGCCGCTGCCGGTGGCCGCGGCCCTGCCCGAGCAGCAGTTCACCCTGTTCTTCGACGGCGTGCGGGTCGGCGCCGACCAGCTGGTCGGGGACGAGAACGACGGGTTCACCCAGGTCTTCCACGGCCTGAACCCGGAGCGCATCACCGGCGCGGCGATCTGCGTCGGGATCGGCCGGCACGCGCTGGCCCGGGCCGCCGAGTACGCGCGCGGACGGGAAGTCTGGGGGGTCCCGATCGGCACGCATCAGGGCGTGTCCCATCCGCTGGCCAAGGCCAAGATCGAAGTGGAGTTGGCTGCGCTGATGACCGCCAAGGCGGCCTGGCTGCACGACCAGGGGCTGCCCGCCGGGGAGGCATCCAACATGGCCAAGTACGCCGCCGCGGAAGCCGCGCTGGCCGCGGTGGACGCGGCGATCCAGACGCACGGCGGCAACGGCCTGGCTGAGGAGTACGGGCTGGTGCCGCTCTGGAGCGTCGCCCGGCTGCTCCGGATTGCCCCGGTCAACCGCGAGATGATCCTCAACTACGTGGCCGGTCACTCGCTGGGCCTGCCGCGCTCCTACTAGGCCGCAGCCCGGACAGGAGGGCCGATGCCCGATCAGCCCCGCACCCAGGTCAGCGAGGCCCGGCGTGCCTCGATTGACCTCTACGCGGCCCCCGGCCTGCGGCTGGACGAGGCCGTCGCGCTGGCCACCGCCGCCGAGTCAGCCGGGTTCGGCGGCTTGTGGACGCTGGAAGCGCACACCGAGCCGTTCCTGCCGCTGGCTCTCGCCGCTGAGCACACCTCCCGGATCGAGCTGGGCACGGCCGTCGCCGTGGCGCTGGCCCGCAACCCGATGATCGTCGCCCACCTGGCCCACGAGCTCAACCGGTATGCGGCCGGCCGGCTCAGCCTGGGCCTCGGCCCCCAGGTCGGGGCGCACATCACCCGGCGGTTCGGGGCGCCGTTCGACCATCCCGCCGAGCGGATGACCGAGTTCGTCGCGGCGCTGCGGGCCATCTGGCGGTGCTGGAACGAGGGGCAGCCGCTGGACTTCCACGGCTCCTACTACCGGCACGACCTGATGACGCCCGCGTTCGATCCCGGCCCGTCCGGGGTTGGTGAGCCCCGCGTGCTGCTCGCCGCGGTCGGGCCGCGGATGACCGCCGCGGCCTGCGCGGTCGCGGACGGGCTTATCGCGCACCCGCTGACCTCCCGCCGGGTGGCGCTGGAACAGCTCAGGCCCCGGATCGCCGGCGCGGTGCGGCCCGGCTTCGAGCTGTCCTGCCCGGTCCTCGTGATCACCGGCCGCAGCGACGCCGAGCTGGACCAGGCCCGCGCTGCGGTCCGCCGGCAGATCGCGTTCTACGCCTCGACCCCCGCCTACCGCGGCGTGCTCGAGTTCTACGGCGCGGGTGATCTCAGCGACCGGCTCCGGCTGATGTCCCGCGCCGGGGAGTGGGACGCGATGACCAGCCTGATCCCCGACGGCCTGCTGCGCGAGTTCAGCATCGAGGCCCCGGCCGGATCGCTGGCCGAAGCGCTGCACACGCGCTTCGACGGGGTGCTCGACCGGATAATGATCTACGCGCCGTATCCGGTCCCCGCCGGTCTCTGGCCCGAGGCCGGGCTCGGGGGCAGCTGATCGGTCAGCTCGCGCTCACGAGCCGCCGGGCCAGCTGGATCAGCCCGTCGTGGCGCCCGAGGCTGACGCACTGGACGCGGAAACGGAATCGCAGCGGCGCCGGCTCCGCGCCTCGCAGGTCGGCCAGCACTGACCGAGCCGCGTGCATGCCGGTCGGCAGCGCGGTGGCGCAGGCCATCCGCAGCTGCCCCACGGCGGGACTGGCCGCGGCCGCGGCGTCCCCGGCGGCGTAGATCCCGGGATGGGAGACCGAGCGCAGCGCGGGGCCGACCGCGATCCGGCCGCCGCTCATGGCCAGCCCCGCGGCCTCGGCGAGCCCGGTGCGAGCGGCCATGGACGCCGCCCACACCACCACGTCCGTCTCCACGTCGTCCGGCGCCGCGATGTATGCCCTTCGTCCAGGTGCACCCCGCGCGCGGCGAGCACCCGGCGGACGCGATCGCGTCCGCGGCCGGACAGGCCCGCCCCCACGAGGCCTGCGGTGATCAGCCGGACCGTCCATCCCGGCTGGGCCTCGGCGATCTCCGCAGCCAGCTCGATGCCGGTCAGCCCGCCTCCGACCACGGCCAGCGATCCCGGCCGGGCCGGTGTGCGGCCGGCTGGCGTGTGCCCGTCCAGCAATCGCTTGTGCAGCTCGGCGGCGGACTCCGGGGTGAACACGTGGCCCGGCGTGGACACATCCAGGCCGGCGGTCCGGCTGCCGAGCGCGTAGACGAGCCGGTCGTAGTGCAGGATCCCGCCGTCGTCGGTGCGGATCTCCCGGGCGTCCGCCGCGATAGCCGTCACCCGCGCCGGGACGTGCGTGATACCCGCCGGTACCAGGAACCCGCGGAGCGGATGGGTGATCCCCGGGCGGCCAGCCGCCCGCTCGTGCGAGCGGATCCGCTCGGTGAAATGCCCCCCCGGTTCGACCAGGCTGACGCGGGCATGGGGCGCGAGCTGGAGGGCGCGCATCAGCCCCGCGTATCCCGCGCCGAGCACGATGACATGCTGACCGGACAGTGCGTTTGTGTTTGTCATGAGTTGAGGACGGGCGGCCTCCAGCCGGTGTGACATAGGGGCCCGCGCCGGGCTGCCGCACGGAGTGGACGGGCGCCGGATGTCACACGCGCGGGGGCTGGATCGTCCAGAACAGGAACGCGCGTGGAGGACGGGCACAGGCGGGCCACGGGAGAGGCACGATGATGGGTTCACGGACGCGGGAGGACGAGCTCGCGGCGGAGTACACGCGCATCCGGCCCCGGCTGCTGCGCGCCGCCTACGCCCTGCTCGGCACCCAGGCCGACGCCGAGGACACCGTGGCCGACACGTGGCTCCGGCTGACCGCGGCCGACCAGCGCGAACGGGTGGCCGACGTCGAGGCCTGGGCGGTGGTCGCCGTGTCCCGCCGTGTCCTGGACGTATTGCGGTCGGCCCGGATCCAGCGCGAGGCTTACGTCGGCCCGTGGCTGCCCGAGCCGCTCATCGAGCGGCTGCCGGGCCCGGCCGGCCCGGATGGCCTGCCTGAGCTGGCCGACCCGGCCGATCGGGTGACGCTCGACGAGAGCGTCAGCTACGCCCTGATGGTGGTGCTGGAGACGCTGACTCCCGCCGAGCGCACGGCCTGGGTCCTGCACGACCTGTTCGGCCTGCCGTTCCCCGAGATCGCCGGGGTGGTGGGACGGGGGCCGGCCGCGGTGCGCCAGTTGGCCGCCCGGGCCCGGGCGCATGTCCGGGCCGGGGCGCCGCGGGTGGCGGTCAGTTCCGCGGAGCACCAGCACGCCGTGGACGCGTTCTTCCGCGCGGCCGCCGGAGGTGACCTCGCCGGCCTGGTGGCGGTGCTGGATCCCGGCGTCGTGCTGACCAGTGACGGGGGCGGCCAGGCGACCGCGGCCGGCCGCCCGGTCCAGGGCGCCGACCGGGTCGCCCGGTTCCTGGTCGCCACGGCCGCCACGATCAGCGCCGTCCAGCGGGTGGTACCGCTCACGGTCAACGGCGGGCCCGGCCTGGCCATCGTCGAGCCGGACGGCGCGGCCAGCCTGGTCGGCGTCCTGACCGTGACGGGAGGGCGCATCCGGCGCGTCGATCTCCTCGTCGCCCCGGGCAAGCTGGGCCAGGCCCGCTTCACTCCCAGCCCGCCCGGCTAGCGGGCCGCCCCAGGAGCTAGCCGCGGACCTTCCACAGGTAGGCGCGGCCGTTGGTGTCGGTGGTGGCGAGCGTGGTGCCGACCGGGCTGAAGGCCACTGAGAAGACCGCGGTGGGCTGGTCTCCCGTCAGGTTCCCGGTAGCCGAGCTCTTCGGGTTGGGCAGGGTCACGGCTGGCTTGGTGGCGGGGTTCCTGCCGCGCATGTTCCACAGGTAGGTCTTGCCGTTGTCGTCGCCGGTGGCCAGCCAGTGGCTGTCCGGGCTGAAGGCCACGCTGTCGACGCGGAAGCTGTCCGGATCGGGCAGCGTGATGAGACGCCGGCTGGCCAGGTTCCAGACGTACGTGACCCCGCTTGTCTCGCCTGCGGCGAGCAGCTGGCCGTTCGGGCTGAACGCTACCGAGGTGACTCCGCCACTCCCGTGATCGTTCAGGGTGCCGGAGTTGTTTTCGGTCTGCGCGTTCCACAGATATACCTGGCCGTCGCTAGCCCCCACGGCGAGCGTCTCCCCCTTCGGGCTGAACGCCAGGGCGGTGGAGGCCACGCCGGCGGCTGGGGGGGTTACGACCGCCGGGCGATTCGTTGGAGCCCTCCCCCCTCCCGGCAGCGTCCATACGTAGGCCGTGCCGTTCACGTCGTTGGCGGCGAGCTTCCTGCCGTCCGAGCTGAACGCCACCGAGTCGACACTCGCATGCTGTTCGTCAGGCAGCGTGGCAATGGTGTCCCCGGTGCTCACGTCCCTCAAGTACGTGCTCTTGTTGTGGGGGCCGCCGGCCGTGGCCAGCATCGTGCCGTCCGGGCTGAAGGCCTCCGCTCCGCCGCCCGGGCTGAGCCTCCGGAACTTCATGGTCTTGACGCTCCGGAGGTAGGTGGTGCCGTTGGCCGCGCCTTTCAGCCCGGTGCCCGTGCCGCCCGTAGCCCCTTCGGACAGCGTCGCGCCGTCCGGGCTGAATGCGACGGAGGACAAGATCCCGGCCACCGGCGGGAAGATGCGATGGGAGTACGCGGAGGGAGTCGCCACGTGCTGGCCGCCGGAAGAGGCCAGGAAATTTGTCGTCAGGAGCGTGGTCAGGACCGCCGCCACCAGAACTCCGGCTCCGATGAGCGTCAAATAGGCGGAACGGCGCCTTCGCCGCTCCCGGACGTGGTGGACTCCGCCGGCCGGCTTCCCCGGTGCTTCCCCCGGCTTGGTGGGGGCGTCCGGCTGCTTGCGTGGGGTGGCCGGCCGGTTGCGCGGGGTGGTTGGCCGGGTGCGGGTGGCACTCGGCCGGTTGCGGGAGCCGGTCGGCCGGCTGCGCGGGAGGCTCGGCCAGCTGCCGGGGGCCGCTGGCCGCCGGGGTGAGACGCGCGGCCCCCCGGGAGGCGCAGGCTCCTGGGCGGGGGCATCGGCGGCATCCGGGGCTTCCGGGGCCGGAGTGGCGCTCACTTCGGGGGCCGGAGTGGCGCTCACTTCGGGGGCCGGGGTGGCGCTCACTTCGGGGGCCGGGGTGGCGCTCACTTCG
>DATCFY010000184.1:0-4070 GCA_036509255.1 Streptosporangiaceae bacterium
CGCTGGCAGACCCGCAGCGGCACCGTCAAGATCAACCTGGCCCTGGACCGGCTGCCGGTATTCACCAGCCACCCGGCGCCGGACCCGCAAATCCACGGCGGCACGATCGTGCTGGCCGAGAGCCTGGACGACATCGAGACCGCGTTCCAGCAGGCGGTCGCAGGCACGCCGTCGGACAAACCGTTCGCGGATATCTGCATCCCCAGCGTGTTCGACGACTCGCTGGCGCCCCCCGGCCAGCACGTCATGTCGATGTTCACCCAGTGGGTGCCGCACGGCTGGGCCGCCGAGCCGCACGAGGCGGAGCTGGACGCCTACGCCGACCGGGTCATCGCCCGGATGGAGCAGGTCGCGCCCGGGTTCACCAGCTCCGTGCTGCACCGGCAGGTCATCGGCCCGCACCGGATGCAGGAGGAGTACGGCCTGGTCGGCGGCAACATCTTCCACGGCGAGCTCAGCCTGGGCCAGATGTTCCACGGGCGTCCCGCGGCCGGCTACGCGGACCTGCGCACTCCGGTGCCGGGGCTGTACCAGGCCGGGTCGGCCACCCACGGCGGCGGCGGGGTCACCGGCATCCCGGGCCGCAATGTGGTGCGCCAGGTCCTGGCCGACCGCCGGGCCGACCGGCTCCGGGGCCAGGCCGGGCGCCTGCGCAGCCGGGCACGTCGGCTGGGAGGTCGGGGTGCGACCGCGGTCACGGCCCGTCGCGATCCGGGAAACTGACACGTTTTCCGGGACTGGTTCCGGTGGAACTCGAGCCCAATCTGTGTGGTCACGGGACTGCGCTCCGGCTGGTCCGCTACCCTGCCTGAACCAATTGGGAACTTTCAGCGGATAGCTGGTGAAAAGCCTGATCCGCTAGCGGCGGGCGGTCTCCATGGTCCTAGACCTCATTCGCGCGGTCTGCGCGGCCATTGCCGTGGTACTGCTACCCGGATACTTCTGGGCCGTCCTGCTGCGCCCGGCCGGTGGGCTCGGTGAGCGGCTGGCCTACTCCAGTGCGGTGTCGCTGGCCGCGATGCCGGTGGTGGCGCTGGTCCTGGAGCACCTGGCCCGCACCGGGATAACAGTGTGGATCGCCCTCGTGTCGGCGTTCATCGTCCTGCTGTCCGGTGCGGCGGCCGTCCGCTGGAAAGGCGCCGCGCCCGGGCCGGCCGGGCCTGTCCTGCCTCGCCCGGCGCCGATCACGGATCTTCGTGCACTAACCCTGCTGGTACTGGCGTTGGTGGGGGTGCTGGTATCGGTGATGCGGCCTGGCCTGGCTCCCCGCTGGGCGGCGCTCAGCATCCTGGCGCTCCTGGTGCTGGCCGTGGTGCTGGCCGGGACCGGCGGCCCGCAGGCCCAGCCTAAGCACGCCCTCGATGCGCCGGACACCGCGACGTTATTCCGCGGGCCTGCGCTGGCGGTCGTGCTTGCGGCCACCGCGGTCCGCGGCTACGAGCCGGTGCTGCGCTATGACTGGCCGCAGATCCGCGGCACTGATCATTTCTCGCACGCGGCGATGGCCGAGCAGATGCTGGTGCATGGCTCATACCCGACTTACCTGATCTACCCGCCGGGCTTTCCGGCGATCAGCGCGGTGCTGTCCCGGCTGTCCGGGCTGCCCCCGCTGACTCTTTACCCGGTCGTGGCCCCCATGCTGCTGGTTCTCACGGCACTGGCCGCCTACGCGCTGGCTACCAGGCTGTGGGGCTGGCGTTACGGGATCATCGCGGCCGCCCTGGCCGGCCTGATGCTGCAAGGCGACTACGGCGGCTTGATGGATGGCCGCTATCCGGACCTGATCAGCGCCTATTTCCTGATCACGATGGGCGCGGCGGCCCTGATCGCGCTCTACCAAGCGCCGTCGCCGCGCTCGGCCGTGCTGGCCGCGGTCCTGGGCGCGTCCCCCGTGCTGTATCACTCGGTGGCGACGTTGTATGCGGCCCTGCTCACCGTGCTGGCCGCGGTCACCGCGCTGCCGTATCTGTGGCACGTGGGGCGCCGCGCTGAGGCGCGGCTGGTGCTGCTCGCCCTGGTAGGGCAGACGCTGCTGGCTACCTGCTACGCGTGGTACACCTACGGCATCGGCTGGCCGGTGCTGCACCACTCCGCGTCCTCGCAGGCGGTGTCCATGGCGCTGGGCAGCCAGCCGCCCGCGCCGCCCTTGCACGTGCTGGTCGAGTTGACGCCGTCCATCGTCTGGCTCGGTGTGCTGGGGCTGGCCCTGCTGGCGCTGGTGCTGCGCCACCGGCCCAGCCCGCCCCAGGTCCTGGCGGTAGTGACCGTGCTCGGCTGGTGCGGGCTGATGTACGTCGGCAGCCGGACGGCCGCGGACGGGTTCCCGCAGCGGTTCGAGCGGGATCTGGGCGCGCCGCTGTCGGTGGCTGGCGCGCTGGGCATCGGCGTGCTGGCCGCCTCGGCCTGGGCGGCCTTGCAGCGTGCCAGGCTGGCCCCGGACGCCGTGGCGGCTGCGTCTGTGGCCGGACTGGCCGCCATCGCCGTCACCGCGTGCACGGCCGATGGGATCCGCGCTGAGTCACGCCCGACCCCGCGCCTGCTCAGCGAGTCAGCGGTGACAGCATTAACGTGGCTCGGGTGGCACAATTCCGGCGGCACCATCGTGTCCACCGGGATGAATGATGGGATCACCGAGCGCGCTGTATTGGCGATGGGCGGCTACGCAGGCCTGATGTACTACGGAGCGGGCCCGCTCACCAGTACGCGGTCCCTGCCGCCGGCCGGGCGCAAGCCGCTCATCGAGGGCCAGGAGGTGCTCGAGCGACCGGCCAGCTGCGTGGCGGCCAGGGTGATCACCAGCGAGGACGTTCGCTACGTGGTGCTCTACCGGGGCGACTCCCAGGACTTCGATCGGGCCGCGTTCAGTGCCGACCGCGCCCGGTACCGCGAGGTGTTCGCCGACCGCGCCGTGACCATCTACGCTACCCAGCTCGGTCCCTGCCGCGTGGGTAAGAGTCAGGGCTGACCGCGGTCCCGGCCGGGCGGCCGGCGGGAATGACGAGATGCTGATGGCCGAGCGGGTCTCCTGCATTGAATCCAGCGTTTCAGATACCCGATGAAACCTTGCATAAGCGGCCTCAGGGATAAAGCAAGCCAAGTAAGCGCACGCCCCGAAAACAGGCGCTGGCTAATTTCAATTCTTGAATCTAGATGGCGAAGCGATGGACGGGGCAATAACCTTCCTCACATCGGCGCTGCCGCCTAATCGGCGAGCCGGCCTGTCTCCCCCAAGGGCGCCAAGGGTCTTCTGGGATTTGCCGAAGACTCTGCTATACGCGTCCCCTTCTAGCCGCGGTTGTCAGATAAATGAACGTTTGCATAGCCACAATAGCCAAGGAGGTACCATGCGCAGAGCTTTCAGTGCGGCGGTCGGCGCAGTTTCGCTCGCCGCGGTGGTGGGCACCAGTGTCACCGCCGCCAGTGCCAGCACGACGGCCGTCCGGACTGAGCACTTCCAGTTCGTGTCGGTATCTACGAGTTCTAACCGGGACAGCGCCATCGCGTGGGGCGTGTTTACCGCCGGTGGCACCATTAATCTCAATTCCGGCCACGTCCGTTTTCCGGGCGGCACGTTCCGGGCCATTCATCACCAGACCAGCATGACGAGCGAACTCAACCGGAAAACCTGCCTGCTCGTGTCGGTCGGGCACGGCACCTACAGGCTGACGCACGGCACCGGCAAATACCGGCACATCAGCGGCCGGGGTACCTACACCAGCCGGGTCCGGGCCGTCCTCGCCCGGAATGCGCGCGGGCGGTGCTCGCAGTCGAAGCGGCCCTCCGCGTTCCAGCAGATCGTCAACGCCCGCGGGCCGGTCGGCGGCGTGTCCGGGATCCGGCTGCCCGCCCGGTGGGGAACGCTGCGCCGGTCAGCACGCCGGGCTGGGTAAGGCCAGCATCCGGCCCGGATCAGGCCGATCCGGTGAGCGCGGCCTCGAGCACGTCGGCGAGGCTGACGTCTACGTGAGCGGCTGTCCTAGCCGTCAGGTCCTGGACCGGATCGGTGACACCTGGAGCGTGCTGATCGTCGGGGCGCTGGCCCGCGCCGCCTATGACCTGCGTGCGGCTGA
>DATCFY010000185.1:0-5675 GCA_036509255.1 Streptosporangiaceae bacterium
GGTCGTCGCCGACCACGTGCGGACCGCGGTCATGATGGTGGCCGACGGGGTGCTGCCGAGCAACGAGGGACGCGGCTACGTGCTGCGCCGGATCCTGCGCCGCAGCATCTACAACCTGCGGCTGCTGGCCGGCGGCCAGCGGGGCGGCGGCAGCGACGGCCGCTACCTGCACGAGCTGGGCGACACCGGGATCAGCGCGATGGCCGACCAGTTCCCTGAGCTGCGCATCGAGGCCCCGCGGATCCTCGGGGTGATCGGCGCCGAGGAGTCCACGTTCCTGTCCACGCTGCGCACCGGCTCGGCGATCTTCGATGCCGCGGTCGGCGAGACCAAGCGGCGCGGCACCACGTCGCTGTCCGGTGAGCAGGCCTTCCAGCTGCACGACACCTACGGTTTCCCGATCGACCTCACCCTGGAGATGGCCAGCGAGCAGGGCCTCGCGGTCGACCAGGAGGGATTCCGGCGGCTCATGACCGAGCAGCGCCAGCGGGCCAAGCAGGACGCCCAGGACAAGAAGACCGGGAACGCGGACATCTCCGTGTTCGCCAGCCTGCTGGCCCGGTCAGGCCCGGTCGAGTTCACCGGTTACTACGAGATCAGCGGCGAGGCCACCGTAGCCGGGCTGCTGGCCAGCGGGGTGAGCGTGCCCGCGGCCGGCGCGGGCACCGAGGTCGAGGTCATCCTGGACCGGACCCCGTTCTACGCCGAGGGCGGCGGCCAGCTCGCCGACGCCGGGGTGATCCGGGTGGCCAGCGCCCCCGGGGCGGCCGGCGGCGAGGTGGAAATCCGCGACGTGCAGGCGCCCGTGCCCGGGCTCATCGTGCACCGCGGCGTCGTCACGTCCGGCGAGGTCGTGGTCGGCGCGCTGGCCGAGGCGGAAGTCGACACCGGGCGCCGCCGGGCGATCTCCCGCTCGCACACCGCGACCCACATGGTGCACCGCGCGATCCGCGGGGCGCTGGGAGACTCCGCGGCCCAGGCCGGGTCGGAGAACGCCCCCGGGCGGCTGCGCTTCGACTTCACGGCCGGCGGGGCCGTCCCGCTGGCCGTGCTCCGCGACGTGGAGGACGAGGTCAACCAGGTCCTGATCGACGACCTCGAGGTCCGGGCGTTCGTCACCCCGATCGACGAGGCCCGGTCCATGGGCGCCATCGGCTTGTTCGGGGAGAAGTACGGCGACGAGGTCCGCGTGGTCGAGGTCGGTAACTACTCCCGGGAACTGTGCGGCGGCACCCATGTGGCCCATTCCGGCCAGCTCGGGCTGATCAAGATCCTCGGGGAGTCGTCCATCGGCTCCGGCGTCCGCCGGGTCGAGGCCCTGGTCGGTACCGACGCCTTCCGTTACCTGGCGCGGGAAAGCGTCCTGGTCAGCCAGCTGACCGAGCAGCTCAAGACGCGCCGGGACGAGCTGCCGGACCGGGTCGCATCGTTGGTCAGCCGACTCCGGGAGGCCGAGCGTGACCTGGAACGCCTGCGCAGCGCGCAGATTCTGGGTGCTGCCGCCGACCTGGCCGGCCACGCGGAGGACGCCGGGACCGTCGCGCTCGTCGCCCACCAGGTCCCGGACGGCACCACCGCGGACGATATCCGCAAGCTCGCCCTGGATGTCCGGGGCCGCCTCCCGCAGCAGCGGGCCGCCGTCGTGGTCGTCGCGGGTGTCCCGGCCGACCGGCCCACGGTCGTGGTCGCGGTCAACGAGCCCGCCCGTGCGCTGGGCCTGGCCGCCGGGACGCTGGTCCGCAGCGCCGCCCAGACGCTGGGCGGAGGCGGCGGTGGCCGTGACGACGTCGCCCAGGGCGGCGGGGCGCCGCAGGGCGACCGGACCAGCCAGGCGATCGCGGAGGCATTTGATGCGGTTCGTGCGGTTGTCAGGGACACGGCGTGATGCGTTGGCGTACGGTTAAACCGTGCTGCAGCCAACCCGTTGCGCGAACGAGACCGCCGGGCTGCGGAGCTCGCGGTTGAGGACGGGTGCGTTGAGGACTGGCGTACGGCTCGGCCTTGATCCCGGCTCAGTCCGGATCGGCGTAGCCCGCTGTGACCCCGATGGCCTGCTCGCTACCCCGCTGGACACCGTCCAGCGCGGTCCCGGCGACCTGGACCGCCTGGTCCGCCTGGCGCTGGAGCATGACGCGGTCGAGGTACTCGTGGGCCTGCCGACCAGCCTGTCCGGACGTGAGGGCACTGCGGCCGAGGCCGCCCGGTCGTTCGCGAACGCCCTGGCCGGGCGCCTGGTGCCGATCCCGGTCCGGCTGGTGGATGAGCGGTTCACCACCGTGCTGGCGCACAACGCGCTGCGCCAGGGCGGCAAGGGCGGACGCGCCCGGCGGCAGGTCGTGGACCAGGCCGCTGCCGCCCTGCTGCTGCAGGGCGCCCTAGACGCCGAGCGTGCGGGCGGCCGCCCTCCTGGCGAGCTCGTTCCGCCTGACCACAGGACGGAAGGGTGAGCCGGCACGGGCGGCGGGGGACTCAGGGAGACCAGGACGACCAGTGGGGACCAGGCCGGTGGGGGCCGGCAGAGGACCCGCCACCGGACGCCGACGAACCCTATGCCCCCGGTAACTACGGCCAGGCCCGCGGCAACTGGGGGCCCAACCCCATCGCGACCGCCGACACCGGCGACTTCCCGGTAGCCGGCTCCAGCCGGCCCCCGGCCTCCTACCCGCGGGACCCCGGCGGCCGCCGCGGTGAGGCCTTTGACTGGGGCCCCGACCCCCTGGGCCTGGATACCCGGGGTCAGGATGCCCGGGGTTCTCAGCCACGGGCTTCTGACGCACGGGGTCCTGGCGCCCAGGGTTTTGGCGGACGGGGTTATGACGCACGGGGCTACGACGAACAGGGCCTCAGTCCGCTGGGCGGCGGGCGGGCTGGCGATCAGCCCGGCCCCGAGCCGATGGCCCCCGACCGCTGGGCCCCGCAAAGCTGGGAACCGCCGTCCTGGGACCGCGCGTCGTGGGACTCGGAGACGGCCGGCGCGGCCAGCTGGCTGAATCCGCCCGGGGCCGGCCAGGACTGGGCCCGGCCCGGCGACCCGGGCGGGAACCCGCGCGGCGTGGCGCCAGGCGGGTTCGACGACCTGCAGGCCGGGGAACTCCCGCCGCTGCCCCGAGGCCCGCTGCCAGGATCCGGGCACCCCTCCGGCCCGCTTCCGCCGCTGCCGGATTCGGACTATCAGTGGGGGGACGCGCCGTCCCCCCACGGGGGCCCGCCAGCCGGGTCCGGGGCCGGGCCGGCCGGTTACCAGGCAGGCCCGGCCGGCTACCCGGGCGACGACACTGAGTACTCGGGGAACGGGGCCGGCTACCGGGACAATCCCGATCCCTACCGCCCTGACCAGGACGAACCGGAGGAGTACCCGGCCCCGCGCGGCCGGGGACGCCGGCGCCGGGGCAGGGCAGCAGAGGTCGGGCGCGGCCATCCGGGGTATGAGGGCTACGTGGATGACCCGCGTGACCTGGACATGGCCCCGGATCAGGGGCAGGAACCTCAGGATTACGCTCCCTCAGGGAGCTGGTATCCGGGAGACGACGAGCCGCATGGCTGGGCTGAGGACGGCCACGACAGCGGCCTGCTGCCCGGGCTGAACCAAGGAGCGGGAGCCCGGCGCGGGGACGGCGGCGGACCCGTCGGCCCGGCCCGCAAGGGCCGCAAGGGCCGCAAGCGCGTCCGAGTCATCCTGCTCGTGCTCCTGACGGCCTTCGTCGTGTTCGTCGCGGTCGTCGGGGGAGTCGGCTACCACTACTACCGCGAGTACATCAACCCGCCGGACTTCTCCGGCGCGGGCAGCGGCAACGTCGTGGTGCAGATCCAGCCGGGGCAGGCCGCCAGCGTGATCGGGGTCACGCTGGCCAGCAAGGGCGTGGTGGCCAGCGCGCGGGCGTTCTCCAACGCAGCCAAGGCCAACCCCCGGGGCAACGTGCTCGAGCCGGGTTACTACACGGTGCACAAGCACATGAAGGCCTCCCTGGCGCTGGCGCTGCTGCTCAATCCCTCCGCACGGCTGCAGAGCAGGATCACCATCCCGGAGGGCTTCCAGGTCGCGCAGGTCATCGCGCTGCTGGGCAAGCAGACCGGGAACCTCAAGGGGTACGAGCAGGCCATCGCGCACCCCGCCGATCTCGGCCTGCCGGCCTTCGCGAACGGCAAGCCCGAGGGATACCTGTTCCCGGCGACCTACGACGTCCAGCCGCATACGTCACCGGCGGCCGTGCTCAAGCTGATGGTGTCCAAGTTCAACCAGAACGCCCAGAGCATCGGCCTCTCGGCCGCCTCGGCACGGGCCCAGGAGACGCAGGCCGCGGTCATCACCGTCGCGAGCCTGATCGAGGCCGAGGGCAAGCGGCCCGCGGACTTCCCCAAGATCGCCGAGGTCATCTACAACCGGCTCAACGCAAAGCCACAGATCAGGCTGGAACTTGACACCACCGTCCTGTACGCCATGTCGCTGGCGCACAAGAACGGCTTCAGCACTAGTTTCCCGTCCCCGTACAACACCTATATGCACGCGGGCCTGCCGCCCGGGCCGATCGACAACCCGGGGAACATGGCGATCAAGGCCGCGCTGCACCCGGCCCACGGCAACTTCCTGTTCTTCCTGACCGTCAACTCGCAGAGCGGCAAGACCCTGTTCTTCAGCACCAGCGCGGCCTTCAACAATGCGGTGGCCCAGTACGGCAGCACCGGCGGGGGCACGGGGTCACGCACAGGCTCGGGCTGAGCCCCGGGATCATAGGAACGCCTGCGGGGCCGGGAAAACTGCGCGTGCGCTCCGCGTGGCCTGGAATACCCGGCGAGCCCGGATTGCTGTTACTCTTACTAGACGACCAGCCCGGCACGATGTGCTGGGCGTGTAAGCGGAGGACCACCTCCCACCTGGCCGGCCGTATGGCTGGCGGGTAAGGCTACTGGCCCACGGGCCGGACAGCCAGGCCGGGCTAGCGGCCCGATTCCTAAACGGACCAGGACCGCTGCCAGTCCGGCTAGCTGCGTTGCCGGTGAGGACTCGTTCTCGCGGGGTGGCGCGGCTTTGGTGGGCTTCGCATGCACTGGTGCGGGGCCTTTTTTCTTGGCGGCGGCGGATCAGCCGCCACCAGGAGAGCAGAAGGCCCCGCGGGATGGTCGCAGCGCACCTGCCTGGGCACCGGGCCCTGGCGGGGGACTAGACCCAAGGAGGTCACATCAGCGCCGAACCCCGTATCAACGATCGGATCCGCGTACCCGAAGTGCGGCTCGTCGGGCCTAACGGCGAGCAGGTCGGGATCGTTGCACTGAACGATGCGCTCCGGCTGGCCCAGGAAGCGGACCTCGACTTGGTGGAAGTCGCGCCCACGGCGCGCCCGCCGGTCTGCAAGCTCATGGACTACGGCAAGTTCAAGTACGAGTCCGCGCTCAAGGCCAGGGAATCGCGCAAGAATCAGGCGCAGACGGTCATCAAGGAGATCAAGCTCCGGCCGAAGATCGACCCGCACGACTACGGGACCAAAAAGGGTCACGTTGAGCGGTTCCTCAAGCAGGGTGACAAGGTCAAGGTCACCATCATGTTCAGGGGGCGTGAGCAGTCCCGGCCCGAGCTCGGGTTCCGGCTGCTGCAGCGCCTGGCCGGCGATGTGGAGGAGCTCGGCTTCGTAGAAGCCCAGCCCAAGCAGGACGGCCGTAACATGATCATGGTGATCGGG
>DATCFY010000186.1:0-34116 GCA_036509255.1 Streptosporangiaceae bacterium
GTACGCCAAGGATGTCTCCCCAATAGCCGTGCGCCGGCGCATCGGCATGGTCTTCCAGAAGCCGAACCCGTTCCCGAAGTCGATCTACGACAATGTCGCCTACGGGCCGCGCATCAACGGTGAGCGTAACAAGGGCAGGCTGAACGAGATCGTCGAGCGCTCGCTACGCCAGGCCGCGCTGTGGGACGAGGTAAAAGACCGTCTGAACAAGTCGGCCCTGGGCCTGTCCGGCGGGCAGCAGCAGCGGCTGTGCATCGCCCGGACGCTCGCCGTCGAGCCGGACGTCGTGCTCATGGACGAGCCCTGCTCGGCGCTCGACCCGATCGCGACCGGTGCCATCGAGGACCTGATGCAGGAGATCAAGTCCAAGTACACCATCGTCATCGTCACCCACAACATGCAGCAGGCCACCCGGGTCAGCGATCGCACGGCCTTCTTCTCGGTGCTCATCAACGAGAAGAGCGACACCCGGACCGGAGTGCTCGTCGAGTACGACCGGACCGCCAAGATCTTCCAGGACCCGAACGACAGCCGCACCAGGGCCTACGTCACCGGCCGGATGGGCTGAACAGAGCCCACCCGCGGGAGCCGGCGGGGCAGCTGCCGGATAGCCCCGCCGTCGTCTCCGGCCCGCTGGGGCCGGGGTCTACCTAGCGGCCGGGATGACCACCACCGGGCAGGCTGCATGGTGCACGACCTGGCTGCTCACCGAGCCCAGCAGCAGCCTGGTGAACCCCCCGGTGCCCCGGGAACCCACGACGAGCATGTCAGCGTCCCGGGACGCCAGCACGAGTTCTTCCGTCGGCTGCCCCGTCGCTACACTCACGGTGACCTCAGGTGCGGTCTCGCCGATTTCGCTCGCGGCCTTGCCCACGGCTTCCTGGACCACCCGCCGCGCGTGTTCGGCGTTAAACCCACCTTCGGGGAGGGTGGGCAAACCCCAGAAAGTCGCGGTGGCCGGGCGGGCCTGGGAAGGGCAAACGGTCATGACGGTCAGCGGCGCATGGCGCAGCACGGCCTCCTGCATCGCCCAGCGAAGAGCATGGCCTGAATGGTCCGAGCCATCCACCCCGACAATGATTCCAGGCATTTCTGCTCCCGAATCTTCCGTTCTAATTTACTAAATACCAGCGTACGCTTGCACGCCAGCCAGGAAGACAGGGCCGAAGGACCTGGGTAACCGGGACGCAAGACCTGGCCTGCGCGAACGGCCCGATGTCGAGTGTGCTCCCCCTCTGGATTCCTTTCCATTCCAGGTCGCAGATCTTTCCCGGGTATTCCCCAGCCGCCGTTCGCCCGGACATTGTTGCGATGCCTGGACACGAGATGGCGGGGACTGGGAACCTTGACCCGAGATGCCTGCCTTAGCAACGACTGCGGCGCAGCGCGACCCGCGGCGAGTCCGCTCCCACATCCCGGGGGATACCCCACGGCGAGGTGAGCTGGCTGCCGCGCTCGTCCTGGCCGGACTCCTCGCGCACTTATTCCTGGCTCAGCTGACCCTCCTGCTGGCTGTCGCCCTGGACCTGGTCAGCCGGGTCGCCCGCTGGCGACCGCACTGGCTGGCCGCGCTGGCAGTGGCCGGGTTCCTCTGGGTGCTGGCTATCGGCCCCGGGCGGGCCCTGGCCGGCTTCACCGCCGGCCCGCAGCAGGTGCTGGCCTACCTTTCCGGGGTGGTCGGGCAGCCGGCCCGGGTGCTGCACCCTGGCCGGGCCTTCGCGGGGATCGGACAGTGGCTGCCCCGGCAGGTTCCGCTGGCGCTGATCCTGGCGCCCGCCGAGGCGGCCATGGCGTGGTGGCTGCGCGTGCGGCGCGCGGGCGGTGAGTGCTTACCACCGGCCCGGGCCGGACTGATCGTGGCGGCCCGGCGGCAGTTCACCGTGTCCCGGGTCAGGGCCGGGGGAGTGGTCAGCCGGACCGGGGCCTGCCTGGGCGTGGACTGGCCGACCGGGCGGCCCGCCGGGATCAGCTGGCGCGCCGCGGAAGGCGGGGTCCTGGTGACGGGCCCGGAGACCGCCGGCGTGTCCGCGGCCAGCTTCCAGCTCGCCCATGCGGCGATCCGGCGCCGTAAGCCGGTCCTGATCGTGGACCTCCGCGGGCTCGGGGGGCTGCCCGCGGCGCTCGCCGCGGTCTGCGCCGACGCCGGAGCGCCCTTGCACGTGTTCGGGCCAGCCGCCCAGGGCTGCTACGAGCCGCTGCGCGGCGGCGGCCCGGCCCGCAAAGCCGCGCTGGTCATGGGGATGATCGACTGGGACCCGGTCGCTGACCACGCCCGGCGGACGTCCGGCGGGTACCTCAACGACCTGTTCGCGGTGGCGGCCGCGGCCCCGGGTGATCCGCGCGTGCCGGTGCTCGACGATGTCGCCGCGCTGCTCGCCCCGGACGCGTTGCGGGCCCGGATGAGGCAGGTGCCTTCGTATCACCCCCGGCGGGTCCCGCTGGGCGAGCGGGTCAGGGTCTCCGCGAGCCTGCTGGAGGCCGATCCGGCCACAGCCTCCTTCCTGGCCGGGGAGCTGACCGGGCTCCGGGCCTCGGCCCTGGGCCGCTGGCTGCGCCCCGCCGGCCCGGTGCGCCCGGGCGCTGGTCCTGGTCCGGAGCAGATCAGCGTCAGTGCCGTGGTCCGCGACCGCGCGGTTGCGTTCTTCCCGCTGGACCAGTCCCGGTACGGTCGCGCGGCGCGGATGATCGCAAATCTCGTGGCCCTCGATGTCACCGCGGTGTTCGCCGAAGCGCGGCGGCTGGGCACCGGCGGTGACGGTCTCGCCTGGTTCGGCGACGGCGAGGCGATCGGGCGGGCGGCCCTGGCCCAGCTGATCAGCACCGGCTCCCAGGCCGGGCTGGCCACCGTGGTCAGCACCGTCGTCAGCCCCGGGGCGAGCCCCGCGGCCAGCCCGGTGGCCAGTCCCGGGCCGGCGCAGGCCACCGGGCAGATTGCGGCACTGGCCAATGTCCTGGTGATCAGCGGCCCAGGGGATCCGGTGCTATCCGGGCTCCCCCTGGCCGAAAGCGCCCTGGCTGGCGCCGCCCGGACCGGCACCGCCCTGGCGGACGGGGAGTTCGCCCTGGTGGTCAGGGGGCCCGGGCGGCAGGTGCTGCCGCGGGGCCGGTTCGTGCCGGGCAGGATGGCATGACAGCCCCGCCGGCTGACCGGGTGTACCTCGGCTGGGAGTACGCGCTGACGCAGCCTGATCCTGGCCCGCCGCCGCGGCGGCCCCTCCCGCCTGGCCAGGAGCGGCTGGATCCCGGCTGGGTGCTGGCCCAGCAGCGGGAGGAACGCCGGCTCAGCTGGCCGCTGAAGGCGGGCGCCGCGGCGGCTGCCGCGGCGGCCGGGCTGGCCGGGGCGCTGGGCGCGGCTGGCTTGCTGAATCCGGCGCTCACCACCACCGGGCTGGTGGTCTTCCTGGTCCTCACGGTGCCGTGCGTGCGGGGCGTCTGGCGTGGCGCCCGGCAGCTCCGCGCGCAGCTGGCCGCGGAGGAACGACGCGTTGCCCGGGCCCGGGCGGCCGGCGCAAGCCGGCTGTCCGGCTGGCAGGAAGAGCACGCCCGGCGGTTCCGCGAGTGGGAGGCCCGCCGCCGGGCCTTCCAGGCACAGCGGCAGTGGTACGGGGTGGCCCTGCCTGCCGGGATCGACCGGGTCGACGTCGCGGGCGGCACGCTGGGCGGGTGGTCCGCGCTGACGGCCATGCTGGCCGGCCTGCGGCTGGCGGCTGGCGGCCAGGTCACCGTGCTGGACCTGTCCGAGGGGGCGGTCGCGCAGGACCTGGTGGCCATGGCCGGCCAGGCCGGCGTGGATCCGCTGGTCTGGGTACTGCCCGCGGACCTGCCCCGGCTGGACCTCGGGGCCGGGCTGCCGGGCGAGGCGCTCGCCGACGTGCTGGCCATGGCCGCCACGGCCGGCGGTGACCTGGCCAGCCCCGCGGACCCGGTCCTGGACCGCGCAATCCTGGAGCGTGTCGTCCGGGTCCTGGGCGGTCGGCCGAGCCCCGGGAAGGTGACCGCGGGCCTGCGAGTCCTGGCCCAGATCGGTGATCCGCGGGACGACACGCGCCGCGGCCTGATCAGCGCGGCCCAGGCCGAGGCGATCGCCGGGCAGTACGGGCCGGCGGCCAGCGACCGGGTCATCACCGAACGGGCCTTCGGGCTCGAAGCCAGGCTCCGCACGCTGGAGACGCTGGCCTCAGCGCCCGTCCCGCTGGCGGCGAGCCGGCTGCGCGTGGTGGCCCTGGACCGCGCGGCGCAGATGGCGGGTACCCAGGTCCTCGGCGCGTACCTCACCGCGGCGCTCACCCATCTGCTCCGCCAGCAGCCGCGGGGCCCGGCCTGGCAGCACACGCTGCTGGTGGCCGGGGGCGAGAAGCTCCGCGGCGACATGCTGGACCGGCTGTCGGACGCCTGCGAGGCCAGCGGGACCGGGCTGGTGCTGGCGTACCGGTCGCTCCCGGCTCATGTCCGGGAGCGGCTGGGCCGCGGCAACGCCGCGGTTGCGTTCATGCGGCTCGGCAACGCCGACGACGCGAAGGCCGCCAGCGAGCAGATCGGCACTGCGCACCGCTTCGTGGTGTCCCAGCTCACCGACACCGTAGGTGACTCGGTGAGCGACACGGCCAGTTACTCCTATACGAGCACCGTGGGCACGGCGGATTCCGTGGCCGAGTCCACCTCGGCCAGCCAGGCCAGCGGGCGCGGCGGCGGGCAGGGGCAGAGCTGGTCCGGGTTCGCGGCCTTCGCGCCGCGTACCGCGTCCGGGCACCGGGAACGCAACTGGTCAGAGGGCATCAGCGAGTCGCGCTCGTGGACGGGCAGCCAGAACGCGAGCACCGCGTGGGGGGCGCAGACCGCGCGGGCCGTCGCGGCGAGCACGTCGGCCGCCCGGACCAGCCAGCGCTCCCGGGAGTTCCTCGTCGAGCAGCACGAGCTGCAGCAGCTGCCGCCGAGCGGGATGATCGTCAGCTACGCCTCACCGGCCGGCCGCCGGGTCGTGTTCGCGGACGCCAATCCCGGCATCCTGGCGCTGCCCACGGCCACGCTGAGCAGTCTGGAGGAGGTCCGGCGCACGGCGGGCGGCCAGACCGGGGCCCTGATCTCAGGGCCGGTCGCGCCGGGTCCCGTCACGCCGGGTCCCGTCACGCCAGATCCCGCCGCGCCGGAGCCGGGGGTCCCGGAGCCTGTGACGCCGGAGCCGGTGGCGCCGGGCGCCCGCCCCCCGTCACGGCTGCCCCGCCCCGCCCCGGCCGCCTGGGCCGGCCCGGTCCCGCCGCCGGCCCGCGATCCGGCCCAGGCCCCTCTCAGCTGGCGGGACGGCGACGGGCCGCCGCCGAACCTGGGACCGCCGCCTGAGCCACTCGACTGGCGCCGTCCGGACCGGGGGACTGAGTAGCGCATAGGGCTTCGCGCCCACCGCGGATCGGGCCCAGACGTGCGACGCGGCGAGAACCGGGCTGGTTCTCGCCGCGTCGCGGGTGAGCTGGGCGGGGCCGTGCCTCATCGGAGGCCCGCACGGGTCACTAGGGCACCATCGTCAGGCGGCCACGTGGTCGCGGCGAGCGGCGGCGCGGCCGCGCACGGAGCCGGCCGGGACCAGACGCGCCGGGACGGTGCGAGCCTGCGCGGGCCGCGCCGGGACCATACGCGCCGGGACGGCGTGCAGGCGGGCGGCAGACACCTGGGGTGCGCGGTCAGGACGCTTGAAGGTGAGCCACAGCGGGATGCCGACCGCGGCCGCGAAAATCAGGAAAGCGATCGGGAAGTTAGCCAGGACTAGGGCGCTCATGGGGTGGGTCTCCTTTATCTCCGCGCCGGTGGCGGGCCCGCCGGCGCCTGTGTCGTCCTCGTATGTCTTCACTGTGTCGCCCGGCCCTCTCTCCGCCGTGTGCCCACCTTCCGAGCCTCCTCTGAACCGCCACAGGCGGCAGAGGTGGACACAGGGGGTGGGCGGGATGTGGCTGGGAGTGAGAACGGCCGGGCGGAGGTGACGGCCGGGTGGCCGGCCCGTGCCCGGCGGCCGCCAGTACTGCTGTCCCCGCCGGGCGCGGGCCGGATAGCATCGTCGGCCATGGGCAAGCTTCCGATGCGGGCGCGCGTCGCGACCACGCTGGGCGGGGCCGCGGGCCGGATGTCCCGTCTCGCGGGCCGCGGCGACGGATCCGTGATCGGCGGGGTCATCGGCCTGCGCGTGGAGCCAGGCCTGCTGTCGCTGCTCGCCGCGGACCGGCAGATTGTTCTGGTCACCGGGACGAACGGCAAGACGACGACCACCCGGCTGATCAGCTCAGCGCTGAGCGCGCTGGGCGAGGAGGTGGCCTCGAACGCGTTCGGCGCGAACATGGAGGCCGGGCTGGCCGCCGCGCTGGGCCAGTCGCCCGAGGCGCCCTACGCGGTGCTGGAGACGGACGAGAAGTACATTCCCGCCGTGCTCCGGGCCACGAACGCCCGGGTGGTGGCGCTGCTCAACCTCAGCCGTGACCAGATGGACCGGGCGGCGGAGATCTGGCTCCTTGCCCGGCGCTGGCGGGAGGCGTTCGAGGCGGCGCCGGACTGCCGGGTGGTGGCCAACGTGGACGATCCGCTGATCGCCTGGGCGGCCAGCGGCGCCCACCAGGTGACCTGGGTCGCGGCGGGTCAGCGCTGGCACGAGGACTCCTGGTGCTGCCCGCGCTGCGGATCACACTTGCGGCGTGACGACCTGGGCTGGCGGTGTCACGAGTGCGAGTTCAGCCGCCCCTCGGCCCGCTGGGTGCTGGACGGTTCCTCGGTCATCGACTCGGCGGGCCGGGTGACCGAGCTGGGACTGGCCCTGCCGGGCCGGGCCAACCGCTCCAACGCGGTGATGGCCCTGGCCGTCGCCGAGGTGTTCGGGGTCGACCCGGCGGCGGCCCTGCAGAAGATGCGCTCGGTCACCTCGGTGGCCGGCCGGTACACCCAGGTGGAGCGGGACGGCCGTCAGGTGCGGCTGCTGCTGGCCAAGAACCCGGCGGGCTGGCTCGAAGCGTTCGATGTGCTCGAACCCGCGCCGGTGCCGGTGCTGCTGTCGGTCAACGCGCAGGTTCCCGATGGCCGGGACACCTCCTGGCTGTGGGACGTGGACTACCGGGTGGTCCGCGACCGGCCGGTGTTCGTGTCCGGGGAACGCGGGCTGGACCTGGCCGTCCGGCTGGAAGCCGACGGAGTCCCGTTCCAGATGGTCAGCGGCATCGACGACGCGGTGAGCCGGGTGAGCCCGGGCGGGACCCTGGACGTGATCGCCAACTACACCGCGTTCCAGCAGATCCGCACGGCCGTCGGCCGGGCGGCGTGACCCGGGGCGGCACCCCGCGACAAAGGGAGAGCGGAATGGGAGCACACGCCCGCGGGCCCGCCAACCTGCGCCTGGTCTGGGTCTACCCGGACCTGCTCAGCACCTACGGGGACCGGGGCAACCTGCTGGTCCTGGAGCGGCGGGCCAGGCTGCGCGGCATCGGGGTCGAGGCTGTCTCGGTGAACTCCGACCAGCCGGTGCCGCGGTACGGCGATATCTACCTGCTGGGCGGCGGTGAGGATCTCCCGCAGGTGCTGGCCGCCCGCCGGCTGCGCGCGGACGGGGGACTGGCCGCCGCCGCGGCTCAGGGCTCGGTGGTCTTCGCGGTCTGCGCCGGGTATCAGCTGATCGGCACGGAATTCGGCGGGGACGAGGGCCAGCCCGTGGCGGGCCTGGAGATGCTGGACATCCGAAGCGGCCGGGGGGAGCGCCGGGGCGTCGGGGAGATCCTGGCCGACGTCGATCCCGCGCTGGGCGTGCCCCGGCTGAGCGGGTTCGAGAACCATCAGGGGGTAACCCAGATCGGCCCAGGGGCCCGGCCGCTGGCCCGGGTTCTGACCGGGGTGGGCAACGGGGACGGGACCGAGGGCGCCTACGCGGACCGGGTGCTGGGCACCTATATGCACGGGCCGGCTCTGGTCCGCAACCCGGCGCTGGCCGACCTGCTGCTGACCTGGGCGGTGGGCGAGCTGCCGCCGCTGGACGGCGAGTACGAGGCCTGGACCACCCGGTTCCGCGAGCAGCGGCTGGCCGCCGTGCCGGTGAGTTAGGCCTTAATAAACCAGGGCCTGGGCCCCGTCGGCCATGATCTCGGCGACGAAGGTGGCCGCGCCCGAGATGCGTACCCCCGTGATCACGTCCTGGGGGGCGATGTCGCGCCTCGCCGCGCACTGCGTGCACAGCGAGACCGTGCCGCTGGACAGGACACTGGCCAGCAGGTCAGTGAGCGGGGGAGCGTGCGGCAGGGTGAAGTCGGCGGCCCGGCCGGGTAGCGCGAACCAGGACGCCTCCCCGGTCAGCCACAACGACACTGGCACGCCGCTGACAACTGCGGCGGCCGCCACGTTGAAGGCCTGGTTGCATCGCTCCGGATCGTCCTTACCCGCAGTGATCTTGATGACGAGGCTCCGCGCGGTCATGGACGCACCTTAACGTGACGTGCCATGGTCGGCATGGCGGACGCCCGCCATTCCGGCGGGTCCGTACACTGCTCTGGTTGGGAGGGTGGTCATGCAGGGAATCGTCAGCGGGATCCTCCTCGTTGCCGCATTCGCGGCGGTGCTGGCAGCGGCGGCGCTGCTGTCGGTGCGGCTGCTGCGGGCCACCCGAGAGGAGAAGCCCGATGTCTAGCGAGGTCGCACCCGCCGGGGGTGTCCTTGAACTGCACCCCGACCTGGCCCCGCTCAGCTTCCTGCTCGGCCGCTGGGAAGGCGCCGGAGTGGGCGGGTACCCGACCATCGAGAGTTTCCGGTTCGGCCAGGAGATTACGTTCACCCACAACGGGAAGCCGTTCCTGATCTACTCCAGCCGGAGCTGGCTGCTGGACGAGGACGGGAACCTGGTCCGGCCGCTGGCGACCGAGACCGGGTACTGGCGGCCGCAGCCCGGCGGCCAGCTCGAGCTGATCCTGGCCCACCCGACCGGGATCGCCGAGATCTACGTGGGCGAGGTCAGCGGCACCAAGATCGAGCTGCGCACCGACGTGGTGGCCCGGACGACCACGGCCAAGGAGGTGACGGCCGGCCACCGGCTCTACGGGCTGGTCGGCGCCGACCTGGACCTGGGCTGGGCTTACGACATGGCGTCCATGGGCCAGCCGCTCCAGCCGCATCTGTCCGCGCAGCTCAAGCGGGCCGGGGCGGTGGGTGCGGGAAGCTGATCAGCTGGCCCGGAACCAGTAGTTGGTGAACGCCCGTCCCTGGAACAGTGCCGTGGGCTGGGCCGCCAGCTCGTGGCTGGAGTCGCCCACCCCGACGATCTGGTAGGTGTTCCAGTACCGCGAATTCAGGCCGCTCTTGTGTCCCGTGGTGGTGGTCAGCGAGATGCCGGAGAAACTGGCCGCCCGATAATCCGCCAGCGGAAGAATGCCCCCGGAACCGTTCGACGGAGCCTCGCTGATCACCTCGGCCGAGGAGCGCAAACACGCTTTAGCGGAGCATTTCAGGGCTCGGGTGAAATGCCTGCCACTAGTAGTATCGCGCAGCATCAGCGCGAATTTCCGGGTGGACCGCTTATAGGTGACACTGGCCTGGATCGCATTACCGGCACTTACTTGGAAAACGACGGATACCGGCTTGGGGTACATCTCATACCACGCGTAGTACTGGGGCGTTGATCCGGAGCAGTCGGCTTCGACGCCCACCTGCTCCACGCTGGACGAGCCCAGCCCGTCCAGGCCCGCCCAGTGCGAGGAGTAGGACGTGGTGCCGGCCGAGCAGTCCAGGTACGGGACGAAGAAGGTGGCGCTCACCGACCGGAACGCGGTCCCCGCCCGGTTGGCGGCGTACCCGGCCCAGTTCAGCGAGTGGATAACTGCCTGGCCCCGGCGGGCGTTGCTGGCCGGGACGCCCCGCGCGCCCGCGGCGATCATCGGGCCGCCTGGCGACACCGTCACGGTGCTGCGCGTCCCTCCGTCGGTGAATGCGCCGACCGTGAGCACAAGGGCCGCGGCCGCGACAGCGGTGCCGGCGCGATGGAGCTTCCGCATCTATCGGTCCTTTCCTGTGCGTGGACGCCCCGACATTACGCGGAGGCACGCCGGATAGGAAGGAAACGCAGCAGTAACTGCTACTGATCCCGGAAGTTATTTTCGCGCACGCCCGATGAATTTATTTATGTCTGCATTAGGGTGCTTCAAGCGGCCAGGGCGGCGATATAAGCGGTCGCAGCCGACCAGGACTGGAGAAAGGCCCGTACCACGATAAACCGGAAAAAGGGAAATTAAAACCCCCGGGCGGCTCCCGGGCGGCTCGGTGTGAGCCGCCAGGGGACTGGTTGGACAGACCAGTCAGCCCGGGGGTCCGGTGTCTGCCGAATATTCGCCGGCCGCCGCCTTCGCGCGCGGCACGCGGGGCGCGTCACCTCACGGTACGGACCGTGGGGATGAGGCCCTACGCACGGGCCGGTGATCGCACGGCGGGGTTATGCCACAAGGGCTTGGGCCACGCCAGTGCGTCGGCGGGACGGCGGCTAGCGGACAGCCACCTCGCGAGTCCTACTGCTTTGCATGCTGTTGGACCACCTCCTCTCCCGCGTTAAAAAAAGAGGCTATGCCAGCCCCGGCGCGCAGGCAAATGAGTTTGTTCGCAGTCCTGCCAGCGCGGCGTTAGTCTCGGCGCATGAGGCAGGCGTGGGACGAGGAGTTGCGGGCCCGCGGCTATCGCGTGACCCCGCAACGCCAGCTGGTGCTGGAGGCGGTCACCAAGCTGGAGCACGCCACCCCCGAGGACATCTGCGCCTCGGTGCAGCAGACCGCCCGCGGGGTGAACATCTCCACGATCTACCGCAGCCTGGAACTCCTCGAGCAGCTCGGGCTGGTCACCCACACGCACCTGGGGCATGGCGCCCCGCGCTACCACCTGGCCGAAGAGGCCGAGCACGTGCACCTGGTCTGCGCCGGGTGCGGCCGGATCACCCAGATCCCGCCGGATGCGGTACAGCCGCTGGTGGCCGCGCTGGCCGATCACCAGGGCTTCGAGACTGACGTGGGGCACCTGACGGTGTACGGCCGCTGCGCCGACTGCCGGGACACGGGGCCAGGGGGGCACATCACCGGACCTCCCGGCGACACAGCATAGATTTGAATTATGAACAGTCCGCTGCTGAACGCCCCTGGCGCCGTGCGGGGCGATGCCCCCGACGCGGGGGTCGCCGCACACTACGGGAACCCTTACGCCGAGCAGCGGGCGCTGGCCGCCGGCACGGGGATGGCAGACCGCTCACACCGCGGCGTGGTCCGGATCACCGGCCCGGACCGGCTGTCCTGGCTGCACAGCCTGACCACCCAGGATCTTGAGCATCTCGAGCCCGGGCAGTCCGCCGAGGCGCTGATCCTCAGCCCGCAGGGTCACATCGAGCACCACCTGGCCCTCACCGACGACGGCGACGCGCTGTGGGCGCACGTCGAGCCGGGCACGGCCGGGGCGCTGCTGGCCTTCCTGGAGTCGATGCGGTTCATGCTCCGGGTCGAGCCGGCCGACGTGACGGACGACTATGCGGTGCTCACCGTCACCGGGCCGGCCGCGGACGGCGCCCTCCCGGACGCAGTCGCAGCGTCCGTGCGTGGTGCGGTCGGCACCGACCTGCTCGTCGCCCGGGGCGACCTTGAAATCGCCGCAACGAAATTCGCTGACGCCGGGCTCACCCTGGCCGGGATGCAGGCCTACGAGGCGCTCCGGATCGCCGCCCGCCGCCCGCGCTTCGGACTGGACACTGACCACCGGACCATCCCGCACGAGGTCGGCTGGATCGAGTCGGCAGTCCACCTGAACAAGGGCTGCTACCGGGGCCAGGAGACGGTGGCCCGGGTGCACAACCTCGGTCATCCGCCGCGGCGGCTGGTCTTCCTGCACCTGGACGGGAGCGAGGACCGGCTGCCCGGGCACGGTGACCCGGTCCAGCTTGAGGAGGCCACCATCGGCTTTGTAGGCTCGGCCGCACGGCATTACGAGCTGGGCCCCATCGGGCTCGCGCTGGTCAAGCGGACCACCCCGGTGGACGTGACCCTGCAGGCGGACGGCCTGCCGGCGGCGCAGGAGGTCGTCGTGCCGCCGGACGCCGGCGCGAACGTCAAGGTGACGCTGAAGCGCCGCCCCGGGCTGGTCCGTTAGCGGGCTGGTCTCAGGGCAACCCTGGTACGCGAACTATGGAGGTCGTCAGCGGTGCTGCGGCGCACGTTGCTAGCCGCCTCGGGCAGTGACCGAGTGCGGCACCTGATCACCTCGGCTCCCCTCACCCGGGACGTCGTGGCCCGCTACGTCGCCGGGGACGCCGCCGCTCAGGCGGTGCAGGTCACCCGGGAGCTGCTCCAGCGCGGCCTGCTGGTCAGCCTGGACTACCTGGGCGAGGACACCACCGACCCGGAGCAGGCCGCCGCGGTCACCGCCGAGTACGCCGCGCTGCTGGCCCAGCTGGCCGCGGGCGGGCTGACCGGGGGAGGCCGGGCGGAGGTCTCGGTCAAGCCGACCGCGGTCGGCCTGGGCCTGGCCCAGCACGGGGAGAAGACCGCCGCCGAGAATCTCGCCCGGATCTGCTCTGCGGCGCAGGCGGCAGGCACCACGGTGACGGTGGACATGGAAGATCACAGCCGGGTGGACCAAACGTTGCGGATCGTCCGGGAGCTCCGGGCCGACCACCCGGACCTGGGTGTGGTCATCCAGTCCTCGCTGCGCCGCTCGGTGGCCGACTGTGCCGCGCTCGCCCAGGCCGGCTCCCGGGTCCGGCTGTGCAAGGGGGCCTACGACGCACCGGGCGAGGTGGCCTACGCCGCCCGCCATGACGTGGACCGCAGTTACGCCCGCGCGCTGCGGGTGCTGATGGACGGGCCCGGGTACCCGATGATCGCCACGCACGACCCGCGGCTGCTCCGGATCGCCGCGGCCCAGGCGGAGCTGGGCGCCCGGACCCCGGACAGCTACGAGTACCAGATGCTCTACGGGGTCCGCCCGGCCGAGCAGCGGCGGCTGGCCGCCACCGGGGCCCGGCTCCGCGTGTACCTGCCCTACGGCCAGGACTGGTACCGCTACCTGGTCCGCCGGCTGGCCGAGCGGCCGGCGAACGTCGCGTTCTTCGCTCGCTCACTGGTGTCCTCCCGGTGACGGAAAGCGCTGGAAGCGTAGGCTCCGCACCGTGATCGGGATCTTCGGGGCCGGCAAGATGGGCGAGGCGCTGATCTCCGGGCTGCTCCGGGCCGGCCGGGCACCGTCCGGGGTGGTCGCGGTGGTGCGGCGGCCGGAACGCGCCGAGCACCTGCGCGACCGGTACGGGATCGCAATCGCGAGCGCGGCCGAGGCGGCCAAGAGCGCGGACACCCTGATCATCACGGTGAAGCCGCAGGACATGCTGCCGATGCTGGACGAGATCGCGCCGCACGTGCCCGCGGACAAGCTGGTCATCTCGGTCGCGGCCGGCATCACCACCGGGGTGATCGAGCGCCGGCTCGGCGTGGACGCGCCGGTGGTCCGGGTCATGTCGAACACGCCCGTCCTGGTGGACGAGGCGATGAGCGTCATCTCGCCGGGGGCGTTCGCCCGGCCAGAGCACCTGGCCCGGGCGGAGGAGCTGCTGCGCCCGGTCGGCAAGGTGCTGCGCATCCCGGAGTCGCAGCAGGACGCGGCGACCGCGTTGTCGGGCAGCGGCCCCGCCTATGTCTACTTCCTGGTCGAGGCGATGGTGGACGCCGGGATCCTGCTCGGCATGCCGCGCGGCACGGCCATGGAGATGGTCATCCAGACTGTGTTCGGCGCGGCCACCATGCTCCGCGACACCGGTGAGCATCCGGTGCTCCTGCGTGAGGCGGTGACCTCGCCCGGCGGCACCACCATCGCCGCGATCCGCGAGCTGGAGCGGCACGGGGTCCGCGCTGCGGTCCTGTCCGCGATCGAGGCGGCCCGGGACCGGGGACGTGAACTGGGGAGCGAATGACCTGCACACTGCACCTGGCCTGGGACGAGCGGCTGACCAGCTACGACTTCGGGCCCGGGCACCCGCTCGCCCCGGTCCGGGTGGAGCTGACCCTGGCCCTGGCCCGCGCCATGGGGGTGCTCGACGTGGCCGGGGTGAGCCTGGCCGCCCCTGAGCCCGCCACCCAGGAGCAGCTGGAACTGGTGCACGACCCCCAGTACATCGACGCGGTGCGCCGCGCCGCGCCCGATCCGTTGTTCGGCCTGGGCACCGTGGACGACCCGGTCTTCCCGGGCATGCACGAGGCGTCGGCGCTGGTCGCCGGGGCCACGCTGGCCGCGGCCGCCGCCATGTGGTCGGGGCAGGCCGCGCACGGCGCCAACGTGGCCGGCGGCCTGCACCACGCCATGCGGCGCTCGGCCAGCGGCTTCTGCGTCTACAACGACCCGGCCATCGCGATCCGCTGGCTGCTGGACCAGGGCGCGCAGCGGATCGCCTACGTGGACATCGACGTGCACCATGGGGACGGTGTCCAGACCGCCTTCTACGACGACCCGCGGGTGCTGACCATCAGCCTGCACGAGCATCCGATGACCCTGTTCCCCGGAACTGGCCTGCCCGGTGACACCGGCGGACCGAACGCGGACGCCACGGCGGCCAACGTGGCGCTGCCCGCGGGTACCGGGGATGCGGGCTGGCTACGCGCGTTCCACGCGGTGGTGCCGCCGCTGCTGCGCGCGTTCCGCCCGGAGATCCTGGTCAGCCAGCACGGCTGCGACACCCACCAGCTCGACCCGCTCGCGCACCTGGAACTCACTATCGACGGCCAGCGGGCCGCGCACCAGGCCCTGCACGAGCTCGCGCACGAGGTCGCGGGCGGCCGCTGGCTGCTCACCGGGGGCGGCGGGTACGAGCTGGTCCAGGTCGTGCCGCGGACCTGGACGCACCTCCTCGCGGTGGCGGCTGGCCAGCCGCTGGATCCGGGTCTGGACACGCCGACGTCGTGGCAGGAGTACACGCTGGAGCGCACCGGGGTGCCCGCGCCCCAGCAGATGACGGACGGCGGCACACCGGATTTCACCCCGTTCGAGTCCGGATTTGACCCGGGCGACGCCATCGACCGGGCCATCATGGCCACCCGCAGCGCCGTCTTTCCCGCTCACGGGCTTTTCCCGGGCCTGTGACCCAGAGCGCGTCCCGCGCCGGGGTTGCCCTTTTCCGCACAAGACTTACGCTGGGGACGGAGGTGACTGATGCGCTGAATCCGGCCAGGCGCACTCGGCTCCGTGCGGAAGAGGGAAAAGCAGATGGCTGCAGAAGAAACTCCGCTCAGTGATGTGAGGTTCCTGACCGTGGCCGAAGTGGCCTCGATCATGCGCGTCTCGAAGATGACCGTCTACCGGCTTGTGCACTCGGGGGAGCTGGAGGCGATCCGGGTGGGCCGGTCGTTCCGCGTTCCCGAGCAGGCGGTGAACCGGTACCTGAAGGGGTCGTTTGTCACGGCTATCTGAGGCCGTTCCCCGAGGGGGCATCACCGGGATGGGTGCCGGGCAGGTACCCTGGGGCGTTGGCGTGGGCCCAGCCGGCTGGCATCGGGCGAATACGTCGCAAGCCTGTTTGCCTGAATCCCGAGTGAGGGTGGTGTCGTGGGCTCTGTCATCAAGAAGCGCCGTAAGCGAATGGCGAAGAAGAAGCACCGCAAGCTGCTGCGGAAGACCCGCGTGCAGCGGCGCAACAAGAAGTAACGCCGCGCTGGTGCCCCGTGGGCGGCTTGCTGGCGGCTGGCCCGCTGGTAGGCGGCCCAGGGCACTGCGGGAGGGCGCGGCGGGAAAGCGCGCGGTAGGAAAGGGAGACGGTGGGCTGGGAGGGAAGCACGGGGGAGCTTCCGCCCGGGGTGCCAGGTAGTTCCCATCCCGAGGGCGGTGACTGGCGCAGCCGGCTCCGGGATGCGTCCCGGTTCGCCCGGCGCCAGGTCACCGGCGAGGGGGAAGTCGACGAGTTCGGCTTCGACCCGGAATTCAACTCCCGGCTGCTGATCCCGCTGGCCCGGCTGCTGTACCAGCAGTGGTTCCGGGTCGAGATGCGCGGGCTCGGGCGGGTCCCAGGCACCGGGGCGGCGCTGCTGGTCGCCAACCATTCCGGCGTGCTGCCGCTGGACGCGATCATGCTCCAGACCGGCCTGCACGACGAGCATCCCCAGCACCGGAACCTGCGCCTGCTCGGTGCGGACCTGGTTTACGAGGTCCCGGGCCTGGGGTTCCTGGCCCGGCGGGCCGGCCACATCTCGGCCTCCCCAGCGAACGCCGACCGGCTGCTGCGGGACGGTGAGCTGGTCGGCGTGTTCCCCGAGGGGTTCAAGGGCATCGGCAAGCCGTTCAGCGAGCGCTACCAGCTGCGCCGTTTCGGCCGCGGCGGGTTCGCGGTCACCGCGCTCCGGGCCCGGGTGCCTATCGTGCCCTGCGCGATCGTCGGCGCCGAGGAGATCTACCCGATGGTCGGCAACGCCAAGCCGCTCGCCCGGCTGCTCCGGCTGCCCTATTTCCCGATCACGCCGCTATTCCCCTGGTTCGGCCCGGTGGGCGCGATTCCGCTGCCGTCCCAATGGATCATTGACTTCGGTGAGCCGGTGCAGACGTCCGGGTACCCCGCGGGTGCCTGGCGGGATCCGGCGGTGGTCGCGGAGCTGACCGCCGCGATCCGCGGCAGTATCCAGGCCAGGCTGGACACCCTGGTGGAAGAGCGCGGCCCCGCGTTCGGCTGAGCGGGCGCTGCTGCCTGGGTCAGCCGCGGGTGTTGCGCAGGTAGCGCCGGTGCAGGGCCAGCCCGGCCGCGATGCCGCCGGCCACCGCGCCGGCCCCGGCCGCGGCCGGCAGCGCGACCAGGGTCGCCTTGCGCCCGGACCGGAAATCATGCACCGGCCAGCCCCGGCGGCGGGCTTCGGTGCGCAGTTCGGCGTCCGGGTTGACCGCGTTCGGGTGCCCGACCATCTGGAGCATGGGCAGGTCGTTGCTGGAGTCGCTGTAGGACGAGCAGCGTCCCAGGTCCAGGCCCTCCCGCTGGGCGAGGGACGCGACCGCCGCGGCCTTGGCCTCGCCGTGCAGCAGGCCGCCGACCAGCCGGCCGGTGTACACGCCGTCGGTCGACTCCGCGACCGTGCCCAGCGCGCCCGTCAGCCCGAGCCGCTGCGAGATGACGGTGGCCAGCTCCACCGGGGTCGCGGTGACCAGCCACACCCGCTGGCCGGCCCGCAGGTGACCCTGGGCGAGCGCGCGGGTGCCTTCCCAGACCCGGTCGGCCATGGTCTCGTCGAAGATCTCCTCGCTCAGGCTCACGATGTCGGCCACCTTGTGACCGGCCACGAAGGCCAGCGCGGCCTCCCGGGCCGCGTCGATGTGCTCGGAGTTCTCCGCGCCCCGGAGCCGGAAGGCGACCTGGCCCCAGGCGATCCGGGCCAGGTCCCGCGGGCCGAACATCTTGCGGGCCGCCAGTCCCCGGGCGAAGTAGTAGATGGACGCGCCGCGAATGAGCGTGTTGTCCACGTCGAAGAAGGCGCCAGCCGTGGGATCGGCCTCAGGTGGGGCCTGGACGACCGTGGCGACCGCCGCGGAAGCGGCCCCGGCCAGCACCGCCTGTTCCCTGCGCAGCCGAGCGGACCTGCGCAGCCGGAGGGATCTGGTGCCGTCGGGAAGCTGTTCCTGCAGCTGCCTCATGCCTGCCGAGTGTACAAAGCTGGCCAGGAGCCGGCCGGGCTGGTCATCGATCTGGTCCGCATCATCGCCGCCGGTCGTGCACCATAGGCAGCAATGTCTATTTCGTTCGTCGCTGCGCTGGCCGGGACCGTGCTCGCCGCGGTCGGTACCGGGCTGGCCATCCGGCTGTGCGTGCGAAGCCCCAGGACGGACATGGTGGCCTGGGTCATCGCCCTGGCCGGCCTGACCGTCGGGCTGGCCGCGCAGGCCGCCGGCTACCGGCGTGGTTTCGTGCCCACCACGTTCCGCGCCGCCCAGCTCGGCGCGGCGCTGGTCGCGCCGCTGGCGCTGGCCTGGGGCATGGCGGAGCTGGCCGCCAAGGGCCTGGTCGCGCGGTTCGCTGCGCGGCTCGGCCTGGCCGGGCTGTTCGTCGTGGCCAGTGTGATCCTGGCCACGGACGTGCTGAGCTCGCAGCCCTTCACCCAGAAGTGGCCGGCCGCCCGGGACCACTTCGAGTTCCTCCCGCTCGGCCTGCTGGGGCTGGTCGCCGTGGCGGTGGCGGCGACCGTGCTCCTGGCGCTGCTGTGTACCGGGCTGCGCAGCCGCAACGACCCGGCCTGGCGGGGCGCGTTGGCCACGGTGGCCCTGGCCAGCGTGGCCGCGCTGGCTACCCAGGGCCTGCTGGCCTCGCTGCCCGCGGACACCGCCTACCCGGCCCTGACCGCGATCTCGGCGGTGGCGGCCTGGCTGGCCGCCAGCCGGGCGGCCGGGGTGAACGTGGGCCGGCTCCGCGGCGGGACCGGCGGCCCGCCGGCCCGGGCCGCTGATCCCGGGTACGGGGGTCCCGGGTACGGGGGCGACGACTCACTGGACCTGTACCGCGGTGGCTACCGCCAGTTCGAGGACAGCGCGGCCTTCGCGGCCTACGCCAACAGCGGGTACGGCGAGCCCGGGGGCTACCGGGGCGTGGCCCACGGCAGTCCGGGGCAGTACGAGGACACGGGCGGCTACCCGGTTCCCGCGGGGCTGCCTGCACAGGACACCGACCGCTTTCACGCCGACCCGGTCGAGCCGGTCACCGGGGCCTTCGACCCACTCTTCCGGCCGAACGGATCCGCGGCGGCCCGGGATCCCGTGCGTGATCCGGCCACCAGCAACGGCACCGGGAAGCCCGGGCCGGACATCGAGTTCGCGACCGGCATGCAGCTGCCCGCCATCGGCGACGTGATCGACGCCGCCGCCGCGGGCACGGTGGACACCGACCGGCTCTACGGGCGGATCGCCATCTACACCCTGCTGGACGCCGGGGCGGACGAGTTCGACCGGCTGGCGGAACAGGTGGTCGAGCAGGTACGGACCGGGGAGCCGGACACGCTGGCTTACGTGGTCCACGGCGTGCCGTCCGCGCCGTTGCAGAGAATTCTCTACCAGCTCTATGCCGACCGGGCTGCCTACGACCGGCACCAGGAGCGGCCCTACGTGGCCGAGTTCGAGTCCCGCAGGCGGCCGCTGGTGCTGGCCACCAACGTGATCGAGCTGGGCGTCCGGCAGGCCACGGTCGCGGCCGTGACGCCGCGCCGGGTCCCGTGACGCGGGCCGGCCCGGTGTCCCCTGCCGTGCACGCGATCACCCTGCTCTCCCGACCCGGCTGTCACCTGTGTGACAGTGCGCGCGAGGTCATCGCGAGGGTCGCGGCGGACCTTGGCGTGTCCTGGGAAGAACGCGACATCACCAGCTCGGACGCGGATATGCGGGAGTACTGGGACAAGATCCCGGTCACCCTGATCGACGGGGTCCAGCACGATTTCTGGCGGGTCAGCGAGGACCGCCTGCGCGCTGCGCTGGCCCGGTGATCCCGTTCCGCACGCCCGGTGAGCGCCGGCGGCCGACTTTGTGCAAACGTTCACAAGAGCGTACGGTTGAAAGCCGCAACCCCCTCGTGCAGGTCGATCCCTCAGGAGCGTCGGCGCATGTCACGGCGTGCAGTATCCGCGAACGGCAGGTCCGGGCCCGGCAGATCACCAAACGGCCGCCAGGGCATCCCGGAGGCCACCATTGCCCGCCTCCCCGTGTACCTGCGTGTCCTGTACGCCTTCGCCGAGCAGGACATCCCGACCGTGTCCAGCGAGGAACTCGCGGCCGCGGCCGGGGTCAATTCAGCCAAGCTCCGCAAGGACCTGTCGCATCTGGGGTCCTACGGCACCCGGGGCGTGGGGTACGACGTGGAGTACCTCGTCTACCAGGTGTCACGGGAACTGGGCCTGACCCAGGACTGGCCCGTGGTCATCGTCGGCGCCGGGAACCTGGGCCGGGCGCTGGCCAACTACGGCGGGTTCGCCTCACGCGGGTTCCGCATCGCGGCCGTCCTGGACAGTGCCCCGGAGGTCGTGGGGACCCAGATCGCCGGGCACGCCGTGCTGGACGTGGACCAGATGGAGCAGGTGGTGGCCCGGCACCGGGTGTCCATCGGGGTCATCGCCACGCCCGCCGGCACCGCCCAGGCCGTCTGTGACCGCCTGGTCGCGACCGGGGTGACCAGCATCCTGAACTTCGCGCCCGTGGTCCTCAATGTGCCCGGTGGCGTAGACGTGCGTAAGGTCGACCTGTCCATCGAGTTGCAGATTCTCGCCTTCCACGCGCAGCGGAGGTCGGTGGTGCGCGTTCCGCAAGATGCCCAGGCGGTGGGCCGATGAGCGTTCTCGTGGTCGGCCTGAGCCACAAGAGCGCCTCGCTCCCGGTCCTGGAGCAGGCGGTCGTCAGCGGTGACACGCTCAGCAAGCTGATCCGCGACGTGTCGCAGTCGCCGAACGTGGGCGGCACGTTCGTGGTTTCCACCTGCAACCGGGTGGAGGTCTACGCCGAAGTGGACAAGTTCCACGGTGGCGTGTCGTCCATCTGCGACCTGCTCGCCCGGCACTCCGGCATCCCGCTCAGCGAGCTGACCCCGAACTTGTACGTGCACTACGAGGACCGGGCTGTGCAGCACCTGCTCGCGGTGGCCTGCGGGCTGGAGTCCATGGTGGTGGGCGAGAGCCAGATCCTCGGCCAGGTCCGCAGCGCCCTGGCCGTGGCCCGTGGGCACTCCACGCTCAGCCGCGGCCTGGGGGAACTGGGCACGCTCGCGCTGCGCACCGCCCGGCGGGCGCACGCCGAAACCGGCATCGACCAGGCCGGGGCGAACCTGGTCAGCATCGGTATCGCGGTCGCGCGCAGCCGGCTGGTGCCCGGGCTGGCGCCTGGGCAGCTGCCGAAGCCAGCCACGGGCCAGGCCGCGCCCGCGGATCCACCCCGGTCGCTCGCCGGGCTGCGGGTACTGATCGTCGGGGCCGGCTCGATGAGCTCGCTGGCCGCCACCACCGCGACCCGGATGGGTGCGGCGCACATCGTGGTGGCCAACCGCACCGCCGACCGGGCCGGGCGGCTGGCCGCGGCGGTCGGGGGCAGCACCGCTGACCTCACCGACCTGGCCGGGCCGGTGGCCGAGGCTGACCTGGTCATCTCCTGCACCGGCGCCGCGGGCGTGGTGCTCAGCGCGGACCTGGTGACCGAGGCGCTGGCCCGGCGCGGCCAGCCGGGCCGGCCGCTGGTCCTGCTGGACCTGGCCATGCCCCGCGACGTCGACCCGGCCGCGGCCGCCCTGCCCGGGGTGCACCTGGTGGGCCTGGACACCCTCGGGGACCCGCCCGCCGGCGCGGGGGACGCCCCGGAACTGGCCGGCCTGGCCACCCGGGACGCGGACGTCGATGCGGTCCGGGCGATCGTCGCCCAGGAGTTCGAGGCCCGGGTATCCGCGGTGCACGCGGCCCGGGTCGCGCCGACCGTGGTCGCGCTGCGGGCCAAGGCCGCCCTGGTCGTGGACGCCGAGCTGGCCCGGCTGGCGGGCCGGCTGCCCGCCGACCACCGCACCCTTGACGAGGTGGAACGGGCCATGCGCCGGGTAGTGGACAAGCTGCTGCACGCACCGACGGTGCGGGTCAAGGAGCTGGCCGGGTCCCCGGGCGGCGACGCCTACGAGGACGCTCTGCGGGTCCTGTTCGATCTCGACCCGGCGGTGGTCGCCGCGGTCACGCTGGCCGACGCGACCGCGCCAGGGGCATCAGGCCCCAGGCAGGAGGACGAAACGTGAGCAGGCCGCCGCTGCGGCTCGGCACCCGCAAGAGCCCGATGGCCATGGCCCAGTCCGGCCAGGTGGCCCGGCTCATCACCGAGCGCACCGGGGTCAGCGTGGAGCTGGTCGGGGTGACCACGTTCGGCGACGTAACCCGGGCTGACCTGGCCCAGATCGGCGGCACTGGCGTGTTCGCCAGTGCGCTGCGGGAGACGCTGCTGGCCGGCCAGGTCGACCTGGCCGTGCACTCCCTCAAGGACCTGCCGGTAGCGCCCGCACCCGGGTTGCTGCTGGCGGCCGTGCCGGCCCGGGAGGACCCGCGTGACGCGCTAGCCGCCCGGGATGGCGCCAAGTTCGCCGACCTGCCGCCCGGGGCCGCAGTCGGCACCGGGTCACCACGCCGGGCCGCCCAGCTGCGGCTGCTGCGGCCTGACATCCGGCCGGTGCCTGTCCGCGGGAACGCCGGCACCCGGCTGGCCAAGGTCACCTCCGGTGAGCTGGACGCGGTCGTGCTGGCCAGCGCCGGGCTGGCCCGGATCGGGCGGCTGGACGCCGCGACCCAGATCTTTGAGCCGGAAGAGATGCTGCCCGCGCCCGGCCAGGGCGCGCTGGCGCTGGAATGCCGTGCGGGCGACACCGACCTGGCCGGGTTGCTGGCCCAGGTGGACGACCGGACCAGCCGGGCCGCGGTCACCGCGGAACGGGCCGTGCTGGCCGGATTGGCAGCCGGATGCAGCGCGCCGGTAGGTGCGTATGCCGCCGGAACGGAGATACTGCAGCTGAGAGCGGTTGTCGCGGCGCTTGACGGGGGGTCGGCGTTGCGGGCCAGCGCGACTGCCCCCGCAGGTGAGGCCGGACGCCTCGGCCGCGACGTCGCCGCCGAGTTGCTGCGCCAGGGCGCGGCGACGTACGCGGCAGTGTCTTCGGACTACTTCAGCAACGGGGACGATGCATCGTGACTGTGACATCCACTGGTTCAGCAAGCACTGGGACGTCCGGTCTGGACCGGCCCGCGGTGGCGAGCAGGGCGGCCCAGCCTGGCCTGGCGGCTTTCGTGGGTACCGGGCCTGGCAGCGCGGAACTGCTCACGGTGCGCGCCGCCGGCCTGCTCAGCCAGGCCGATCTGCTGTTCGCCAGCGCCGAGGTGGCCGACCGGGTGCGGCACCTGCTGGCCGGCTCGACAGACGTCCGCGACGTCGCTGAACTGGATGCCGACCCCCGGCTGCTGGTCAAGGCGGTCAAGGCTGGCCAGCTGGCGGTGGTGGCCTACGACGGTGACCCGCTGCTGTTCGGCTCGGCCGCCACGGCTGCCGCGGCGTGCGCCAAGGCCCGGGTCCGGTTCGAGATCGTGCCGGGCATGCCTGCCGCGACCGCGGTCCCCGCCTACGCGGGCATCCCGCTGACCTCCGAGGCGGGCGGGGACATCCGGATCCTGCACGCCGCTGACGTCAGCCGACTGTCCGCCGAAGCCCAGCCGTCCCGCAGCCTGGTCGTCCTGGGGGTCGAGGCCGGCCCGGCCGACCTGGCCAAGATGCTGATGGCGGCGGGCTGGCCGGAGCGCACCCCCTTCACGATCACCTGGAATGGGACCACCACCGAGCAGCTGACCATCCGCTGCGCGCTCGGGTCGGTGACCGCCGACCTCAAGGCGGCCGGGGTCAGCCTGCTCACCGAGACCGGGCCCGCGGTCGGCGTGGTCGGCGAGGCGGCTGGTGCGCAGCAGGATCTGTCCTGGTTCGAGACCAAGCCGTTGTTCGGCTGGCGGGTGCTGGTGCCGCGGACCAAGGAGCAGGCGGGCGCGGTGTCGGAGCGGCTGCGCGCCTACGGCGCGGTGCCGGAGGAGGTGCCGACCATCGCGGTCGAGCCGCCCCGTACCCCGCAGCAGATGGAACGCGCGGTCCGCGGCCTGGTCACCGGGCGGTACCAGTGGGTCGCGTTCACCTCGGTCAACGCGGTCCGTGCGGTCCGCGAGAAGCTGGAGGAGTACGGGCTGGACGCGCGGGCCTTCGCCGGGGTGAAGGTCGCGGCGGTCGGCGAGCAGACCGGCCGGGCGCTGCTGGACTTCGGCATCAAGCCGGACCTGGTGCCCGAGAATGAGCAGTCGGGCGAGGGCCTGGCCGCCGCCTGGCAGCCCTACGACAGCCTGTCCGACCCGATCAACCGGGTGCTGCTGCCCCGGGCGGACATCGCCACCGAGACGCTGGTCGCCCGGCTCAACGAGCTCGGCTGGGAGACCGAGGACGTGACCGCGTACCGGACCGTGCGGGCGGCGCCGCCTGCCGCGCCGATCCGTGAGGCGATCAAGGGCGGCGGGTTCGACGCCGTGCTGTTCACCTCGTCCTCGACGGTGCGCAACCTGATCGGCATCGCCGGCAAGCCGCACGCGGTGACCGTGATCGCGGTGATCGGCCCCGAGACGGCCAAGACCGCCGCGGAATTCGGCCTCCGGGTGGACGTCAAGGCGCCCAAGCCCTCCGCCACCGGGCTGGTTGACGCGCTGGCCGAGCACGCGGCCGGGGTCCGGGAGGCGGCCGTCGCGGCCGGGGAACCCGTTCGCAAGCCCAGCGAGCGGCGCCGCGGCGCGCGGCGTCGGCTCCGGTGAGAAAGGCAGAACACGTTGTCGGCTGAGTTCCCTGCCGCCCGGCCGCGCAGGCTGCGCCGGACCGCCGCGCTGCGCCGGCTGGTCGCGCAGACCAGCGTCCAGCCATCGGACCTGCTGCTGCCGATGTTCATCAAGGAGGGGATCAGCGAGCCGCAGCCGGTGGTCTCCATGCCGGGCGTGGTCCAGCACACCCGGGACAGCCTGCGCAAGGCCGCGGCGGAGGCCGTGGCGGCCGGGGTGGGCGGCCTGGTCCTGTTCGGGGTGCCGGCCGTCAAGGACGCCCGGGGCTCGGCAGCCGACGACCCGGACGGGATCCTCGCCCTCGCGCTCCGCGACCTGGCCGCCGAGGTCGGCGACGCCACCGTGCTGATGGCGGACCTCTGCCTGGACGAGTACACCGATCATGGCCACTGCGGGGTGCTGACCGGCTCCGGCGAGGTGGACAACGACGCGACGCTGGAACGGTACGGCTCCATCGCGGTCGCCCAGGCCGCAGCGGGCGCTCACGTGGTGGCGCCGAGCGGGATGATGGATGGCCAGGTCGGCGCCATCCGGGCCGCCCTGGACGCCGGCGGGTACCCGGACGTGGCCATCTGCGCGTACTCGGCGAAGTTCGCCTCGGCCTTCTACGGGCCGTTCCGGGACGCCGCGGAATGCGCTCCGCAGTTCGGTGACCGGGCGTCCTACCAGCAGGACCCGCGGTCTGCCGACGCGCTCCGCGAGGTGGCCCTCGACCTGGCCGAGGGCGCGGACATCGTGATGGTCAAGCCCGCGCTAGCCTATCTGGACGTCATCGCCCAGGTGGCCGCCGTCTCCCCGGTGCCGGTGGCGGCCTACCAGGTCAGCGGGGAATACGCGATGGTCGAGGCGGCCGCGGCGCACGGCTGGCTGGACCGGGACCGGGTCATCGACGAGACGGTAACCGCGATCCGCCGGGCCGGCGCCAGCATCATCCTGACCTACTGGGCGGCCGAGCTGGCCCGGAGGCTGGCCTGAGCGACTGGAGCCGCTGGAGTTCGAGGGGCCTGAGGGGCCGGGGGCTTGTGAGTGTCCGGGGGGACTGTGTGATCGGCAACATGTCGGTATCTGCCACAGCGGTAGCCTGCGCGCAGCGCACCGGACCCGTCATTATCAGTAAGGAGAGCAAGCCCCACTCAGAGTGGAGCACTGCGGAGTTGGAGCACTGATGGTCGCACCGGTACTGCGCCGGGGCCGGCGCAGGGAAAGCGGGCGGCTGGCCGCCGCGGCCGTCGCGTATGCGGCCATGGGCTGGCCAGTGGTCCTGGGTGCGTATCCCCGGGGCAACGCGCGCAGCGCCGGCCGGGCCTGCTCCTGTGACCGCGTCGGCTGCCCGGCCCCGGCCGCGCACCCCATCTCGCCTGCCTGGCAGATCCAGGCCACCAGCGATCCGGGTCAGGCCCGGGTCCGGTGGGAACACCATCCCGAGGCGAACGTGATCCTCCCCACGGGCCGGGTGTTCGACGTGCTCGACGTGCCGGCCGCCGCGGGCCTGGCCGCGCTGGAGATGATGCGGGCCGCCGGGGTGGGAACGGGGCCGGTGGCGGTGGGCAGCGGCCGCACCCTGTTCTTCGTGGCGACCCGTGGTGCTCCCGACGACGAGGACGAGTGGTGGTCCTGCCACCTGGACTGCGCGCCCGAGGACGTGGGCGAGGTGGTCAGCCTGCGCTGGCACTGCCGGAACAGCTACGTGCTGGCTCCGCCGTCCCGGGACGGGGCCGGGCCGGCCGGGCGCTGGGTGCAGTCGCCCGAGCAGCAGGGCGACTGTCCGCTGCCCGATGCGGTGCGGCTGCTCGAGGTTCTGGCCGACGCGTGCGACGAGGAGATTAGGTGAGTGGTCCCGGCCGATCCGGTGAGTTGTTCAGCCGGGCCAGCGCGGTCATCCCGGGCGGCGTGAACTCGCCGGTCCGGGCGTTCGGCATGGTAGGCGGGGTGCCGGTGTTCATGGACTCCGGCCGCGGTCCGTACCTCACCGACGTGGACAGCCGGACCTACGTGGACCTGGTCTGCTCCTGGGGCCCGATGATCCTCGGGCACGCGTACCCCGCGGTGACCGAGGCGGTCACGGCCGCGGCGGCCAAGGGCACCTCGTTCGGCACGGCGACTCCGGGTGAGGTGGCGCTGGCCGAGGAGATCGTCGCCCGCACGCCGGTGGAAAAGGTCCGGCTGGTCAACTCGGGCACCGAGGCCACCATGACCGCGGTCCGGCTGGCCCGGGCCTTCACCGGCCGCCGCGTGGTGGTGAAATTCGCCGGCTGCTACCACGGGCACGTGGACGCGCTGCTTGCCGCGGCGGGCTCGGGGGTGGCCACGTTCGGGCTGCCGGACTCGCCCGGCGTGACCGGCGCGGCCGCGGCGGACACCCTGGTGCTGCCGTACAACGACGCGCTCGCGGTGCGGCAGGCCTTCGTGGAGCACGGGCCCCGGATCGCCTGCGTGATCACCGAGGCCTGCCCGGCCAACATGGGCGTCGTCCCGCCGGTCGGCGGGTTCAACGAGATGCTGGCCGAGCTCTGCCGGGAGAACGGCGCGCTGCTGATCATGGACGAGGTGCTGACCGGGTTCCGGATCACCGCCTCCGGCTGGTTCGGCCTGGAGGGTGTGGCCGGGGACCTGACCACGTTCGGCAAGGTGATGGGCGGCGGGCTGCCCGCCGCCGCGTTCGGCGGGCGGGCCGAGATCATGGACCGGCTGGCCCCGACCGGCCCGGTGTACCAGGCGGGCACCCTGTCGGGTAACCCGCTGGCCACCGCGGCCGGGCTGGCCACCCTGCGGGGTTGTACGCCCGAGGTGTACGCCCGGGTCGATGAGGTCTCCGCCACCATCGCCAAGCTGGCCAGCGACACGCTGTCGGCCGCGGGGGTGCCGTTCCGGCTGCAGCAGGCGGGCAGCCTGTTCTCCGTGTTCCTCGGCACCGAGCAGCCGGTCCGTGATTTCACCGAGGCCCGCGGTCAGTCGGTGCCCGCCTACGCTGCCTTCTTCCACGCGATGCTGGAAGGCGGCGTCTACCTCCCGCCGTCGCCGTTCGAGGCGTGGTTCGTGTCCGCGGCCCACGACGACGAGGCGGTGGAGCGGATCGCCGCCGCGCTGCCCGCCGCGGCCCGCGCCGCCGCCGTAGCCCTGGGCTGACCCCAGGCGCTTCGCGGCCCGTCGTCGGAATCACCTCTCCGGCATCACTGGTCACATTGATCATGGTTTCCGCGACTCTTCCCGCGGAACGTGCGTTATAGAGAGCGATTTGTCCGATTCGGACGAACTGTGCGCGGGAAAAGTCGGCTGCGAGCGTGCCTCGGCGGCGGTGGCGAAAGTCAGCACGGCGCGGTGGGTGTGGGGGCCCGGTAGCCAGGGCAGTGCGGCGGCACGCGGCAGCGTGGGCCATGCCGCGCCGTGGGTACGCTCACCCTGGCGGGCCTGGGCTCAGCCCACCGCGATGCAGATGATGCCCGCCGCGATGGCGGCCGCCGCGGTGAGGCGCCGGGCCAGGTTGCCTTCGCCCAGCAGCCTGCGGCCCAGAACCACGCCGGCCAGCACGCTCACCTCGCGGGCCGGCGCGACCGCACTGACCGCGGTGAAGCTCATGGCGATCAGCACCAGGATGTACGCCAGCGGCGAGAGCACCGCGGCACCCGTCACCTGGCGGCGGTAGGTGTGCCAGACCCGCGCCGTGCGGTCCCGTTGGCGCAGCGCGGAGGGGGCCAGGACCAGGGCCATCACCGGGAGCGAGGCGTAACCCTGGATGAGCGGCGGCACCTTGAGGGTGCTCACCGCGTACTTGTCCCAGAGCGTGTAGGACGCGATGAAGGTGCCCGTCACCAGCGCGAAGATGACCGCCCGGGAAGCCCGAGTGGCCGGGGGCCGCGCAGCCGCGGGGGACGGGGAGGCGCCCGTCCCCCGACTGGCGGCGCCCAGCACCAGCACGCCGAGCACGACCAGGACGATCCCGGTGATACCGGCCGGGCCGGGCCGTTCGCCGAGCAAGATGATCCCGGCCAGCGCGGCCAGCAGCGCACCGCTGCCCCGGCCCAGCGGATAGACCAGGGACAGATCGCCGAGCCGGTAACCGGTCTGCAGGAACAGGAAGTAGCCCACCTGGAGCAGCCCGGTGCCGATCATGAACACCCAGTCCAGCGGGCTGAGCCGGGGCGGGCTGAGCAGCACGCTCACCACTACCACGGGGGCGTAGAGGCCCGTGGCGGTCAGGGACATCAGCCAGACGAACGAGGAGGCGCCCGCCGCCGAGGCCTGCTTGCTGAACAGGTTCCAGGTGGCGTGGGCGACGGCGGCGACGAGGATGAGAGCGAGAGCGGTGGCGCTCACGGGCGGCTCCAGGTCCGGGCTCCGGAACCGGCTGGCAGTGCCCCGGGGCAGGGTGAACTGAGAGCCCTCGAGGTTTCTATCCCGTCAGGTGTGGGCGCCGGAGGCGCCTGGCGCCGCTCGGTCCAGGCCGCCTCGCCCTGGTTGTGATGACCGGTGGCCCACCGGTGCTGGCACCGGCAACGGGCGAGGCGCGGAACCCTAGGCGCAGCCACGAGCTGAACGCAGTTTACCCGCTGTTCACCTGTCCCTGCTTATCCGGCCGTGCGCCTGTCCCGCGCCGGGATCAGCGCAGATGTCCCGGTAGGCTGGGCCGCCATGACTGAGACGAGCGGGGCGAGCGCGGCCGACGGCGGAGCATCGTCCGGGCCGTCCGCCAGCACCGTGGTGCACTTGCTGCGCCACGGTGAGGTGTACAACCCGGGCGGGGTCCTGTACGGCCGCCTGCCTGGCTTCCATCTCTCCGAAGACGGGCGCCTGATGGCCAAAGCCGCTACTGGGTTCCTGGCCGGCCGGGACGTGGTGCTGCTGCGCTCCTCGCCACTCGACCGGGCCCGGGAGACCGCGGCCCCGCTGGCCGCGCAGTTCGGCCTCGAGGTGAGTATTGACGAGCGGCTGATCGAGCCGACGAACGTCTATGAAGGCACGACGTTCGGCGTGGGTTCCGGTGCGCTGCGCCACCCGGTGGACTGGCGCTACCTGTACAACCCGTTCCGGCCGTCCTGGGGGGAGCCCTACCGTTCCATCGCCGCCCGGACGCTCGCGGCCATGGCGGACGTGGCCCGGGCCGCGCGCGGCCACGAGGCGGTCTGCGTCAGCCACCAGCTGCCCATCTGGACCGCCCGCCGGGCCACCGAGGGGCAGCACCTGTGGCACGACCCCCGGCGTCGGCAGTGCGCGCTGGCCAGCGTGACCACCTTCCGCTACACGGGGGACACGATCACCAGTGTCAGCTACTTCGAGCCGGCCGGCTCGGGGCCGCCGCAACAGACGCCCGGGGCCTGATCTGCCGGCTACCTACCCGGCGCGGCCGCGGAGACCGGCCAGGCCGGCCCGCCGTGAGCCGGCTGAGGCCGGTCAGGCACAATGGGGGCCTGGTACTACTGTCTGTAGGAGAGTTCTTCTCGTGTCCCCTCTGACCCCCCGGATCTTCCGCCCCGCCGGGGTGGGCCGCGGCGCCGCGGCGGCTGCTCTCGCGGTCACTTCGGCACTGGCGGTGGCGGGTTGTGCCACGAGCATCGCCGAGAGCACCCCGGCCAGCAACGGGCAGAGCTTCGTGGCCGGCAGCCCGGGAACCACCGAGTTCAAGAGCGGGACGGGCCCGGTGGCCCCGTTGGTCCGCGGCCCGGCGGTCGGGGGCGGCACGCTCGCGCTGAGCGCCTACCGCGGTCACGTCGTGGTGCTGAATTTCTGGGGCTCGTGGTGCACCCCATGCCGCGAGGAAGCGCCGGACCTGTCCGCGCTGGCCGCGCACTTCAAGGCGTCCGGGGTCCGGTTCCTCGGCATCGACATCCGCGACAGCCCGGCTAGCGCCCAGGCCTTCATGAGCGACTTCCGGATCACCTATCCCAGCCTGAACGACCCGAGCGACAACCTCGCCCTCGATTTCCGCAATACGGTGCCGCCCGCCGGGATCCCGACCACACTGGTGATTTCACGCAGTGGCCGGATCAGCGCCCGGGTCATCGGCGGGGCCACGTACAACGGGCTGAAGAGCCTTATCCAGCGGGCAGCGGCGGAGCCCGCGTGACCCCCACCGCATCCCGCCTCGATTCCGGGTGGTGACCCGATGACCGGACTGCGCGTCCCGCCCGGGCAACCCAACGGTGCCCCGGCGCAGGACGGTGCCCAGGCCGGAGCGGACGGCCGCACGGACGAGACGGCGGCGCCGGGCGCCCCGTCGCGTCCCGCGGGGCAGCCCGGCTCGTTCGGCCTGCTCGGCTGGGCGCGGTGGGGCTGGCGCCAGCTGACCTCGATGCGCACCGCGCTGGTGCTGCTGTTCCTGCTGGCCGTGGCCAGCGTGCCCGGCTCGCTACTGCCGCAGCAGGGCATCGACCCGTCCGCGGTGCAGCAGTACTACCTCTCGCACCCGGCGCTGGCGCCCTGGCTGGCCAGGCTCTCGCTGTTCAACGTGTTCGCCGCACCCTGGTTCGCCGCGATCTACCTGCTGCTGTTCCTCTCCCTGGCGGGCTGCGTGATACCGCGCAGCGTCCGGCTGGCCCGCTCGGCCCGCACCCCGCCGCCGCCCGCGCCGCGGAACCTGGCCCGGCTGCCCCAGTCCGCCCGGCACGAAAGCACCCTCGACCCGGCCGCCGCGCTCGACGCTGCCGCGGGCGTGCTGCGCCGCCGTAAGTTCCGGCTGCGGACCGGGGACGGCTGGGTATCGGCCGAGAAGGGCTACCGCCGGGAACTGGGCAACCTCGTATTCCACCTGGCGCTGCTGGCCCTCCTCTGCTCGGTGGCCCTGGGCGGCCTGTTCGGCTACAAGGCCAACCGGCTGCTGGTCACCGGGACCTCGTTCGCGAACACGGTGACGGCGCTGGACGAGTTCCACCCGGGACGGCTGGTGTCGTCGTCGGACCTCCAGCCGTTCTCGATGACGCTGAACCGCTTCACCGCCTCCTACGTGACCTCCGGGCCGTCGCGCGGCCAGCCGCTGTCGTTCAACGCGTACGTGAGCTACACCGCGCAGCCCGGCGGGGCGGTCCGGCACGACAACCTGCGGGTCAATCACCCGATCAACGTGGACGGCGTGCGGGTCTTCATCATCGGCCACGGGTACGCGCCCGTCTTCAGGGTCACCGACGGCACCGGGAAGGTGGTCTTCGACCAGCCGGTGCCGTTCATCGCCGTGAACACCTCCGGCCTCACCTCCCAGGGCGTGGTCAAGGTCCCCGACGCCCATCCCGACCAGCTCGGGTTCGCCGGCGTGTTCCTGCCCACCGCGGTGGACGTCGGGGGCGTGCTGGAATCGGAATTCCCGGCCCCGCTCAACCCCCGGGTGAGCATGATCTCCTACCGGGGCAACCTGGGTATGGACAGCGGCCCGCCGCAGTCGGTCTACACGCTGAACACGGCCGGCCTGACCCAGCTGCCGGTCGCGCCCCGCCCGCTCGCGATCGGCCAGTCGATCAAGCTGCCGGGTGGCGCCGGGACGCTCACGTTCACCGGCTACCGGCAGTGGATCAGCCTGGCCATCACCTATGACCCCGGCCAGCTGCCCGCGCTGATCGCCGGGCTGGCCGCGCTGGCCGGCCTGCTCCTGTCCTTCTTCGTACGCCGCCGCCGGGTGTTCGTCCGGGCGTACCCGGGCCCGGACGGCCGGACCGTCGTGGACGTGGGCGGCCTGGCCCGCTCCGACCCGGCGGGCGGCTTCGGCGAGGAATTCACCGGGCTGGCCCGGGTGCTGGAAACGGCCTCCCGGGGTCCGGCTACCGAGACCCCATCCCTCACTACCACCCCCGGGGGGAAGTCAGACTGATGCCCGACAACCAGGGCCTGTCCCATCTCAGCGATCACTTCCTGATCGTCGCCGTCGTGCTCTACTCGCTGGCGGTGGTCGCGTTCGCGGCCGACTTCGCCTTCGGGCGGCGCAGCCCCGTGGTGACGCGGGCCAAGGCCGAGATGCCTGACCGGGTCCGGGCGGGCATCACGGCCGGCGCTGCCGGTGCCGCGGAGGGCAGTACGGCTGAGAGCGGGGCCACCGAGGGCGGTGCCGCGGGGAGCGGTGACACCGAGAGCAGGGCCGCGGGGAACAGGGCCGCGGGCGAAGGCGGCCCGGGGAGTCAGTCCCGGGCCCCGGTGAGCCACCTGGTGCGGATTGCCCTCACCCTTACCACCGCCGGCCTGGCCCTGCACATCGCCGGGGTGATCACCCGCGGCCTGGCCGTGCACCGGGTCCCGTGGGGCGACATGTACGAGTTCGTCATCTCGGTCTCGTGTGTGGCCGTCCTGTTCTTCGTCGGCCTCATGATCAAGTACCGGCCCTACTACCTCGGCCTGTTCTTCATGGCCCCCATCGTGATCATCTTGGGGCTGGCCCAGACCGTCATCTACACCCCGGCCGGGCCCCTGGTGCCCGCGCTCAACTCCTACTGGCTGGCCATTCACGTGACCGCCATGACCCTGGCCAGCGGGACGTTCATGGTGGGCGCGGTGCTGGCCATCGTGTACCTGTTCGCCGAACGGCACACCAGGCGCGTGGCGGCGGGGCTGAGCACTCGCTACGGCGAAGTGTTCCGGCTGCTGCCCAGCGCACAGCGGCTCGATCAGATCGCCTACCGGACCGTGGTGTTCGCGTTCCCCATCTGGACCTTCGGCATCATGGCCGGGGCGATCTGGGCTGACCAGGCCTGGGGCCGGTACTGGGGCTGGGACCCCACCGAGACCTGGGCCTTCATCACCTGGGTCGTGTACGCGTGCTTCCTGCACGCCCGGGTCACGGCCGGCTGGCGGGGCCGCCGGGCCGCCTACATCCAGCTGGTCGGATTCGCCTGCTTGCTGTTCAACCTGCTGGGCGTGAGCCTGTTCATCACCGGGCTGCACTCCTACGCCGGCCTGAGCTGACTGATCCGGGCGGACCGGCCGGGCCTGATCTGGGGTCCCGGGCCGCGGCGACGACCCGAGAACCCGTCAGCCTCCGCTGCCGGGCTCCTGGCCGCGCCGGATGATCCGGTCGAGCTCGCTGAGGAAGTCGGGATCGTCGTCCGGACCCCGGGGCACGGACCATTCCTCGGAGACGGGGGGCCCAGCCAGTGACACACGGTCATCGGCGGATGCGTACCGCCCGCGGCCCGCAGGGTGCCTGCGGAAGGCAGCCTCTGCCGCTGAGCCCTCAGGCCGGGCCAGGCGCCGCGGCCAGCGAGACCAGCACATCCAGAAACCTAGGGTGAGCAGCACAGATAGGGCACCGACCAACCACATGCGCGCAGCTTAGCCGGAGCCGAGACCAGTTCGTCAGTGAATAAGAGGAGTCATTCGGTTACGGGACGGTATCCATAACCGGTAACACCGGGTAACGATAGATGACGTTCACGCTGTTTCGTCATACCCTGGCAGCCTGGCACGCGATCGCTGGGAGTGCGACTTATGCGGCTGCGGCTTATCGATCGCGTTCGCCGGTACATCCGGCCCCGCCCGGGAGGATCGCGATCACGCGGTAGCACCAGGCCGGAGCCCCCGGCGGTGAGCGCTGCTGTTGGCGTCCCGCAGGCCGGCCGGCATCGGCGTGATCACCTGCCTGGCGCTCCTGAGGGCGGCGGACCGGCGGTCCCCTCCCCCCAGCCGCCGCTGCCGCGCCGCGTGCAGCGAACTCCGGCCGGTGGGCTGAACGGGCAGAGCGCGCCACAAGCCGGGCCCGCCGGCCCCAGCCCAACCAGAACCGGCCCAACCAGAACCAGCCCAACCAGAACCAGCGCCGGAACCGGGTCAGCCGGAACCGGGCCAGCCGGAACCGGGCCAGCCGGAACCG
>DATCFY010000187.1:0-25155 GCA_036509255.1 Streptosporangiaceae bacterium
ACCTGACGTAGGCGGGTGTCGTCGGCGTGGCGGTTCCGCCAGATGATGTAGCGGCGGATCATGCTGCCCTGCTCCTTGTGGCTGGCGTGGTCGGCGCCGTCCAGCGTGAAGTAGCGCAGGGCGGTGAACTGGGCCTCGATCAGGTTCAGCCAGAAGGAATTTGGTCGGGGTGCAGGCGAGCTCCACGTTGTTGGCCTCAGCCAAGACGACATCGGGCTCGCGGGACGTCTTCCAGGTCTTTATGCGTTGAAACGAGACGCCCTCCTCGTAGAGCAGGACTCGAAGGCCCTCGTGGCTGATGCCGTCGACCGCCCCCTCGGCGACCAGGAAGTCGGCCAGCTTGACCAGGCTCCAGGTCGAAAACGGCAGGCCGTGCTCGGCCGGCTTGGACTTGGCGATCTTCTTGATCTCCCGGCGTTTCGGCAGGGTGAACACTCTGGGCCGGCCGTCCTAGTACTTCGGGTGCGCTGACAGCAGCACCATCTGGGCCCGCCGCCAGGTCACCAACGGCCCGCTGCCTCTGCGGATGATCCGCACCAGGCGGTGTCGCACCTCGCCTACCACGTGGCGGACTCGAACAGCATGCCCTGCGGGTTCAGTACCGCACCGCCCAGCGCCACCCGGCTGATGTGCCCGGTCCACGGGTTCAGCGCGCCGAGGTAATTCGCAGGGTAGCCCGGTCCCGGGCACGTGGCCGGGGCGCCGTTCGCGTCGCACGGGGTGACCGCAGTGAACACCGAACCCGGGCGGAACGGCCCGGTGATCACGTCTACGGTCCCTGCTCCGTTGTCGGTCGCGTACAGCCGGCCATCGTGGCTCGTGGCCCACGCGGTGTCGTCGACCGACTGGCTCAGCCGCAACACCGACAGGGCCGGCCGCCGCCTGGCCGGGTCGCGGACAAAGATCTGCTCCTTGTCGCCCTGGCTGGTCAGCATGAAGTCCCCGGCGAACCGGGCTGCGCCTGACGGGACCACCTCGCTGGAGTCCGGATCGGTGAGCGCCAGCCGCACCCGGCCGCTAGCGCCTGAGTTGGCCACGGTCGCCCGCGCCTCGTCGTAGAACACCGGCCGGATTCGCGCGATCAGGTGACGCGGGTGGAACGTGACCTGGTAGACGGCCGGGTAAGAGGGCTGGGGTGCGGCCGTTCCGGTGGTGCCCGGCGCCGAGGCGCTGATCAGCACCATGCCGTGAAACACCGAGACGGCGTCGGTGCCGCCCTTACTGGGCAGCGGCGCGCTGTATGCGTAGTGGCGCACCTGGTCCGCGGGGGCCGCGGACGGGGCGATGGTGTACACGCTGGAGTGGGCGTCCTCATTGACTGTGGCGATGACCTGGTGGCTGACCGGGTCCGCGGTCAGGCCGTCGCACTTGCCGCGGATGTCCCACTGCCGCACAGGGTGGCCGCTGCGGGTGAACTCCACGACCGTGCTGTCCCGGTTGCCATCGGTGGCCGCCTGCCCCTGGGGGCCGACCCCGTTCTGGAAGGCGGTGAACAGGTACGGTCCGGCGGCGGTGATGTCGTCCGGCAGGGTGAGCGGGGCCGAGTGGCGCTTCGCCGAGCCGGCCCGCACGAAGGTGTGCCGCAGGCTGGCTCCAGACAGGATCACCCGTGCGGCAAACCCCGGGTGGCTCCCGGCGGCGGCACTCGCGGCGGTGCTCGCGGTGCCCAGGCTGAGCGCGGTGCCGGCGAGGGCCGCCAGGGCGCTCACGCCGATCGCGCTCAGGGTGATGGTCTTCTTGGCGAGTTGTCGCGCCTTCAGCTTGCTCGCGCGACGGCGGGCGATGGGGGGCATGCGGCCTCTTTCCCGAACGGGGCTGCCGTCTCGGGGACGACGCCGCCCCCACGGCGGATCTTGGTCTGTGCAGCTAGGCGTAGTGAATGGATCACCAGGCCTACCGGGTGGACGTGGCCCGGCCGCGACGGCAGGCTGGCACCCGGGTGAACGATGAGCAATGGCATCGCAAGGTCACCCGCCTGCCGGCCCATCCCGCAAGACCAGCCGCCCACCCGCAAGGCCGGCCCGGGGCTGCGCCGCCACCCCCGAAATGATTAAGTAGGACCAGCATCTCGGGGCCTCGAACAGAGGAGGGCTGCATGGGCAGGCGTACCTGGATCGAGTCCTGGCCCGTCTACCGGCAGCTGACCGGGACGGACCGGCTCGGCCTTGGCGCGGCCACCAAGAGCGCCCGCAGCGAGGCCCTCAAGCCCCGGACCGCCACCGCCGACCAGGTCGTCAAGTCGGTCTGCCCGTACTGCGCGGTCGGCTGTGGCCAGAACGTGTTCGTCAAGGACGAGAAGGTCGTCCAGATCGAGGGGGATCCCGACTCCCCGGTCAGCCGCGGCCGCCTGTGCCCCAAGGGGTCCGCGAGCCTGCAGCTCACCACCGGCGACGCCCGCCAGTACCAGGTGCTCTACCGCCGTCCGGGCGGCACCGGCTGGGAAACGCTGAACCTGGGCACGGCGATGGACATGATCGCCGACCGGGTTATCGACGCCCGCCGCAAGGGCTGGCAGAGCGAGTACGAGGGCCGCCGCACGCGCCGCACCATGGGCTTCGCCAGCCTGGGTGGCGCCACCCTGGACAACGAAGAGAACTACCTGATCAAGAAGCTGTTCACCGCGCTGGGCGCGATCCAGATCGAGAACCAGGCGCGCATTTGACACTCCTCCACAGTTCCCGGTCTGGGAACTAGCTTTGGCCGCGGCGGCGCGACCACGTTCCAGCAGGACCTGGCTAACGCCGACTGCATCCTGATCGAGGGCTCGAACATGGCCGAGGCCCACCCGGTCGGCTTCCAGTGGGTGATGGAGGCCAAGAAGCGCGGCGCGAAGATCATCCACGTCGACCCGCGGTTCAGCCGGACCAGCGCGGTGGCCAACCTGCACGTGCCGATCCGGGCCGGGGCGGACATCGCGTTCGTCGGCGGCCTCATCAACTACGTGCTGGAGAACGAGAAGTACTTCGACGAGTACGTGCGGGCGTACACGAACGCCCCGGTGATCATCAGCGAGGATTTCGCGGACACCGAGGATCTCGACGGGCTGTTCTCGGGGTGGGACCCCGAGAACCGGGTCTACGACGCAGAGACCTGGGCTTACCAGGGCGGCGAGGTGGCGCCGGCCAGCGGCGCCCGGGGCATGGAGCCGGGCCGCAAACGGCAGGTGCGGCAGGCCGCCCGCGGCGAGGCGCACGGCTCCGGCGGTGCGGCCGCCCACCCCGACCCGGACCGGGACGACACCCTGCAGCACCCGCGCTGCGTGTTCCAGATCCTCAAGCGGCACTTTGCCCGGTACACGCCAGAGGTGGTCGCCGAGGTCGCCGGGGTGCCCGAGGACCAGTTCCTCAAGGTGGCCCGGCTGATCACGGAGAACTCGGGACGGGAGCGGACCACCGCGTTCGTGTACAGCCTGGGCTGGACCCAGCACACCGTGGGCGTGCAGTACATCCGCACCGCCGCGATTCTGCAGACGCTGCTGGGCAACATGGGCCGTCCCGGCGGCGGCATCATGGCCCTGCGCGGGCACGCTTCCATCCAGGGCTCGACCGACATCCCGACCCTGTTCGACCTGCTGCCCGGGTACCTGCCGATGCCGTTCGCGCACGGCGACGACGACCTGGACAGCTACGTGCAGGACGAAAGCGTGCAGAACGGGTTCTGGGCCAACACCCGCGACTACATGGTCAGCCTGCTGAAGGCCTGGTGGGGCGACGCCGCCACCGCGGACAACGATTTCTGCTATGACTACCTGCCCCGGCTGACCGGCAGCCACAGCACCTACGAGACGGTGCTGGCCCAGATGGCAGGAACCTGCACGGGGTACTTCCTGTTCGGCCAGAACCCCGCGGTCGGCTCGGCCAACGCACGGATGCAGCGGATGGGCCTGGCCAACCTGGACTGGCTGGTGGTCCGCGATCTGGTGATGATCGAGAGCGCCACGTTCTGGCAGAACGGCCCGGAGATCGAGACCGGAGAGATGCGCACCGAGGACATCAAGACCGAGGTGTTCTTCATGCCCGCCGCGGCGCACACCGAGAAGAGCGGCAGCTTCACCAACACCCAGCGGATGCTGCAGTGGCACCACACCGCGGTCGAGACGGCCGGTGACGCGCGCAGCGACCTGTGGTTCACCTACCACCTGGGCCGGCGCATCCGGGAGAAGCTGGCCGCCGCGGCCCGCCAGAAGGCCGCGGACGCCGAAACCATTCTGGGCAAGGCCGAGGCCCTGGAGATGGACCGCCCGATCCTGGACCTCACGTGGGACTACCCGACCACGGGTCCGCAGGATGAGCCGGACGCCGACGCGATCCTCGCCGAGATCAACGGACGGGACGCCGACGGCAAGCCGGTCTCCTCGTACACTCAGCTCAAATCCGACGGCTCGACCTCAGCGGGTTGCTGGATCTACTGCGGCGTCCGCGCTGACGGGGTGAACCAGGCCGACCGGCGTAAGCCCGGCCGGGAGCAGAACTGGGTCGCGAACGAGTGGGGCTGGGCCTGGCCGGCCAACCGGCGGGTGCTCTACAACCGGGCCTCGGCCGATCCGGACGGCAAGCCGTGGAGCGACCGCAAGGCGCTGGTCTGGTGGGACGAGGAGAAGGGCAAGTGGACCGGGCACGACATCCCGGACTTCGTCGCTGACCGGCCGCCGTCCTACCGGCCGCCGGAAGGGGCCACCGGGGTGGCGGCGATCTCCGGCATCGACCCGTTCATCATGCAGGCGGACGGGAAGGCCTGGCTGTTCACCCCGGCCGGCCTGGTGGACGGCCCGCTGCCGGCGCACTACGAGCCGCAGGAATCCCCGCTGGCCAACCCGCTCTACCGCCAGCAGCACAACCCGGTCCGCGAGATCCTCAGCCACCCGCAGGACCGGTTCCAGCCCAGCGGCGCGGAGCCCGGGTCGGAGATCTTCCCGTACGTGACCACCACCTACCGGCTCACCGAGCACCACACGGCCGGCGGGATGTCCCGGTTCCTGCCGTACCTGGCTGAGCTGCAGCCCGCGTTCTTCTGCGAGGTGTCGCCCGAGCTAGCGGCTGAGCGAGGGCTGGAGCACATGGGCTGGGCGACGATCATCACGGCCCGCAACGCCATCGAGGCGCGGGTGATGATCACCCGCCGGATCAAGCCGCTGCGCGCGGGCGGGCAGGCGGTGCACCAGATCGGCTTGCCCTGGCACTGGGGTCCCAACGGCCTGACCACCGGGGACGCGGCTAACGAGCTGTCCCACCTGGCCCTGGACCCGAACGTGCACATCCAGGAGGTCAAGGCGCTGGCCGTGGACATCCAGCCCGGCCGCCGGCCGCGCGGGCCGGCGCTGCGCGACCTGATCCGTTCCTACCAGCAGCGGGCCGGAATCACCGATGAGACTGGGACGCAGGCATGACCGCACAGACAAGTTCACAGTCAAATTCTCCGCAACGAAAACCACCCGTTGCGGCTCACTCCGCCTCGCTGCATGATCCGGCGGCCTACGCCGGTTATGAGGACCACCCGCCCCGGATGGGGTTCTTCACGGACACCTCAGTCTGCATCGGCTGCAAGGCCTGCGAGGTGGCCTGCAAGGAGTGGAACTACGTCCCGGAGGACGGGCTGAACCTGCTCGGCATGTCCTACGACAACACCGGCGGGCTGGGCGCCTCCACCTGGCGGCACGTCGCGTTCATCGAGCAGATCAAGCGCCCCGGGGACGCGGTGCCCGGGCGCCCGGAGGGTTCCGGCGATTCGGTGCTCACTGAGTCGGTGCTGGGCGAGTTCTCCGCGGACGGCTCCCGCTGGCTCATGTCCAGCAACGTGTGCAAGCACTGCACGGAGTCCGCCTGCCTGGATGTCTGCCCGACGGGTGCGCTGATGCGTACCGAGTTCGGCACGGTCGTGGTCCAGTCCGACATCTGCAACGGCTGCGGGTACTGCATACCGGCCTGCCCGTTCGGGGTCATCGACCGGCGCGAGGAGGACGGCCGGGCCTGGAAGTGCACGCTGTGCTACGACCGGATCGGCGACGGGCTCGAGCCCGCCTGCGCCAAGGCCTGCCCCACCCAGTCGATACAGTTCGGCCCGGTGGACGAGTTGCGGGAGCGGGCCCAGCTCCGGGTCGCCGAACTGCACGAAGCGGGGGAGCCCGGGGCGCGGCTTTATCTCGAGGATCCCGATGACGGGATCGGTGGCGGCGGCGCGTTCTTCCTGCTGCTGGACGAGCCGGAGGTGTACGGGCTGCCGCCGGACCCGGTGGTGACCACGCGGGACCTGCCCCGGATGTGGCGGCACGTGGCCGCCGCAGCGGGTGCGCTGCTGATCGGCGGGCTGGCCGCCTCGCTGCGCCGGGACCTGCGCCCGTGAGCCGGGCAGGAGGGCCGGAGACTGGGCGGCCGGGCACGGCGGCCGGGAACGGCATCCCGGCCGGCGGCCCGGCCGGCGCGAGCGGCGGGTCGGCCGGCGGGAACAGCGACCCCGCCGGGGGAGTGCCCGGCCTGGCGGCCCGTGTACGGGAGCGCTTCGGTGTGCACGGCCGCGGCCAGCACGAGCGTGACCAGCACGAGCGTGACCAGCACGGCGGGGACGGGCACGGGCAGGCCGGCGGCCCCCGCGGTGGGAACGGCCCCCGCGGCGGTCGTGGCGGCCGTGGCGGTGAGCAGCTCGTGGTGCCGCGCGCCCGCCCGGACTCCTACTACGGCAAGCCGATCCTCAAGGCGCCGGTCTGGCGGTCCCCGGAAGTGCCCGGTTACCTCTTCCTCGGCGGACTGGCCGGTGCCTCCTCGGTGCTGGCCGGGTTCGCCCAGGCGGCCGGTAACCACAAGCAGGCTAAGGCGTCCAAGATCGCTGCGGCCGGGGCCATCGGGCTGTCCGGGGTGGCGCTGGTGGCCGACCTAGGCCGCCCGGAGCGCTTCCTGAACATGCTGCGCGTGCTCAAGCCCAGTTCGCCGATGAGCGTCGGTTCCTGGCTGATCTCCGCGTTCGGCGGGGCAGCTGCGGCGGCGGCCGCCTGCGCGGTGACCGGCCGGCTGCCCAAGGCGGGCGCGGCTGCCACTGCTGGCGCGGCCGTGGTGGGCCCGGCCATCTGTACCTACACCGCCGCGCTGATCTGCGACACGGCGGTGCCCGCCTGGCACGATGCGCACCGGGAGATGCCGTACCTGTTCGCCGGGTCCGCCGCCAGCGCGGCCGGCGGCCTGGGCATGATGGCGGTGCCCGTGGAGGACGCGGGGCAGGCCATCCGGTTCGCGGTGCTGGGCGCGGCCACCGAGCTGACCGCGAAAAGCCTGCTGCTCAGGCGCCTGGGGGAGATCGCCGAGCCGTACCAGAGCGGCTTGCCTGGTCAGCTGATGGAGGCCGCCGAGGTCCTCACCGCCGCCGGGCTGGCCGGGGCGGTGCTGGCGAGCCGGAGCCGGACGGCCATCGTGCTGTCCGGAGCGGCGCTCGTGGCTTCCTCCGCGCTGACCCGGTTCGGCATCTTCGAGGCGGGCCTGGCGTCGGCGCGGGACCCGAAGTACACGGTCCGGCCGCAGCGTGAGCGGCTGGCCGCTAAGGAACGCGCTAAGGAGCGGAAGCGCGTCCCTTAGCCTCGCGACCCCCGGTGGGTGGCGCTCCGGTGGGTGGCGCTCCGGTGGGTGGCGCTGGTTCGCTGGTCCCCGCTGGGCGGACGGGGGCGCCCTCGATCCGGGTCTCGATGACCTGCTCGGGACGGCGTGCCTGGATCCGCGCGTACATGCCGAAGGCCCGGACATCCTCGGGGGTGAACGGGGGTGGCGCCAGGCTGCGCGGCCACAGCCGCCGCACACCGACCACGTTCGCCTCGACCGCGTAGAGGGTGAACTGGGCCTGCAGGTAGAGCCAGGCGAGCAGGCCGAGGACCACGGCGAACACGCCGTACACCGACGAGCTCTTGGCTACCTGGTGGGAAACCAGGTAGGTGCCGAGCAGCTGCAGGATCTGCCAGACGATCGCGGACAGCACGGCCCCGGGCAGCATCTGGCGAGCCTTGATCTCGCGCTCCACGGCCAGCCGGAAGCCGAGCCAGAACACGCCCACGTTCAGCACCAGCGAGACCGCCACCGTGCCGATCTGGACCGCGACCCCGCCGAGAACGCTGGCGCTCGGGCCCGCCAGACCCGACACGAGCACGCTGGCGCTCGCGCCCGCCAGACCCGACAGCAGGGTCGTGGCGAGCAGGCCGATACCCACGGCCAGGATCATGCCGAGCTGCTTCAGCAGCGACCACGGGAACCCCGCGCGCCGGGAGAGCGGCACACCCCAGACGGTGTTCAGCGCGTTCTGCGCCGCCGAGGCCACCCCCCGGGCGCCGAGGAAGGTCAGGATGATCCCGATGGCGAGGGCAATCCCGGTCCCGGGCAGCATGTGCCCCTGGGCGGTGCTCTTAAGCTGGTCTCCGATCACCGGGAAATGGACGAAGGCCGAGTCGAGCACCTTGGCCTTGAGCGTCGGGTACTGAGCCAGCACGATGTCCAGCACGGTCACGAACACCAGCAGCAGCGGGAACAGCGAGGCGAAGCCGTAGTAGGCGATGAGCGCGGCGAGGTTGCCGGCCTGGTCCTCGCCGAACTTCTTCCAGACGGCGATCGGGAAGGCCAGCCAGGGCTGGCTTTGCTGCAGCCGGTCGAGCGCGGCTATAAGTCTCTTAACGGCGTTCATCGAGGGTGAGTACTACCCCGTGAACACCGATTTAAGAGGGAGCGCCGGACCGGAGGCGGCCGGGATGATCTTGAGGCTCAGCCAGGCACGGCCGCGGGACCCGCGTCAGGCGGCCGGAGCGTGGCCACCAGGTACGCCACCCCGAACGGGTCGCCCGCGTACGGCACCTCCACGGACAGGCCCGAGCAGCCCTCCACCGCCCCGGCCAGGACCTGCCAGGCGGGCCGGCCCGTCGCCATCAGCTCGCGGGCCAGGCCAGGATCGAGGTTGAGCAGGGCGCGTGGGTCACCGGCCCGCACGGCCCGCTCCACCTCCGCGTCGAAGGGGGCGGCCCGCTCGTCGAAGGCCCCGGGTGCCTGTGGTCCCCGCCGGGCGCTGCCGTCGCCGATAGTCAGCAGCGCGGTGCGCGTGTCGCGGCCGGCCAGGTCCGCGCCCAGCTTCCGGCAGCCGGCCACCGGTTCGTCCGCGCTGACCGACCAGATCAGCCGCTCTCCGGCGTAGCCCGCCTGGTCCAGCAGGTAGGCCCCGATCCCGGGGCCGGGAGGCAGCACCGGCCGTGCCGCCGCCGGCGTATCCGGGCGGGCCGGATCCGGGGCCGCCCCCCGCGGGCCGCCGAACGCGGCGACGTTCAGCCGCCCGTCCGCTGGCCACGGGGCGGTCACCGTCCCGGGACCGACCACGGCGACCACGTCGGGCCGGTCACGCAGCAGCGCGGCGACCACGTCGGCGCAGGCGCCCCGCAGTTCGGGCAGCACCGGATCGGCGCCAGTCAGCTCCCGGACGAGCAGCGGCGGTCCCGGGCAGAGTGCGGCGCGGGTGATCACGGTCGCATCAGGCCAGCCCGCGGACGGCCCGGGCGGGCGGCTGGTCTCCCTGGATCGCCGACACCATGGCCAGCACCTCCCGGGTCTCCCGGACCTGATGGACGCGGAAGACGCGGGCGCCCAGCCAGGCGCAGATGGCCGTGGTGGCCAGCGTCCCGGTCAGCCGCCGGTCCGGGGGAGCGTTCAGCGTTTCCCCGATGAAGTCCTTGTTGGACAGGGACACCAGCACGGGCCAGCCCGTCGCCACCATCTCGCCCAGCCGCCGAGTGACCTCCAGCGAATGCCAGGTGTTTTTGCCGAAGTCGTGGGCCGCATCGATGAGGATCCGGGCCGGATCCACCCCGGCCCCGGTGGCGCGGGCCGCCTGGGTCAGCGTCCGGTCCAGCACGTCGGCCATCACGTCGTCGTAGGCGACCCGGAACGGCCGGGTCCGGGGGGCCTGGTTACCGGCGTGCGCGCAGATCAGGCCGACACCGAACTCGGCGGCCACCGCGGGCAGGTCCGGGTCCTGGCCGCCCCAGGTGTCGTTGAGCAGGTCCGCGCCAGCCAGGCAGGCTTCCCGGCCCACCTGGTGCCGCCACGTGTCCACGCTGATGACCAGCTCCGGGTAGGCGGCCCGGACCGCGGCCACGAACGGCACGGTCCGGCGGATCTCCTCGGCCACGTCGACCGGGGCACCGGGCGCGGCCGCCACCCCGCCGATGTCGAGGATGTCCGCCCCCTCGGCGACCACGGCGTGCACCCGCGCCATGGCCGCGCCGGTGTCCCAGGTCGCGCCCCGGTCGTAGAAGGAGTCGGGGGTGCGGTTGACGATGCCCATGACCAGCCGCCGGGCCGGGGCGAAGGAACGCCTGCCAAGCCGGAGCACCTGCTGGGCGGCGGGTTCCGCGGTCACCTCACGCCGCCGTCACCAGGGACTGTCAGCACTGGAGGGTCGGGGCTGCAACGTCGCCACGGGCGGCCGCTCGTGACGGGGGATAGGCCGGGACCGCGGCCGCACCTCACCGTTCTCCCGGACGAACTGGTGCAGCTGCCCGCCGGGCGGCTCCGGCCGGTCCCGCCGCGCTTCCGCGACGGCCAGCAGTTCCGCGGCCATCAGGGCCAGGTCGTGGTCGGCCTGGTGTCGGTGCGCCCGGGAGCCCAGATCCACCTGGGCCAGCGCGTCCAGGCCGTACCGGGTGAAGGTGTCCAGCAGGGTAGACAGTTCCACGCCGTAGCCGACCGGGATGGTCAGCGACTCCATCAGGCTGCGCCGGGCCGCCCACTCCCCGGCCAGCGGCTGGACCACCCCGGCCAGCTGCGGCCACCACAGGCTCAGCAGGGGGCGGGCCACCAGCTCGGTCACCCGCCCACCCTCGGTCGAGGTGGATCCGTCACGCTCGGTCCGTACCCGCTCGTAGAACCCCTTGACCAGCCGTACCTGGGGGTCAGCCAGCAGCGGCCCGACCAGCCCGGTGACGAAGTGCGGGCCCCAGCGGGTCAGGTCGGCGTCCACGAAGACCAGCAGATCACCCTGGGTGACCAGCAGGGACTTCCACAGCGCCTCGCCTTTGCCGGGGTAGGAGCCGAGCGCGGGGGCGATGTCGCGGGCCCGGTGCACGGTGCCGCCGGCCCGCTCCGCGGCCCGGCCGGTCCCGTCGGTGGAGTCCGAGTCCACCACGATGATCTCGTCCACCAGGGGTATGTCCACCAGGAGGGCCTGCCGGAGCGCGCCCACCACGCGGCCCACCGTGCGTTCCTCGTTCCGGGCCGGGATCACCACGCTGATCCGCGCGCCCGCGGCGCGCTTGGCCGCCAGCAGCCGCTCCGGCGGCCAGTCCCGCCAGTCCGAGGTCTGGCGCCGCAGCCACGTCCGGGCGTGATCCTGCATCCCCGGGGCGGTTCCCGGCACGCTACCTGGCGGCACGACCGGCATGCTACCCGGTGGTCACCAGCGGTCCGCCCGGCGCGTCCGGTCGCCAGCCACCCTCGGCGGGCGATACTCTCCAGCGGGTCATCCTTCCCTGTGACGTCCGGGGGAGGCATTCCGTCGTGAATGGGCATTACTACCGGTGTGAACTACGGGGCAACCCTGACTGCCGGTGGGACGTCTAGGAAAGTGGTCGGGAAATCTTTAGGGTCGCGCTGTCAGCGTCAGCATTCCGCGTATGCGCGGCATGACTAGCGGTCAGCCATCGAGCAAGGACAAGCGAGGAACCGCCATGAGGCGAAGAGTGGTGGGATGGCTGAGCGCAGCGGGGGTGGTCGCCGCGGTGGGGGCGTCAGTGCTCAGCCAGAGCGGCATTGCGGGCGCCGCGGTGGCGTCGCCGGCGGCCCGGAACGCCCCGGCAGCCGGCGCGGCGTACACGCCGCCGAAGGGTCCGCTGAATTACGGCATGCACGGCCCCGCGGTGCGGCAGCTGCAGGAGCGGCTGGCCTACCTGCACTACTACCCGGGCAAGGTCGATGGGCAGTTCGGCCAGGACACGCTGGAGGCCGTCTGGGCCTTCAAAGAGGTCCAGGGCATCCAGACCGCCATCGCCCCCAACGACGTCACCGGCAAGATGAAGCGGGCGCTGGTCCACCCCCGGCAGCCGCAGGTGCTCGTGCCCAAGGGCGGCAGCTGGCGCGTCGAGGTGCACCTGACCCTGGGCTACCTGGTCCTGTACCGGCATAACGTGCCCGAGCTGATCAGCCACATCTCCCCGGGGGGCGGCTACTACTACCCCTGCGGCGGCGATCCGAAGGCCACCTGCGGTCCCGCAATCACCCCGGACGGCAACTTCCGGGCGCACTGGTTCGCCAGCGGCTGGGTGAAGGTCCCGCTGGGCACCATGTACAACCCGGTCTTCTTCATCGGTGGCTCGTACGCCATCCACGGCGACATCCCGGTTCCGCTCGCGGCGGTCTCGCACGGCTGCGTGCGGGTCCCGATGGACATCGCCGGGTTCTTCCACCGGCTGGTGCACGTCAACGAGACCAACGGCACGCCGATCTACATCCGGGGCCACGTCCCCGGGACCTGATCCGCGCCGCGGCTCACGCGTGACCACTGGCGGTCCCCGTCCTGGCGTACCCGGACGGGGGCCGCTGCGCGTCCGCGCCAGCCCGGACATCTGCAGAGCCCGGAGATCTGCAGAGCCCGGATATCTACAGATGGTGTGGTACTGGTAAAGGGCAGGTAGGGCGCTCAAGACCGTATGGCATCCTGACGCCGTGGCATCACCTCAGCTCCGCCGGACCGGGGTCAGCGTTTCCGCGCGGAACGCGCGCAGCAAGGTCCCGCAGATCACCGTGTACTTCTGGATCATCAAGATCCTGACCACCGCCATGGGCGAGGCCCTGGCGGACTTCCTGGCCTTCCGGTACAGCACGGTGCTGGCCGGGGCGGTGGGCACGCTGGCGTTCGTGGCCGCGCTGGTGCTCCAGTTCCGGGTCCGCCGCTACATAGCCTGGGTCTACTGGTTCGCGGTGTCCATGGTGGCGGTGTTCGGCACACTGTGCGCCGATGGCATGCACATCGTGCTGCACATCCCGTACAGCACCTCCACCACGTTCTTCGCGATCTGCCTGGCTGTGGTCTTCGTGGTCTGGTACCGGGTGGAGGGGACGTTGTCCATCCACAGCATCAACACGCCGCGCCGGGAATTCTTCTACTGGGCCACGGTCATAGCCACGTTCGCGCTCGGCACGGCGCTCGGCGACCTGACCGCGACGACCCTGGGGCTGGGCTACCTGGCTTCGGGAATCATGTTCACCGTGCTCATCCTGGTCCCGGCCATCGCGTACTGGAAGCTGCGGATGAACTCGATCTTCGCCTTCTGGTTCGCCTACGTGCTGACCCGCCCGCTCGGCGCGTCGTACGCGGACTGGCTGGGCGTCGGGGCGGCACACGGGGGCGTGGGGCTGGGCCGCGGGCCGGTCGCGCTGATCCTGAGCATAGTGATCGTGGGGTTCGTGGCTTACCTGGCCGTGACCCGCAAGGACGCGGAGCCCCGCGAGGCTGGGCCGGCCCCGCGAGCGCCGAGGGCGGCTCATGCCCGACACCGCGGGTAAGGACCCCGCAGACCGCGCGCCTGACCGCCAGCCTCAGTAGGCTGCCAGTAGTCACAACTGTGTGACCTGCTGTTGAGCATCCGGCGGAGGCCGCGGCAATGACGAGCGATGGGCTGGCCCGGGCGGTGCTGGACGCCCTGCCGGACGCGACCGCCGTCCTGGATCGCGCCGGGACCATCATGGACGTCAACCAGACCTGGACCATGTTCGCCGTGGACAACGGGGGCCAGCCGGAGAGCACGGGGGTCGGGGTGAACTATCTCGACCTGTGCACCCGGTCCGCCGAGGCAGGCTGCCAGGACGCGCGGCGGGCCGCCGACGGCCTGCGGGCCGTCCTGGCCGGGGACGCGGTCCAGCGCGAGCTGGAGTATCCGTGCCCGTCCCCGGCGGTCAACCGCTGGTTCCTGCTGCGCATCACGCCGCTCGGCGGCGACCTGGCCGGCGCGGTGACGTCCCACGTCAATATCACCCGCCGGAAGATGGCCGAGCAGACGCTGGCGCACCAGGCCGCCCACGACTCGCTCACCGGCCTGGCCAACCGCAGCCTGTTCGCCGACCGGCTGACTTCCGCCCTGACCGGCCGCCGGAGCCAGGCCAGTAGCACCCAGGTGGGCCTGATGTACCTGGACGCGGACGGGTTCAAGCAGATCAACGACACGTACGGGCACGACGCGGGCGACGAGGCGCTGCTCACCATCGGGCACCGGCTCCGTTCGCACGTCCGGCCGCAGGACACCGTGGCCCGGCTGGCCGGGGATGAGTTCGCGGTCGTCGCCCCGCGGATCAGCGCCGACGGGCTAGACGGTCTGGTCGGCCGGGTCAGCACGGCGCTGAGCCAGCCTCATCTCATCCACGGGCACCTGGTCCCGGTACCAGTCAGCATCGGCAGCTATCTCGCCGCGCCCGGTGAGGCCTCGGACACCGCGCTGCGCCAGGCCGACCAGGCCATGTACGCGGCCAAGCGGCGCACCCGGTAGCTTGCTAGGCGTGCCTGAACCGTTGCTTGCCGCCGCGGACTGGTTCGCCAGCCTGCCCACGGTGTACCTGTCCGCCAGCATGCTGATCACCGACTCTGACGACCGCATCCTGCTGGTCAAGCCCAACTATCGGCCCGACTGGGGTATCCCCGGCGGCATCGTCGAGGCCGACGAGGCGCCGGATCAGTGCGTCACCCGGGAGATCGCCGAGGAACTCAGCCTGGACATCTCGGCCGGTGATCTGCTGGTCGTCGACTGGACCGCCGCGGCGGGAGATCGGCCCCAGGCGATCATGAACTTCATTTTCGACGGTGGCGTGCTCGCTGACCCCGGGGCCATCCGGCTGCAGGAGGAAGAGCTGGATGACGCTCAGTTCCTCAGCTGGGCCGAGGCCAAGGCCCGGATGGCACCCCGCCTGGCGGCCCGGGTGCCCGCGGCCCGCCAGGCCCGGCAGACCCGGCGCACCGTGTACCTGCCGGGCTGGAACGCCACGACCTAGGTCACATAAAGCCGGCGGCGATGAGGCTGGAGCCGAGTGCGCGGGGCCGGGCTCCCTTCTGCGAGACGTACAGCCCCGCGCCGGCCAGGTACAGCAGCCACTTCCCGGAATGGTTCACCGCCAGGCTGGTGTGATCCAGCCCCGGGAACCCGATCGCCACCTGGTGCTTGAACACCCCGGCCGGGGTGATCTCCCACATCAGTTTGGACACGTTCCGGACCGGCTCCCCGGTGCAGCAGGCACGGCTGACGAACAGGTTGCCGTCGGGCAGGTACGTGCCCTCGCGCCAGTAGCTCCGCCGCCGGTCCGGGCCAGTCACCGGCACCGGCGTGTCCCCGGTCCCGCCCAGGTAGTTCTGGGCGGTCGCGGTGTCCATCAGCATGATCTGCCAGCCCTCGTTGTCCTGGATCGCCGCGATGGACACGGCCAGCTCGGTGCCGTCCGGGGCCCAGGACAGGTGCGAGATGGGCGCGGGCAGCCCGCTCGACTGGCCGGCCGGCAGCATCGGGTAGACCCGCTCCACCCCGCTGCTCAGCGTCCGGGTAACCAGGCTGTACTGGGCGGAAAGGTCGCCCGAGCCCGTCATGCAGTGCCGGGTCAGCGTCGGCTGCCGGGCGAACGCCAGCGTGCTCCCGTCCGGGCTGATCGCGGGCAGGTTCCCGGTGGTGATCAGCGTCGGCGTGCCCCCGGACACCGCGACCGATTCCACGTCGTCCACGCACCCGTGCCGCCGGCTGAAGTAGATGATCTGGCCGTTCGCGCCGACCGAGATCTCGTCGCCGATGACCCCATTGGGCACCAGGGTCCGGACCGGTGCCCCGGTCGCCGGATTCAGCAGGACCAGGGCGCCCCGGACGGTCACCCCGGCCATCGCGGGCGGCCGGGCCGTCGTCTGGCTGATCCGGTGGGTGCCTGTGCTGGCCGGTGCCGCCGAGCTGGCGGCCGTGCTCTGCGGGGCACCTGCGCTGCCGCCGCCGCAGGCCGCCACCAGGGTCAGCGCGGCTGGCACGGCCAGCACCCGGAGCAGCTTCACGTCGCCTCCATCCAGGTCACTCTCAGCTGGATGAAACTACCGGGCCGTGCGGGGCAGCCGTGGCGGAATACCGCAGCGTGGGCCGGCCAGGTACCCTGGGTGACGATGCCGACATATCGGGGGAGTCTGGCATGACGTCCCCCAGACGTTGCCCGGGGGGGCAGGGTGAGTTCAGGTCCGGTTTCACGGGGGCGGAGATCGAGTCACCGCCTGAATGTGCTGCACGATCTGTTTGGCGGTCTTCCGGTCCCAGCGGCCTACGTGGCCGGGCCGGATCTTGTCTTCGAGTTCGCGAACGACGCGTACCGGCATCTCGTCGGCTGTGAGGACCTGCTGGGCCAGCCGTTGTCCGAGGCGCTGCCCGAACTCGCGGCGCAGAGCCGCGCCGAGCTCATCACCGCCGTGCTGGAGTCCGGGCAGCCGTTCCGGGGGTATGAAACCGAGCTGTCCGTCCGCCGGGTCGGGGCATCAGCGCCGGAAGCGGTCTTCGTTGAGTGCCTTTACCAGCCGGTGCAGAGCGTGGACGGGCGCGCCGACGGGGTGCTGCTGCTGGTGAGCGACGTGACCGAGCAGGTCAGTGACCGGCGTCGGCAAGAGGCGCTGACCGCGCAGCTGGCTGCGACCCAGGAGCGGTACCAGACCCTGTTCGAGACCATGCCGCAGGGTGTCATCTACTACGACACCAACGGCCTGATCCTCGGGGCCAACCCGGCGGCCGCCCAGATCCTGGGCGTCGACGAGGACGAGATGATCACCTGGCCGCTGGCCGGGGCCAGCCAGTCGGTGCACGAGGACGGGTCCCCGCTGGCGCCCGCCGACTTCCCCGTCACGGTCGCGCTGCGCACTGGTGAGGTGGTCACCGACGTGGTGATAGGAGTTCCGCACGGGCGCACCGGGGAGCTGCGCTGGCTGACGATTACCGCGGTACCGGACGCGCTCGACGACCAGGGGCGCCCCCAGCGGGCCTACGCCATGTTCCGCGACCTGACCAACGAGCGCCGGGCCGCTGCGGCGCTGCGCGAGGGCACCGAGCTGATGGGCCGGCTGCGCGAGGCCAACGTGATCGGCGTGGTAGTGAACGGCGAAGACCACGTGCACGACGCCAACGACGCCTTCCTGGACATCATCGGCTACACGCGGGAGGACGTGGAGGCAGGCTTCATCACTCGCGAGCTGATCACGGCGCCCGAGTGGGTGGATGCCGACGCCGACGCCTATAAGCAGCTGAAGCGCACCGGGGCCTTCCGGCCGTATGAGAAGGAGTACGTGCACCGCGACGGGCACCGGGTGCCGGTCCTGGTCGGCGCCGCGGTGGTCCGTTACCAGCCGCTGCGCTGGGTGACCTACATCGTGGACCTGACCGCACGGCAGCGCGCCGAGCACGAGCGTGCCCTGCTCCTGGCCCGGGAGCGGACCGCCCGGGCCGAGGCCGACGGCGCCCAGGAGCGGGTCGCCTTCCTGCTGCAGGCCGGCGACATGGTCGCCGCCGCGCAGGACCGCCACGAGCTGCTCCAGCACGCTGCCCTGCTCGTCGTGCATAGCCTGGCCGACTTCTGCCTGGTCTTCCTGCCCGGGCCGGATGGTGTGCTGCGGGCCATCTCGATCGCCCACCGCGAGCCGGGCGGCGGAGTCGACTTCACCGACCTGCGTGCCGAGCCGGTCCCCGCGCTCGGCACGGCCGTCGTCAGGTCCGCCTACGTCAGCGGGACGACCGGGCTGATCCGTGACGCCGCCATCCACATGGCGCCGGACGTCGAGGACACTCCGCCGCTGCGCGACATCGTGGCCCGGATACGCCCGGGGAACGTCATGGTCACGCCGCTGATGGCCGGGTCGGGCCCGCTCGGCGTGCTGGCCGTGGGCCGCGGCGCCGACCATCCCTCGTTCACGGACACCGACGTCGCGGTGGTCGAGGGACTGGCCCGGCAGACGGCCGTGGGGCTGGCCAACGCGGCCATCTCCGCCCGCGACCACACCGTGGCCGAGACGTTGCAGCGGTCGGTGCTGCCGGACACGCTGCCCGACATCCCCGGGCTGGACCTTGCGGTGCGTTATCTGCCCGGGACCGCCGGCGTGGACGTCGGCGGTGACTGGTACGACGCGTTCCCGCTGGATGACGGCCGGGTCGGGCTGGTCATCGGCGACGTGGTGGGGCATAACGTCGGGTCGGCGTCGATCATGGGCCAGGTGCGGCACCTGCTCCGGGCCTACGCGGTGGACCGGATGCAGCCGGCCGACGTGCTGCGGCGTACCGCCCGGGCGCAGGCCAAGCTGCTGCCGGACGCGCTGGCCACGGTGGTCTACGCGCTGCTCGACCCGGCCACCGGCGATCTGACCTATGCCAACGCAGGGCATCCGCCGCCGGTCTGGGCCACGGCATCCGGTCAGGCCGGGTACCTGGACGACGCGGCCGGGGTGATGCTCGGCGTCCCGGTCGAGCCCTGCTTCACGGTCGGCCACCGGACCCTGGAGCCCGGCACCAGCCTGATGTTCTACACCGACGGGCTGATCGAGGACCGGGGCCGCGACATCACCGACGGGCTGAGCGCCCTGGCCGACGTGATGGGGGAGGTGATGGGTTCCCCGGCGCCGCTCAGCGCCGAGCAGACCTGCGCCGTCGTGCAGGCCGCGTTGCTGGGCGATACTCCGCGGGCCGACGACGTGTGCCTGCTGGCCGTCCGGCTTACCGGCTTACGCCGCCCTGCCGCGAAGGTTATACCCAGGCTCACCAAGCGTAAGAAAGAGCACGATACGGGGACGCGGCGGCCATATCACGATAAAACGGTTACAGCGCAGCGACGCAACGTAATCAGCAGTCAGGATGTCAGTCATGACTTCAACCGCATCCGCCCGTCCCATGCTGACGCGCCTCTACGAATGGGGCGTCGTCGCGGACGTCCGAGGGCGACCTCGGCTACTGCCGGTCGGCGTGACCAACCACGCGTTGCAGGCCCGGGTTCTGATGCTGGAGGCCCTGGGTGCCGTGCCCGAGGGCGTGCCCGCGACCGGCTGGGTCACCGAACTCGATGTCGTCCGGAACGGCTTCGACCGGCAGCAGACCTCGATCCTGGTCATGCGGGACGCATCCGGAGCGGTGTCGTGGCTGACGGATCAGGCGGGTAAGTGACCGTCAGCCCGGCCGGCCTCGGTCGGGCCAGGCCCGGCCCTCGAATGGGTGCGCGGCAGCACGCCCGAGCCCCGAGTTCGCGCACGATCGCACCTCCGAACGGCCGGAGCCTTAGGCGGGCTGGCTCTGAGCGGCTAGTGGTGCCCTCCGCCGCTCCGCCCCCCGCGTCGTGACCGCCGAATCCGCCGTGCCCGTGACCGCTGTGCCCGTGACCGCTGTGCCCGCCGCCATGGCCATGCCCGCCGAATCCGCCGAACCGGCCGCCGTGGCTGGCTGAGCCGTGTCCACCGGACCCGCCGTCCCGCCCGTCAGCCGGGGGGACCAGGAGATTGCCCTCGAACGCGTCGGCGTCCCCTAGGCGCGGCGTCGCGCCTTCCCGCCGATGCCTGATGATCTTGGAGATACCCCCAGCGCGACCATCACCACGAGGACAACGACCACGCCAGCGAAACCAGTCATGGGTCCTCCCGTAGGTGCGGCCGGTGCTGACCTCAGCGTAGGCAGGCGCGGTCACCGAGTCGATGGTCCGTGTGCCTGGTCCGTGTGTGGACGGTAAATGGGCTGTCCCGCGACCTATGCGTCCGCGAACCCACCCGCCCGCGGGCCTCATCCCCGTTGGGCGGGGCTGTTGTGGCATTCGTGGCTGATGTTACCTGTGTGGCACCGGGCCGGGGTGCTCGGGTTCGTGATCATGACTTTGATGTCGTTCCAGCGACACCAAAGTCATGATCACGAACCCCCGGAGCGGATCGTGAGCCCGCCCGCTGGCGTGGCCGTCATCGTCAGCGCTCGGCGTAGTCCGGCCGCTGGAACGGCCACGCCTCGGCCAGCCAGCGGCAGACCAGATCATGGAGAGGCTTGTCCAGCGCGGCGTGGTCCGCGCGGACCCAGGACCGCACGTCGACGTCGTATCCGCTGCGGCGGGGCGGGTAGAAGTACACACAGCCGATCACGTCCCCCGACGCGGGGTCGAGCACGGTGTAGGCGAACCCGGTCCGGTCGGCGAAGTCCCGGGCGTGCTGAACGAGGTCGGCGGCGTTTTCCTCCATCGACATGGGCTTATCGGGCCAGCTGCGGCCCGCGAAGCCGGGAGTCGCCCTGATGTGGTCGATGCTCGACGTCCAGGCCGCGCGATCAGCCGCATTGTGCCGGACGTCGAGCGGTTCGATAACGAACAGTTCGCTGCGGAGGCCGTCCGGAACGGCGAAACCTTCGGGTACCAGCGGTGTCGAGTCCACGGTGTCACGCTACTCACGATGGGCCTGGGGGAGTGGCGGCTACCTCAGCACGACACGCTCGCCGCTGAGGTCGGCGACGATCTCCAGTCTGCCGCCGAGGGCACGCACGTAGGCGGCCAGCGTCCGGACCTCGGTCGCACCCGGCTCGCCGCGCTCGATAGCGGAAACGCGTTCCTGGCGGACGTTCATGCGGTCGGCTACCTGGGCCTGGGTCAGGTTCATCCGCTGCCGGGCTTCCGCGAGGGTGTGAGCGCGGTCGCGTGCCACCAGGGCGGCGGCCCCGATCTCGACCTCGGTGCCTTCTCCGGGAAAGAACTCGTCCAGGAACGAGTCCGCGTCATAGGAGAGGAAAGGAGCCTCGTCTGAGGGCGGGCCGGCCTGCTGAGCTGTCGCCAGCCGGCCCGTCACGATCCGCAGCACATCGCGGTAGTCCTCCGGCGGGCCACCCGGGTCCTCGACCCATCCCAGCAGGACCGCCGTGTCCGGGGATTCGACGACGAACAGCAAGCCCACCCGCACGTCATCGGGAGCACCTGGCCGTAGTTCCATCAGGCTGGGCGGCGGAAGAATGTCGTCCTCATCCGTGGCCCCGGGGCGGTGCAGGTAGGGCCGCGCAAGGTCCCGGATCTCTTCGTCCGCAGTGGCGGCGGTGGCGAACGCGGACGCGACGTCAGTCTCTGTGTACGTCACCTCCAGATCGCTCGCGTCCACGCCCATGCGGACGAATGCCTCATGGACCCGCTGGGAGCCTTCGGCGGCCGTGTAGGTGGCCTTGATGGTTTCCTTCTGGACCCGGAACGCCTCGACCTGGGCCTGCAGGCGCTGGCTCGCGGTGGTCAGCCTGTCCTCCTCGCGAGTCAGCTTGTCCAGCTGACGGCGCACTTCGCAGAGGTGCTCCCGCACCGCCGCTTCGCGGCGTCGCGCCTCGTCGGCCAGGTCCTTGTCCACGTCCTCGAGCGCGTACTGGCTGGCGAGCTTGGCGATCTGCTGTTCCAGCATGCTGGCCGTTAGCTCAAGGCGCTTACGCGAGGTCGCCACGTCGGCGACGCTGCGGCGTACCTCAGTCAGCGTCTTCAGTTGGTACTGGTAGGAGCGGTCGAGCGCCTCCCGCGGATCTTCCGGGGACCGGAACACGGATTCCAGCGACACGGCGAGCGGCGGTCCGAGGGTGTCGCCCGCATCGAGCATGGCCAGGACCGCCTCGCCGACCGAGCGGGCCAGTTCAGGTTCGGCGTCCCGGAGCTCGGTGAGCCAGTTTCGGATCTCGCTGTGCATCCGGAGCCGGTAGCTCATGACCCACCTCTTCGGGGATGTAGTACGGATTTGCCCGGCCTGGCCAGCCGGCGAACCAGCCACCCGGTCACGGCACCATCATGCCCCCAGCGCACCAGGGGCGGTGCGAGCTCAATCCGCACCCTCGTGTTCGCCATGCCCATGATCCAGCGCGGAAACCCGATCGACAGAGCCACGGCCTGCTCTTCACACTTGAGGATCATGACCAGCAGCGAAGTGTGGGACGAGGAAACGGCGGAGCGCTACGACGCCGATAGCGCGGATAGGTTCGCACCGGAAGTGCTCGATCCCGCGGTGGACTTCCTGGCCCGCCTGGCCGGATCGGGTGCGGCGCTGGAGTTCGCCATCGGCACCGGCCGGGTCGCCATCCCGCTGGCCGCCCGGGGTGTCCCGGTAACCGGGATCGAGCTGTCGGCGCCCATGGTGGCCCAGCTGCGGCGCAAGGCCGATGAGGCCACGGTGCCGGTGCGGGCCGGAAACATGGCCACCACGACGGTTTCCGGCGAATTCTCGCTGGTGTACCTGGTGTGGAACAGCATCAGCAATCTGCGCACCCAGCAGGAGCAGGTCGAGTGCTTCCGCAACGCCGCCCGGCACCTGAGCGCCGGCGGGAGGTTTGTCATCGAGCTGGGGGTGCCTCCCGTGCGTCGCCTGCCGCCCGGTCAGCTCGCGGTGCCGATAAGTGTCGGTGATGGGCACCTCCTTTTCGACACCTACGATCTCGCCACGCAGCAGTGCGAGTCCCATCACTACCGGCGCGAAGCCGATGGGCGCGTGCGGTACGGCTCCGGGAGCTTCCGCTACATCTGGCCAGCCGAGTGCGATCTCATGGCGCAACTGGCCGGGATGGAGCTGGAGGAGCGGGTCGCTGACTGGGACGGCACCCCGTTCACCTCCGACAGCGAGAGCCACGTCTCCGTCTGGCGAAAGCCGTAGCTGCTGAGTACTCCCGTCGTTGAGTACGCCACCGTCAGAGCGCCTGGTGACCTGGTGGCGTGGCGTCCTGGCCCAGGGCCACCGGCCTCGCCTGCAGATCAGGATGCTGCAGGAACTTGCCCACGAGGCCGGCGGATCCGCCGATGCAGGTCCAGTCATCGTCCCAGAGCGTCGATACCAGCCAGGAGCGATCGGCGGGGAACATCACGTTGGGCAGGACACCTTTCCAGAACGACCCGAGGCCGGCCTGGCGCCAGGTGGCTGCCTGCTCCGGCCCCGCCTCCACCAGCACGTAATGCCAGCCTGAATACAACGTCACCATCGGGGCGCCGGGGAAGACAATGTCATCGGCACCGGTGTCGAGGTACCCCAGCCACCACGGCTGGTCCGCCGAGTGTTCACTCAGCAGCCCGAGTACAGCCCGGTCGTGCATTTCCTGCCCCGCACCTCCATATGGCAACACGATCGTGGCATAAGCGTCGAAGACCGGCGGAATGGCGGCGGTGATGGTCCGGCCGACCGACGTGCCAGTGGCGATCCACGCGACCTCGGCATCCGTCCCGACGCGCCAGATGCCGCCGTCCCTCGCCTCGCTGACCATCCCATCAGCCTAGAGAGGGGTACGTGGGTGAACACCACCGACGGCAACCGGGATGCGGCCGCCGGCCCTCCCCGTGATCCACTGGATGAGATGGACTGGAGCTGGGCGGGACCACCGCTCGACACCCGGCCGCTGTTCCCGCTCGAGCGCGCCGAGCTCGTGGCTGTGCTGCGGCAGCTGGATGCCGGTGACTGGCAGCGGCCCACCGTCTGCCCGGGCTGGTGTGTGCACGACGTGACGGCGCACGTCGTCCATGACTACCTCAGGAAACTGTCGGGCACCCGGGACGGGCATGCGGCACCCGGCCCCCGGCCGGGTGAGACCATGCCCGGATTCCTGCACCGGATGAACGAGGAGTTCGTGCACGCCGCGTCGCGCTGGAGCCCGCAGGTCCTGATCGGCCTGCTCGGCCACCTGGGTCCTCAGCTGGACCAGCTCTGGGCGTCGCTGAGCCTGGACCGGCTCGGTGAGGCGGTCTCGTGGGCTGCCCCGGGCCAGCCCGCCCCGGTCTGGCTCGACATCGCCCGCGAGTACAGCGAGTACTGGGTTCACCAGCAGCAAATCCGCGACGCCGTAAGCTGTCCGGGCGCGAACGGCGAGCGCCTGATAGCCCCGGTGATCGATACCTTCCTGCGGTCCGTGCCGTACACCCTTCGGCAGCTGACCGCCGACCCGGGTACCTGCGTGCACATTCAGGTGACCGGCCCCGGTGGTGGCACCTGGTCGGTCCAGCGGCAAGACGCCACCCGGACGGTGGACCATGGTCCGCCCCGGCAGTCCGCCGCCGCGCTCGTCCAGCTGTCATCCGACAGCCTGTGGCGGGTCGCGACCAGGGGGGCATTACCGTGACCGCGGCGCGGGATCGGGCCACTCTCTCAGGCGATCAGGCCCTCGGATCAGCGGTGCTGAACCTCGTGGCCATCATCCGCTGATATCGGTCGCCGCGGCTGGTGCGCGGCAGGATTCGAACCGACTGTGAGCAACCCCGCGCGGCCGAGATCCTGGCGGCACTCAAGCTGTAAGACCCATACGAAATGTAGTACATGTGCTATCCTCCGATGCGTGGATGATGTGCTTAATGTCCGTGATCTGCGGATGCGGTACGGCAAAACCGACGTGCTCAACGGTGTCAGCTTCGCGGCGCCGCGGTGAGGTGCTCGTCCTGCTCGGGCCGAACGGCGCGGGCAAGACCACGACGATCGAGATCCTCGAGGGGTTCCGGATGCTTTCGGTGGGCGAGGTCAGCGTGCTCGGCGCCGACCCCGCTCACGGCGGTGAGGCGTGGCGGGCGAGGACCGGCGTCGTGCTGCAGTCCTGGCGTGACCACGCGAAATGGCAGGTCCGCGAGCTGCTCGCACACCTGGGCCGCTACTACGCGCCGTACTCCACGCCGAGCGTCACGCGCCCCTGGGACGTGGATGACCTGATCGAGACGGTCGGGCTGACCCCGCACGCGCGCAAGCGGGTGCGTAACCTGTCCGGCGGGCAGCGGCGCCGCCTCGACGTGGCGATCGGCATCGTGGGGGGGCCCGAGCTGCTGTTCCTTGACGAGCCGACGGCCGGCTTTGACCCCGAGGCCAGACGCGACTTCCATGACCTCGTGCACCGGCTCGCCGACCGGGAGGAGGCCACGATCCTGCTCACCACGCACGACCTGGACGAGGCGGAACGGCTCGCGGATCGCATCCTGATCCTGGCCGGCGGCACGATCATCGCGGATGGCTCCGCCGATGAACTGGCCCGCACGATGTCGGGCCAGTCCGAGGTGCGCTGGAGCCGGGACGGGCAGCGGTTCGTGCACGCGGCGGACGACGCGACGGCGTTCGTCAGGGAGCTGTTCCGGCAGTACGGCGAGTCGGTCGAGGATCTGGAGGTGCGCCGGGCCAGCCTGGAGGACACGTACATGGCACTGGTCCGCCAGGCGGAGCACGGTGTGCCGCGCA
>DATCFY010000188.1:0-25516 GCA_036509255.1 Streptosporangiaceae bacterium
GCGCCGACGCGGGGCAAGTACCGCCAGGACCTGGCCCCCGCGACCGCGCGCCCGATCACCGAGGTGGCCGACTCCACGCCGGAGGATGTCGAGCTTGCGCTGGACGCAGCCCACGCGGCGAAAGACGCCTGGGGCGAGGCGCCCGCCGCGCAGCGGGCGGAGGTACTCAACGCCATCGCCGATGCGGTCGAGAAGAACAAGGACATGCTCGCGGTCGCGGAGAGCTGGGAGAATGGCAAGCCGGTCCGCGAAACGCTGGCGGCGGACATTCCCCTGGTCGTCGATCACTTCCGGTACTTCGCCGCCGCGGCACGCGCCGAGGAAGGGCGCTCGACTGAGATCGAGAAAGATCTGATTGCTTATCACTTCCGGGAGCCGCTGGGGGTGGTGGGTCAGATAATCCCGTTCAACTTCCCGATGCTGATGGCAGCGTGGAAACTCGCGCCAGCGCTCGCCGCGGGTAACTGCTCAGTGATCAAGCCCGCCTCGCCGACGCCGTGGTCGATTCTCAAACTGATGGAGACCATCGAAGACGTCCTGCCGCAGGGTGTGATCAACGTCGTGACCGGTCCCGGAGCGGAGATCGGCAAAGCGCTAGCTGCGAACCCCCGTATCGCCAAGGTGTCCTTTACCGGGGAGACGGTGACCGGTCGGCTGATTATGCAGTACGCCGCGCAGAACCTGATCCCTTCTACCGTCGAACTGGGTGGCAAGTCGCCGAACATCTTCTTCAACGATGTGATGGCGCATGACGACGACTTCCTCGACAAGGCGATCGAGGGCCTGGTGCTGTACGCGTTCAACAAGGGCGAAGTATGCACCTGCCCGTCGCGGGCCCTGATCCAGGCCGACATCTACGACGAGTTCATGGCCCGCTGCCTGGAACGCATCGCCGCCATCAGGCAGGGCAACCCGCTGGACACTGATACCCAGCTTGGGCCGCAGGTCTCCGCGCAGCAGATCGACAAGATTGCCTCGTACGTGGATATCGGCCGCAACGAGGGCGCAGAGGTGCTCATCGGCGGCCAGCGGGCCCGCGTGGACGGGGCGGAGTTCGCTGACGGCTATTACTTCCAGCCGACGGTGCTGAAGGGCAACAACAAGATGCGGGTGTTCCAGGAGGAGATCTTCGGGCCCGTGCTTGCGGTCACCACGTTCACCGACGACGAGGACGCGCTGGCGATCGCGAACGACACCCTCTACGGGCTGGGCGCCGGTGTCTGGACCCGGGACGGCACGCGGGCCTACAAGATGGGCCGCGGCATCAAGGCCGGCCGCGTCTGGACGAACTGCTACCACCAGTACCCGGCGGGCGCCGCATTCGGTGGCTACAAGATCTCGGGCATCGGCCGGGAGAACCACCTCATGATGCTGGATCACTACAGCCAGACGAAGAACCTGCTCGTCAGCTACAGCAGCAAACCACTCGGGCTCTTCTAGCTACCCCGCGATGCCCAAGTACCCCGTAATGCCGGAGCCGATTGCCCTGGCCCGCATCATCGCCACCCCGGCGGCGCGCCAGGCGATCCGTCGCCTGCGCGCCGCCCGGGGCGGCCCGGTGGTGTTCGTCCAATCCGGCGGCTGCTGCGCCGGCAGCACGCCGATGTGCTTTCCCGCCGGGGAATTCCTTATCGGCGACATCGACGTCCTGCTCGGCGACATCGACGGATGCCCGTTCTACATCGACGAGCGCCTGGACCAGGCCTGGCACCAGGAACAATTCCTGCTCGATGTCGCCCCCGGCGAACCCGAGGACTTCTCGCTAGCAGCCGGGGACAACCTGCACTTCGTCACCCGCTCCCCCGCGTGCGTCTCGCCGGGCCCATCCAGTCCGCCGGGGCCGCCCGGCGGCAACATCATCCCTTCCACCTCTGAAGAGAGCACACCATGAGAGCAGCAGTTGTCACCGATTTCCACTCCCCCTTGCAGGTGAAGGATCTTCCGATCCCGGAGCCCGGCGCCGGAGAGGTTCTGGTCCGGATCGAAACGAGCGGGCTGTGCCACACCGACATCCACGCCGCGCACGGCGACTGGCCGGTCAAGCCGGCCCCGCCGTTCATTCCCGGGCACGAGGGCGTCGGCCATGTCGAGAAACTCGGCGCCGGCGTGAGCACCCGCGCGATCGGCGACCGCGTCGCGATCGCCTGGCTCGGTTACGCGTGCGGTGAGTGCCGCTACTGCAACAGCGGGTGGGAGACGCTGTGCGAGAAGCAGGAGAACTCCGGCTACTCCGTCAACGGCACGTTCGCCGAGTACGCCGTGGTCCCCGCGGCGTTCGCCGCGCTGGTGCCAGAAGGCGTCTCGTCCCGGGACGCCGCGCCGCTGACGTGCGCAGGAGTGACCACCTACAAGGCGATCAAGGTCGCCCGGGTCGCCCCGGCCGAGACGGTCGCGATTTTCGGCGTCGGCGGGCTGGGCCACCTGGCGCTGCAGTACGCCCGCATCGCCGGCGGGTTCGTCATCGCCGTGGACATCGAGGAGCACAAGCTCGCGATGGCTACCGAGCTCGGCGCCGATCATGTCGTCAACGCGCTGACCAGCGATCCGGTCGAGGCGATCCAGGCCCTCGGCGGCGCCGATGTGGCCGTCGCGCTCGCTGCGTCACCCGGGGCGTTCGACCAGGCCTACCGGTCGCTGCGCCGCGGCGGGCGCCTGGTCTGCGTCGCACTTCCTGCTGACGACGCGACCCTGAGCCTGCCAATCTTCGACACCGTGATCAACGGCAAGACGGTCATCGGCTCGATCGTCGGCACCCGCAACGACCTCGCCGACGTCTTCGCCCTGCACGCCGCCGGCCGCACCAAGGTGATCGCGGTCGACCGCAAGATCGACGAGGTCAACCAGTCCATTGACGACGTCCTCGCCGGCCGGGTCCCGGCCCGCATCGTCTTCCAGTTCTGACCCCGGGCGCCGTTCACTGCCGCCTGCTGGGCTGCCTACGGGCTGCTCAGCAGGCGCCGAAGCAGATTAAGGCCGTTCTCGATCTCGTGCAGGGGGATGGCCCCGTAGCCGAGGACCAGGCCAGACTGGGTGACGTTGCCTGCGTAGAACGCTGACAGCGCGTTGACGGCGACTCCTGAGCCGTCGGTTCGCTCCAGCACTTCCTCGGCTGACAGGTGCCTGCCCTGGGGCAGTAGCGCGGTGAGGTGCATCCCCGCAGCAGATTCGATCGGGCGGAGCCAGTCGCCCTGCCCGGCCAGCACCTGGAGTACGCGTTCGTGGCGGCTGCTGTATTCGCTGCGCATCTTGCGGACGTGCCGCGCCAGCAGGCCTTCATCGATGAAGTGCGCGAGCGCCGCCTGAGCCGGTAGCGGGCTGTGCCAGTCCGATACGTACTTGGCCAGCCTCAGGGCTCTCCGGACAGACTGCGGTGCAATGACGAAACCCAGGCGGATCGCCGGCAGCATGGTCTTGGAAAACGTGCCGACGTACAGCACCCGGCCGCGCGTATCCAGTGCGTACAGCGTCTCGACCGGACGCCCGCCGAAGCGGAACTCGCTGTCGTAGTCGTCCTCGATGATGGCGGCATCGTGCTCACCAGCCCAGGCCAGCAGTTCGATCCGCCTCGACAGCGACATGGGCATGCCGAGCGGAAACTGGTGAGCGGGCGAGACATAGATGAGCCGGGTGTCATCCGGGAGTTCGTCAACGACGAGGCCCTGGCGGTCGACGCGGACCGGGACAACCCGCGCGCCCAGGGATTGCATCAGCAGCCGGGGCGGCGGGTAGCCAGGTTCCTCGACAGCCACGCAGTCTCCCGGCCCCGAGAGCGCTCGCGCGGTCAGGTCGATGGCTTGCTGGGCGCCGCTGGTGACGATGACGGCATCCGCGTCCGCCTTGACCCCCCGCGAGACCCCGACGTGGCGGGCGATCGCGGCACGCAGGCCCTCATGGCCGGCGGCCTCACCGTAGGACATATTTCCCGCGGCCGATAGCCGCAGTTCCCGCGAGACGAACCGCCGCCAGGTCTCGAAGGGGAAGAGCGCCACGTCGGGCACGCCCACCCGGAAGTCATACCTCGTGGTGGCGCGGGCCGACGGCCTCCCGACCGCGTTCCACCGCGGGGAAGGGATGTTCCAGCGCGGATGCTGGTGCAGATCCTGGCTGGTCAGCTGCGGTCCGGGATGGGCCACGGCCCCCGTGCGCTCGCAGACGTAGGTGCCTGCGCCGATCCTGGTCTCGATGAATCCTTCGCCGAGGAGCCGATCGTAGGCGACGCCCACCGTGTTACGTGACACCGCGAGCCGCCGGGCCAGCTCGCGGCTGGGCGGCAAGGTCTCGCCGGCTTTCAGGCGCCCGTCCACGATGGCCTCACGCAACTGCCGGTACATCTGGCCCGCGAGGTCCCGCCGGCCCTCGAGGCTGATGTGGAACTCCACGCCTCAAGGGTAAATTGGTCCAGGTTTTTATGCCAGTATTGGCCCTTACGCTGGGCCGATCCACCGGCGTAGCGTCGTCCTGGGGTTCAGTACCCAGCAGAGCTGACGCGCGGTGACCGGCGATGGCCGTGAAACAGGGGCCACGGCATGTCGCAGGCTCACTTCGGTCACCGCTACTTCAGGTCATGCCTGGCCCGGCCCACCACTGGAACCAGACGACACCGTCTGCATCCGGGACGCAGTCGCCGGCCGCCGGCAAGCCGCCGTCGCCGGACACCACGTCTTCCATGAGGTGTATGTCGGCATATTCATGGTCGACTGGGTTCCCAAGCTCGTCGTAAAGCCTCCACCGGCGGCCGAACTGGATGCCCGGGCGATCCTGCGAGTGAAACAGGGCCACGACGGCGCGATCGGGGAAGTCGCCGCGCAACTCGATCATGTCGAAGGTCACGCCGTCGATGAATGGTTCCGTACGTCCCTCCGACGTGTGCCACCCGCCCAGGAACGCTCCGCGGAGCCGGTCAAGCTGGGCTTGGTCGAACTGACGCTGGTCGAGGCCATCGGGAAGCTGCGGCTGCGGCATCCAGGGCCCGCAGTCGAGGGTGATCCGCAGCTCACGCAGACTCGCGTCACCTGGCCCCGCGACCGTGAGTGCGCCGCTCCCGGGATTGCCGAACCACACCTCGTGCTCGCGGACCACGGTCATCCCGTGGCGGAAGAGGTCCGCCGGGCCCAGTTCCCAGGGCTCGCCGCCGGCGGCCGGGATAAACCGCACTACAGCCGGTCCGCCTGCTAGCCCCGCCGTTGGGCGATCCCCGTCCTCCGGCCACGCCACGTCAACGACCAGCCCGTCGAGGGCAGCCACCGGATGGTGCGGCCGGACATCGAGCGTTCCCGTGTCGCCGATCGCGATGACCGAGCCCGGATAGCGCCAGGAGACCGAGCCGAAGGGAGTGAGGTGCTTGATGATCGGGTCACTGGGCAGCCGGCAAACGCCGGCCAGCTTTCCGCCGGCCGCAGTCAGCATGGGCTGGTCCAGGTCCACGTCAATCCGGTGGGCCGTGCCCCCGCGGATCCTCCAGAGCGGAGTCGGCGGCTCCAGGTCCTCGTAGTCACCTTCAGCTTCCCGCCAGCGGCCGAGCGCGGAGCCGGCTGCCTCTTCACCGGACGGGGCCGCTCCGTGGAAGCGCACGTGCCGCAGCATCTCCTGATACCGGGCGATCTCCTCGCTGGTCGGCTCTTCCCAGCGGACGGGGCGCTGGCGATCTAGGCGACCTCCCTGCGGCTCGCCTCGCCAGCCTGGACTGGCCACGGCCCAGACCACGTCGCCAGAACCGACCAGGGCGCCGGCGTCAGCATCGAGCGGAATGGTCGTGGCCTGCCCTGACCCGCGGTCTATCTCCACGATCCCGCCGGCGGCGGGCGACGCGATCATGATCGAGTCGTCCCGGGCCAGGATGTCGAGCGCGACCGGCCGCCCTCGGTGCCGCGGGGAAAGGGGCCAGCTGAAAGCCTGGACGGTCTCCCCCGACGCGGCCTCAAGTTCTACTGCGACCGGCAGCGAATCGTCGGCCGCAAAGACAGCGCCATTCCTGACGTCAAAACAGCCGAGCTGGAACGGCCGCGCCGCAGTGCTCTCCACCACACGCATCGTAGGGCCCGGCCGCCCCGGGCCGTGTACGGTGGCCGCAGCGCCCGCAACCACCTGCGCTGCCTGGCCCAGCCCCCGGGCCGGGTGGATGAGGTACTCGCCGGCCTGCCTACCAGGTTTCGTAGGAGACGTTGCTGCCGTCGGCGGGGGCCAGCGGGACCAGGTGACGGTGATAGATGTAGCCGTTGGGGATGGTCCCGCCCGGCGGCCCGGCCACGAGGATCAGGTAACCGCGGGACGGGTCCGAGCTGAAGGTCTGGAAAGAGAACCCGTTCCCGGTGGTCACCCGGTAGAGGACCCGCACTGGCCTGCCCGTGGCGGCCGACACCTTGATCACTGACACGGTGGTCGGTCCTTGGCCCGGGCTCAGCATCTTCAGCACATCCACGCTCGATCCATCCGCGCTCACGACGGCACCGTCGAGGTAGGTGGAAGCCAGCCGCCCGAGCGTGGCCTGCCGCACCAGTAGCCGGCTGCTGCTCAGCTGCCCGCCTGCGGCCGCGGGTCTGAGCGCCCGTACCTCCTGGCCATTACCCGTGGGCTGGCAATGGCCCGCAATGCACCTCGGCGTGCCGAGATAGACCAGTTCCCGCCCGTCGGCGGTCAAGGACAGATCGCCGGCCGCCAGCGCCATTTTCCCGGGGACCGCCGGGCTGCTGTGCCACACGGCCCGTGCCCCCGTCCGGGTGTTGATGACCATGATGTCGGCCGACTCGGAGGGGCTGACATGCCCGGCCGGCAACGTGCCCACGGCAATCTCCGAGCCATTGGCGGCGGCCGTCACCTCACCGGCGCTCAGCCCGCCCAGCGACCCGCCCGGCACCAGGGAGTAGCCAGCAATCCGGCCCGCGGCCGTCAGGTGGAAGCGGTAGATCCGTGACCCGGTGATCACCTGCTTGCCCCGTGGCCCGGTGTGCGTCTGGCAGGCGAGGAAGAACGTCCGACGCGTGGCGGCCGCAATCGCCCTCTGGACCAGGGAAGTTCCCGGCTGGCAGCGGACCGTGGCCGTCACCTTGCCCGTCGCTGTGGCCCGCACCACCGTCGAGGCCGCAGGTCCGGTGCCGAACTGCTGCTGGACGTAGTAGCGGGGCGCCCCGGCGGCCGGCCGGGGGCCGTTCGCCACGCCGGAGCCATGCGCCTGGGTGGCCACGGCCACACCGACGCCGGCGACGAGCACGGCCACGAGGACGGCCGCCACGGACTCGATGATCCGGCGCCGGGCCACCCGGCGGCGTACGGCCTGGACCGTCACCGTGTGCGGCGGGTCGCCGACGGCGGCGTCCAGGAGATCACGCAACTGCCTGCTGGTGTCGCTCACCGGGCCTCCTGCTCCATCAACCCGGCTAGCCGGGGATCCTCGCGCAATTTGGCCAGTGACCGCGCCATCGTGCTCTTGACCGTTCCGACTGCGCAGTTCAGCACCTGGGCCACCTGTGCCTCCGGCAGGTCATCGAAGACCCGCAGGACCACGACCGCCCGCTGGCGGTGCGTCAGCGATCCCAGCGCGCTCCGCACGGCCATCCGGGTGGCCAGGTCGGCCGCGACGTCGCCGGGTGCCGGGCTGTCGGGCACGGTCTCCGAGGCCCGCTCACCCCGCCACCGGCGGCGGCGCCAGGTGGACCAGGTATTCACCATCACCCGGCGCACATAGATCTCGGGATCGTCGCGCCGCCGGATCCGCTCCCATCGCGGCCATGAGCGGGCCAGTGCCGTCTGGACCAGGTCCTCGGCCAGGGCCCAGTCCCCGGTCAGCAGCCACGCCGTCCGCTGGAGTGCACGTTCGCGCGCCGCAACGAATTGCGCAAAGTGTTCGACCTCGGCGTCCACCGCACCTCCGGTCAGTTCGACGCGTCAACTGACACGACTACCTGGGTGCCCTCAAAGGTTCACTCATCGTGGGTGCCAATGTCGATAGCCGGCCGGCCAGCGCCTCCGGTCAGCGGGGGTTCCCGGTCCCGGCTCGGAAGCCGGCCCGGGCGGGCTTGCGGTACATCCGGTAGTGGAGGACGAGGAACGGGAACCCGAAGACAGAGAAGGCGTGCTCGGCCCGCAGCTCACCATCGCGCAGGTAGACATCGAGCTGCTCGGCGAAACCGCGGACCGCCAGCACCGTGAGGTCGCGGCTGGCCGGGTCGATGTAGGCGAGGTAGTGCCCGGGCTGCTCCAGGTCACTGCGGCTGGTCAGGATCAGGCCCCCGCCGGGGCGGGCCCGCGGCAGCAGCGTCGCGGTGAAGCTGGCCTGCGGCAGCGGGAACCCGACACTGACGTAGCCGCGGCCGCCGTGCCGGTAGGTCGTGTAGATGCCGACGTAGATCGGCTCGTCGGTATCGGTGAACGACCGGATCCAGCCGCGGACCGCGGGGGCGTCGTCCCCGGCACCAGGCAGCGTGATCGTGTCGATCCGGCTGCGGATGCCCCGCTGGGTCTCACGCTGATTCATGGGCACGTTCGCCTGCCCGAGCGGGCGGGCGATCAGCGTCCGGTAGAGCAGGTAACCGGGGCGGACCCACAGCCGCCACTGCGGCACGATGTCGAGGGCGAACCGGGTGGTGTGCTCGTAGAACTCGCGGACCAGCGGGTCGATGCCCGCCGGGTCGAACTCCGGGCCTGCCAGGTCGTCTACCGAGGCGACGATGCCGACATCGGGGGCGTCGGCGACGTAGCGGCCGCCGAGCACCCCGGCGAGTTCGCGGACGTAGCCGGTGCCGACGTACCGGGACCGGGCTTCCCGGGGCACCACGAAGGGGAGATCTTCCGCCCGGACCCGCTCAGCGAGCAGGCTCACCTGCGCGTCCCGGAACACCAGCGCCGACGTCACCCGGTAGGCCAGCATCGTGACGCTGGCCACCACGGCCGGGGGCGTGGTCCCCCGCCGCGCTCCGAGCGCCGCGCCCACCGCCGCCCCGAACACCGGACCGAGCAGTACCTTCTGCGGGCGGAGGCCCAGCAGGCCGCCGAGGGTCCCGGTCGCCGCGCCCACGGTGACCGGGCGGGCGCGGGTCAGCCGGCCGGCCGCCCAGCCGAGCGGGGCGACCAGTGCGGCGCTGGCCGCTATCCGCTGCCACAGCGGCGGGATCTCCCCCGGACGCTGCCGGGCCCTGGCCACCGCCTCGGACGCGGCCAGGACCGCGGCTCCGGCGGCCGCTCCCAGGCCGGCGGCCCGCGCACCCCGGTGACCGGCGAGGGCCGCCCCGGCTGCCCCGCCCATGACGCCGGCCGCGAGGACCTGCTTCCTCCGCTCGGCCGCCGCTGAGGCCTGGTCCGCTGTCATCCCCACAACGTACTTGGGCGGGTGGCCCGGCCCACGCCGCATCACGCTGGCTGCGCGGAACCCCTGAGGATGACCTGGCCGGGCCGCCCGGAGTCACCAGGATGCTGGATGGTGATCTCCATGATCTTGTAGAGGCGGGGATCAGCCGCGCTCGTCATGATGAAGGACCTGGTTCCGCCGCCCCCGTACAGGAACGAGCCCGCCGTGATCGCGTCCGAGGGCGGGTCGCTGGCCGACTTCAGGTACCAGCATTCGTAGTACTGGCTGGCCGCGAGGGGACGGAGGTGGCTGAACGCGGCATCAAGCGTCCACCCGTTGGGGCTGCGGTGAACGACCACCGTGCCCGCCGGATGGCCGCCGGCCGTCTGCATCGAGAACTTCGCTGCGAGCGGGGCGAACTGGCCCGCCTGGACCAGGACCACGACCAGGGCGGCGGCAGCCGCGCCGCACGCCGCGGCTAGGGAGAAGACGGGAAAGTTCCAGTGCCAGTGCCACCACCTCGACATCCTCGCCGGAGCCGGGCCAGGCGCACTTTCGGAGTTCCTGGCTTCGTGGACGGCCTGCTGGACGGTGGCGGCCGTGGCGGTTTCCCGGGCCGGGATGGCTGTCGCGACGATGGGCTGGACGGTGTTGGCCTGACCGGCCTGCGCGGCCGTCATGATGGCGTGCCGGACGCTGGCCAGCGTCCGGGCCTCAAGGTCAGCGGGGGGCTCGACAGCCGGTGCCGGGGATTTCAGCGCCCGGGTCATCGCCTCGAACTCGGCCACATCCACCTGGCACCTGGCACAGTCACGCAGATGCGCTTCGAAGGCCTCGGCGTCCGCGGGGTCGAGGGCGCCGAGGGCCCAGCCCGCCGCGTCGTCATGACCCCGCTCGGGGTGACCAGCGTCAGGCGGCGGCACGGAAACCTCGCTCGTCCAGAGCGGCCCGCAAGGCGCGCGCCGCGTGGAACATCCGTGTTTTCACCGTGCCTAACGGCAATCCGAGTTTCTCCGCGATCTGCGACTGGGTGAGGTCCTGGTCGTGGGCCAGCCGGATCACCTGCCGGTGCGCGACGCTCAGGGTGTCCAGCGCCTCCCGCATGACCAGGCTGTCCAGAACCTGCTCCACCTTGTCGAACTGCGGAGGCGTATAGACCTCCTCCAGCGGAAGCAGTTCCCGCGACGACGGGCGCTTGCGGATGTCCAGCGCGACGCTGCGGGCGATCACGAACAGGTAGGTGCCGACATTGGCCCGCCCCGGGTCGTACCGCCCGGCGGCCCGCCACAGCCTCACAAAGCACTCGTGAACCATCTCTTCAGCCAGCCCGTCGTTCCCGAGCGCCTGCATCCCAAAGCGGTACAGGCGCCTTCCGTACCTGCGGTACAGCTCCGCCACCGGGCCTTCCACGTCCCCGGCAGCTATCTGCGCTACTAGCCCTGCCTCTTCAGCAGCACTGCGTTCCTCAGCATCGGTCACCGACACCGTGGTGTCCCCCCAACCAGGTTCTTACGACGTCCACCCGCCGAACGGTTCACTGCGTGTCCCGGTTTTTTCCGGCCGGGACGAGGGCCTGGTCATGTCGGCCTCACCGGGTTGGCGCGGGTACCAGGAGGAGGCCGACTTGTCTCACTATGTCGACGCCAAGGTGCCCGGCCCTGGGCCACCCGAAACCGGGCCTTTGCCGGCACCGGCAGCGTCAGCGGATCGCTGATCTTCCGGGCAGCTGCCTCAGCGCTCCATTGCCCGGCCATGGAAATCGGGCCAGTAATGCTTCCGGGAGTTCGTTACGGCAAGCGTGTCCGTAACCCTCAGGGAGGTGACCTTGAGCTGGGTTCTGGTCACCGCACAGAATAGTGCCTGACGGCCCATGAGTGCCCCGGCCAGTTCAGCCCGGCCGGGATTTCGGGGAAACCGGGCGGCCCCGGTCAATGCTGTGGGTCCAGCATGCCGGGGCCAGCCGATTCCGTGCATTCTCAGATCAGCAGGAACAGCCCGAGTGAGACGAGTCCCCAGACCAGGTACAGGACGCACCCGATGATTCCCAGGGTCACCCCCGTCACGGCCTGCCCGTGACCGAGCCCGGTCTCACGGCTCCGGCCCAGGCCGATCGCACCGAAGACGATCGCGGCCACGGCCAGGCCCAGGGTCAGCAGCCCGCCCCACTCGATAATGACGGCCAGAATTCCGAGGACCATTCCTGTCACAGCCTGGCCGTTAGTCGCCCGGACCACCTTCAGCTGGGCAATGTACGACGGTGCCGGCTGCTGCTCCGGAAAAGGCGTGCTCATTTCTTTCTCCTCCCTCGGGCCAGTGGCCCTCGCTGCTTCCGTAGAGAGTTACGACCCCTTTCGCCCGTACGGTTCACTCGCGGCCCGGAAAATTTTGAGGAGAATCGCAGGAGCCGCTCGCAGGCGTGCCGGGCGGCCCGATTCATGAGCCATTCTTGCCGGGTCGCAGCCGCACGTGTACGGCGGCGCGCATCGCCGATCTGGATGCCCTCCGGCCATCCCGCCTGCCTGGCGGGTCACCCCCAGGTACGACCTGGACTCCCGGAACGGTTCAGTCCCGGCGCCAGGTCGCTGGTGTGCCGTAAGGTTCACCTGCGGCCATTTCACCTGGTGTTGAGGAGGCAGCCCGAGATGCCTGGTGTCACCATCTCGGCCGGCTACGGGGCCGGCGGCAGTGTCGTCGCCCCTCAGGTAGCCAGGCTGCTGGGCGTACCGCTGCTGGACAGGGCGATCAGCTCGCATGTCGCAGCGCAGCTGAGCGTGTCGGTTCAGGAGGCCGAGGGCGGCGCCGTCCGCCGCTCGCTGCCGGATCGCTTCATCAGCGCGCTTATCCCGCTAGCCGCCGGAGTGCTGGCCACGAGCACCGATACGCTGCCGCGCGACCTGGCCCCGCCCCCAGGTGAGGCGGACCTGTTCCGGCAGCAGGCCGAGGCCATCATGCGGGCCGCCCTGGTGTCGGGCGCGGTCATTCTCGGCCGCGCCGGCGCGGCCGCGTTCCGTACCGAGCCGGGCGTGCTGCGGGTGCGGCTGTTCGGCCCGCCCGAGGCGCGTATCGCCCAGGCGGCCCGGATCGAGAACACCGACGAGGCGACCGCGCGGCAGCGGCTTCCTGAGGTGGATCGCGCCCGCGCGCAGTATGTCCGCCGCCTCTACCGTGCGGATATCGACGATCCGGACCTGTTCCACCTGCACATCGACAGCACTGCACTGCCCCTGGATGCCTGCGCCAGCCTGATTGTGTCTGCCTACCGCGCTGGCTAGCGGCTGGCCCAGGCTCGCACGCAACGCCAGGCAGCGCCGGGTAGCGCGGCCGGCCAGCAGCAGCCGGGCGAGGCTGGCCACTGCCGCCGCGGCGGCCAGGACCGGGGAGAGCCTCCCCGGGGCGCCAGCTGGGCCGCGAGCAGGGCGAGGCCGAGCCCGTCCGCGCCTATGGCGCCGAACCCGGCAACCGCTGCTGCTGTCGGGGCGCGGCGCGGCCGGGGTGGCAGCCAGCGGGTGAGCCGGCCGGTGGTGGCGATACCGGCCAGCGCGGCGCAGGCCGTCACCGCGATGGCGAGGGCCACGAGATGGAGGACGGGTGACAGCCCCGTCCAGTGCCACGGCGGGCCGAAGCGGATGCCGAGATGGCTGGCGGCGGCCGTGGCCATCCACAGCAGGCCGACCAGCGGCCCGGTCACCAGCAGGGTGACCGCCGCGTGGCGCGCCTGACCGCCGGGGCCCTGGACCACCGGGCGGGCGGGTCCTGCCGGGCAGCGTTACGGTAAGCGCCGAGGGGCGCTGCGGCGTGCCCCGCCCAGGAGGGGTCCATGAACATCGAAGGAGCGGTGGCCCTGGTCACCGGCGCCGACCGCGGGCTGGGCCAGGCGGACGCCCGGGAGCTGGTCAGCCGGGGCGCGGCCAAGGTCTACGGGGCCGCCCGTCATCGCGACCGGGTCACCGAGCCGGGCGTGACGCCCATCGCCCTCGACATCACCGACCCCGGGCGGGTCGCCCAGGTCGCGGAGCAGTGCGCGGACGTCAGCCTGCTCATCAACAACGCGGGCGTGATGAAGGCCAGCACCTTTACCGGCGCGCCGGACCTGGACGCGGCCCGGCAGGAGATGGACACCAACTACTTCGGCACGCTGAGCATGTGCCGGGCGTTCGCGCCGGTGCTGGCGGCTAACGGTGGCGGGGCGATCGTCAACATGCTGTCGGTGACCAGCTTCTACACCAACCCGTTTAATGCCTCCTACGGAGCCTCGAAGGCCGCGGGCCTGTCCCTGACCAACGGCATCCGCCTCGAGCTGCATCATCAGGGCACCCTGGTGATCGCGGTGCACGCCGGCTTCATCGACACCGACATGGCCGCGCTGGTCGACGCGCCCAAGATCAGCCCGCAGTCCATGGCCGAGCAGATCTGCGACGCGATCGAGGCCGGCCAGGTCGAGGTGCTCGCCGACGAGCGGACCCGGTTCATCAAGGCCTCACTCCCCCGCGACCAGGAGCTGATCTACCCGCCGGTCCAGGAGTTCTGGGATGCCGCGCTCAAAGGCACGCCCTGACCAGGACGCTACAGTCGGGCGGTGAGCAACGGCGAGCCCTCGACCGGACCAGTGCCGTCTGGACCACTGCCGTCTGGACCACTGCGGCGCGGGCTGCAGACCGACCGCCTTGAGGCGCTCAGCGACGGCGTGTACGCGATCGCCATCACCCTGCTGGTCCTGGACATCGCGGTCCCGGCCAGCGAGGACAAGGACCTGCTGGGCTCGCTGGCCCATCTCTGGCCGTGTTACCTGGCCTACGTGGTCAGCTTCCTGGCTCGGGCACAACGCGATCACCGAGTACCTGGATCGCGCGAACGCCACGTTCATCCGGCTGAACCTGCTGCTGCTCCTGCTCATCGCGTTCCTGCCGTTCCCCACCCGGCTGTTCGCGGACTACATCGGCAAGGACCAGCCGGAGCGCATCGCGGCCACGATCTATGGCGTCAGCCTGCTCCTGTCGTCCACGCTGCTCTGGGCGCTGTGGCGCTACGCGGTGCATGCGGGGCTCGTCCGGCCCGACGCCGCGGACTAGGAGGTCCAGTTCCTGACCCAGCGGCTCACTCCCGGGCTGGGCGGTTACCTGGTCCTGATCGTCGCCGGGCTCTTCGTCCCGGTCATCGCCGTGATCGGGTACCTGGCCATCGCCCTGTACTACATCATCCCGTTCCGGCGGCCGGGCCGCATCCACCTGCTGCGCCGGCGGCGGAGGCGCCCTGACCCGGCGGCCCCGCCGCGCTACAGACCCCGCAACCGGTCCACAACGGACTGATCGGCACCGGCCACGTCCAGGATCTTGGTCCGGCTCGTGGCGCCCGACACCAGCGTGACGGCGCTGCGGCGGACACCGAGGGCCTCGGCCACCGCGGCCAGTGCCGCGGCCGTGGCCCGGCCGTCTACGGCCCGCGGGCTGACCCGGACGATGAGCGCTCCGGCGTGGTCACCGCCCACCCCGGGGCGGGGCGACCCCGGGTGAACCCAGACAGTAATCCGCACTCCCCTATCGCCCGGCCACGGTGCGCTTGAGCACGGCGATCCCCAGGGCGCCGGCCGGCACCAGCGTGACGAGCGCGGGCAGCTGGTACCGCCAGGAGAACTCGAACAGGTCGGATACCAGCAGCACGAACGCGCCCGAGCCGAAGAACAGCAGGCAGGCCAGGGCCGGGGACCGGATCGCCGGGTCCGACCGCCAGCGCCGGCGCAGCAGCACCGCGGACCCGGCCAGCCCGGTGACGACGCACAGGGCCAGCAACGGCCCGGGGGTGTAGCCGCCATCGAGCTGGTAGGAGCGCAGGAACCCGGCCACCGGCCGCCACACGGCCGGGGTGCCCCCGCCGTACTGGGCGATCTCGGCCGTCACGTCCGCCCGGGTCGAGTGGGAGGAGAAGTACGGGAACGTGGTCTGGAACTGCCAGCGGGAGATCGGCGTGTCCCCCGGGCTGGTGTCGCGGGTCAGCGCGAACAGCTTGACGACGTCCCGGGCGTAGGCGCCGAGCAGCCGCTGCGGCTGCTGGGTGAGCACCTGGTGGTTGAAGTCGGAGAGCAGGCTGTCGGTCTCGGGCCGCGGCAGGTGCGCGTAATAGGGGCGGATCGGGGACCCGGGCTCGTACTCCAGCCAGTCCGGTCCGCGGGCCTGCTCGGCCGGGGTCGGGCACATGGCTCGCTCGGCCGCCGGGAGCCTGAGCGTGGCGCAGTCCGCGGCGGCCGCGGCCCTGCCATAGAAGGAGGTAACGCCGGTGTGGGACAGGAAGAAGTCCCCGGCCACCACGTAGGACACGGTGCAGTAGGCCGCGATCGGCAGGGCGAACGCGGCACAGAAGGCCACCGCCCGGGCGGCCGCCCGCCGCCAGCCGCCCCCCGCGGCCAGCAGGTAGATCACCCCGGGCAGGATCATGGCCTCGCCGACCTGGGCGAACGTGGCCGAGGTGCCGAGCACCAGCCCGGCTGCGACGACGGCCCGCCAGCCGGCCTGCGGCCGCCATGCCAGGATGGCCAGGCCGGCCACGATCAGGGCCTCGAACCAGATGCCCGGCAGGATGGCCTGCTCGTTCTGCAGCTGGTAGGCGTCCAGCAGGACCGGCGCGATGGCCAGCGCAGCCAGCCAGCGGGACACGCCGCGGCGCAGCAGCAGCAGGTAGATGACCACGGCCATGGCCAGGCCCAGCAGGTGCTGGACCGCCGCGACCGCGTCGAAGTTGGCCACGAACAAGATGGCCCGCAGCGGCCCCTTGTAGCCGACCGGGTCCATCCCCTGGGCGTCGTACAGGTACCGCTCGGTGTCGATGTAGAACAGCGCGGGCCGGTACGCGAGCTGGGTGAGCACGCGGAGCACGAGGCCGGCGGCCAGCAGGAAGATCGCCAGCCAGTGCCGCCGGATGAGGCCGGCCCCGGCCGCGCGCCAGCGGGCCGGACGCCCGTCCGCGGCCGAAGTGCCCTGACCGCTGGCCAGCTCCGCCTGGCTGCCCCCCAGCACCCGGGTCACAGCCCAGTTACCTTTAGTGACGAGACCTGTCCGCAGGGTTGGACCGACGTCACGTGATCGGGACGGCGTGACCGCCGCTGGACAGGCAGAGGGCGAGCAGAACAGTGACGATCGTCAGCCACCGGGTCATCCGGTTACGCGGCACCTGGGTCAGCGCGGCCCAGGCCACCGCCGTGTACCAGGCGAAGACCCAGGGGGCGACGAGGATCCAGGCGAAGGTCAGCGCGAACGGGGCGACGACCTCGGCAGGCTGGTCGGAGGAGATCCGCCGGTAGATCAGCCAGGCCACGATGAACAGCGCCGGCGGCCACAGGCAGCTGATGATCGTGACCATCGTGGTGTGCGGGACGCCGAGCCACTGCCCGGTGAGCTCGAATACGCGCCAGGGCGAGGGCAGCGTGACCAGCTTCAGGCCGCCGAACACGGTTTTCAGGGCGTCCAGGCCGTAGTAGCTGTAGCTGAGGGCGAGCGTGGCCACGGTGACCGCGGTCATCCGGGCGATCCGCAGCCATTCGCGGTCGCGCAGCAGCGGCCAGGCGAGACCCAGGCCGATCAGCACCGCGTAGATCTTGACCCCGCAGGCCAGGGCGATGAGCACGCCGACGACCACGTCTCCCCACACGGTGGAGAAACGCCGCGCGATCTGGATGGCGCCGATGGCGGCGGCCGCCACGAACGTGTCGAGGTGGCCGCCACTGACCAGTTCCAGGATGAGGACCGGGTTGGCGGTCCAGAAGAGCGTGGCCCGCACCGGGTCGTCGGAGGTCAGCAGGAGCAGCAGGCCGACGCCGATGAAAACGATCCCGTTGAGGATCATCAGGACCCAGATCGTGGTGGCGACGTTCGCGTGGCCGATCGAGGCCGCGAACGACTGGATCACGGTGGCGAACGGCCCGTAGACCGACGGCTGCGCCTTCCACATGGTCCCGACGACCATGGTGTAGGCCGAGTGGCCGCCGAGGAAGGCCAGCGGGTTGGTGGTGTACGGGTTGCCGCCCAGCGCCGCGATCCGGCCGTAGGCCGCGTAGCTGGCGGTGTCCGAGGATCCCACCGGGGTCAGGCAGACCATAATCGCGACGATGCCGGTGCTGACCAGCATCAGGACCCGCGGGTTGGGCCGCCAGCCCTGGCTGTGCGCCCACATCATGCCGGCCAGCCCAAGGCAGGCCAGGGTGATGCTGGTGTAGAGCATCAGGCTGGCCAGCACGTGCTGCTGGCTCAGCGAGGGCAGCAGCCGGGACAGCGGCAGCAGGACGGGCAGCGTCTCGGCGTTCGGGGCGGTGGCGCCGAGGAGCATTCCCAGCAGCAGCCCGGCGGCGGACAGCGCGATGGCGACCTTGGGGTTGGAGAGCCGGCTCCAGGCGAGCTTGCGGATGAGCGTGCTCATCAGCCGCTCGATCAGCCCGTTGCGGCCTTCCAGCGGACTAGGGGCCGCCGGCCGCTCGGCCACCTGTGTCACTCTGCGCTACACCTCCACGAGCGGTCGTGTGCGGCCACCGGCAACGACCGCTGCGCCAGCCAGCCTCGCGGGGTCTGCCGACCCTGCGGGCACGGGTATCACCACGTCGGCGCCGCTGCCGGTCGCCGGCGTGCCCTGGATACCGCCTGGCTGGGCCCGCATCGCTAACCCTGTCTACATGCCTAGTCTGAGCGTAGGGTGAGCGCGGAAAGCGCCACGCCACATTTACTGAATCCTTCCGCCAAATTCACCTGGTTGGGCGGCAGTCGATACTTCCCTGACCACAACAGATTACTCATGGCCGGGGTTCCCGGCTTGCGCCGACTTCCCCCATTTGCCCTCTGCGCCCGCAATCTCCCGGCTGGGAGCAGCCAGCGGCCGGCCCGCGCCGCCCAAGGACGCTGCGGGGGCCCGGCTCGCCCAGATGGGCGCCCATAAGGTAACCACAGACCGCGCGGCCGGGACTCCCGCATGCCGCGCCATCGGCGGCTCCCCTGGCGAGCAGCGAAGGAGACAGCGTGCGTGTCTTGCTGACCAACGACGACGGGGTCCGGTCCGCGGGCATCCGGGCGATCCGGGCCGCCCTCACCGGGGTGTGCGCCTCGGTGGTCACGGTCGCCCCGGACGGTAACCGCAGCGGGTTCGCGCGCAAGTGCACGTTCGACCGCCCGGTCGGCGTCCGGCGGCTCGAGGGCGGCCCGCACCCGGTGTACGAATGCGACGGCACCCCGACCGACTGTGTCCGGGCCGGGCTGCTCGGCGGCCTGGCCGCCGAGGCGGACCTCGTGGTCAGCGGCATCAACCACGGCGCCAACCTCGCAGACGACGTGGTCTACTCCGGCACGGTCGGCGCCGGGCTGGAGGCGGCGGTGCTCGGCACGTCCGCGCTCTGCCTGTCCCAGCAGACCCCCTCCGGGAGCCTGTCGGTCAACTACACCGAGGGCGACGGGCCGGACTACGACTTCGGCCTGGCGGCCCGGCACGGGACCGGGCTCGCTGCGGCGATCCTGCGGGCCCGGCCGGACGAGACCGTCGTGCTCAGCGTGAACTACCCGGCCGACCCGGCCGCCGGGGCGGTACCGGCCAGTCCCGCGCCGGATGCCCCGGCCGCGGTGCTCACCCGGCCCGGGCAGCGCGTGTACCCGCGGGTCCCGGTGAAGGACTGGGACTCCGATCCCGGCCCGCAGGCGATGTACCTGTTTGGCGGGCCGGACGAGGCCATCCCGGAGGCCGGCGGCCCGGCGGACACCGACGTCGCCGCGCTGCGCCGCGGGCTGATCTCAGTGACCCCGCTGTCCGTCGCGGTCGGGCTGGACGAGTTCTCCCCCGCGATGAGCTCGTTCCTGGCCCGGCTGCCCGTCAGTGCCCGGTGGCCGGATCAGCAGGGCCCCGATCAGCAAGCCTGATCCGGGCCAGCGCGTCCTCGGCCTGGGCGGCGAGGGTGGCGACCAGATCGGCGGCGGGCGGCAGGTCGTTGATGAGATCGACGGCCTCGCTGGCCCACACCGGCAGCGGCGGCAGCTCGCCCGACGCCACGCCATCCTGGTACGCCTGCCGGGCGTCGGGGTCCGCGGCGAGTTCGTCTTCGCGTCCGCGCCACTGCTCGAGGAACGGGTGGCCGAGGGTGCGGCCCGGGTATTTCGAGGGCCACCGGGAGCCGCGAGCGATGTCCAGCAGGATGCTGCGCTCGGTATCCTCCCCGCGTCCCCCGATGATCGCCTTGCTGATCGCGGGATCGATCAGGGCCTCGATGGTGGCCTGGAACCTGGTCCCGATGAGCGCCCCGGCCGCCCCCAGGGCCAGCGCCGCGGCCACGCCCCGCCCGTCGGCGATCCCGCCCGCGGCCAGCACCGGCGTGGGTGCGGCCAGGTCCACCACGATCGGCACGAACGGCAGCGTGGACCGCCCGCGCCGGGCGCCGTGCCCACCGCTTTCGGTCCCCTGGGCCACGATGACGTCGGCGCCGAGGTCCACCGCTTCCCTGGCTTCCTCGAGGTCGGTGGCCTGGATGATCAGCGCCGCGCCGGCCTGGCGGATCGGCCCGATGAACGGGCGGGGGTCACCGAAGGACAGCATCACCGCTACCGGGCGGTGCTCCAGCGCACGCTCGACCGTGCCGACGCTCACCGCCCAGCTCTGGAAGCCCACTCCCCACGGCTGATCGGTGCCTGCGGCCACGATGGGCAGCTCCCGGGCCAGCCAGTCCGCCCTCCCCGGGCCACCGCCCAGGAGTCCCAGGCCGCCGCCGTTGGAGACCGCCGCGGCCAGCGCACCGCCGGCCGATTCGCCCATCGGGGCCAGGGCAATCGGGTGCCGCACCGAGAAGAGTCCCGTGAACGCCGTGGGCAACGCCATGCCGCCATCATCTCCCCGCCCGCGGGCGCCAGGCGAGGCCGCGGCCGGCCGCTTCCCCGGTGGGCCCCGGCCGCCGGCCCGGCGGCGGCCAGGCTGGCCGGGTGAGCCGGACGGACGGACCGTTGCGGAGAAAAGAGGGCCGGGGCGGCCCGGGCGGACGCTAGAAGCGGGCGGCCGACAGCTCGCCTGAGCTGCTGTCCTGCTCTTCCTCCGGCCCGGTGCCCGCCAGCCGGGCTCCCTCCTGGCGGGCCTGGGTATAGCGGTTCTCCGGGACCGGCAGGCCCAGGTTGCCGCGCAGCGTGGTGGACTCGTACTCGGTGCGGACCAGGGCCCGCTCGCGCAGGATCGGCACCACCTCGCCGGTGAACCGGCGGAACTGGGACGGGTGCCCGATGTGGATGTTGTAGCCGTCCAGCGCACGGCCTTCGAACCAGCGCTGCATCTCGTTGGCTACCGTCTCGGGCGAGCCCGCGAACGGGGTCGGCCTCGGGGCGGAGATCGCCTGCACCGTCTCCCGCAGCGTGTAGCCGTTGTCCCGGGCCATCTGCACGATCTTCTCGGCCTGGGTCCGGAAGCCCCGCTCGGCTACGTGCAGCACGTCCGGGAACGGCGCGTCGAGGTCGTACTGCCGGAAGTCGTGCCAGGCGAACGGGCGGCCCAGCTCGCCGAGCGCCCGGTCGAAGTCCTGGTCGGCCAGCTGCAGGTCGTGCTCGATCTCGCGGGCCTCCTGATCGGTGTCGCCGACGAACACCCGGACGCCGGGCATCACGATGATGCGGTCGGGGTTGCGCCCCTTCGCCGCGGCCCGGGACTTGATATCGGCGTAGAAGGCCTGGCCCTGCTCGATCGACGCGGCGTGGGTGAAGATGCCCTCCCCGATGGTGGCACCCAGGTCACGGCCCTGCTCGGAGTCGCCGGCCTGGAATATGACCGGCTGTCCCTGCGGCGAGCGGGAGATGTTCAGCGGGCCGACGACACCGAAGTGCTCGCCCTTGTGGTTCAGCGCATGCTGCCGGGTCACGTCCAGGAAGGTCCGGCTCTGGCGGTCCCGGGGGAACGCGTCCGCCTCGTAGGAGTCCCACAGCCCCTGGGCGACCCGGACGAATTCCAGCCCGCGCGCGTAGCGCGTGTCGTAGTCGTAGTGCTCGTCCCGGCTGAAGTTACCGGCCGCGCCCGCGTCGCCACTGGTCACCACGTTCCACCCGGACCGGCCGCCGCTGATCAGCTCCAGCGAGGCGAGCCGCCGGGCCAGGTTGAACGGGTCGTTGTAGGACGTGGTCATGGTGGCGACCAGGCCGATGTTCCTGGTCACCACGGCCAGGGCGGACAGCAGCGTCATCGGCTCGAGCCGGTTCAGGTAATGCGGCGGGGAGTCGGGGGTGATGAACTGGCTGTCCACGATGAAGACCAGGTCGAACTTGGCCGCCTCGGCCAGCTGGACCTGCTCCATGTACCAGCCGATGTTCACGCTGGCGTCGCCGGGGATCTCCGGGTCCAGCCACTGGAAGTGCTGGCCGGGGCCGCCGACCCCCATGGTCACCGCGCCGAGCTTGATCTGCCGGTTGCTCATCTGAGCTGTCCTTCCGTGGTGAGCTGCGCGTCCGCGCTGAGCTGGTCGTGCGCCAGCCGCCCGTCCGCGCCGCGGCTGCGGGCCAGGGTCAGCCATTCGCTGTGGCGGTGGCACGCGACGCGGCGGTGATCGCCGGCCGTGACGAGCGGGGGCTGGACCGCGCAGGCGGCGGCCGCGAACGCGCACCGGGTGGCGAACACGCAGGCGTCCGGGCCGCCGAGCCCCTCCAGCACGGCCTCCGGCAGCGCGCCCGCCTCGGCGACGGTGCGGGTCAGCTGGCGCGGGGTCAGTTCCCGGTCGTGCCGGACGCTCGGCGCGGACGCCATCAGCAGGGCGGTGTACGGATGCTCGGGGGCGGCGAACACCTGGTCCACCGGGCCGTCCTCGACGATCCGGCCCCGGTAGAGCACCACGACGCGGTCGGCGATGCCCGCCAGCGAGCTGAGGTCGTGCGAGATGATCACGATGGACAGCCGGAGGGAGGTCCGGAGCTGCTCCAGCAGGCGCAGGATGTAGTTGCGGTTGCTGGCGTCCAGGGCGCTGACCGGCTCGTCGCAGATGAGCAGCCGGGGCTCGGTGGCCAGGGCCCGGGCGATCGACACGCGCTGGCGCTGGCCGCCGGAGATCTGGCCGGGGGTGCGGGGCAGCACGGAGTCGTCCAGGCCGACCTGGCCCAGCGCCGTGAGGACCCGCCGGCGGATCTCGGCCCGGTCGGTTTCGCCCTGCAGCCTGACCCCCTCGGCGACGATGTCGTGCACGGTCATCTCGGGGTCGAGCGAGCGGAGCGGGTCCTGGAAGACCAGCTGCAGATGACCGCGGCGGCGCTCGGCCCGCCGGGCGCCGCGCCGCAGGGCGGAGAGGGTGGCGCCCTCGAACACGACCTGGCCGGCCGCCGGGTCGACCAGGCCGGCCACGGTCCGGGCCAGGGTCGTCTTGCCCGAGCCGGTCTCGCCGACCAGGCCGACGATCTCGCCAGGCCCGATGGCCAGGTCGACGCCGCTGAGGACCTGGGTGGCCCGCCAGCCGCGGCCCAGGACCACGTCGAGCGACTCCACCTCGAGCAGCGGCGCGGTTCCCGGGAGGCTGGGGGCCGATGCGGTGGCGCTCACCGGGCCGCCAGCTCGCCGGAGGACCAGGCTTCCTGGGCCCGGACGCAGCGCACCTGGTGCTCCTCGCCGACCGCGACCGGAGCGATGGGGCCGGTGCGGCAGACGTCTGCCGCGAGCGGGCAGCGCTCGGCGAACCGGCAGCCGGTGATGTCCGCCCCCACCGGCGGCGGCTGGCCCGCGATGACCTGCAGCTCGCGGCGGCGGAAGTCGCCGACCGAGGCCACCTCGAGGAGGGCCTGGGTGTAGGGATGCCGGGGGCGTTCGATGATCTCCGCGGCCGGGCCGGACTCCACCACCTCCCCGGCGTAGAACACCACGACGCGGTCGCACAGCTCGGCGACCACGGCCAGGTCGTGCGACACGAACAGGACGGCCAGGCCGCGTTCGTCACGCAGCCAGCGCAGCAGGTCGATGATCTCGGCCTGGATGGTGACGTCCAGGGCCGTGGTCGCCTCGTCCGCCACGAGGAGCTCGGGGTCGCAGGAGATCGCGATGGCGATCATGACCCGCTGCAGCATGCCGCCGGACAGCTCCGCCTGGATCTGGTGGAACACGTGCTCCGGCTGATGCAGGCCCACCGCGCTGAACAGCTCGACAGAGCGCTGGTGGGCGGCCCGCCGGGACAGGCCCAGCTTCACCCGCAGCACCTCAGCCAGCTGGTGGCCCACGGCGATCGTCGGGTTCAGGTAGGACGCCGGGTCCTGGAACACCGCGCCCATGTGGCTGCCGTGCACCTCTTCCCAGCCGCGCCGGGACAGGGTGGTCAGGTCGTGCCCGGCGAACGTCATCGAGCCGTGGTCGATGGTGACGCCGGCGGGCAGCACGCCGAGCGCGGCCCGGCAGGTCAGCGTCTTGCCGCTGCCGGACTCCCCCACCAGCCCGACGATCTCCCCGGGCCGGATGCCCAGCGAGACGCCGCGGATCGCGGTGGCCGCCCCGTGGTGCACGCTGATGTGCAGGTCGTCCAGGCTCAGCAGATCGCTGGTGCCCGGCGCCGGGCGCGAGATCGTACCCGGGGCCGCGCCCGCCGTGGGGGGCAGGCCCGGCACGGCGAGATCAGGCGACTTGAGATTGTCGATCGTCATCGGCAGGCTCCAGAGTCGAGTGGGTTCGGATGATCGGATCCGGCTGGGCGGCCAGCGCTCCCGCGCCACGGCGGTCACGGAAGGCATCGGCCAGGGCGTTCAGCGCGCCGATGGTGATGGCGATGAGCGCGGCAGGGATGAACGGCGCCCACGGCGCCTGGTTCAGGTAGTCGAGGTCGGAGGAGAGCACGCCGCCCCAGGTGGGTGCGGGCGGCTGCACGCCGATGCCGAGGAAGGTCAGGAACGACACCGCCAGCAGCGCCGCGGCCGTCATCGACGCCGTGGTCACCGCGATCGTGGGCAGCACCTTGCGCAGCACGTGCACCCGGACCACGTGCAGCTTCGAGGCGCCCATCAGCTCCGCGGCCTCCACGTACTGGGCGCGGGAGTGCTCCAGGGTGGCGGCCCGGGTGATCCGGAAGAAGAACGGGGCGAGCAGGATCCCGACCGGGACCATGGCCTGCACCAGGCCGTTGCCGAGCGCCGCGGTCACCGCGACCGCGAAGAAGACGTACGGCAGCGTCATCAGCGCGTCGGTGAGCCGGTTCGCGGCGAAGTCGAACCAGCGGCCCAGGAACACGGTGGCGATGCCCGGGCCGACGCCCAGGATCAGGCCGATCCCGACCGCCTCAAGCGCGGTGAGCACCGACAGCCGGGTGCCGACCATCAGCCGGCTCAGCACGTCCCGGCCCAGGTAGTCGGTGCCCAGCCAGTGGTGCACGCTGGGTCCCTGGAACAGCGCGTTGGCGTTGATCGTGAGCGGGTTCTGCGGTGCCAGCGTGGACCCGAACACGGTCAGGACGGCGATGCCGAGCAGCACGACAATGGCAACCCGCGCGGACGGCAGCCGCAGGAAAGATCTTCCCGTGACCTTCCTGGGTGGGTTACCGCTCATGCGCCGATCCCGTCGTCCGTCCGGTACAGCCAGTTGAGCGTGGTGTTCACGATCAGGTTGACCACGATCACGAAGCAGCTGACCACCAGCAGCAGGCCCTGGACCACCGGGATGTCCCGGGTCTGTGCGCTCTCCAGGAGCAGCTGGCCCAGCCCGGGCAGGGAGAACACCGCCTCGGCGGCCACCGCCCCGGCGAGCATGAGCGGGAAGTCGTTGCCGAGGATGGTGAGCGCCGGGCCCGACGCGTTGCGCAGCGCGTGCCGGAACAGGATGCGCCGGTAGGGCAGGCCGCGGACCCGGGCGCCGACGATGTAGTTCTGCTCGAGCACCTCGACCAGGGAGGTCCGCAGCTGCCGGGCGATGTCGGCCGAGACGGCCAGGCTGAGCGCCAGGCTGGGCAGGATGATGTGCTCCAGCCACTGCGGGATGCTCGTGCTCGGGCCGACGTAGCCGTTGGCGGGCAGCCAGTGAACGGTGACCGCGAACAGGACCACCAGGATGATGCCGACCACGAACGCCGGGAGCGTGGACGCCGCCGAGCACACCACGGTGACGGTGCGGTCGAACCAGCCGCCGCGCCGGACGGCGGCGATCGTCCCGGCGCCGCCGCCGATGATGACGGCCAGGATGACGGCGAGCACCGCGATCGACAAGTCGACCGGCAGCCGCTGCGCGATGCTCTGGGAGACCGGAATCTGGGTGAAGTAGGACCGGCCGAGGTTGCCCTGGGCGGCCTTGGTCAGCCAG
>DATCFY010000189.1:0-22420 GCA_036509255.1 Streptosporangiaceae bacterium
CTGCCAGCGGACCGTGTGCTGGCCGTGGCCCAGCGCGAACGCGAAGAACTTCTGGCCGCCCACGGGGACCGCCTGGGCCCGGATTGTCCCGCCGCCCCGCAGGGTGATGACCACGTGCTCCACGTCCGCCGCCGCGGATCCGTAGACCACCTCGGGTGGACCGCTGGTCGAGCCCGCCACCGAGGTGCCCCGCATCGAGGAGAGCGGAACACACCCGCTGCTTAGATCCCGCACACCACGGATGAGCAGGCAGTCGCCCCAGGGCCCTACGTACGCGGTGACCGACCAGGCCCGGCCCCGCACTGCTCCGGAGCCAACCAGTCGGGTGACGCGGCCGGGGCCGGTCTGGCCTGGCTGCTGCCAGAGGCCGAGGATCGCGGACCCCTCCGGGTCGTTGAAGGGAATCGCCGTGGCCAGTTCCCCGTGCGCCGAATACGCGGTGATCCTGCTGACCGCCAGGTGCTGCGGGACGGCATAGGCCACGAAGCGCGTCCCGTAGACGGAAACCGGACGCAGCGTGAGCACCTCATCGTCGGCCAGCCGGACCGTGACGTAGCTGACCGCCGCGCTCACCGGCCCGTAGCCCGCGTCGGTCGGGCCGTTGGAAACGCTGGTGAGCGCTACGGGGTGGGTGCGGTCCGGTGCGGTGACCGGCAAGCAGTCCTGCAGGGAGAGCGCCATGAAGCACTGGCTGCCAGGCTTGGCGCCGGCCGTGCCCGGCTTGTCCGCCGCGACCCGCCAGGGCTGGCCGTCCACGGTGCCGGAGGCGATCAGCCCGGCCGGTGCGTGCGGCCCCGCCGGGTGCACGGTCACGTGATGGTGCCGGGACTGGTTCAGGACCGGCTGGGTGGCTGCCTGATGCAGCAGAAACGGGACGGCCACGGCGACGGCCACCACGGCCGGGGCTGCCACCGCCGCGATGCGTCGCCGGACCCGGATCACCCTGCCCTTGCGCACCGCCTGGTCCACCGGCGCGGTCCGCGGCGTGATCGCCTGGAACGCCTGGTCGAGCCGCTCCTGCAGGTCGTGCTCGTCGCTGATGCTCACGACAGCCCCCCATCCACGAGTTCGGTGCTGGCGCGGTGGGCGGCCAGGGCCCGGGAGGCCTGGCTCTTCACCGTCCCGACCGAGCAGCCCAGCGTGACCGCCGCCTCGGTCTCGGTGAGTCCCACCCAGTAGCGCAGCACCACCACAGCGCGCTGCCGGGGCCCGAGCCGCTGCAGCGCCGCGATCAGCGCCAGCCGCTCGTCGTGGTGGCCGGTCGCGTCGGCCACTCCCCGCTCCGGCAGCTGGTCGGTGAGCCGTTCGGCCACCCGGCGCTTGCGGAACCGGTTCCGGCTCTCGTTGACCACGATCTGGCGGACGTAGGCGTCCGGGTTACCGCTCCGCCTGACTACTGGCCAGGGCGCGTAGGCCCGGGCGAACGCCGCCTGCACTACGTCTTCCGCGTGACCCTGATCGCCGGTGAGCCCGTACGCGAGTCGGACCATGCTCGGCCACCGGCCGTGCATGAACTCGCGGAACTCCTCAGCCGCCTGCTCGTCCATGGGCCACCCCCTTCGTCCCTAAAGACCACGGGTGGGCCGCGCATCGTTGCATGGCCAGCGGCATGGGCCCGGCGGCGGTGCCGTAGGGCTGGGCTGGCGCTGGGCGGCTGGCCTGCGCAGGTCAGCCGACGGCGTCATACGCCGCCGCCTGCAGTGCGTCGTGAACCGGCGGCGGTCCGGGGCCGTCGAACATGCGCTGGGTCAGCACGATGACGGTCAGATCCCGCGCCGGGTCGGCCAGCCAGGTGGTGCCGAACCCGCCGGCCCACCCGAACGCGCCGGCCCTCGGCCCCGCGGTGACCACCGAGGTGCAGAAGCCCCAGCCGACCGCGGTGAAAAAACCGGGGCCGAGGCCACCGTGCGCCTTCTGGGCCGGGGTCAGCTGGTCCCGGGTCATCTCGGCGACCAGGCTCGCCGGCAGCACCGTGTCTCCACCGCGCAGCAGCATCTGGGAGAAGGCGAGCAGGTCATCGACGGTCGAAACCAGCCCGGAGGCTCCGTCGCAGAACGCCCGCGGCCCGCTCCACAGGCCACCGGGCTTGTCCCAGACCTCCAGCCCACCACCCGGCGCGGACCGGAATGCGGACGCGAGCCGGCCGGTGTCCGGGGCCCAGAAACCAGTGTCGCGCATGCCCAGCGGCTCAAGGATGCGAGTCCGGAGCACGTCGGCGAACGGCTGGCCCGAAGCCCGTGCGAGCAGGACACCGAGGACTGACGCGCCGGTGTTGTAGAACCAGCGCTCACCGGGCTGGGCCAGCAGCGGCAGGGAGCCCAGGCCCGCGATCCAGGTGTCCGGGCCAGGCTGCTCGGCTGGGTTGGTCGGCCCGATCGTGGACAGGTGCAGCGCGCCGGCCCGGGCCACGACCGGCCACGGTGGGTCCGCACCGAACATTTCGGTGGTCAGGCCGAAGCCGAAGGTGAACGTCAGCAGGTCGCGGACGGTGATCGGGCGCCTGGTCGGCACGGTGTCGTCCAGCGGGCCGTCCATCCGGCGCAGCACCCGGGGGGCGGCCAGCTCCGGGAGCAGCCGGGCCACCGGCTCGTCCAGAGCCAGCAGGCCCTCCCGGACCAGGGCCAGGGTGGCCGCGCCGGTCACCGGCTTGGAATTGGACGAGATGCGGAACAGCGAATCACGCTGGACCGCGGGGCCGCCGACGGACAGCGAGCCCAGCGCCTCCACATGCACCTGATCACCCCGCGCCACCAGGGCCACCAGACCGGGCACGGTCTCGTCGCCCACATGCGCGGCCGCAGCCGCGCTGAAGCGGGCCAGGCCATCCGCGGTCAGCAGGTCACCCATGATCGGTCAGCTCCCCGGGTCGCGGTGTGCTCTGCCCCTATTGACGCACGGCCTGCGCCGATCTGGCCGGCCAGCTAGCCGTGCAGCTGATCCAGGGCACGCTCGATCCGGCGCTGCGACACGGGGCCGGAGGTGCCCAGCGTCTGCGCAAACAGGCTGACCCGCAGTTCCTCGATCATCCAGCGCACCTCGCGGACGTCGGGATCGCCCCGCCGCGCAGGCGGCAGGTCGGCCAGGGTCTGCTCGTAGTCCTCCGTCACCTCCTGGACCACGGTCATCCGCTCGGCGTCCCGGATCAGCGACTCCGGCATCTTCTCCAGCCGCCGGCTCATCCCCCGCAGGTAGCGGACCAGGTCCGGCAGCCGGCGGGCCCCGGTGTCGGCGACGAACCCCGGATGGACCAGCCCGGACAGCTGCCCGCGCAGGTCGGCGAACGCAGCCCGGACCGGCGGGCTGGGCGTCCCGGCCAGGCTCGACTCGACCTGGTGGGCCTCGCCTAGGGCCCGGGCGGCGAGCGCGACCACGTCCGCAGTGCGGGCGGCAAGTGCCGCGCGCGCCGCCTCCAGCAGCCGGGCGAAGCCCGCCTCGTCCCAGGCCGGGCCGCCCGCTTCGGTGATCACCTGGTCCGCCGCGGCGGCCGCGCAGTCCTCCAGCAGCGCGTCCATGCCGGGGTACGGGTGACGGCTCATGGCCAGCTTGGCGCTGACCGGCAGGCGGCTGGCCACGGCCCGGGCACCGGAGGGTACCTGGAGCAGGATCAGCCGCCGGGTGCCGCGCAGCATGGCCGCGTCAGCCTGGGCGCGGGTCTCAAACAGCCGGACGTCCACCGCGTCGCCGGTGTCGGCCAGCGCCGGGTAGGCACGGACCTCGCCCTGGCTGAACACGCGGGGCAGCGTGCCGATGTCCCAGGTGCGCAGCCCTGTCCGGGTGATCCCGCTGGCCGCCTCGCTCAGCGTGGCCTGCAGCCGGGGCCGCAGCTGGCGGCGCAGCTCGTCCAGGTCCTTACCGGCCGCGAGGACCCGGCCGTCCTCCACCACACGGAAGGTGATCCGCAGGTAGGCGGGCAGCCGGGACTCATCCCACGCGGACCGGGGGATGTGCACGCCGCCGAGCCGGGAAAGCTCGGTGCCGAGCGCGTCGAGCAGGTCCCCGCGGCCCGGGCCCAGCTTCGGCAGCACCGCCCGGGCCGTGTCGGGGACCGGCACGAACGTGGTCCGCAGCTGCTTGGGCAGCGAGCGGATCAGCTCGGTCACCATCTCCTGGCGCAGCCCCGGCACCTGCCAGCTGAACTCCTCGGCACTCACCTGGTTCAGCCGGGCCAGCGGGATGTCCACCGTCACCCCGTCGTCCGGCTCACCGGGCGCGAACTCGTACGACACCGGGAGGTCGGCCCAGCGGGCCGGGTAGTCGTCCGCGGTGATGTCCTCAGCCGCCGGCCGGATCAGGTCGCCGGGGGAGAGGTCCAGCAGGCCAGGGTCCGCCGGGCGGGCCTTCTTCCACCAGGTATCGAAGTGCCGGGCGGAGGTCACCTCGGCCGGGATCCGCCGGTCATAGAACTCGAACAGGGCCGTGTCGTCGGCGACGATCCCGCGCCGCCTGGCCTTCCGTTCCAGGTCCTCGGCGTCGGCCAGCATCCGCTGGTTATGCGCCCAGAACGCGTGGTGCGTCCGCCAGTCGCCCTCCACCAGGGCGTGCGTGATGAACAGGTCCCGGGCCGCGGCCGGGTCGATCCGGCCGAACATGACCGTCCGGGCGGCCACGATCGGCAGCCCGTACAGGCTGACTTTCTCGGTGGCTACTGCCGCGCCCTGTTTCGCGTCCCAGCGCGGCTCGCTGTAGCTACGGCGCACCAGGTGCGCCGCCAGTGCCTCGGCCCATTCCGGCTCGATGCGGGCCGTGACGCGGGCCCACAGCCGGGACGTCTCTACCAGCTCGGCCGCGACCACCCACTGCGGCGGCTTCCTGGCCAGCGCCGAGTCCGGGAAGATGGCGAACCGCGCGCCGCGGGCGCCGGCGAACTCGGTCAGCGGCCGCCGCTTGCCGCGTGGCCGGCTGTCCGTGTCCTGCATGCCGATGTGCGACAGCAGCCCGGCGAGCAGCGACATGTGCACCCGGTCGGCCAGCTCGGCCGGGTACCGGCCCTCGGACCCGTTGTCCCCGGCCCGAGCCTGGGGGGCCGCGGCCGGCATGCTCCGGCCGGCCCGCGGCCGGCCCCGCCCCGGCCGCCGCCGTCCCTGGCCGTTCTGCCGCCCGGGGGGCTGCCCGGGCGGCTCGCTGGCGCTGCGGCGCTCCCGGCCTGACTGGATGCCGAGATCCGCGGTGGCCTGCCGGAGCTGGCCGTACACGTCCTGCCATTCGCGCACCCGCAGGTAGTGCAGGTATTCGCGGCGGCATAGCCGCCGGAACGCCGACCCGGATAGCTGGCTCTGCTGCTCGCGCAGATAGTCCCAGAGGTTGAGCAGGGTCAGGAAATCCGACCCGGGGTCCGCGAACCTCGCGTGCATCTCGTCCGCGGCCTGCCGGGCGTCGGCGGGCCGCTCCCTCGGGTCAATGATGGACAGCGCTGCGGTGATGATCAGCACCTCGCGGACACAGCCGTTCCGGCCGGCCTCCAGGATCATCCGCCCGAGCCGCGGGTCGGCCGGCAGCCGGGACAGCTTGCGGCCCACCTCGGTCAGCCGGGTCCGGCCCAGGCCAGGCTGGTGACCCGGGGAAAACGCGCCGAGTTCCTCCAGCAGCCGCACGCCGTCCGCGATGTTCCTCGAATCCGGCGGCTCGACGAACGGGAAGTCGGCCATGTCGCCCAGGTCCAGCGCGGCCATCTGCAGGATGACCGAAGCCAGGTTGGTGCGCAGGATCTCCGGGTCGGTGAACTCGGGGCGGCTCTCGAAGTCCTCCTCGCTGTACAGCCGGATGCAAACGCCGTCCGATGTCCGGCCGCAACGGCCCTTCCGCTGGTTCGCCGAGGCCTGCGAGATCGGCTCAATGGGCAGCCGCTGGACCTTGGTCCGCTGGCTGTACCGGGAGATCCGCGCCGTGCCCGGGTCGATCACGTACTTGATGCCCGGAACGGTCAGCGAGGTCTCCGCGACGTTAGTGGCCAGCACCACCCGGCGGGAGAAATGGCTGGCCTGACCCGGCTTCCTGTCGAACACTCGATGTTGCTCGGCCGCGGACAGCCGGGCGTACAGCGGCAGGACCTCCAGGCCATCCCGGCCGTCCAGCGCGTCAGCGGTGTCCCGGATCTCCCGTTCGCCGCTGAGGAACACGAGGATGTCACCGGGATCGGCGGCGCTCAGCTCCGTGATCGCGTCCAGGATGCCCTGGACCTGGTCCTTAGGTTCCTGGTCCGGGTCGCCGGTGTCGGCCAGCGGCCGGTAGCGCACCTCCACCGGGTAGGTGCGCCCGGACACCTCGACCACAGGTGCCCCGAACTCAGCGAAATGCTCGCTGAACCGCTGCGGGTCGATCGTGGCCGAGGTGATGACGACCTTGAGATCCGGGCGGCCCGGCAGCAGCCGCCTGAGGTAGCCCAGGATGAAGTCGATGTTCAGGCTGCGCTCATGCGCCTCATCGATGATGAGCGTGTCGTAGCGGAGCAGCTGCCGGTCATGCTGCATCTCGGTGAGCAGGATGCCGTCGGTCATCACCTTGACCAGCGTGCTGTCACTGGAGGTGTCGGTGAAGCGCACCTTGTAGCCGACGGTGCTGCCCAGTTCGGTGCCGAGCTCGCTGGCGATGCGCTCGGCCACGGTGCGGGCCGCGATCCGGCGCGGCTGGGTGTGCCCGATCTGCCCGGTCACCCCGCGGCCGAGTTCCAGGCAGATCTTCGGCAGCTGGGTGGTCTTCCCCGAGCCGGTCTCCCCGGCGACGATCACGACCTGGTGGTCCCGGATGGCCGCAGCGATCTCGTCCCTTCGCTGGCTGACCGGGAGCTCCTGCGGGTAGCGCAGCACGGGCACGCTGTCGCGCCGGGCCTGCGCCTGCGCCTGGGCCGCGTCCACGTCGGCGAGCAGCCTCGCCAGCGCCTTCTCCCGCGCGCCGGTGTCCGGCAGCGCGGCAGCCTGCTCAGCGCGGCGGCCGAGGCGGCGCTGATCGCGGAGCATCAGCCCGGGCAGCCGGTCCTGAAGCTCGGCAAGCGAGGGTGTCACGGCGGAATTCTCCATGGCGGAACAGGGAACCGAAACGAAAGAGGGGGGAACGGCCGTACGCCACAGTGCCAGTCCCGGCCCTGCTTACCTAACGCTTTTGCCCGGCCACAACTTCCGCGGCCCCCGGGCGCCCCTAGCCGACCTGTGTCACGTTGAACGAGGTGATGACGCCGTTTTGGACCACGTAGCTGCCCCGGTAGTACTTGACCGAGCCGTCGGTCTGCAGCGCGGCGAACTTGGCCGTCACCTGATCGCCGCCCGACGAGAGGATGGTCACCTCGTCCCGCTGGGTGCCGCTGTAGCCCGCCACGAACTGTGAGTAGCTGGATGGGGTGTGGTCACCGCCCAGGAGCCAGGCCCGCCGGTATGCCCGGCGGCTGATGGCCGCGTAGTAGCGCCGCACGACGGTGGCCGGGGTGGCGGGTGCGGAGACGGCCCGGCTGGCCGCGGGGGCACTCGAAGCCACGGTGGGCCCCGCCGTTCCGCTCTGCGCCAGGGAGTGGTGGTGCTTCAGCAACGCCAGACCGATGGCGATCACGGCCAGCACGGCGACGCCGCTGGCGACTAGGACCAGCCCGCGGCGTCCCTTGCGTGGCGGCTGCGGCCGGGAGGGAGGGGGCGGCCCGGGTCGATGCGGCGGTGGTCCCGCTGGCCACCGGCCGGCCGGGTCAGCGCTGAACGGCGGGGTCACAGAGGACGGGTCGGCGCTGGCCGGCGGGGTCGCGTAGGACGGGCCGGGACTGGCCGGCGGGGTCACAGAGGACGGGCCGGCGCCGGCCGGCGGGGTCACGTAGGGATCAGCGCTAGGGGACGGGGTCACGTAGGGATCAGCGCTGTGGGACGGGGTCACGTAGGGATCAGCGCGGGGGGACGGGGCCGGCCGGGACAGGTCGGCGCTGGCGGCCGGGACCGGGCTGGCCGCATCGGCGCTGGTGGGCGCCGCTGGCCGCGGGGAGGGGAAGCCGACCGCCGGGCTGACCGGAGTCGTCTGGGGCCGGCCCGCATCTGCCGCCGCTGGCTCGGCACGGTCCAGCCCAGGGGCATCCGGGTCCAGGGCCGGGCTGGCCGCGCCGGTAGGCGGAACGCCCGCGAGCGCTTGCTGCACCGCCGACCGGGCGGGCAGGTCGGCGCTGCTGATCCCGCAGGCCTGCTGCAGTGCCGCGGCGAACGCGCGGCAGTTCGGGTAGCGGTCCTCGGGGGCCTTGGCCAGGCCCCGGAACATGACCGCGTCCACGGCGGCGGGCAGGTCGGGACGCCGGCTGGTCAGCGGGGGCGGGGGCGCGGACAGCTGGGCCCACATGACCGCCAGGCTCTGATCCCGCCGGAACGGCGGCTCGCCCGCCAGCATCTCGAACGCCGCGCACGCGAGCGAGTATTCGTCCGCGCGGCCGTCCACCGTGCGCCCCTCGATCTGCTCGGGGGCCAGGTAGTTCAGGGTGCCGAGGACCTGCCCGGTCAGGGTGAGGTTAGTGGTCGACTGGGAGGTCTTGCTGATACCGAAGTCCGACAGGTAGACGTGATCCTCAGAACCGTCCTCGGCCAGGCCGCCGAGCAGCATGTTGGCCGGTTTCACATCCCGGTGCACCAGCCCGTGCGCGTGCGCCGCGTCCAGTGCGGAGGCCACCTGGGCCACGATTCCGGCGGCGCGGGCCGGCGGCAGCGGGCCAGCCCGGTTCAGCAGGCTGTGCACGTCCTGGCCGCCGACGTAGCGCATCGCGATGAACAGCACGCCGCCGGCCTCGCCGGCGTCGAAGATCGGGATGATGTTCGGGTGATCCACCGCGGCCGCGGCCCGGGACTCCCGGATGAAGCGCCGCCGGAACCCGTCATCCCGGGCCAGATCCTCGGCGAGGACCTTCAGCGCCACCCAGCGGCCCAGCCGGACGTCGCGGGCCCGGTACACGACCGCCATGCCGCCGCGGCCGATCTCCTCGACTATCTGGTAGCTGGCGACCTGCCCTGGACTACCGGGCAGGGGTGAGCCGGGGTCAGCTAACCCCGCGGGGAAGTCCTCAGCCACCCATGCCTCCAGCGTTCGACCCCTGGCTCGCGCCAGCCCCCGTAAATCGGCCATACCGCCCAGAACCGGCGGCCCATACGCTAGCAGTCAGCCTAGGCCAGTCGCCGTTCGGTCGCCCAGCGCGTGAGCTGATGCCGGGTGGAGAGCTGGAGTTTGCGCAGCACCGAGGACACGTGGCTTTCCACCGTCTTCACGGAGATATACAGATCGCGGGCGATCTCTTTGTAGGTATAGCCCCGGGCGATCAGGCGGAGCACGTCGCGCTCCCGTGGGGTGAGCTGATCCAGTTCCGGGTCAAGGGACGGGACCCCCGGGCCGTCGCCGGGCAGGGCCGCGAACGCGTCCAGCACGAAGCCGGCCAGCCGGGGGGAGAACACGGTGTCCCCGCCGGCGACGCGGTGGACCGCGTCCACCAGGTCCGGGCCGGAGATCGTCTTGGTCACGTAGCCCCGTGCGCCGGCCCGGATGACCGCGATCACGTCTTCCGGGGCGTCTGACGCGGACAGGGCCAGGAAACGCACCTGGGGCTGCACCCCTCGCAGCGCGCTGAGCACAGCCTGCCCGCCCCCGCCCGGCAGGTGCACGTCGAGCAGCACCACGTCGGGCAGGCACGAGGAGATCAGCGCGATCGCGGGCGCCACGTCCTCCGCCTCGCCCACCACCTCCACCTGGTCGCCCAGCTCCGACCGGACTCCCGAGCGGAACAGCCCGTGATCATCGACGATGACCACGCGCGGGCGCCGGGCCTGGTCGGGGGCGGGGGCAGCGCCGGGGCCGGACGGGCCGGTCATGTGCGCCCCGCCGGGTGTTCCGGGGTGCGGCGGGGCATGGTCAGCGACACCTCGGTGCCCGCGCCGGGGGAGGTGCGCACCGCCGAGGTGCCACCCCGGCGGGCCATCCGGGCGTGGATCGACTGGGCCACGCCTTTGCGGTCCGGAGGGACGGCCGCCGGGTCGAAGCCCCGGCCGCGGTCCCGGACGAACAGCGTCACCTCAGCCGGCTCCACTTCGGCGAAGATGGAGACCACCGGGGCACCGGACCACTTCACCGCGTTGACCGTCGCTTCGCGGGCTGCGGCCAGCAGCGCGCGCAGGTCATCATCCAGCTCGCAATCGCCGACGGTGACGGCCTCGACCGGGAGCTCATGCTGGGCTTCAACTTCCTGCTGGATGAGCCGGACCCCGCCCGCGAGCGTCATGTCCTGGCCGTCGAGGGCCCCCGGGGCCGGGCCGTCGAACAGCCAGGCGCGCAGCTCGCGCTCCTGGGCCCGGGCCAGCTGGATCACCTGCTGCGGGTGCTCGGCGCGGCGCTGGATCAGGGCGAGCGTCTGCAGCACCGAGTCGTGCACCCGGGCCGCCATGTCCGCGCGTTCCTCGGCCCGGATCCGGGCCTGCCGCTCAACCACAAGGTCGCGGGCGATGCGCACCCACCAGGGACCCAGGGCGACGGCGATGGCCGCCACCACCAGGATCAGCCCGCCGAGCTCACGAAGCGCGCTGCTGTCCGGCCGCCCGGTCAGCAGCCACGTCAGGCCGAACGCGAGCGCCACGGCGGCGATCGCCACCCGGGCCAGGAGCCGGCGGCGGCTGCCGCTGCCCTCGGCCAGGCCGAGCAGCGGATCGGCCAGGCGCCGCAGCACCGCCTGCTCGTCCGGCGGGGCGTTCCGCCAGATCAGGGTGAGACCTGCCGCGCTGATCAGCAGCGGCCAGGCCAGCGTGCCGACCCAGGGCGCCTGCAACGCGGAGGCAATGACCAGCACCACGACGAGGACTGAGGCCAGCCCCACCGCGAGGGCTATACCCCGCCGGTCGGTGACCGCCTGGGTGGCGATGTTGCTGTCCGACCCCTCCGCGGGTATCAGCAGCCAGGCCAGCACGTACACCGCCGCGCCGACGAGGCTGATGACGGCCGCGACGACGAACACAGTCCGCACCACGGTCACGTCCAGGCCGGTGCGCGCGGCCAGCCCGGACGCGACCCCGCCCGCGAGCCGGTCTTCGCGGCTGCGCCGCAGCGGCCCGCTGCCCGGGGGGTGGCGTCGCCACGGATGGCCGCCCAGCCGCCCGAACCGGCGTCCGCGGCGGCCCATCCGCTGGGCATCGGGGCGCCGTGAATCAGCGCCCCGGGGATCGGTGCCTGCCGGGCCGGTGCCTGCCGGGCCGGTGCCTGCCGGGCCGGTGCCTACCGGGCCGGTGTTCATCGGGTTCGCGGCCCCAGGATCAGTGCGCGCGGTCGGCCCGGGATCAGTGCCTGCCGCCATACCCCCATCATCGCCCCTCGGCCCCCGCCCGGCTATCAGGGAGAACCCTGATCCTGGCCGATCCGAATCAGGGACGGGTCGGGGGTGTTCCCGATGGTGGCCGCGGCCGCCCGGCCGCAGGCTGGAGCCATGACCACAACGACTGGCCCCGCAGCGGGCGACCAGACTCCGCACCCACCCTACGAATCAGCGACTTCCCGGACGATCAGCCGTCCGGTGCACGGCCGGATGCTCGGCGGAGTCGCCGCCGGCATCGCGCGCTACCTCGACGTGGACGTGACCCTTATCCGCATCGCGTTCGCCGTGCTGACCGTGATCGGCGGGGCCGCCGTGCCCGTCTACCTGGCGGCTTGGCTGCTTATCCCCGAAGACGGCACCGACCAGTCCATCGCGGCAGGCCTGTTTCAATCCCGGGCCAGCTGAGCGGAGAGGCCGCATCAACATGCCACTGAAATCACGGGGATACGGCGCGCGCCAGCGCGTCGCCGATGCCACCATGCGGGTCTCTGACGCCGAACGGGCCGAGGTCGCCGACCAGCTAGCCCAGCACTACGGGGATGGGCGCCTCGACCAGGCCGAGCTGGACGACCGCCTCGGCCGGGCGATGAGCGCCAAGACGCACGCCGACCTGGCCGGGCTCACCGCCGACCTGCCCCCCGTCGATCCGCGGCCGGGAAGTGGCCGCCAGCCCAGTACCCGCGCTAGCAGCGCCTATCCGCCCGCGCCGCGGTCCCGGGCCGGGCGGCCGCGGTCCAGGCTGCTGCCAATCGTGCTGCTCATCCTGATCGTGATCACCGCCTGGCACGTCGCCTGGCTGCCCTGGGCATGGTTCGGGGGCTCGTGGTTCGGCGGATTGTGGTTCGGCCCGACGTGGTGGCTGTGGATCGCGCTGCTGGCCTTCTGCTGGTTCCGGTTCGGTCCCCGGCGCCATCGGCGGTAACCGGGGCCTGCCTCGGTCCTCGCTAGCCATCGCCGGCCGGCGGGCCCGTGTTCCCGGTGCGGCGGGCACGGGCCCGCCGCTTGCCTTCGTGCATGGCCTGGACCCGGGCCACCGGGATCGTATGGCCCTCCGCGACCAGGTCGGCGGGAAGCTGCTGGAGCGGGGGTAGCTGGCCACCCCAGCGGGCCCCCGGGGTTATCAGCCGGGCCGCGGTGCGCACCGTGAAGTCGGCCGGGGTGACCCGGTCCAGCTCGCCCCAGGGCAGCGGGAAGGACACCGGGACACCGGGCCGGACCCGCGGGCTGTAGGCCGCCACCACAGTCGCCCCGCCCGCCCGGGTGGAGTCGAGAAACACCTTGCCCTCCCGGTCCGCCCGGATGAACGCGGTGGTGGTGAGCTTGGTGTCGAGCCGCTCGGCCCGGGCCGCCACCGCGCGGGTGGCGGCCGCCGCATCCTCGGCCGTGGCCCCGGTGATCGGCACGAACACGTGCACTCCCTTCGCGCCGCTGGTCTTGACCGCGGACGCCAGGCCGCAGCCGGCGAGCGCCTCCCGGACCAGCTGGGCGGCCAGGACCGCGAGCCGGAACTCCCCGGCCGACGGCGGGTCGATGTCGAGCACGAGGTAATCGGGATGGTTCCACTGGCCGCCCTCGCTCAGCGTGGGGTGATACTCCACCGCCCGCTGGTTGGCGAACCACAGCAGCGTGCGCCGGTCGTCGCAGAGTGCGTAGGACACCTCGCGCCGGGAGCTTTCCGCCCACAGCTGGATCGTCCGCACCCACGGCGGGGTGTACTTGGGCACGTTCTTCTGCATGAACGGGGCCTGGCCACGCAGGACCCGGACCACCGACAGCGGGCGTCCGCGCAGTTCCGGGATGAACTGCGCAGCCACCGCGTCCAGATAGTCCACCAGGTCGCGCTTGGTCGCCTCTGCGCCGCGGAACAGCGGCTCGCCGAGATTGGTCAGCGATACCCCGTCCCGCTCCTCATCGACGGCGATGATGTCACCATCCCTTCCTGGCGTTTCCGGCCTGGCTCCATCGTCCCCCGCTGGCGGCGCTGTGAGACCGTGGGCGGGTGAGGGATCAGTACCGGGACGGGCCGGACGTTCTGCTGGTCGGTGTAGATGGCTCGGATACCTCGTTGCGGGCGGGCGCGTACGCGGCGGGCATGGCCCGGCGGCAGCAGGCCAGGCTGGTCTGCCTGTACGTGCGGCCGTTCAGCGCGGTGGGCGGGATGAGCGCGGGCGCGACCCTGGGTATCCAGGAGTCGTACGACCAGGTCGCGGCGGAACTGCGGCAGACCGCGGAGGAGCAGGGCGCCCGGCTGGGGATCGACATCGTCTTCGTCGAGCGCGACGGCAACCCGTACGCCGAGATCGTCCGGCTGGCCGACGAGATCAAGGCCGACGCGGTGATCGTGGGCGCCTCAACCAAGGCCGGCCACCGGTTCGTCGGTTCCCTGGCCGTGCACCTGGTCCGGGCCAGCCGCTGGCCCGTCACCGTTGTCCCCTGACCGCTTGTCCCCTGACCGCTTGTTCCCTGGGCGGTTGTTCCCTGCGGACCGCTGCCCCGGCGATCGCCGCCACCACGTCGTAGCGGAGCGGGCGTGGGTGCACCAGCAGGGCGCGGGCCACGTCACGGATCTGCAGCCGCACCGGGATCAGCACCTCTTCGCTGCGCCGCCAGGCGCGCAGCTCGTCCCGGCCGTAGCCGTCGGTGATGGCCCGCCGGAAGTGCCGCGCGTCGCCGCCATCGCTCCTCCACCGGGCCAGCCAGGCGCGCAGTTCGTCGTCGCGCTCCAGCATGGTCCAGTCCCGCAGCCGCTGCGCGATCTGCCCGGCCGCGTCGACCACGAACGCCAGCTCGCCCCCGCCGCGGATGCCATGCACCCGGCCTTCACTGCCCGGGCTGTGATGGATGCTGGCCGAGCTGAAGCTCGCGCCCACGGCGAGCGCGGCGACCGCGTGACCGGCCTCGTGCCAGGCGGTCTCGACGGTCGCTTTCCGGGCCGGCGCCAGGCTGGGGTAGCAGCCGCAGTCGTAGCGCTGCCTGATCCACGTGTCGTGCACGAGCGACTGGTCGTCGTACCGGGCGAGGCGGCTCAGCTCGGCCCGGATCGCGGCATGCGCGCGCAGGTCCGCTGGCTTCATGGTGTTGACTAACGGTATGCCTATCGAGGGTGAATACGAGCCGAGCACGGCCGCCTGGGTCCGGGACCAGGTCGCGGAGTATGAGAGCTCGGGTGGGACACGTGCGACGACACTGCGTGACACCGGCCTGCCCGTGGTGGTCATCACCAACCGCGGGGCGCGCTCCGGGAAGGTGCGCAAGACCCCGCTGATGCGGGTGGAGCACGACGGCCGGTACGCGGCGGTCGCGTCCCAGGGTGGCGCCCCGACGCATCCGTTCTGGTACTACAACTTCCGCGCCTATCCCCAGGTCCAGCTGCAGGATGGGCCGGCCAAGGGGGAGTTCGTGGCCCGCGAGGTGACCGGGGACGAGCGCGCCGAATGGTGGAAGCGTGCGGTCGCGGCCTACCCGCCGTACGCCGAGTACCAGGAGCGCACCTCCCGGGAGATACCGGTGTTCGTGCTCGAGCCTGCCACCGGCGCCTGACCGCCCGGTCCCGTCTGTTCCGCCCTTCCCGCCGGCCCTGGGCTGAGCGGGGCGTCCCGCGATGCCCTGGGGCCCGGACCGCCGGGCCGTCCGTGCGTCCTGTCCCGCGGGCCGGTTTACGTTATTTCATATCTAACCCACCGGAATACTTGACATTACCGGGGAGCGGGCGCAGATTGCTGGTAAGAGACCCCGGGGCGGCCCGCCCGGTGCTGTGGTGGCGCGCGGTGGTGACGCCGGCCTTCGGGAACCAGCCAGCCGAAAGGTGCTCTTCGATGACCAGCGTCCAGAACCATCCGACGGCTCTCCGCAGTCATGGCTCATACCAGCATGTCGACGTCACCCAGGTGGGCGGGGTTATCGAGGCCGTCGTCGGCGGTATCCGGATCGGCGGCGACGTCAGCCCCGCGGCCGTGGCTGAGCTCCGCGCCGCGCTGCTCCGGCACAAGGTCGTCTTCCTGCGTGACCAGCAGCACGCGACCGACGCCGACCAGCGGGCCTTCGCCCGGCTGCTGGGCGCCCTGACCAAGCCGCATCCCACCGTCGCCGGGGACGGCGGCGCGGTGCTGCCCATTGACGCCGAGCAGGGCAAGGCCAACAGCTGGCACACGGACGTGACGTTCGTGGACCGGGTTCCGGCGATCAGCGTGCTGCGTGCCATCACGCTGCCGCCCTACGGGGGGACAACCGTGTGGGCGAACACCGCCGAGGCCTACCAGCAGCTGCACCCGGCGCTGCGGGCCCTGGTCGGCAGCCTGCGGGCGGTGCACACCAACCTGTACGACTACGCGGCCGAGCGGCCGCAGCTCGGCGGCATCGACGTCAAGGAAAAGGAGTACCGGGAGGAATTCCGCCACCTGGAGTTCGAGACCGAGCACCCGGTCGTCCGCGTCCACCCGGAGACGGGTGAGCCCACACTGCTGCTCGGCCACTTCGTCCGGTCCTTCCCCGGGCTGGGCAAGGCCGACTTCAACGACCTGTTCGGCCTGCTGCAGCGGCACATCACCCGGCTGGAGAACACCGTCCGCTGGACCTGGCGGCCCGGTGACATCGCGATCTGGGACAACCGGGCCACCCAGCACTACGCGGTCGCCGACTACGACGACCAGCCCCGGCTGCTGCACCGGATCACGATCGCCGGCGACATCCCGATCGGGATCAACGGCGATACCAGCATCGTCCGCAAGGGCGACGCCAGCCATTACTCCGACCTCGCGGCCTGAACCGGCTGTTTGAACCGGCTGTTTGAACCGGGCCTTTGACGCGGCCGTTTGACCCGGCCCTCGGGGGGCGACCTGCCGCCTCCCGGGGGCCGCCGCGGCTACAATCCACGAATGCCCGCTGCCCCGGTCCGGTACCGGTCGGCCGATGAGGACAGCGCCCGGTGGTCCGGGTTCCCGTTCCGCGACGGCGATATCGTGATCAGCACCCGGTCCAAGACCGGGACGACCTGGATGCAGATGATCTGTGCGCTGCTGGTGTTCCAGACCCCGCAGCTGCCCGCGGCGCTGGGCGACCTTTCACCCTGGCTGGACCGGCTGACGGTACCGCGCGAAGAGCTGTTTGCCCGGCTCGCCGCCCAGCCGCACCGCCGGTTCATCAAGTCGCACACGCCCCTGGACGGACTTCCGATCGACCCGCGCGCCACTTACATCGTGGTGGGCAGGCATCCGCTCGACATGGCCGTATCCCTCTGGCACCAGGGCAACAACCTCGACCGGGCCCGGTTGCGACGGCTCACCGGCCAGCCTGAGCCGGCCACGCCGCCGCGGCCGCACCCGCCGCTGCACGACTGGCTGATCGGCTGGATCCATGAGGACACCACCGCTCAGCAGCAGATGGACTCGCTGCCCGGGGTGCTGTGGCACCTCACCGACGCCTGGGCGCGGCGCGCCGAGCCGAACATCGTGCTCGTGCACTACGACGACCTGTCCGCCGACCTGGCCGGCGAGATGCGCCGCCTGGCGGACCGGCTCGGGATCACCGTGCCCGGCGAGACCTGGCCGGAATTGGTCCGGGCGGCCACGTTCGAGGAGATGCGGGCCGCCGCCGGGCGCATCGTCGGGCCGACCGCCGTGCTCCGCAGCAGCGCCGCCTTCTTCCGCCGGGGCACCTCGGGGGCCGGGCGCGAGGAGCTCAGCGCCGGAGAGTGGGCTGACTACCAGCGGCGGGTCGGCCAGCTGGCCCCGCCGGACCTGCTCACATGGCTGCACCGGGGGGTCTGGCAGAGTCGACGCCATGGCGACTGATTCCGCGCACCGCGGCGTGTCCATCGAGCGGGTCTCGGCTGGCCGTTTCACCGCCCGTAACGACCGGGGCGGCCAGATCGCCTTCGGCACCGGCGGCGGCGCCGGCTTCACCCCGGTGGAGCTGCTGCTCGCGGCCCTCGGCGGGTGCACCGCCATCGACGTGGACATCCTGACCTCCCGCCGGGCGGAGCCGGAAACGTTCGAGGTGGACGTGGGAGCGGAAAAGGTCCGTGACTCCGCGGGCAACCACCTGGCGGATATCGAGGTGACCTTCCGGGTGGTATTCCCGGCCGGAGAAGCCGGTGACGCCGCCCGGGCGGTGCTGCCGGACGCGGTCCGGCAGTCGCATGACCGGCTCTGCACGGTCAGCCGCACCGTCGAGCTCGGGATACCCGTCACGTCCCGGGTCCAGGCAGGGTAGTCCTAGGAAGACTTGGTGCAGGCCCAGCTACCGGATGGGAAGGTCAGCGGATGGCACATGGTGCCCGGATCGGCTCAGCTGTCATGTTCGTACAGCGGCTCGACCGTTCGGTCAGCTTCTACACCGAACTCCTCGCCATGCAGGTCGCTGACCAGAGCCCGACCGCCGCGCTGCTGGTCAGCCCGGGCGGATCGCAGTTGATCCTGCGGGCGATGGGCAGCAACGCGGGTCATCCGCTGGGCGGCGTCGGCCTGCAGTACGTGACCTGGACCGCGGACGGTAAAGAGGACTTCGAGCGGTGCGAGCGGGTACTCAAGGCGCACTCCGCGTACCGCGACACGCGCAGCAGCGGCGGGATCATGGCGGTGGAGGGCCACGACCCGGATGACACGGTCGTGATGATCACCTATCCGGGCCCCGACGAGCTGCCGTCGCACGAGCTTCCGCTGCGCATCTACGGCTGGTAGCCGCCGGCCCGCTCCGCTGATCAGGCGGCGAGTGTGATCACGGCGCCCGTCCCGGGACCGCTCATGCCCGCCTTGCTGCCCAGCCGGAATCCACCTGTCGCTACCGCCAGCAACACCGCGATGAGGATCGCCGCGAGGATCCAGAGCAGGCATCCGGCCCGCCCGAACCTCCGGCGCCGGCCCGCCCGCTTGCTTCGCCTGCCCCAACTCACCAGCTACCACCGCCGCCTTCGGTCCAGCCCCGCCCGCTGCCGTTAGTGCCCCGGATCTCCCGGGCCTAACGGAATGAGTCGGTCACGCTGGGGTACGGGGAGCCGGACAGGGTCCGCGTCGGCCTGGCTGGCGGTGGCCGACCCCTAGCTTGGAGGGACCATGGCACGCATCACCACGACGGAGGAACCGCGCGTTGAGTCGCGTGTCTCGCGCGGTCATGGCTTAATCGGCAAGCTGGTGGCGGTCGCGGCGGTCATCGTGGCCGTCGCGGTGCTGATCATCGCGCTGGCCGCCGTGAACTTGCTGCCCCGGCTCCGCAACCCCTTTGCGGAGACCACGTCCGTGCGCAGCGGGCCCGTGCTGCTCAAGTCGATCACCGCCATGAGCCGGTACCAGGCGGCCAGCGGGTCGTTCCAGGTCGTGGTGAACCTGACCCAGAAGGCGAACCTGCTGCCGGCGTTCCTGGAAGGCAGCCAGACCCTGTTCGTGGGCCAGGGCAGCGAGATCGCCTACGTTGACTTCTCCCAGCTCAAGAGCCCGGCTATCCAGGTCACGGCGAACGGGACGGCGGTCACCATCCGGCTGCCGCGGGCGCAGCTCGAGCCCGCCGTGCTCAACGTGAAGCAGTCCTACGTGTTCGCCCAGCAGCAAGGGCTGCTGAACCGGATCGGGAACTTCTTCTCCGGCAACCCCAACAACCAGCAGCAGGTCTACATCCTGGCCCAGCAGAAGATCCAGACCGCGGCCCGGCAGAGCCCGCTGCTCGCCGACGCGCAGCGGAACACGGCCAGCATGCTCACCGGGATGATGCACTCGCTGGGCTTCCAGCGGGTCACCGTGAGCTTCGCGGCACCGCCGGCGAAGAAGAGCTGACCGGCGGCCCGCCTGCGGCGCAGGACTGGCCGACGGCCCCGCCTGCGGTACTTGTCTGGGTGGGGTCAGACCTTGCGCAGGAACGCGTTGGCCACCGGCCCGGCGCTGTTGGCCCCGTAGCCGCCGCCCTCGACCAGGACCGCGAAGGCCAGGTCCCCGCGGTAGCCGATGAACCAGCCGTGCGACTGGTTGCCGGTTCCGTACTGCGCGGTGCCGGTCTTGCCGTAGACCCCGGGCTGGAACCCGACCCCGGCGGCGGTGCCACTGGTCACCACCGCCCGCATCATCGGACGCAGCGTGTCCAGGATGGCCGGGCTGATCGCGTGGGACGGGCTGGCCTGCCGGGGCTGCGGGCTGGTGACCAGGATCGGGGACCGCCAGGTGCCGTCCTCGATAGCCGCGGCCACGCTGGCCTGGCTGAGCGGGTTGACCAGGTCCGTGCCCTGGCCGAAGGCGTCGGCGGCCACATCCACCGGCTGGTGCGGCGTGGTGAACTTGCCGAGCGTGGCGGGGATGCCCAGATTGGGGGAAGTGTTGAAGCCGAACGTGGCGGCCATCGACGCGAGCGCGCTGCCGCCCAGACGCTGGTAGGCGAGCATCGCGAAGGTGGAGTTGCAGGACACCGCGAACGCTGTCTGCAGGCTGGTGGCGCCTAGGTGCTCGTTCTGGTCGTTGTGGAAGGTCCGGCCGCCGATGGTGACCTGGCTGGGGCACTGCACCGCGCTGGACGGGCGCATTCCCTTCTCGGCCAGGGCCGAGGCGGTGACCACCTTGAAGGTGGAGCCGGGCGGGAAGATCCCGGCCAGGGCGCGGTCGAAGCCGCCGGGACGCTCCACCACGGCCAGCACCTTGCCGGTGGACGGCTGGATGGCCACCATGTCGATGGGTTTCGACGTCCCGGCGCCGGCCACGGCCGCCGACGCGGCCATCTGGTCTTGCATATCGAGGCTGGTCTGCACCGGCTTGCCGGGAGTGGCCGCGAAGCGCGCGAGCGTGGTGTCCACCCGCTTGCCGGGTCCGTCCAGCTGGATGGTCAGCGATGGCCGGCCCGCCAGCTGAGCCTGGTAAGCCTGCTCGATGCCGCCCTGGCCGATCAGGTCACCCGCCTGGTGGGGGGCGCCGAGTGCTTTGGCCTGAGCCTTCGTGGCGGCCACCACGGTCCCGGTGAGCAAGGCGACGGAACCAGACTGGCCGATCACCGACGGAGAGCTCAGGTCGGTGCCGTCGGAGGCCAGCACCGCGGCCCGGGCCGGCCAGACGGCACTCAGCACGAATCGCTCACCAGGCCGGAGCCGGGGATAGATGGCCGTCGGGCTCCAGTCCACCCGCCAGTGCCGGTTCCGGGTGACCAGCTGGAGCCGTCCGGGGTAGGTCCAGGCGTGCCCGCTGGCCAGGCTGTCGGTGGCCGTGAACCGGGCCTGGGCCGATCCGCCGCTCTCGGTGACCTGGCCGAGTCGCAGGTGGATGTGGCGGACGCCGAGTTCGGCTGCGGTCTGCCGCAGCGGGGTGGCCAAGCCGGAACGGGGCACGTTCGCGCTGACCTTGCCCATCGCGGCGTAGCTGCCGCGCTGCCAGTCACTCAGGTAGCTGGCGGCGGTCTGCTGGGGGCTGCCCTGGATGCGCGTCAGCAGGACGTAACCACCCGCCGCGCCGGCCGCCACCACGACGACCGCGATGACGACCGCCACGATGATCAGGGACCGCCGCTTCGTCCGGCGCATGCTGCCGTGGCTCATGGACCGGCCTTCCGCTGGACTGCCGCGGACAGCTACTCCGCGGACCAGGGCATAACGATAGCCGCGCCGGCCCCGGCCGTAGCTGCGAACGGGGTTAAGACCGCCTGGCGCCCGGTTACGCGGCGGGCGCAAACGGCGGGCCGGCCTGCCAGGACGTATCCCGGTCCGGCAGGCTGGACTCATGGCGGACAACCTCACCCTGATGGCAGTGCACGCTCATCCCGACGACGAGGCCTCGAGTACCGGGGGAGTGCTGGCCCGCTACGGCGCCGAGGGCGTCCGCACGGTGGTCGTCACCTGCACCAACGGTGAGTTCGGCGACGCTCCCGGCGGGATCAAGCCCGGCGACGATGGCCACGGCGAGCAGGATGTGGCCGAGCTCAGGCTGGCGGAGCTCCGGGAATCCGCCAAGCACCTGGGGGTCACCGATCTCGAGCTGCTCGGCTATCACGACTCCGGGATGGTCGAGTGGGACTATAAGAGCCGGCCGGACGCGTTCTGCAACGTGCCGCTGGCCGACGTGGCGGCCCGGATCGGCGGGCTGATCGAGCGGTTCCGGCCGCAGGTCGTCGTCACCTACGACCCGGACGGCGCGTACCAGCACCCCGACCACGTGCACGCCAGCCGGGCCGCGATCGAGGCGGTGACCCGCACCGGCATCCCCGCGAAGCTGTACCTGGCCGCGATGCCGATCAGCAAGTGGCGGGAACTGTGGACCGCGCTGAAGGAGGCCGGCGTGGACGTGCCCGGCGACGACCGCATCACCCCGGAGGAGCAGCAGCAGATGGAGGCCGCCGAGCAGCGCATCACGACCACCGTCGACATCCGCCCGGTGCTAGCCCGCAAGCGGGCCGCGCTGCTCGCGCACGCCAGCCAGATCAGTGAGTCGTGGTTCAGCAAGATCCCGCCGGAGCTCGGGGAGCAGGTGTTCGGCGAGGAGAGCTTCATCCGGGCGATGGACGCGACCGGGGCTCCGGTGCCTGAGGACGACCTTTTCGTGGGCCTTCGTTAAATAACGGTCTTATCGTGCCCGGTCACCGGCCTGTCCGTGGCCAATTTGCCGGGCGCGGCCCGGACGGGGGACGGCCGCATCGACGGCCTTTTACGAATTATTGCCCTGCGGGGCTCTTGGCAGCCCGGCGAGTCCAGGGTTTGACTAATGACTGCGGCACGGGCGAAGTGATCGCCCCGGGTGGGACCGGCCGCGACTGTCTGCGGGCAATGGAGGCCGTGCTATGACGATTATCCGCGGTTCACGCACCAAGCGCCTTCCAGGAATGGCGGCTGCCGCGTTCCTGGCCGTCTTACTGCCCGCCGGGCTGGCTACGGCCGCCTCGGCGTCGGCCGGCTCCGCCTCGGCGGGCTCCGCCCCCGCGCGCGGCGCGGCCCGGGCGGCTGCCTCGTCCGCCTCCTGCCCCTGGCTGAACCAGTCGCTGACGGTGGCCCAGCGGGTCCGGATGCTGCTGGCGAAGATGACCCTGGCCGACAAGATCAACATGGTCACCGGCGCGGGCACCAGCGAGCCGTACGTCTTCTATATCTCCGCGATCCCGAGCCTGTGCATCCCGGCCATGGGCGAGGAAGACGGGCCGGTCGGGGTGGGTGACGGCCTCACCGGCGTCACC
>DATCFY010000190.1:0-99622 GCA_036509255.1 Streptosporangiaceae bacterium
AGCGATCAACTCTCCCGGCCAGCCGGCAGGGGCACGCTCTTTCAGCAGGACTCAACGTCCAGGAGCACACAGTGCTCACCTGCCGGCGGCTACCAACCCCGAGTCTGCCGGATGGCCGACTCGCTAACTCTCATTAGGAGCACGGAACATGACCCGCAGTGGCAAGGTGACCGTCGTCGGGGCCGGGTTCTACGGCTCGACCACCGCGCAGCGGCTTGCCGAGTACGACATCTTCGATGAGGTCGTACTGACCGACATCGTCGAGGGAAAGCCGGAGGGCATAGCCCTCGACATCAACCAGTCGCGGCCCATCGAGGGCTTCGAGACCCTGGTCACCGGCCAGACCACCCGCCCCGGCGGTGAGGGCTACGAGGCGATCAGCGGCTCGTCCATCGTGATCGTCACAGCCGGGCTGCCGCGCAAGCCCGGGATGAGCCGGATGGACCTGATCGGCGTCAACGCCAAGATCGTCCGCTCGGTCGCCGAGAACGTGGTGAAGCACGCGCCGGACGCCGTGCTGATCGTGGTGTCCAACCCGCTGGATGAGATGACGGCGCTGGCGGCCAAGGTGACCGGCTTCCCCGCCACCCGGGTGCTCGGCCAGGCGGGCATGCTCGACACGGCCCGGTTCAGCTACTTCGTGGCCGAGAAGCTGGGCGTGCCGGTCGGCTCGGTGCAGACCCTCACTCTCGGCTCGCACGGTGACACCATGGTGCCGGTCCCGTCCGCCTGCACGGTGGACGGCAAGCCGCTGGCCAGCCTGCTCGGCCAGGACGAGATCGACGCACTGGTGGACCGGACCCGTAACGGCGGCGCCGAGATCGTCGCCCTGCTGAAGACCGGGTCCGCGTACTACGCCCCGTCGGCCGCCGCGGCCCGGATGGCCCGCGCGGTCGCCGAGGATTCCGGCCAGGTGCTGCCGGTCTGCGCCTGGGTGGACGGCGAGTACGGCATCTCCGGTGTTTACCTGGGCGTCGAGGCCGAGATCGGCAAGGCCGGGGTCCGCTCGGTGGTGCAGCGGGACCTCACCGACACCGAAGTGGCCGCGCTGCGCGAGGCCGCCGAGGCGGTCCGCGCCAAGCAAGCCGACGTCGCCAGCCTCTAACCCCCCGTCCCCATCCCCTTCCGCCCCACCAGCCCCTCCGCCCCCAGCTCCTGGGGCAGAACCCAGGCGCGGGGCTCGGTGGGGCTGGCGTGGCGAGTGTGGCTGGCGTGGGGAGGCTATGACTCGTGGCACGGTGAGCCGGCGGCCGGGGGTGCGCGGCGCGGGGATGCGCGGCCTGACGGCGCGGGGGTGCGGGCCTGGCGGTACGGGCGGCGTGGCTGGGCCGGACGACGGCACGGTCCTGGGGTTGGGCTCGGGCGGGACCCGGGCGACCTTAGGGCGTTGTCGTCGCGGCGTCGGCCGCCAGGCGGCGGAGGGCCAGTTCGGCCAGCAATGACGCGCCGTCGGGGAGGACCGCGTCGTCGAACACCGCGTCCGCGGCGTGGTTGAACGGCGCGCTGGCCGGGTCCGAGCCTTCCGGGCCCGCGCCCAGCATCAGGAACACCCCCGGCACCTCGTCGAGCACGAACGAGAAGTCCTCGGCCCCCGGCAGCGGGTTGGCCTGGGTGATCAGCCGGTCCGCCCCGAACAGGTCCTCCACCACCTGCCCTGCGAACTCGGTCTCGTCCGCGTCGTTCACTGTGACCGGGTACCCATCCAGGTATTCCGCCTCCGCCTCCAGGCCGTGCGCGGCGGCCAGGTCCGCGATCAGCCGGAGGCTGGCGGCCCGCACCCGGTCCCGGGCCACGGCCGAGAACGACCGCACGGTGGCCAGGAAGTGGGCCTCGTCGGGGATCACGTTGTCGGCCGTGCCGGCGTGGAAGCTGCCCACCGTGATCACCACCGGGTCGAAAACGTCGAACCGCCGGGTCACCAGCGTCTGCAGGGCGGTGACCATCTCGCAGGCCGCCGGGATCGGGTCCTGGGCCAGGTGCGGCTGGGACGCGTGGCCGCCGTGACCGCGGACCGTCACGTCCAGGATGTCCGCGGCGGCCATCATCGATCCGGGCCGGGTGGAGAACATCCCCCGGGGGAACTGGGCCGAGGCGGCGTGCAGGGCGTACGCGGCGACCGGCCGCCCGCCCGCCGCGTCGAGCACCCCCTCGCTGATCATGTGGGCGGCGCCAGCCTGGCCTTCCTCGCCCGGCTGGAACATGAAGATCACGTTCCCGGGCAGGTCGGCCTGCCGGGCGGACAGGATCCGCGCCGCGCCGACCATCATCGCGGTGTGCAGGTCGTGCCCGCAGGCGTGCATCACGCCGGTCACCGCGGAGGCGTACGGCAGCCCGGTCCGCTCGGTGATCGGCAGCGCGTCCATATCGCCGCGCAGCAGCACCGTGGGCCCGGGCTGGCTGCCGCGCACCACGCCGGTCACCGAGCTGAGCCCGCGGCCCGGCGTCACCTCCAGCGGCAGCCCCTCCAGCGCCGCCAGCACCTTGGCCTGGGTCCGCGGCAGGTCCAGCCCGATCTCCGGGTCCTGGTGGATCCGCCGGCGCAGCTCAGCCAGGTCACCCCCGATCGCGGCCGCGTCATCCTGGATGGTCATCAGCGCACCCTCCGGGCACTCGGTGACGGCGGCGCGTCGAGGAAGGCCGGCTCGGGCCAGCCCCGGCGGCTGAACGCGGCGCAGACCGCGTCCTGGACCGCCGCGCCGTCCCGTGGAATCAGGGCGATGACGGAGCCGCCGAAACCGCCGCCCATCATCCGGGCGCCGAGCACGCCGGCCTCCACCGCGGCGTCCACGGCCACGTCGGCTTCGGGCCAGGAGATCTCGAAGTCATCGCGCAGCGACGCGTGGGACTCGTTCAGCAGCCGTCCCACCCCGGCCACCTGGCCCCGGCGGAGCAGCGCCGCGGTCTCCAGCACGCGCTGGTTCTCGGTGATCACATGCCGGGCCCGGCGGCGCAGGACCGGGTCGGCCAGCGCGGCCAGGCTCTCCGGCCCCGCCACGTCGCGCAGCGTGCGCACGCCCAGCGCGCGGGCCGCCTCCTCGCACTCGATGTGCCGGGCCCCGTAGCCGCTCTCGGTCAGCGCGTGCCGGGCCCGGGTATCGATGATCATCAGGGCCAGCCCGGACAGGGCCGGGTCGAGCGGCACCGAGTCCGCCTCCCCGCTGCGGCAGTCCAGCAGCAGCGCGTGCCCAGGCTGGCAGAGCAGGGTCGCGGACTGGTCCATGATCCCGGTCGGGACACCCACGAAGTCGTTCTCGGCCCGCCGGGCGATGCCGGCCAGTTCCTGCCGGACCACGTCCAGTCCGGCCAGCTGGATCAGGGCCAGCGCCACCGCGCACTCCAGCGAGGCCGAGGAGGACAGGCCCGCGCCTTGCGGGAGATCCGAATCCACGGCCATCCGGGCGCCGGCCACCGGGTAACCCGCCTGGCGCAGCGACCAGACCACCCCGGCCGGGTAGGCGGCCCAGCCCGAGACACTGCCGGGGGCCAGGCCGTCCAGCTCGATCGCCACGGTCCTGGTGCCGCCCGTCCCGCCCGGCTCCTGCCGCGAGGTCAGCTCGAGCACCCCGTCCTCATGCGGCGCGGCCGCGGCGAACGTGCCCCGGTTCAGCGCGAACGGGAGCACGAACCCGTCGTTGTAGTCGGTGTGCTCCCCGATCAGGTTGGCCCGGCCCGGCGCGTGCCACACGCCCTCTGGTGAGCTGGCGTACTGCTCACGGAACCAGGCCACCGCCTGGTCCGCGCCCCGCGAACTCACGGGGCGGCGCCGGGCTCGGCCATGGCCTGGGTGAACGTCCACGCGTCGGCGACCATGGCCCGTAGGTCCCGCTCGGGCTGCCAGCCGAGATCAGCCCGGATCCGGGCCGAGGACGCGACCAGCACCGCCGGGTCCCCGGAGCGCCGGGGCCCGATCTCGGCCGGGATGTCCACCCCGGTCACGTCCCGGCACTCGGCCAGCACCTGGAGGTTGGAGAACCCGGACTCGCTGCCCAGGTTGAAGATCTGGTGCTGGCCGGGCTGGCAGGCGCCCAGGGCCAGCAGGTGCGCCCGGGCCAGGTCCGTCACGTGGATGTAGTCGCGGACGCAGGTGCCGTCCGGGGTGGGGTAGTCGTCGCCGAACAGCGTCAGGTGGCCGCCCGCGCCGCGGGCGGCTGACTGGGCCACGGCGAGCACGTTCGGGATGAGGTGGGTCTCGGGGGCGTGCCGCTCGCCCAGCCACAGCCCACCAACCCCGGCCCCGCCGGCCTGCTGGTAGGCCCCGGCCACGTTGAAGTACCGCAAGCTCACCGCGGCAATGCCGTGCATCCGGGCGTGCTCGGCCAGCGCGGTGTCCACCGCGATCTTCGATCCCCCGTAGGGGCTGGTCGGCCGGGTGGGCGCGGTCTCCTCGATGGGTACCTTCTCGGGCTCGCCGTAGACCGCCGCCGTGGAGGAGAACACGATCCGCGGCGTCCCGGCCGCCCGCATCGCCTCCAGCAGCGCCAGCGAGCCGCCCAGGTTGCTCTCCCAGTACAGGGAGGGCCGGGCCATGGACTCGCCCACCAGCGACTTGGCCGCGAAATGCAGCACCGCGTCGACGCCGGCGGCCAGCAGCCGGGGCGCGTCGTCCCGCAGCGTGCCCTGGACGAACGTGGCGCCGGCGGGCACCGCGTCCCCGTGGCCGGTGGACAGGTCATCGAGCACGATCACGTCGTGGCCCTCCGCCACGAGCAGGGCCCCGACCACGCTCCCGATATAACCGGCCCCGCCGGTGACCAGCAGCCTCACCCAGCCTCCCGCAGCCGTTGCGCTGCCTCTTCAGGCAGGACGTCGTTGATCCACACTCCCATGCCGGACTCTGTTCCCGCGAGGTACTTCAGCTTGCCCGGCGCGCGGCGGACCGAGAGCACCTGGAGATGCAGCCCGAACTCCGAGCGCGCGAACGCGTCCCGGCCAGGAGCCTGATGCCAGGCGGCGATGTACGGCAGGGCCACGCCGAACAGCGCGTCGAGCCGGTGCAGCACCTCGAGGTAGATAGCGCAGAACGCGGTCCGCTCCGCGTCATCCAGTGCCGGGATGTCCGGCACCCGCCGGGCCGGGAACAGCTGCACCTCGAACGGCCACCGGGCGGCGGCGGGTACGAACGCGGTCCAGTGCTCGTTGCGGGTCACGATCCGGGTGCCTGCCGCGATCTCCCCGGCGACCAGGTCGTCGAACAGGTTCCCCTGGGTCTGCTCCGCGTACCGCTGGGCCTGATCCAGCATGGTGGCGGTCCGCGGGGTGACGAACGGGAACCCGTAGATCTGGCCGTGCGGATGGTGCAGGGTGACCCCGATCTCCTCGCCCCGGTTCTCGAAGCAGTACACCTGCTCGATCCCGTCCATGCTGCCGAGGGTCGCGGTCCGGTCGGCCCACGCCTCCACGACCGTCCGGGCCCGCTCCGGGGTCAGGCCGGCGAACGACCCGTCGTGGTCGGAGGTGAAGCAGACCACCTCGCAGCGGCCGTAGGCCGGCCGCACCGGGACCCCGCCCGTTTCGGGGGGACCGGCGGCGGAGCGGGTTCGTTGCGGAGATTGGGAGCTCAGCCCGCTGCCTTCCGGTACCGCTCCTGGAGGCCAGTGCCCCGCGCCGCGGAGGGAAGGAAAGCGGTTCTCGAACACGACCACGTCGTAGCCGGGGGCCGGGATCTCGGTCGGCCGCCCCGGCCGGGACGGGTCGAGGGGGCACTCGCCGGGCGGCGGGAGGAACGTGCGGTCCTGGCGCGCGGCCGCGATCACCACCCACTCACCGCGCAGCGCGTCCCAGCGCAGTCCGGCATCCGGTTCGTCCCCCGGCCCCGGCATGGGCTCGAGCGGCCTCGTATCGGGCACCTCCGTGCGCCCCAGGCCAGGGGACTCATCGAAGTAGATGATCTCCCGGCCGTCGGCGAGGGTGCCGCTGCTTTTCCATACCTCAGGGCTCACGGGACCCATACGCTATCTGGCCCGGCTCTGCTTGCCCATCGGATCCCCCCGGTGGCGCACCAAAACCGCCGGCATGGCCCGGCTGGGCGCGGGTACAGCGTGCCCAGGGTAAAGCCTGGCTGCTCGGCGGGCAGGCGCGCGGTCAAGGCGACTGATCAGGTACCGGACGCAGGCCTGCGGGCGGACTGCTTAGACTGTGCGCACATCTGCCGTGCGGGCGTCACGGCCTGGCCCCGCACTTTGGGGCACGGGGGAGCCGGGCCGCCGGTGGCAGACCCACGGAGGTCAGGGATCAGGACGTGAACCAGGTCGGCTGGGACATCGTGCTCGTCCTGCTCATCGTGCTCGTCGGCGGGTTCTTCGCCGCGGCGGAGATGGCTCTGGTCTCGCTGCGCGAGGGGCAGATCCGTTCCCTCATGCACCGCGGCCGGCGCGGCCAGCGGGCCGCCCGGCTCGCCCAGGACCCGAACCGGTTCCTGTCCGCCGTGCAGATCGGCGTCACGCTGGCCACCCTGCTGTCCGGCACGGTCGGCGAGGCGACCCTGGCCGGCCACCTGAGGACGGCCCTGCTCCATCAGGGGCTCAGCCCGGGGTGGGCGTCCGCTCTCTCGCTGATCATCGTCACCGTGGTGATCTCCTACTTCACCCTGGTCCTCGGCGAACTGGCCCCCAAGCGCCTCGCCCTGCAGCGGCCCGAGAAGGCCGCGATGATCGCCGCGCCGACGCTGGACCGGATCTCCGTGCTGGCCCGCCCGCTGGTGTGGCTGCTATCCCGGTCCATCAACCTGGTGGTCCGGATCCTCGGCGGTGACCCGGCGGCCGGGCGCGGGGTGATGACTGAGGAGGAGCTGCGCGACCTGGTGGCCGGCCACCAGGCCCTGAGCGCCGACGAGCGGCACATCGTGGGCGAGGTGTTCAACGCCGGGAAGCGCCAGATCCGCGAGGTGCTGGTGCCCCGGACCGAGGTAGAGTTCCTGGCCGCCGACACGCCGCTGCAGCAGGCCCTGGAGATCGTGGGCGGCGAGCCGTACTCCCGGTTCCCGGTCTACCAGCAGTCCTACGACGACGTGATCGGGTTCATCCACGTCCGCGACCTGATCGACCCGAAGGTCACCGCCCGGCACCTGACCGTGGGCGAGATCATCCGGCCGGTGAAGTTGCTGCCGATGAGCAAGACCGTACTGTCGGCCCTGTCGGAGATGCGCCGGGACAAGGCCCACCTGGCCATCGTCATGGACGAGTACGGCGGCACCGCGGGCATCGTCACCCTGGAGGACCTGGTCGAGGAGCTGGTCGGGGACATCCAGGACGAATACGACGTGGACGAGGGCCAGCCGAAACAGCTCCGGGGCGGGGCCATCGAGGTCGAGGGGCTGCTGAACCTGGACGACTTCGCGGAGCAGACCGGGATTGAGCTGCCCGAGGGCCCGTACGAGACGGTGGCCGGGTTCATGCTGGCCATGCTGGGGCAGCTGCCGACCGGGCACGAGGCGGTGGAGGTAGCCGGGCACCGGCTGACCGTGCTGGCCATGGACGGGCGGCGGATCGCCCGGGTCCGGGTGGATCCCGCGGAACCGGACGGCGAGGCGGCGTCACAGGACGGTGCGCCGGCGTCACGGGACGGGGTCGTTCCCAGTCTCGCGGCCCCGACAGCCAGCCCGCCAGCCCCTCCGGCCGCCGGGGCCCCTCCGGCCACATCAGCCCCGGAAGGCGCCACAGCCCCGGAAGGCTCGACAGCCCCGGAAGGCTCGACAGCACCGGCAGCCTCACCAAGCCCGGCGACCTCACCAGGCGCGTCACCCAAGTCATGATCATGACCTAGGTGTCGCTGGGACGACACCTAGGTCATGATCACGGCGAGGGCGAGGGCGAGGGCGCCGCGGCGGAGGGCGGCCGGGCAAGTCGTCCGGCGTGCAGCGACTCGCCCGTTAGACTGTCGATCTCGAGCGGAAGGCGGTGGCGTGCAGCCCAGTCCGGACTTTGACACCGTGCTGGTGGTCGACTTCGGGGCCCAGTATGCGCAGCTCATCGCGCGCCGGGTCCGCGAATGCCAGGTGTACTCCGAGATCGTGCCAGCCACCATGCCCGCGGCGGAGATCCTGGCCCGCAAGCCTGCGGCCATCATCCTGTCCGGCGGCCCCGCGTCGGTGTACTCCGACGGCGCGCCGCCGCTGCCGCCCGGCCCGCCTGAGCTGCTCGGCGCGGGTGTCCCGGTGCTCGGTATCTGCTACGGCTTCCAGCTCATGGTGACCGCCCTGGGCGGCACCGTCAGCCACACCGGCTCCGGCGAGTACGGCGCCACCCGGCTGATCCTGGCCCCCGGCAGCGCCGCGGAGACCCGCCGGGTGGTCGACGCGGAGACCGCGCAGCCGGGCGGCTTGCTCCCGGACGAGCCCTGGACGGCCGAGCCGCTGCCGCACGAGCCGCTGCTCGGCGGGGCCCTGCTGGACGGCTTGCCGGAAACCCAGCATGTCTGGATGTCGCACGGGGACACCGCCACTGCCGCCCCACCCGGGTTCACCGTGACCGCGGGCACCGCGGTCAGCCAGGTCGCGGCCATGGAGGACCCCGCCCGTGGCCTGTACGGCGTGCAGTTCCACCCCGAGGTGATGCACACCGAGCACGGCCAGGCTGTGCTGCGCCGTTTCCTCGAGCTGGCCGGCTGCCGCCCCAACTGGACCATGGGCAGCATCATCGACGAGCAGGTCGAGCAGGTGCGGGCCCAGGTCGGCGACCGGGGCGCGGTCTGCGGCCTGTCCGGCGGGGTGGACTCGGCGGTCGCTGCGGCCATCGTCCAGAAGGCCGTCGGCACCCAGCTGACCTGCGTATTCGTGGATCACGGGCTGCTGCGCCGGGGCGAGGCCGAGCAGGTGGAGAAGGACTTCGTGGCCGCCACCGGGGTGGATCTCAAGGTCGTGGACGCGGCCGGGACGTTCCTGGACGCGCTGGCCGGGGTGACCGACCCGGAGGAGAAGCGCAAGATCATCGGCCGGGAGTTCATCCGGGCCTTCGAGCGCGCCGCCCGGGAGGTCAGCGCGGCCGCGGGCAGCCAGGGGACGGCCGTGGAATTCCTGGTCCAGGGCACCCTGTACCCCGACGTGGTCGAGTCGGGCGGCGGCACCGGCGCGGCCAACATCAAGTCCCACCACAACGTCGGCGGCCTGCCCAGCGACCTGAAGTTCGGGCTGGTCGAGCCCTTGCGGACGCTGTTCAAGGACGAGGTGCGCCGGGTTGGCGAGGCGCTCGGCCTGCCCGCGGACATCGTCTGGCGGCAGCCGTTCCCCGGGCCGGGGCTGGCCATCCGGATCGTCGGCGAGGTGACCGCGGAGCGGCTCCGCATCGTGTCCGCCGCGGACGCCATCGTCCGCGAGGAGCTGTCAGCCGCGGGCCTGGACCGGGAGATCTGGCAGTGCCCGGTAGTGCTGCTCGCCGACGTCCGCTCGGTTGGCGTGCAGGGCGACGGCCGCACCTACGGCTACCCCATCGTGCTCCGGCCGGTGACCAGCGAGGACGCCATGACCGCCGACTGGGCGCGGCTGCCCGGCGAGCTGCTGGCCACGATCTCGACCCGGATCACCAACGAGGTCCCCGAGGTCAACCGGGTGGTGCTGGACATCACCAGCAAGCCCCCGGGCACTATCGAATGGGAATAGATCGAATGGGAATAGAGGGCTACGGCCGGTCCTACGGGACCGGGGGGATGTCCTCGTAGGCCTTGGTCTCCAGGATCGTCCTGAGAACGTCCAGCGCGTCCCAGACGTCGGTGAACCGGGTTGTGATCGGGGCCGGCCCGAGCCGGAGCCGGTCGGGGGCCCGGAAGTCGCCGATCACCCCGGCGCGGATGAGGGCCTGGCTGATCCGCCCGGCCTCCGGGTGGCGCAGGGACACGTGTGAGCCCCGCAGTCCCGGGTCCCGGGGCGAGGCCAGCACGCAGCCGTACGGGGCCAGCCAGGCGTCGGCCAGCTCGATCAGGTAGCTGGTCAGCTCGACCCCCTTGGCGCGGAGAGCCTGGATGCCGGCCTCGGCGAGCAGCCGGGTACCCTGCTGCACGGCGGCGGTGCCGGGGACGTTCGGGGTGCCGGTGGTGAACCGGGTGATCCCGGCCGCGGGCTCGTAGCGTGGACCCATCGTGAACTGGTCCTGCTGGCCGAACCAGCCCTGGATGGGCTGGGTCAGCTGATCCTGCAGGTCGTGGCGGACGTACAGGAAGGCGGGAGCGCCCGGTCCGGCGTTCAGGTACTTGTAGGTGCAGCCCACGGCGAGGTCGGCCGCGGAGCCGTCCAGGTCCACCGGGACCGAGCCCGCCGAGTGGCACAGGTCCCAGAGCACCAGCGCCCCGGCCTCGTGCGCGAGGCGGGTGATCGCCGCCATGTCGGCCAGCGCCCCGCTCCGGTAGGCCACGTGCGACAGGCAGACCAGGGCGGTATCCGGCCCGATCGCGTCGCGGACGTCGTCCGGCCTGACCCCCTGCTCCGGGTCGGTACGGATGAGGCGGAGCTGGCCGCCGGACCGGGCGGCGATGCCCTCGAGCACGTAGCGGTCGGTGGGGAAGTTGTCGTCGTCGGTGACCAGGACCGGCCGTCCCGGCCGGGCGTCCAGGGCGGCCCAGGCCAGCTTGTAGAGGTTCACCGTGGTGGAGTCACAGACCACGACCTGGCCCGGTGCCGCGCCTAGCAGGTGCTCCCCGAGCAGGTCACCGGCCTGCCGGGGCAGGTCCATCCAGTGCGCCCAGGACCGGATCAGCCCGCTGCCCCAGTCCTGGCTGATCACCTCGGCCAGGCGCTGCGCCGTCGCGGCGGGCAGCATGCCCAGCGAGTTGCCGTCCAGGTAGACCAGGCCGGCCTCGAGCGGCACGAACCGGTCCCGGAAGCCGGCCAGCGGGTCGGACGCGTCCAGATCCGCGGCCCGGGAACGGATCGTTAGGGAGGCCTCGGTCATCGTGGCTTCCGGAGGCGGTGCGGGGTCAGGCGCGGGAGCCGCGGCGGCGGCGGCGCACGATGCCCAGCAGCACCCCGGCCAGGACCAGCACCCCCAGCACCGGCCCGAACCGCTTGAGCAGCGGCAGCCCAGCCACGCTGAGCAGGTCCAGGGCGTCCTCGTCCTGGGGCCGGGCGCCGCGGGGCGGCAGCAGGCCGTTCGCGGCCGGCCCGCCCGCATCCCAGGCCCCCGCCCTCGGGCCCGGGCTGACGGCCGTAGAGCGCGGCCCGCCGGTGCCCGTGGTGCTGGTCCCCGTGGTGCTGGACTCTGAGCCGCTGGCGGCCGCGGTGCCCGTGGCCGCGTCCGCGGTCAGGCCGGGGGTGGTGAGGGTCAGCCCGTGCTCGGCGAGCTTGGCCTTGATCTCCTTGATGGACTGGGGTCCGAGGCCGTCGATGGCGAGCAGTTCCTTCTCGGTGCGGGCGGCGAGGCCGCCGACCGTGTGCACGCCCTCGCGCCGCAGGCTGTTGAAGGAGCGGACCGGCAGGTTCATCTCCTCGATCGGCAGCTGCCCCGCGTCGGCGAGCCTGTTGGCCTCGGTGGCGGTCGCCGCCGCGGCCGGGATGCCCGCGGCTGAGGTGTCGGCGGTCTCGGCGGCTGCGGTGTCGGCGGCTGCGGTGTCGGCGGCGGGCGGGCCCGCCGGGGTGGCCGCGGCGGCGCCGGCCGCAGGGGCCGCCGCACCGTCCCCGGACAGTTCGGCCGCCAGGTTCGTGGCGAACTTCCCGATGATCCGGCCGCCTACCTCAGCCATCACACCCCGCCCGAACTGGGCGGGACGGCCGGTGACGGTCATGGTGGTGCGCACCAGGACCCGGGTCTGGCCTGACTCGTCCTGCAGCGAGGAGCGGATCGTGGCGGAGGCGGTGCCGCTGCCCCGGGTCTCCTTGCCCGACGCCTCCAGCACGACCGTCTTGGTCGCCTCGTCCCGCTCGGTGAAGCGGGCCGTGCCCGCGTAGGTCATCTGGACCGGGCCAACCTTGACCTTGATCTTTCCCGAGATGACCTCACCATCGAACGAGTCGACGCTGGCGCCGGGCATGCAGGGCGCCACCTGCTCCACATCCAGCAGGGCCTGCCAGGCCTGCTCCGGGGGAACCGGGATGATGAACGAGTGCTCCAGATCCATGTGCCTAAGCTCCAGCCGCGACCGCCAACGCCCTAGCGGTCAGCACCTGCGCCAGGTGGCGCCGGTAGTCGGGCGCGCCGTGCAAGTCTGCAGGCGGCTGCGATTCTTCGTCGGCGTGCGCTGCGGCCGCCCGCAGGGCGCTACGGTCGGCCACGGCCCCGGCGACCGCCTCTTCCGCCGCCCGGGCCCGCACCGGAACAGGGCCCATGTTCGTGAGCCCGATCCGGGCCTCCGCCACATGCCCGTTCGAACGCCGGGCAATAACGGCTACCCCTACGGTCGCCCACGACTGGGCCGTCCGGTGGAACTTCTCATAACGATAGCCCCATGCCGGGCCGAGTTTGGGCACCCGGACCCCCGTGAGTATCTCGCCGGGCGCCAGCGCCGTCGTCAGGTAGTCCACGAAGAAGTCCCCGGCCCCGATCTCGCGGTCCGCGCCCGGACCCCGCACGATCATCGTCGCGCCGAGGGCCAGCGCCACCGCGGGCAGGTCCCCAGCCGGGTCGGCGTGGGCGAGTGACCCGCCCAGCGTGCCCCGGTGCCGGACCGCGGGGTCGGCCACCGTGCCGGTGGCCTCCGACAGCAGCCCGCAGTGCTCGCGGACCAGCGGGTCACGGATGACCTCGGCGTGCGTGGTCAGCGCGCCGATCCACAGCGTCTCCCCCTCGTCCCGGACGCCCCGCAGGCCGTCGACCCGGCCGAGGTCGACCAGCAGGTCGGGGTAGGCGAGCCGGAGCCGGAGCAGTGGCATCAGGCTCTGGCCGCCCGCGATGACCTTGGCGTCCTCGCCGCCGTCGCCCAGCGCCTGGATCGCCTCGTCCAGCGATGAGGGGCGGGTGTACTCGAATGAGCCCGGGATCATTCCGCACCTCCGAGTGCGTCCGCGGCGTCTTCGCCGCTCGCGTGCCCGATGCCCCCGTGGGCCTCGGTGGCCGAGTCCCCGGTGACCTGGGTGCCCGGTCCGCTGTCCTGGGCTGCTTTAAGGGCCCGCCAGATCCGTTCCGGCGTGCACGGCATCACGACGTCGCGGATGCCGTACGGCCGGAGGGCGTCGATGATCGCGTTGACCACGGCCGGGGTGGACGCGATGGTGCCCGCCTCCCCGACCCCCTTGACGCCGAGCGGGTTCGTCGTCGCCGGCGTCTCGGTCCGGCCGGTGGTGAAGTGCGGCAGGTCCGAGGCGCTCGGCAGCAGGTAATCGGCCATCGTGGTGGTGGTCAGGTTGCCCTCGTCGTCGTAGATGGCCTCCTCGAACAGCGCCTGGGCGATGCCCTGGGCCAGCCCGCCGTGCACCTGGCCGTCCACGATGAGCGGGTTCACCACCTTGCCGACGTCGTCCACGGCCACGTAGCTGCGGATCTTAGCCTCACCCGTCTCGGTGTCGATCTCGATCGCGCACAGGTGCGTCCCGTGCGGGTAGGAGAAGTTGTCCGGGTCGAAGGTCGCGTCGGAGTCGATATTCGGCTCCACGCCGTCGGGCAGGTCGTGGGCGGCGAACGTGGCCAGCGCGATCTCCTGGATGGTCTTGGCCACGCCGTCACTGCCGCGGACGGTGAACTTGCCCGCCGAGAACTCGATTTCCTCGGGTGGTGCCTCGAGCATCGCCGAGGCGATCACTTTGGCCTTGGCGATGACCTTCTCGCACGCGCCGTGCACGGCCACCCCGCCCACGGTCAGCGACCGGGAGCCGTAGGTGTCCATGCCCTTGGGCGAGACCTGGGTGTCGCCGTGCAGCACCCGGATGTCCTCGAACGGCACACCGAGCTTGTCCGCGACGATCTGGCTCCACGCGGTCTCGTGGCCCTGGCCGTGCGCGCTGGCCCCGGTGACCACTTCGACCTTGCCCGTCGGCAGCATCCGGATCGAGGCGTGCTCCCAGCCGCCTGCCCCGTAGGCCAGCGAGCCGAGCACCCGGGAGGGGGCCAGCCCGCACATCTCGGTATAGGTGGAGATACCGATGCCGAGCTGCACCGGATCGTGGCTGTCCCGCCGCTGCTCCTGCTCGACGCGCAGCTCGTCGTAGCCGAACATCTCCTTGGCCTTGGCCGTGGCCGCCTCGTAGTTGCCGCTGTCGTAAGTCAGGCCGGCGATCGTGGTGTACGGAAATTCCTCGTGCTTGATCCAGTTCCGCTCGCGCAGTTCCAGCGGCTCGATGCCCAGCTCGAAGGCCAGGTCGTCCATGATGCGCTCGATGCCGAAGGTGGCCTCCGGGCGCCCGGCGCCGCGGTAGGCGTCGGTCGGCATCTTGGTCGTGAAGATACCCGTGCAGCGGAATGAGAGCGCGTCCATCTTGTAGATGCTGTTGAACATGAACGCGCCCAGCAGGGGCACGCCCGGGGTGACCAGCATCAGGTAGGCACCCATGTCGGCCAGCAGATCCACGGACAGCCCGCGCAGCCGGCCGTCCCGGTCCGCGGCGATCCTGATCCGCTGCCACTGGTCCCGGCCGTGGTGCACGGTCAGGTTGCCCTCGCTGCGTGACTCGGTCCACTTGACCGGCCGGCCCAGCCTGCGGGCGATCAGCAGGGCCAGTACTTCCTCGGCGCAGACCTGGAGCTTGGAGCCGAAACCGCCGCCCACGTCGGGCGCGATCACCCGGATGTTCTGCTCCGGGATGCCGGTGACCAGGGCCAGCATGACCCGCAGCACGTGCGGGATCTGGGTGGATGACCAGAGGGTGAACTCGCCGCCCACGCAGCTGGCCACCACCGCGCGGGGTTCCATGGCGCTGGGGATCAGCCGCTGCTGGCGGTAGTTCCGCTCGAGGACCACCGGGGCGCCGGAGAACGCGGCGTCGATGTCGCCGTTGCCGAACACCCACTCGAAGCTCTTGTTCCCGGCCTCGTGCACTTTGGGCGAGGACTCGTCCAGCGCGGTCCGGATGTCCAGCACCGGCGGCAGCGGATCGTAATCCACGTCGACGGCCTCGAGCGCGTCCGCGGCCGCGTACCGATCGCGGGCCACCACGCAGGCCACGGCCTCGCCGACGTAGCGGACCTCGTCGGTGGCCATCGGCGGGTGGGCGGGCATGACGATGTCGGGAGTGACCGGCCAGGCACAGGGCAGGCTGCCCTGCTCGTCCGCGAAGTCGGCGCCGGAGAAGGCGGCGATGACACCCGGGGACTGGAGCGCCCGGCTCACGTCCACCCGGGTGATCTTGGCGTGCGCGAAGGGGCTGCGCACGTACGCGATGTGCAGCATCCCGGGCAGGATGAGGTTGTCGGTCCAGTTAGTCTGCCCGGTGACCAGGCGGGCGTCTTCCTTGCGGGGCCGGGCCCGGCCGAGCTCGGTAACCGGCTGGGCCTGCGTCTCGGCGGTCATGCCGACGTCACCTCCGTCCCGGCCGCGCGCCGTACCGCGCGGACGATGTTCTCGTAGCCGGTGCACCGGCAGAGGTTGCCCTCGAGGCCCTCGCGGATCTCCTGGTCGCTCGGGTCGGGGTTCTCCCGCAGCAGATCGGCCGCAGCCATGATCATTCCGGGGGTGCAGTACCCGCACTGCAACGCGTGCTCGCTGTGGAACGCCTTCTGCAGCGGGTGCCACTCGCCGTTCGCGAGACCCTCGATGGTGGTGATCTCACTGCCATCCGCCTGGACTGCCAGGACAGAACAGCTCTTGACCGAGATCCCATCGAGGTGGACGGTGCATGCGCCGCAGTTAGAGGTGTCGCACCCGATGGGGGTGCCGGTCTTGCCGACGCGCTCCCGCAAGTAATGCACCAGCAGCAGGCGGGGTTCGACGTCGTCCTCATAAGTGACGCCATCGACCTTGACGGTTATCCGTGTCATCCGAGCTCCTCCTGTGGAGACGGCTGTGGCTCCTGATGACAACCTAGGACGGCGGCCCCCCCGCGCACCAGCCCCCGCCCGGGCTCATCCTGATACACATCAGTAACGCGATGAAACCGTTAGGGAGCATTAAGTGCCGGTCAGGCGGTGTCGAGCACCTGGAACATCTCGGCCAGCCGGCCGGCCGGGAGCCCGCCCCGCTCAGCCGTCCGGCTCAGCCAGCCGCGCAGGAACCCCTCCAGGTCGTCCAGGTGCCCGGTCTGGCTCTCGTGGGCCCGCAGCGCCGCGACCTTCTGGTCAAACTTGACCGTGATGTCCACATAGTGGTCGGCGGCCGGGGCGGCCGAGACCCACACCTCGCGCACCGTCCAGGCGGCCAGTCCCTCGTCCGCGAGCAGTTCGGGGAAGGCGAAGGCGTTCCGGGCGTCCGGGTAGACCGCGTCCAGGGATGCGGAGCCCACCGCGCGGTGATCGGGATGGCTGGCCACGATCCGCTGGTAGTTGCGCTCCGGGGACGGGCACACCACGCGGTCCGGCCGGACCTGCCTGATCACCCGGGCCAGGTCCTTGCGGAGGCCCAGGGTCGGCTCCACCCGCCCGTCCGGGTAGCCGAGGAACCGGAGATCGTGCACGCCCACCGCCGCGGCCGCCGCCGTCTGCTCCTTGCGGCGCAGCGGGGCTATCTCCCCCCGCGGGACGCTCTCGTCGAAGCCGCCCGCGTCACCGTCGGTGACCAGGCAGTAGGTGACCTCGATCCCGGCGTCGGTCCAGAGCGCGATGGTGCCCGCGGCGGTGAAGTCGATGTCGTCTGGGTGGGCGGCCAGCACGAGGATCCGCTGGATCTCGGAGTCACTGAGCATGATCCCGATCCTACGGACGCCGCCGGGGGGCTCTGGGTGCGGCTGGCGGGCGGGTGCGGCGGGCGGCCGGCGCCAGAGCGGCGGGCGGGCATGGGACGAGGAGGAGGCCCCCCGGAGCGGGTCCGGGGGGCCTCCGGCTGCTTACCCCGGTCAGTCCAGGGATGACATGACGTGCTTGATCCGGGTGTAGTCCTCGAACCCGTACATGGACAGGTCCTTGCCGTAGCCGGAGTGCTTGAAGCCGCCATGCGGCATCTCGGCGACCAGCGGGATGTGCGTGTTGATCCACACGCAGCCGAAGTCCAGCCCGCGGGCCATCCGCATGGCGCGGCCGTGGTCGGTGGTCCACACCGACGAGGCCAGGCCGTACTCGGTCCCGTTGGCCCAGGCCAGTGCCTCGTCCTCGGCACTGAATTCCTGGACTGTGATGACCGGGCCGAACACCTCCTGCTGGATGATCTCGTCGTCCTGGCGCAGCCCGGTGACCACGCTGGGCTCGAAGAAGTAGCCGCGGCTGCCGATCCGGTTGCCCCCGGTACGCACCTCCGCGTGGGTGGGCAGCCGGTCGATGAACCCGCTGACCCGGGCCAGCTGGTTCTCGTTGTTCAGCGGCCCGAAGTCGGCGTCGGGCACGTCGGGGCCAGCCACGGTCTGCTCCCGGGCCTGCTCGACCAGGGCATCGGCCAGATCGGCGGCGATGCGCGGGCCGGCCAGCACCCTGGTCGCGGCCGTGCAGTCCTGGCCGGCGTTGAAGTACCCGGCGATCGCGATGCCCTCGGCGGTCTTGACCGGGTCGGCGTCGTCGAAGACGATCACCGGGGCCTTGCCGCCCAGCTCGAGGTGGACCTTCTTGAGGTCGGCCGCGGCGGCGATGGCCACCTCACGGCCGGCCCGGACGCTCCCGGTGATCGAGACCATCTGCGGCACGGGGTTGGTGACCAGGGCGCGACCGGTGTCCCGGTCCCCGCAGACCACGTTGAACACGCCCGGCGGCAGGACGTCGCCCATCAGCTCGGCCAGGAGCAGGGTGGACACCGGGGTGGTGTCGGACGGCTTGAGCACCATGGTGTTGCCCGCGGCCAGGGCGGGGCCGAACTTCCACACCGCCATCATCATCGGGTAGTTCCACGGCGTGACCGCGGCGCACACCCCGATCGGCTCACGCCGGATGAACGAGGTGAACCCGGACATGTACTCACCAGCCGAGCGGCCTTCCAGCATCCGCGCCGCACCCGCGAAGAAGCGGATCTGGTCCACCATCGGCGGGATCTCTTCGGACAGCGTCAGCGCGATTGGCTTGCCGGTGTTCTGCGACTCCGCCTTGACCAGCTCGTCGGCATGGGCCTCGATGGCGTCCGCGATGCGGAGCAGGGCCAGGCTCCGCTCCGCCGGCGTGGAATCGCGCCAGCCCGGGAAGGCCTCGGCCGCCGAGGCGAACGCCGCGTCCACCTCGGTTTCGCTGGATACCGGGGCGCTGGCGAAGACTTCGCCGGTACTCGGGTCGATTAGCTCGGACCGGCGGTCGAACGCGGTGTCCGTCCACTGGCCGCCGATGTAGTTACGCAACTCTTCCACCACGGGCCTCCGTTCGGTGTTTCAGGGGTTGGGCTCTGGATGTTGCTCGTCAGGGCTGGGGCGCCGGGGTCCGCTCCTCGCAGGCCCAGGGCGAACCATAGTCGGCCAGCAGATCCAGGAAGGGAACGGGCGGCAGGGCCTCCGGGCCGAGCACCCCCGTGCCGGACCAGGCGCCCGAGTCGATCAGCTCGAGCGCCACCACCGGGTTGACGGCGGTCTGCCAGACCACCGCCTGGGAGCCGTATTCCGCCATGGACCAGGCGTTGTCCACCACGTGGTGCAGGTAGACCTCACGGGGCGCACCGTCCTGGCCGGTCCCGGTCACCCAGGTGCCCGCACACGTCACGCCGGTCATCTTGTCGCCCAGCGTGGCCGGGTCCGGCAGGCACGCGGCCACCACATCCCGGGGCGAGACGCTGGCCGCGCCCACCGCGACCGGGTCAGTCCGGTCCAGGCCCAGCTTGTGCAGGGTCTCCAGGACGCCGATGAACTCGGCGCCCAGCCCGTACTTGAACGTCACCCGGCGGGCGTCGACCCAGCGGGGCATCAGCAGTACTTCCTCGTGCTCCACGTTGACGCACTCGACCGGGCCGATGCCGGCCGGGAAGTCGAACACCTCGGGCTCGCTGAACGGCGGGGTAGTGAACCAGCCCTGCCCCTTCTCCCAGACGACCGGCGGGTTGAGGCATTCCTCGATCGTGGTCCAGATGGAGAAGGTGGGGGCGAAGTCGTAGCCGGCCACCTCCAGGTTGGCGCCGTCCCGCACGCCGAGCTGGTCGATCTCGCCGAACAGCTCGTCGGCGGCGTACCGGGCGAACACATCGGACAGGCCCGGCTCCACGCCCATGCCGGCCAGCGCCAGCTTGCCCGCCTGCTGCCACTGGTCGTCCAGGGCGAACTGGTCGTCGCCCAGCTTGACCCCGGTCTGGCGGTACGGCGCGTCCGGGTGCGGGTGGGACAGCGACATCGCCATGTCCAGGTAGTGGGTGCCCGCCCGCAGCGCCGCGTTGAACAGCGGCATCACGAACCGCGGGTCCGTGGCGTTCATCAGCGCGTCGCAGCGGTGCTCGGTGAGCAGGGCCGCGGTGGCGGCCTCGTCCCGGGCGTCAAGCTGGACGGCGTGGTAACCGTCCTTCGCGGCGGCCGCGTGCTGGGCCCGGGCCAGGTCGTAGTCGGCGATGACGAGATCGGCAAAGGGGCGGCGGGCAGCGATCCGGGCGAAGGCCGTACCCACCCCGCCAGCCCCCACAAGAAGGATGCGCATGCCTGCGATCCTAGCCTTTTAGGCGCCGGTACAACACGGGAACAGTCGTGATACGTACCTGTTACGACTGAAATCGTTGCCGACAGGGGTTATTCGTGCTAGAACCGTGGCAGTTGGGTACATGCTTATAGTTGACGCTACGCACTGTCTGCAAACGCTTTAGCCGACCCGGATCGGCCCTCCCGGCGGGACACTCCGTCCGGGACCAGCCGGCCGGTCTTGTCCGAGTTTCTGCACCCGACCCGCTCGGGTAGTTGCCAGGAGGGGGAGCCATGGCGACCGCTACGCCGGAGGCTCAGCCAGTCGAAGAATCCAGGGACAAGGGGCTGAAGACCGGCGCCCTGGGCCTGGTGTCCAGTGTTGTCATGGGAGTGGCCTCGACGGCCCCCGCCTATAGCCTGGCCGCGACCCTCCTCTTTGTCGTGGTCCTGGTCGGCTTCAAGGCCCCGGCGGTCGCCCTGCTGGCCTTCATCCCGATCCTGTTCTGCTCGATCGGCTACAGCGAGATGAATAAGGCGGATCCCGACTGCGGGACCACCTTCACCTGGGCGGCGAGGGCGTTCGGCCCGAAGACCGGCTGGGCCGGCGGCTGGGGCATCGTCGCGGCTGACATCCTGGTCATGGCCAGCCTGGCGCAGGTCGCGGGTCAGTACGTGTTCCTGCTGATCCAGGGCCCGAACAGCTCCATCGGGACCAACCCAGCCAGCGGCTGGGTGCTGCTCGTGGGCGTCATCTGGATCGTTGCCATGACCTATATCTGCTATCGCGGCATCGAGGTCTCGGCGAACTTCCAGAAGGTACTCCTGAGCATCGAGCTCGTCATGCTCGTGGTGCTCTCGGCGACCGCGCTGATCAAGGTCGGGACCGGGCATCACCCGGCATCGTCGGTTCATCCGAGCATCAGCTGGCTGGTCCCGACCCACCTGCCGCTCTCGGCCTTCCTCGGCGGGATCATCCTGATGCTGTTCATCTACTGGGGCTGGGACACCGCCGTCTCGGTCAACGAGGAAACCAAGGACAAGAACAAGACCCCGGGCCAGGCGGCCATCATCTCCACGGTGCTGCTGCTGGTCACGTACTTGATTGTGATCTTCGCAGCAGTATCGTTCGCCGGCATCGGCTCGAAGGGGATCGGGCTGTCCAACCAGGCACACGGCGGCGATGTGCTGTCGGTGCTCGGCGGCGCGATCTTCGGCGGCGGTGCCCTCGGCACCACGCTGTCCAGGCTGCTGATCCTGATGGTCCTCAGCTCGGCCGCAGCCTCCACCCAGACGACCATCCTCCCGACTGCCCGCACGACCCTGTCGATGGCCGCCTACAAGGCCCTCCCGGACTCGTTCGCCAAGATCCACCGCAAGTACCTGACGCCGACGGTGTCCACCCTCGCGATGGGCGGTGTCTCGATCGTCCTCTACGTCCTGATGAACTACATCTCGGGCGGAAACGTCATCTACGACGCGGTCACTGCGATCGGCATCTACATCGCTTTCTACTACGGCCTGACCGCCCTCTCCTGCGTCTGGTACTACCGCAAGACGCTGACGAGCAGCGCCCGGAACCTCTGGATGCGCGGCATCATCCCCGGGCTCGGCTGGCTGATCATGTGGGGGGCGGGTATCTACGCCCTCCAGAGTGACTGGACGGCGACCTTCGGCTACACCTTCTGGACGGTGCCCGGCCTGCACTGGGAGATCGGCGGGATCTTCCTCATCGCCTTCTTCGCCGCGGTGGCCGGGGTAGCCGGATTCATCTACATGCGGATCACCAGGCCCCCGTTCTTCAAGAAGGAGACCCTGACCCGGGCCACGCCGACCCTGGTCCCAGACGAGTAACCCGGGCCGGCTGCCGGTACGCCGGGCGGGCTGTCGGCGGCAGCGCCTACGCTTGATAGGTGACCGCCGACACAGCCGCTGATTCCCTCCTGGATGGCCTGAACCCGCAGCAGCGGGAGGCCGTCGTGCACCAGGGCTCGCCGCTCCTCATCGTGGCGGGTGCGGGGTCGGGCAAGACCAGGGTGCTGACCCGCAGGATCGCCTACCTGCTGGCCGCGCGGGAGGTCAGCCCGAGCGAGATCCTGGCCATCACGTTCACCAACAAGGCGGCGGGCGAGATGAAGGCCCGGGTGGGCGAGCTCACCGGGCTGCGCTCGCGGGCCATGTGGGTGATGACGTTCCACTCCGCCTGCGTGCGGATCCTGCGCCGGGAGGCGTCCCGGTTCGGGTACCCGTCCTCGTTCTCGATCTACGACCAGGCTGACTCGCAGCGGCTGATGACCCTGGTGTGCCGCGAGCTCGACCTGGACTCCAAGCACCACCCGCCGAAGCAGATGTTGGCCCAGGTGTCCAACCTCAAGAACGAGCTCGTCGACTACGAGACGTTCCTCACCCGCGCGGACAACTACCGGGACAAGGCCCTGGCCCAGGCGTACGCCGAGTACCAGCGCCGCCTGGTCGCCGCGGGCGCGATGGACTTCGACGACCTGATCATGGTCACGGTCAACCTGCTGCAGGCCTTCCCCGAGGTCGCCGAGACGTACCGGCGGCAGTTCCGGCACATCCTGGTGGATGAGTACCAGGACACCAACCACGCGCAGTACATGCTGGTCAGGGAGCTGGTCTCGCACCCGGCCTGGCAATCCGACGGCGAGGACGCGGGCCCTCTGCCGCCCGCCGAGCTGGTCGTGGTCGGTGACGCGGACCAGTCCATCTACGCGTTCCGCGGCGCCACCATCCGCAACATCGAGGAGTTCACCCGGGACTTCACCGATGCGAGCGTGGTCATGCTGGAGCAGAACTACCGCTCCACGCAGAACATCCTGGCCGCGGCCAACGCGGTGGTGTCCCGCAACACCGGCCGCGTGCCCAAGAACCTGTGGTCCGACGCGGGCGACGGCCCGCCGATCGTGGGCTACGTGGCCGATAGCGAGCACGACGAGGCCGCGTTCGTGGCTGAGGAGGTGGATCGCCTCTCGGACGAGCGCGAAGCCACAGCCGGCGAGGTCGCCGTGTTCTACCGGACCAACGCGCAGTCCCGGGTCTTCGAGGAAGTGTTCATCCGGGCCGGCCTGCCTTACAAGGTGGTCGGCGGGGTCCGCTTCTACGAGCGCCGCGAGGTCCGTGACCTGCTGGCCTACCTGCGGCTGACCGCCAACCCCGAGGACGAGGTGTCGCTGCGGCGGATCCTCAACGTGCCCCGGCGGGGCATCGGGGACCGGGCCGAGGCCTGCGTGGCCGCGCTGGCGCAGCGTGACCGGATCACGTTCGCTACGGCCCTCGCCCGGCCCGACGACGTGCCCGGGCTGGCCGGCCGGTCGGCCAAGGCCATCGCGTCGTTCAACGAACTGATGGCCGCGCTGCGGGCCGAGGCGGAAGCGGGCCTGCCCGTGGCCGACCTGGCCGAGATGATCCTGGACCGGTCCGGCTACCTGGCCGAGTTGCAGAACTCCACCGATCTGCAGGACGCGAGCCGGATCGAGAACCTGAACGAGCTCGTATCGGTGGCCCGGGAGTTCGATGCTCAGCGGCCGGACGGGACGCTCACCGACTTCCTGGAGCAGGTATCCCTGGTGGCGGACGCTGACGAGATCCCCGACGGGGAACGCCACGGCGGCGTGGTCACGCTGATGACCCTGCACACCGCCAAGGGCCTGGAGTTCCCGGTGGTGTTCCTCACCGGGATGGAGGAGCACGTCTTCCCGCACCAGCGCTCGATGACCGACGACAAGGAACTCGAAGAGGAACGGCGCCTGGCCTACGTGGGCATCACCCGGGCGCAGCACCGGCTCTACCTCACCCGGGCGGCGGCCCGCACCTGGTGGGGCCGGCCCGAGTATCACCAGCAGTCGAGGTTCCTGGACGAGATTCCCGGCCACCTGATCGAGTGGCGCCGCGATGAGCGGGCGGTGACGGCACCCGCGTCGGAGCGGCTGGCCCAGCGCCCGGGCGGCCGCGGGCCTGGCAACCGGCGCGTGCCGTCGCTCAGCCCGGGCGACAAGGTGACGCACGACGCTTATGGGCTCGGCACGGTGCTGTCCGTCGAAGGCCGGGGTGACGACCCCGAAGCCAAGATCGACTTCGGCGGCGAGTACGGGATCAAGCACCTGGTGCTGCGCTACGCGCCCATCGAGAAGCTCTAGCCCGGAGGGTCGTGGCGGGCGCGCGGTGGCTGATCGTGGCTGCCCGGCCCGTGGCGCAGATTTACTGGCGGGTTACCCTGCGGTGGACAGACAATCGCGGGGCCGGGAGGCAGGTTCATGGGAACGATCCGGGTCGTCATCGCCAAGCCTGGCCTGGACGGTCATGACCGCGGGGCCAAGGTAGTGGCCAGGGCGCTGCGCGACGCGGGCGTGGAGGTCATCTACACCGGGCTCCACCAGACCCCTGAGCAGATCGTCTCCGCGGCCATCCAGGAGGACGCCGACGCCGTCGGCCTGTCCATCCTGTCCGGGGCGCACATGATCCAGTTCAGCCGGGTCCTGGAACTGCTGGCCGAGCGCGGGGCCAGCGACATCGTGGTCTTCGGCGGAGGCATCGTGCCCGAGGCCGACATCACCGAGCTCGAGCGGCTGGGCGTGGCCAAGATCTTCACGCCGGGCGCATCCACGTACGAGATCGTCGAGTGGGTGGAGTCACACCTGGGCGGCCAGGCCACCACGGAAGTTTCCGCGCAGCAAGGCAGCTGACCGCCGGCTGACTGCTGGCCGGCTTGCTGCTGGCTAGCCGACCGCCGGGAGCGTCCGTATGGCCAGCGTTGGCCGAGCCTGCCCGGCCCGCAGCGCGGACCGGATGTCCGCGACGATCCTCTCGGGCTCGGTCCTAATCTGGTGCGGGGTGACGTGCACCATGATGATCCCCGTAGCGCTCATCTGCCTGGACCGGCGCAAGGTCCGCTCCCAGTCCTCTGGCGACAGGTGCCACTCCCGGGAGTCCACTTCGACGGCCACTGCCGCGTCCGGCCACCACGCGTCCGCCACGGCGAGGAGGTCCGGGCCTATGTACAGCCGGGCGTTGAACATGGGTAAAGGCAGCCGGGCCGCCCGGATCAGGCTGCGCAGATCCCCCTCCGCGACCGAGCGGACGCCGTCCGCGACCTCGGCTAAGGCCCTGCGCAGCCACGCCGACTGGCGCACCGGCGCCTGCGCGAGTTCCTCGGTGAGCTGATCTAACCGGCACCGGCGGCGCTGCACAGCATCCGCGGCGACCGCCCGCACCTCCCGGAACGACCCCAGCTCCCGCGAGGCGTCCGCCACCGCGCGGGCCGCCTCCGTGAACCGGACGGGACCATCGGTGAACACGAACTCAGGCATGCGCGTGGTCGCCCAGACCTTGACGAAATCCCGGCTCTCGCGGACCTTGTGGCCGGGAATCAGGACCGTGACGAATTGGGACTCTGGCACCCGGATACCGTGGCGGCGTAACGCTGCCATGCCGGTGATCACACTGCCCGGACCGGCGTAGCGATGGGCCGCGATCTCGTTCTGCGCCCGGGTCGGGATGCCCGTCATAGTTAGGTAGACGCCGGGTAGGAGCCGCTGCCACGGCCCTTCCGGGCGGAGCCGATGCCGCAACTGGCTTGGAGTCATGCCGCAGCCCAGCGCCTCGGCGCGGGAGATGACGGACTCCTGCTCGCGGAGCAGTCGGCCTAACGCGGCCTGATCCGTTCTGGCTGACCGTCTCACGGCAGCAGCCTCGCACCAGAGTCCGACAACTTTGGGCCCAGACCCGGACGCCCTGGCGGGCCGTCCGGGCCGGCGTTGCTGTCCCTCGCGACGCCCCGTCACGGGCGGGCCCTCGCGCTGCCTGCCACGACGGGCCCCCGCAGCGTGCCCGGCGCCGCCCCTTCGTGATCATGACTTGAGTGTCGTTGGGACGACACTCAAGTCATGATCACGAAGGGGCGGGTGGGGTCGGTCGGGCACGCTGTGGGGGGATCGGGCGGGTGAAGGTAGCGGGCGCTGCTTGGCACGCGAGCGCGCCCTCACTGCCGCATGGCCGGTCCGGGCCTGCCCGCCCCGCGCAACCCCGCCCCGCGCAACCCCGCCCACGGAACCCCCGCCCGGGCCGCGGCGGGGCGGACGTTTGCGGGAGGCCGGCGCGCTGAGCGCAACCGCGCGGGGTCGCGGCGCGCGGGGTGAGCGGGAAAGGGAGCGACGTACCCCGGTAGGCTGCGTGCGGAATCCTGCTCACCAGAGGTCATCCCGAGGACGGACGCTAGTGGACCTGTTTGAGTATCAGGCGAAGGAACTGTTCGCCGAGTACGGGGTACCCGTACAGCGTGGCCAGGTTGCCTCCACCGCCGAAGAGGCACGCGAGATCGCGGCCAGCTACGAGGCCGACGGCTCGTCCCTGGTCGTGGTGAAGGCCCAGGTGAAGGCCGGCGGCCGCGGAAAGGCCGGCGGCGTCAAGCTCGCCAATGGCCCGGACGAGGCGGAGGCCAAGGCCCGCCAGATCCTCGGCATGGACATCAAGGGCCACACGGTGCACAAGGTCCTGATCGCCGAGGCCGTGGACATCGCCCAGGAGTACTACCTGTCCTTCCTGCTGGACCGGGCGGCCCGGACGTTCGTGGCGATCTGCTCGGTGCAGGGCGGCATGGAGATCGAGGAGGTCGCCCACACCAACCCCGAGGCGGTCGCCCGGATCCCCGTCGACCCGCTGACCGGGGTGGATGCGGCCAAGGCCACGGAGATCATCGCGGCGGGCGGGATCCCGGCCGAGGCGGCCGCGAAGGCGGCGCTGCTCGCGGAGCGGCTCTGGGCCGTGTTTGCCGACGAGGACGCCACCCTGGTCGAGGTCAATCCCATGGCCCTGACCGACCAGGGCGATGTGCTCGCCGTGGACGGGAAGGTCAGCCTGGACGACAACGCGGCCTTCCGCCAGGACCACGCCAAGTTCGAGGACCCCGGGGCATCCGACCCGATCGAGGCGCGGGCCAAGGCCAAGCACCTCAACTACGTCAAGCTCGAGGGCCAGGTCGGCATCATCGGCAACGGGGCCGGGCTGGTCATGTCCACCCTGGACGTGGTGGCCCTGGCCGGGGAGCCGTTCGGCGGGATGCGCCCCGCGAACTTCCTGGACATCGGCGGGGGTGCCTCCGCGGAGGTGATGGCGGACGGCCTGGAGATCGTGCTGTCCGACGCGTCGGTCCGCAGTGTCCTGGTCAACGTGTTCGGCGGCATCACCTCGTGTGACGCGGTGGCCAACGGGATCGTGTCGGCCATCGGCATGCTGGCCAGCCAGGGCCAGGAAGTCCGGCACCCGATCGTGGTCCGCCTGGACGGCAACAAGGCCGAGGAGGGCCGCCGCATCCTCGCCGACGCGGGTTTGCCGGTGGTCGAGCAGGTCGCGACCATGGATGACGCAGCCCGGCGTGCCTCGGAACTGGCCGCTGCCGCCCCGACGGGAGCATGAGATGGCGATTTTCCTGACCGGCGACAGCCGGGTCATGATCCAGGGCATCACCGGGTCGGAAGGCACCAAGCACGGCCGCAGGATGCTCGCCGCGGGCACCACGGTCGTGGGGGGCACCAACCCACGCAAGGCCGGGCAGACCGTGGACCTGGGCGGCAGCTCGGTGCCCGTGTTCGGCACGGTCGCGGAGACCATGGCCGCGACCGGCGCGGACGTGTCGGTGGTCTTCGTCCCGCCGGCGGGCACCAAGGCCGCGGTGATCGAGGCCGTGGACGCGGGCATCCCGCTGGTGATCGTGATCACTGAGGGCATCCCGGTCCACGACAGCGCGGAATTCTGGGCTTACGCCAGCGCCAAGGGCAACGCCACCCGGATCGTCGGGCCCAACTGCCCCGGGGTCGCCTCACCAGGCAAGTCGAACGCGGGGATCATTCCGGCCGACATCACCACCGAGGGGCGGATCGGGCTGGTGTCCAAGTCCGGCACGCTGACCTACCAGATGATGTACGAGCTGCGGGACATAGGCTTCTCCACCGCGGTGGGGATCGGCGGTGACCCCATCATCGGCACCACGCACATCGACTGCCTGGCCGCGTTCCAGGACGATCCGGAGACCGACGCGATCGTGATGATCGGCGAGATCGGCGGGGACGCTGAGGAACGGGCCGCTGCCTACGTCGAGGCGCACGTGACCAAGCCCGTGGTGGCCTATGTGGCGGGCTTCACCGCCCCGGAAGGCAAGACCATGGGCCACGCGGGCGCGATCATCTCCGGTTCCGCGGGCACCGCGCAGGCCAAGAAGGAAGCGCTGGAGAAGGTCGGAGTACGGGTCGGCCGGACGCCCAGCGAGACCGCCCGCCTCGTCCGCGAGATCATGCGGGCTAGCTGAGCCAGGGCGCCTGACGCGGCGCGCCTCCACGCTCCCTGGCCGGGTGATGGCCAGGATTGGGGTTCATGACCGCATCTGCCCCGCCCGCTGAGCGTGCCGACGGCGGCCGCGACGGGTCGGGCGGGCCGTTCGCCCGGCCGAACCGCCCGCTGGTGGTCACCGGCGCGATCGCGGCGTGTGCCGCTGCGGGCAGTGGCCTGGTCTTCATCACCCTGCTGGTGCTCGCCGGCTGGATCGCTGCCCCGCACGCGGGCGTCGGGCTAACCGGCGTGCTCCGCACCGCCGCGGACCTCTGGCTGGTGGGCCACCACGTCGGGTTCGCGCTGCACGGGACCGGGCGGATCGGGATGCTGCCGCTGGGCCTGGTGCTGATCCCCGGCGCGTTGCTCTGGGCCGCGGGCCGCTGGGTGGTCCGCCAGGGGCAGGTCGCCCGGCTCTCCGACGTCGGCTACGCGGCCCTAGCGCTGGCGGTGCCGTACGCGCTGGTGGCCGGGGCGCTGGCACTCGCCGGGCAGTCCACGCTGGCCACACCCTCAGTACCGCAGGCCGTCCTGTCCGGCTTCCTGATCGCCCTGGTCGCGGGGGGGCTCGGGGGCGCCCGGGCACTGGCTCCCTGGGGCCGGCTGATCCACCTGCTGTCCCCGCGCTCGCGGGCCGTGTTCCTCGGGTCGGTCGGCGCGCTCGCCGTGCTGACCGGGGCCGGAGCCATCCTGGCCGGTGCCTCCCTCAGCGCGAACATGGGCGGCTTCCGGTCAGTCGACGTGGCGCTCGCGCCCGGTGTAGTGGGCGGGGCCCTGCTGCTGCTGGCCCAGATCGCCTTCGTGCCTAACGCCGTCGTGTGGTCGATCTGCTACACGCTGGGCCCCGGGTTCGCGTTCGGCACCGGCACCGTGGTCGCGCCTACCGGGTCCGCGCTGGGCCCGCTGCCGATGCTGCCCATGCTCGCGGCGCTGCCCGCCGGCGCGCATTCGTCCGTGCCCGGCTGGGTGTCCATGCTCATGCTCAGCGTGCCGTACCTGGCCGGGGCGTTTGGCGGGCTGCTGACCGCCCGGGCGGCGCCCACCCCGGCGGTCGAGCTGGCGCCGCTCTGGGGCTTCGCCTGCGGCGTGGTCACCGGGTGTGCCCTGGGACTGCTCGCGGCCTTCGCTGGCGGCCCGCTGGGCAGCGGGCGGCTGACCGCAGTCGGGCCATCCGGATGGCAGGCCGGGGTGGTGTCCGTGCTCGAGGTCGGCGTCGCCGCCGCGGTTACCGCAGGCCTGGTGAACTGGTATCGGATGCGCCGTTTCACCCCCGCCAGCGTGGTCATCCCGGGGGCCGGGGCCCATGACGCTGACCGGCTGGGGCCTGACGCCCAAGGAAGCGGACTTGACCTGGCGGCCGGTGGCCGAGCGGGCGAGGTGAGCGGGCACTACATCTACGTCGATCCGTGGGGAGACGCGGAAGACGGACGGGACAGCGGCCGGGCCGATCCGCCCGGACCCGCATCCCTGCCCTGACCAGCCTGTCCGGACCAGGCCGTGACTCCCTGAGCCTGACCGCTCAGCCCCCGGCGTCCTTGACGGCCCGCATGAACTGGGACTGACACGACTGCTGCGCGGCGATCGTGTTCGCCCCGCTCAGGCACTGGGTGAACGTCGACGCCTGGCTGCCGAACAACGCGAACCCGGCCAGCAGGGCGCAGCTGATCAGCACCCCGACTCCGCCGATCACGATGACCACGACCGCCCCCCGGGGCCCGGCGGTCCGGCCGCGCCGGGACCGCGTGATCGCGGTGACCGCCAGCCAGATGGCCATGGCCCCGGCGACCAGGGCGAACGCCACGATGTAGACGCCCCGCTGGAAGTTGCTGAGGCCGAGCACGCCGAACAGGCTGAGCACGGAGAGGAGGAACGCCGCGGCCGTCCGCCGCTGGTTCGCCGGATCCGTGCGCCCGGCGGGCTTGGCCTTGGCCAGCGGCTGCTGCCGCGCGGTCAGACCGGGAGACGCCTCGGCCGGAGACGCCGTCGCCCGGTCCGCCGCCCGGCGGTCCTGCTCCGCGCGGCGGTCCTGCTCCGCGTGACGCTCCTTCTCCCGGTGGTCCTGCTCCGCGCGGGCATCCTGCTCCGTGTGGCCGGCTGGCGGCATACCCAGGGCGGCGGCGTCCGGCGCGGCGGGCTCAGCGGACTCGGGGGGTGGTGGCGGCTGGGCTACAGGGGGCATCAGCGGGGTGCTCCAGGGGGCAGGTACGGGGGTGTTCCGGGGCCGGATGCGGACACAGCCTCCTATTTTGCCCTCTGCGGGCCGGTGGGCGATCCCATTGCCCCGATGCGGTTATCGTGGCCGCATGCGCTCACGCCTGGTGGTTCTGGTCTCGGGCGCGGGCACGAACCTGCAGGCCTTGCTGGATGCGTGCGCGGATGAGGCCTATGGCGCGGACGTGGTGGCGGTCGGTGCCGACCGGACCGGCATCGAGGCGCTGGCCCGCGCGGAACGGGCGAGGGTACCCACGTTCACGCACCGGGTCAAGGACTATCCGAGCCGGGCGGACTGGGACGAGGCGCTCACCGCGTCCTGCCGCGGGGCCCATCCGGACCTGGTCATCCTGGCCGGGTTCATGAAGCTGGTCGGCCCGCCGTTCCTGGACGAGTTCGGCGGGCGCCTGATCAACACTCACCCGGCCCTGCTGCCCGCGTTCCCGGGCATGCACGGCGTGCGTGACGCGCTCGAGCACGGGGTGAAGCTGACCGGGTGCACCGTGTTCCTGGTAGATGCGGGCACCGACACCGGCCCGGTGATCGCCCAGGCGGCGGTCCCGGTGCTGGATGACGACGACGAGACGACCTTGCACGAGCGGGTCAAGGTGGCCGAGCGGACCCTGCTCGTGGAGACTGTGGGCCGGATGGTCCGCGACGGGTGGGCCGTCCAGGGCAGGAAGGTAAGGATCGGGCAGTGAATGCGAAGGCCGGGAAGGCGAAGGCCGGGAAGGCGAAGGCCGGGAAGGCGAGGGCCGCAGGGTGACGAGGGTGCCGATCAAGCGGGCGCTGATCAGCGTGTACGACAAGACGGGGCTCAGTGACCTGGCGCGCTCGCTGCACGCGGCCGGCGTGGAGATCGTCAGCACCGGCAGTACGGCGGACACGATCAGTGCCGCGGGCGTCCCGGTGACCCGGGTGGAGGATGTCACCGGGTTCCCGGAGGCCCTCGACGGGCGGGTCAAGACGCTGCACCCGGCGGTGCACGCCGGCCTGCTGGCCGACCTGAGCAAGCCCGCCCACCAGACCCGGCTGGACGAGCTGGGCATCGCGCCGTTCCAGCTGCTGGTGTCGAACCTGTACCCGTTCGAGGCGGCGGTAGGCAGCGGTGCCCCGGCGGCCGAGTGCGTCGAGCAGATCGACATCGGGGGGCCGGCCATGGTCCGGGCGGCCGCGAAGAACCACGAGCATGTCGCGGTCATCACCGATCCATCCCGGTACGGCGACATCGAGGCGGCGGTGGCCGGCGGCGGGTTCACGCTGCAGCAGCGGCGGCGGCTGGCGGCCCGCGCCTACGCCCACACCGCGGCCTACGACAGCGCGGTCGCCTCCTGGTTCGCCTCGAGCTATGCGCCAGACGAGACGGCGGAGGAAACTGGCTGGCCCGACGTGACCGCGGCGCTGTGGACCCGGCGCGAGGTGCTGCGCTACGGGGAGAACCCGCACCAGCGCGCCGCGCTCTACGTCCGCAGTGCAGGTAGCGGCAGTGCAGGTAGCGGCAGTGCGGGCGGCGGCCGGGCAGGCGGGGAGGCGCCGGCGGGCATCGCAGGGGCGACCCAGCTGCACGGCAAGGCCATGTCGTACAACAACTACGTAGACGCCGCCGCGGCTTGGCGGGCCGCGTTCGACTTCGTCCAGCCGTGCGTGGCCATCATCAAGCACTCCAACCCGTGCGGCATCGCCCTCGGCACCGACCTGGCCGAGGCGCACCTGAAGGCGAACGCGTGCGATCCGGCTTCCGCGTTCGGCGGTGTGATCGCCGCCAACGGGGTGGTCACCGCGGAGATGGCGGCCCAGGTCAAGGACATCTTCACCGAGATCGTCATCGCGCCGGGCTTCGAGGATGCCGCGCTGGACATCCTGTCCGGCAGCAAGAACCTGCGCCTGCTGACCTGCCCGCCGCCGGCCAGGGGCGGCCACGTGCCCGAATGGCGGCAGGTGGACGGCGGCCTGCTGCTGCAGACCCCGGACGAGATCGACGCGCCCGGAGATGACCCAGCCGGCTGGAAGCTCAAGACCGGGCAGCCCGCGTCGGCTGAGGTGCTCGCTGACCTGGCCTTCGCCTGGCGGGCCATCCGCAGCGTCAAGTCCAACGCCATCCTGCTGGCCTCCGGGCTGGCCACGGTGGGCGTGGGCATGGGCCAGGTCAACCGGGTGGACGCGGCCCGGCTGGCGGTCTCCCGGGCGGGCGAGCGTGCCGCCGGGTCGGTCGCGGCCAGCGACGCGTACTTCCCGTTCCCCGACGGCCTGGAGGTGCTGACTGCCGCCGGGATCCGGGCTGTGGTGCAACCAGGTGGCTCCATCCGCGACCAGCTCAGCATCGAGGCGGCCGAGCAGGCCGGGATCGCCATGTACCTCACCGGAGTGCGCCATTTCTTCCACTGACGGACCAGCGTCCGCCGGCCGCCCACACACCGGCCACTCAGCCACCACAACGGGGGTAACCGCGCGATGACGGCGACCATCCTGGACGGTAAGGCGACCGCGACCGCGATCAAGGCCGAGCTCAAGGAGCGGGTGGCCGCCCTCGGCGTGCGGCCCGGCCTGGGCACCGTGCTGGTCGGGGACGATCCGGGCAGCCGGGCGTACGTCAACGGCAAGCACCGCGACTGCGCCGAGGTGGGCATCGCCAGCATCCGGCGGGACCTGCCGGCCGACGCCACCCAGGATCAGATCGAGGCGGTGGTGGACGAGCTGAACGCCGACCCGGCCTGCACCGGCTACATTGTCCAGCTGCCGCTGCCGGCCGGGGTCGACGCGAACCGGGTGCTCAGCCGGATCGACCCGGACAAGGACGCGGACGGGCTGCACCCGCTGAACCTCGGCCGTCTCGTGCTGAATGAGCCGGGGTCGCTGCCCTGCACCCCGCGGGGCATCGTGGAACTGCTCCGCCGCTACGACGTGCCGATCGCCGGGGCCGACGTCACCGTGATCGGTCGCGGGATTACCGTGGGGCGGGCGCTGGGTCTGCTGCTCACCCGGCGCACCGAGAACGCCACCGTCACCCTGTGCCACACCGGCACCAAAGACCTGGCCGCGCACACCCGGGAGGCGGACATCGTGGTGGTCGCCGCGGGCCGCCCCGGCCTGCTGACCGCGGACATGGTCCGGCCCGGGGCCGCGGTGCTCGATGTGGGGATCACCCGGACCGAGGCGGGGCTGGTTGGCGACGTGGCGCCCGAGGTCCGCGAGGTGGCCGGCTATGTCGCCCCGATGCCGGGCGGGGTCGGCCCGATGACCCGGGCGATGCTGCTGGTCAACGTCGTCGAGGCGGCGGAAAACGCCGCGCGGCAGGAGTAAGCTACTAGCAAGTAACATCCTGGTCCGCCCCCTGGTCCGCCTCCCTGGTCCGACCGCAAGGCACCTAGGGGACCCCCGGAGGGTGAGCCAGGACCGGGCGTTTGGCACCCTTAAGGTGCGCCGCCGCTAACCGGGCCCAGCCTGGCCACCCAGGGCCAGTCCTGGATTGCGGCGAAAGGTAAGGAGGTTGGCCGCCGGTCATGAACATCGTCGTTGGCGTTAAGCAGGTGCCGGACACGTGGGCGGAACGGACCCTGAGGCCCGAGGACTCGCGCCTGGACCGGGCGCCGGTCGATGGGGTCATCAACGAACTCGACGAGTACGCGATCGAGGAAGGGCTGCGCCTGGCCGAGGCGCACGGTGGTGAGGTCACCATCCTCACCATGGGCCCGGACAAGGCCAGTGAGTCGATCCGCAAGGCGCTGTCCATGGGCGCGGACAAGGCGGTGCACGTCCTCGACGACGGCCTGGCCGGCTCGGACGCGCTGCAGACGTCGGCGGTCCTGGCCGCGGTCCTGGACCGGATCGGCTTCGACCTGGTCATCCTGGGTGCGGAGTCCACCGACGCGCGGATGGGCGTGATGGCCGCCATGCTGGCCGAGCGGCTCGGCGTCCCGCAGGTCTCGCTGGCCAGCGAGGTCGAGGTGGACGGGACCGCGCTGCGGATCCACCGGCAGACCGACTACGGCTACGACAAGGTCGAGGCGACCCTGCCCGCCGTCATCAGCGTGGTGGAGAAGATCAACGAGCCGCGTTACCCGTCCTTCAGGGGCATCATGGCGGCCAAGAAGAAGCCGGTCGAGACGCTCACCGTGGCCGACATCGGGATCGATGCGGGACAGGTCGGCCTGGATGGCGCCGCCACCGCCGTGGTCAGCTTCGCCAAGCGCCCGCCGCGGGAGGCGGGCACGGTCGTCAAGGACGAGGGCGACGGCGGGAGCAAGGCGGCCGAGTTCCTCGCCGCGCAGAAGTTCATCTGAGCCACAGCCCGCCGACGCACAGGACAGTCGCCCGCAGGACAGTCGCCGCGCAGGACAGTCGGCGCACAGGACATCGGGGCAGCGTGAGCCCCCAAGGAAGGACGGCCGACGATGGCTGAGGTTCTGGTTCTCGCCGAGCATGACGGCGAGACGGTGAAGAAGGTGACTGGCGAGCTGCTCACTCTGGCCCGCCAGTTCGGTGAGCCCGCGGCCGTCTGGATCGGCGCGGGCGCGGAGGGCGGCCGGGACCGGCTGGCCGAGTTCGGCGCGGCCAAGGTCTACGTGGCCGACGGCGACGACGTCGCGGACTACATCGTCGCCCCAACGGCCGAGGTGCTGGCCGGGCTGGTGGGCCGCACCTCCCCGGTGGCTGTGCTGCTCGCCGCCACCGGCGAGGGCAAGGAAGTAGCCGGGCGGCTGGCGGTCAAGATCGGCTCCGGGGTGATCACCGACGCGGTCGGGCTCACCACGGGTGACGACGGCGTGGTCGCCGAGCAGTCCATCTTCGGCGGCGCCATCGTCGTCCAGTCGACGGTCAAAACCGGGACCCCGATCATCGCCGTGCGGCCCAACTCCGTGGCGGCCGAGCCCGCACCGGCCGCCGCGGAGATCGAGCCGGCCGGGATCGAGCTGAGCGACGCCGCCAAGGCCGCCAAGATCACCGAGCGGGTGGTGGCTGAGCGGGGTGAGCGGCCAGAGCTCACCGAGGCGGCGATCGTGGTGTCCGGTGGCCGCGGGGTCGGCAACGCCGACAACTTCGCGCTGATCGAGAAGCTGGCCGACTCCCTCGGCGCGGCTGTGGGCGCGTCCCGGGCCGCGACCGACGCGGGCTGGTACCCGCATCAGTTCCAGGTGGGCCAGACTGGCAAGACGGTCTCTCCGCAGCTGTACCTGGCGGTGGGCATCTCCGGGGCGATCCAGCACCGGGCCGGCATGCAGACCTCCAAGACGATCATGGTGGTCAACAAGGATCCCGAGGCGCCGATCTTCGAGCTCGCCGACTTCGGCGTGGTCGGTGACCTGTTCCAGGTGGTGCCGCAGCTGACCGAGGAGGTCGAGCGGCGCTCGGCGAACTAGGTGCGGCCCCGGAAGGCGTCCTGCGGCGTGCCCGCGGACCGGAACGCCCACTAGGCTGAAATCCGTCATGGGGTACATCGACTACGTGTCTGCGCGCCCGCGGCCGTCTGAGGACTGCGTGGTCTACCTGGACCATGCCGCGACCACCCCGATGCTGCCTGAGGCACTGGCCGCGATGACGGAAGAGCTCGGCCAGCTGGGCAATCCCTCGTCGCTGCACAACGCCGGCCGCCGCGCCCGGCGCGTCGTGGAGGAGTCGCGCGAGCAGATCGCCGAGGTGTTCGGCGCCCGGCCCAGCGAGGTGATCTTCACCAGCGGCGGCACCGAGGCCGACAACCTGGCGGTGAAGGGCCTGTACTGGGCCCGCCGCGCGGCCGCCCTGGGCCGGTCCGCCGCCCCGCCCCGCCGGGTGCTGGCCACCGCCATCGAGCATCACGCGGTGCTGGACTCGGTGCACTGGCTGGCCGGTCATGAGGACGCGGCGGAGCACTGGCTGCCGGTCGACGAGACTGGCGTCCTGCACCCCGCGGCGCTGGCCGAGGCCATCGCCGAGGACCCCGACGGCGTCGCCCTGGTCACCGTCATGTGGGCCAACAACGAGGTGGGCGCGGTCCAGCCGGTCACCGAGCTCGCCGCGCTGGCCCGGGAAAACGGCATCCCGTTCCACACCGACGCGGTGCAGGCGGCCGGCCAGCTGCCAGTCAGCTTCGCGAGCAGCGGCGCGGACGCGATGACCGTCACCGGGCACAAGTTCGGCGGCCCGGTGGGCGCGGGCGCGCTGCTGCTGGCCCGCGGGGTCCAGCCGGTCCCGGTGCTGCACGGCGGCGGCCAGGAGAGCGAGGTGCGGTCCGGCACGCTGGACGCCCCGGCCATCCGGGCGTTCGCGGTCGCGGCGGCGGTCATGGTCGGCCGCCGGAACGAGGAGGCCGCCCGGCTGGGCAAGCTCCGCGACGACCTGATCGCGCAGGTGCTCGCGGCCGTGCCGGACGCCATCCTGAATGGCCCGCCCGCCGGCCCCGGCCGCCTGCCGGGCAACGCGCACTTCTCGTTCCCCGGCTGCGAGGGCGACGCCCTGCTGATGCTGCTCGACGCCAAGGGCATCGCCTGCTCGACCGGGTCCGCCTGCACCGCCGGCGTGGCCCAGCCCAGTCACGTGCTGCTCGCCATGGGTGCGGACGAGGCCCGGTCCCGGGGGTCGCTGCGGTTCTCGCTGGGCCACACCTCTACCCCCGGCGATGTGGACGCGCTCGGCGCGGCCATCGGGGAGGCCGTGCAGCGGGCCCGGCGCGCCGCCCGCTGACTCTCCGCACGGGGCCGGCGCAAAAGCTTTCCGCAACGAACCGCTCGCGTCGCCATCCCCCGCGACGGCGTGGGATGAAGGCGGGGGTGCGGGGCCGGTGTACCGCGAGGCGTCGGATTCGGCGGCGGGTGGCGGGGGTGCGGGGCCGGTATACCGCCAGGCGTCGGATTCGGCGTGGGTGGCGGGGTCGGCGCCGGGTACCGCGTGGCGTCGGGCTAGACGTCGGTGCCGGACGCGTGGCGCGAGACACGCCCGCCGGCACGTAGGCTCGGTAGGCGATGAACCGTCTTCGTGTGCTGGCCGCCATGTCCGGCGGAGTGGACTCGGCGGTGGCCGCCGCCCGCGCCGCCGACGCCGGTCACGACGTGACCGGCGTCCATCTGGCGCTGTCCTCGAACCCCCAGTCCTACCGCTCCGGCGCCCGGGGCTGCTGCACCGTGGAGGACGCCCGCGATGCCCGCCGGGCCGCGGACGTGATCGGCATCCCGTTCTACGTGTGGGACATGGCCGAGCGGTTCGACCGGGACGTGGTGGCGGATTTCGTGGCCGAGTACGCGGCGGGCCGTACCCCCAACCCCTGCCTGCGCTGCAACGAGAAGATCAAGTTCGCGGCAGTCCTCGACCGGGCTCTGGCCCTGGGGTTCGACGCGGTCTGCACCGGCCATCACGCCCGCATCGAGGACGGCCGACTGGTCCGCAGCGTGGACCCGGATAAGGACCAGTCCTACGTGCTGGCGGTGCTCAGCCGCGAGCAGCTGAGCCGGTCCATGTTCCCGCTGGGCTCCTCGACCAAGGCCGAGGTCCGCGCGGAAGCCGCAGCGCGGGGGATGGCCGTAGCCAGCAAGCCCGACAGCCACGACGTCTGCTTCATCCCGGACGGGGACACCCGGTCGTTCCTGGCGGCCCGCCTGGGCGACGCGCCGGGCCGCATCGTGGCCGAGGACGGGACGCCGGTGGGCACGCACGACGGGTCCTTCGGGTTCACGATCGGCCAGCGCAAGGGGCTGCGGGTCGGGGTCCCGGCGGCGGACGGCCGGCCCCGCTACGTGCTGGACATCGAGCCGGTGTCCGGGACCGTGACCGTCGGGCCGCGCGAGTCCCTGGACGTGCAGGAGATCGTGGCGGACCGGCCGGTGTGGAGCGGCTGCGAGCCGCTGCGCGAGCCGCGCGAATGCCTGGTCCAGCTGCGAGCCCACGGCGAGGTGCACGGGGCCACCGCCGGGCTGGCGGGGGACGAGCTCCGGATCACGCTGGACCGGCCGGCTCAGGGTGTGGCCAAGGGCCAGGCCGCGGTCCTGTACGACGGCAACACCGTGCTGGGCAGCGCCACCATCAGCGGAACCCGCACCATGGCGTCCGCGCCGGCGGACTCCGCTCGCTGACCCGCCGCCTGCCCGCTGAACCCCCGGCGCGGCCTGCCCGGTGACCCGGCGCCGGCCCGGATTGGCCGCTCCAGCGGAACCCGACGTCAAGGGCATGCTTCCGGTCAATGACCGCGCCCTCACCGCGCCAAACGCCATGATCACGAGACGGCAGCCGAATCGTGTCAGCTTCGCTTCATTGCGGGCCTGAGACTAGCAAATGTTCCGTGAAAGTGCATCCCTTGTTACGGGTGGGGAAAGACCCTAACGTTACAGTTAACGGCAGGGGTGACAGGTGCAAAGAGGCATCAGGCCGCAGGAGGCACGATGATCGGTGGCAGTGATCGCCAGGCCAGTTCTCACCGGGCCCCGCGAGTGCCCAGACCTAAACGCCGGTCCCGTTTCCGGGCCCTGGCCGCGGCCGGAGGCGGGGCGGTGCTGGCCTCCGCGCTGCTGGCCGCCTGCGGAACCAGCAGCGCCAGCACCGGGCCGGTCACGCTGAACTTCTACTTCTACCCGGACGGCTCGGGCGCCACTCAGCAGCAGATTGACAACTGCAACAAGTCCAATGGCGGCAAATACACCATCTCCTACCAGCAGCTGCCCGCCGCGGCGGACGGTCAGCGGCAGCAGATGGTCCGCCGGCTGGCTGCGCATGACAACACCATGGACATCCTGGGGCTCGACGTGACCTGGGAAGCCGAGTTCGCCCAGGCCGGCTGGGTCGAGCCGTGGACCGGCGCGAACAAGGCCGCGGCCGAGAAGGGCACGCTCCCGGCCGCCCTGGACACGGCGCTCTGGAAGGGCAAGCTCGTCGCGGTCCCGGATAACAGCAACACGCAGCTGCTGTGGTACAACTCCGCCCTGGTCAAGACCCCGCCCAAGACGTGGGCGGAGATGTTCGCAGACGCGGCGAAGCTGAAGAAGGAAGGCAAACCGCACTACATCGAGATCCAGGGCGCGCAGTACGAGGGCGCCACGGTGTGGTTCAACACCATGGTGGCCAGCGAGGGCGGCTCCATCCTGAACCCGACCGCGACCAAGGTCACGCTGGGCAACCCCGCGGTCAAGGCCCTGTCGGTCATGCATCAGCTGGCCATCGGTCCGGGCGGGGACCCGTCACTGGACGTGCAGATGGAGAACCAGAACCGGCTGGCCATGGAGGCCGGCCAGGCCGCGTTCCAGCTGAACTACCCGTTCGTGTATCCGGCCATGAAGCTGGACAACCCGAAGCTGTTCAAGACCTTCAAGTGGGCGCTCTACCCGGAGGTCACCCCCGGGGTGCCGGCCAAGGTCACAATCGGCGGCACGGACCTCGCGGTCAGCCGCTACTCCCAGCACAAGGCCCTGGCCTTCCAGGCCGCGCTGTGCATCCGGAACCGGGCGAACCAGATCATCGGGGCCAACGTGGGCGGCGTCCCGCCCACCCTTACCAGTCTGTACAGCGATCCGGCGCTGTTCAAGTACTACCCGTTCCACGCGGACATCCTGAGCGCGCTGGAGCACGCCAGCGTCCGCCCGAAGACGCCTGTGTACCAGGTCGTGTCGATCGACATCTCGCACCTGGTCTCGCCGGCGTCCGGCATCAGCCCGACCGGCACGGAGAAATCGATGGTCAGCCAGCTCAATGACGCCCTGCAATCGAAGGGCCTGGTCCCGTGAGGCCGGGCTCTCCGGTGACCCGGGACGCAGCGGGCGGCAGGCAGGGTATGAGGGAAGGAAGGGGCCGATGAGCACGACCACCGAGGCGGTCCCCGGCGGGGCGACCACAGAAGTAGCCAAGGGACGAAAAGCGCCCCTGTCCGAAGGGGCGCGGGCCGAGCGCAGGCTGGGCTGGCTGCTGTGCGCGCCCGCGGTCATCGTGATGATCGGCGTCACCGCCTACCCGGTCGGCTACGCCGTCTACCTCTCGCTGCTGCGTGACAACCTGGAGCTCCCGAACGCGGTCAAGTTCATCGGGCTGAGTAACTACGGGGCGGTGCTCAGCTCCCCTTACTGGTGGCAGGCGCTGAAGGTGACCGTGATCATCACGGTCATCTCGGTCGCCTTCACGCTGGTGCTGGGCATGCTGCTGGCCCTGCTCATGCACCGGACATTGTTCGGCCGGGGCACGGTCCGCACCGCGGCGCTCATCCCCTACGGGATCGTGACCGTCGCCGCCGCCTACGGCTGGCAGTACGCCTGGACCCCGGGCCAGGGCTACCTGTCCGCGCTGTTCAATAACGCGGCCCCGCTGACCACGGAATACAAGGCCCTCGCGGTCATCATCCTGGCCGAGATCTGGAAGACCACGCCGTTCATGGCGCTGCTGCTGCTGGCCGGGCTCTCGCTGGTGCCCGAAGACCTGCTGAAGGCGGCCAAGGTGGACGGGGCCACGGCCTGGCAGCGCTTCACCAAGATCACGCTGCCGCTGATGAAACCGGCCATCCTGGTCGCGCTGCTGTTCCGCACCCTGGACTCGTTCCGGATCTTCGACAACATCTACATCCTGACCGGCGGGACCAACAACACCGGCTCAGTCTCGATCCTGGGCTACGACAACTTGTTCAACGCGCTGAACCTGGGCATCGGGTCGGCGATCTCCATCCTGATCTTCATCTGCGTGGCGATCATCGCCTTCCTGTTCATCAGGGGCTTCGGCGCGTCGGCCCCAGGCAGCAACCTCGGAAACAGGTGACCCGGTTATGGCGGCTGTTACCACGACACCCCGGCAGAAGATTGGGTGGGGCACGGCAAACTTCGTGGTCATCGCCCTGGCGATGATCCCGGTGCTCTGGCTGGTCTCGCTGTCATTCAAGACGCCGACGGCGATCCTGGACCCGTCCTTCATCCCGGCCTCATGGACCTGGAGCAACTACACCCAGATCCTGAGCACCACGCAGTTCATCAGGCCGCTGATCAACTCGATCGGCATCGGCGTCATCTCGACGTTCATCGCCGTGGTGCTGGCCTCCATGGCGGCCTACGCGGTGGCCCGGCTGCGCTTCCCGGGCAAGGGCATCCTGATCGGGATGGCGCTGCTCATCGCGATGTTCCCGGCCATCTCCCTGGTCACGCCGCTGTTCAGCATCGAGCGGGCGATCGGCCTGTTCAACACGTGGCCCGGGCTGATCATCCCTTACATCGCGTTCGGCCTGCCGCTCGGCATCTACACGCTGTCCGCGTTCTTCCGGGAGATCCCCTGGGAGCTGGAAAAGGCGGCCAAGGTGGACGGGGCCACGCCCTTCCAGGCGTTCGTGAGGGTCATCGCCCCGCTCGCCGCGCCGGGCATGGTCACCACGGCCATCCTGGTCTTCCTGTTCTGCTGGAACGAGTTCCTGTTCGCGATCTCGTTCACCTCGACGCTGGCCGCCCGGACGGCGCCGGCCTCCATCGCCTACTTCAGCGGCAGTTCGCAGTTCACCGTGCCGACCGGCCCCATCGCGGCCGCTGCGGTGGTCATCACCATCCCGATCATCATCTTCGTGGTGTTCTTCCAGCGCCGGATCGTCGCCGGGCTGACATCAGGCGCGGTCAAGGGCTAGCGCGGATCCAAGGAGAGAGCAGTGGCTGAAATCGTTCTCGACAACGTGACCAAGCGCTACCCCGACGGTGCGCTGGCCGTTGACAAGATCAACCTGGACATCGCCGACGGCGAGTTCGTCATCCTGGTCGGCCCGTCCGGCTGCGGCAAGTCGACGACGCTCAACATGATCGCCGGCCTGGAGGACATCACCGAAGGCGAGCTGCGCATCGGCGGCAAGGTCGTCAACAACATGACACCGAAGGACCGCGACATCGCGATGGTCTTCCAGAGCTACGCCCTGTACCCGCACATGACGGTCCGGGAGAACATGGGCTTCGCGCTCAAGCTGGCCAAGACTCCGCACAACGTCATCAACCAGAAGGTCGAGGACGCGGCCCGCATCCTCGACCTGACCCAGCACCTGGACCGCAAGCCGGCCAACCTGTCCGGTGGCCAGCGGCAGCGGGTCGCGATGGGCCGGGCCATCGTCCGCGACCCGTCCGCGTTCCTGATGGACGAGCCGCTGTCCAACCTGGACGCCAAGCTGCGCGTGCAGATGCGCACCGAGGTGTCCCGGATCCAGCGCCGGCTGGGCACCACCATGGTCTACGTTACCCATGACCAGACCGAGGCCATGACCCTCGGGGACCGGGTGGCCGTCATGCGCAACGGCATGCTCCAGCAGGTGGCGTCGCCGCAGGAACTCTACGAGCGGCCCGCGAACCTGTTCGTGGCCGGCTTCATCGGCTCGCCCTCGATGAACTTCCTGGGCGGCACGGTGGAGGAGAACGCCATCCGGACCGGGATCGGGGACATCCCGCTGACTGGCCGGCTGCAGCAGGCGCTGAGCCGCTCGGGGGCGGTCCGCGACGTGATCGTGGGTATCCGCCCGGAGAACTTCGAGGACGCGTCGACCGTCCCGTCCGACATGAGCGAGCACGGCATCAGCTTCCGGGCCAGCATCGACGTACTGGAGTCGCTCGGCTCGGAGAAGTACGTCTACTTCACCCAGGAAACGGGCGGCGTGGACGCGGCGGAGCTCGCGGAGCTGGCCCGGGACTCTGGACGCGCGGAGGTCGGCGGTGGCTCCGGGGAGACCGTAGTGGCCCGGCTGGACCCCGAGACCCGGATCAGTGAGGGCGACAACGCCGAGCTGTGGGTGGACGGGCGGGCCCTGCACGTTTTCGACCCGGCTACGGGGAAGAACCTGACCCTGGGTGATTCCGGCTCCCCGGCCAGCCCGGCGGGTGGGGTCGTCGGTGACGCCCCGGCGCAGGCCGATGCGGGTGCCACCGGGCAGGACACCGGCTCGGCGACCGCACCGCCACGTTAACCATCGGCGGCGCCGCCCCGGCTAGCCGGGGCGGCGCCGTGCTGGCCAGCGGCGGTGGCGTCGCTCCGGTTAATCAGGGGTGCCGTGCTGGCCAGCCGTGGCGTCCCCGTCCTTCTCCTTCGGCGGCTGGGTCGTGACCGCTGCCCGCAGGTGCCAGCGGGGTGACCGGAACTTCCGCTGGAGTTCCTCGATGACCTCGTCGTTCCACTCGTGGGTCCGGATCAGCCGGTAGCGCTCGCGGGCGATCGTCAGGTAGGCCTCGGCGTCCGTGCCGTCCCCGACCAGGTCGGCCGCGTGCAGGATGCGCACGACCGGGGTGAACTCCTCGGTGAACCAGCGCCGGGACACCTCGGCCCGGTCGTAGAACTTGTGCTCGTGCTGCATGAGCCGGAACCCCCAGGCCTCCACGGCCTCGCCGAGTTCCGCGTAGCCCCAGGGGTCGGTCATCGTGATCTTGGCGTAGGCCTGGGGAGAGAGCCTGACCCGGGACCGGAACAGCCGCTCGTAGCTCTTGAACAGCAGATCGCCGCGGCGGCGGATGCCCTTCGCGGGCACGGCGGTGAGGATCTCCGTCACGTAGGCGTCGATCGTCTTCTGCCCGGTGGCCAGCGCGATCGACACCCGGTGATGCCCATCGACGACGAAGTGGAGGTCGCCGACCCGGTACACGTCGATGGGCGGGATCGATTCGCCGCGGCGCTGGGCCAGGGCCAGCCGCTCCCAGCGCTCCCGGATCCGGCCCGAGGTGGGCCGGAACCGCCGGTCGAAGTCCCGGGTGGAGTCCACCGTGCCTACCACCGTGTCCAGCTTGATCACCTGCAGGCCCAGCTTGCGCTCGCCGGTGCGACCGAGCGCGGCGACGACCTCGTCGAACGGCAGGATGAGGTTGACGTCGTCCGGTTCGCGGCGCAGCCGCTGGGACAGCCGGGCCAGTACCTGGCGCCGCCGGGCACGCTGGAAGTCATTCTCCACATCGGCCTGGGGGAACCCGGTGTCAGCAGGCATTGTGCTGGCCGGTGCGGTAGGGAGTGGCACGGTGGTGGCCGGGACTGTGGTGGCCGGGACTGTGGTGGCCAGTCACGTCGGTGACCCGGCCCGTCCCGGGCTCGAGATCGAACAGCTGCCAGCCGGTGGCGTTGCGGACGAGCGTATGGCCGAGCGTGTGGTCCCGCTGGTCGGCCGGATCGGGGTCCACGTGCCCGTGCAGCAGCAGGGCGGGCCGCAGCCGGGCCGCGAGGAGGTTGAGGGCGCGGAAGCCCTGGTGCACCGGGTCGCTCCCGTCGCCCACGCCGCGCGGCGGGGCGTGTGTCAGCAGCACGTCCACGTGGCGAGCCCGGCCGCGAAGCTGGCGCTGGCTAGCAGGGCGCCGCAGCCAGACCCGGGCGGCCAGCCGCCGGGCCCGCCGGGCCTGCTGCCGGTCGCTGTACTGGTTGGGGCCGGGGCGGTAGCGGCGGCAGCCGCCCAGGCCGGCGATCCGCAGGCCGGCCACGTCCACGACCCGGCCGTCCGCGCTGACCGCCCCGTCCGGCCACGGCGGCCGGGCCGGGAGCCCTGCCCGCAGCGTCAGCCCGGCCCGGCTGACGCGGTACCCGGACAGGTCAGGGTCATGGTTGCCGGGCACGAAGACGAGCGGCGCATCGAGCGCGTTCATCAGGTAACCCAGGTACTCGAACGGCAGGTCGCCGCAGCCCAGGATCAGGTCGGCGCCGCGGGCCGGCCCGATGTCAGCCCACAGGCCTTCCTCGACGACGTCGGAGACGGCCAGGACGCGTACCACAGTGTGATCGTACGCCCGCGGAACCGCGGCAGCCGATGGTCAGCGCGAGGCGGTTTCCCTGACGTCCAGGCCACCCTGGCGCAGCGCGGACTCGACGCGGTAGATCTCGGCCTGCGGGACCTGGTCGCCGGGGCGCATCGGGGGGACGTCCAGCCGCTCGCACGCGACCCTCAGCAAGTCCAGGTACGCGCCGCGGAGCGCGCGCAGCCGTATACCCTTGGACGGGATGTCGGTCCGGGTCTCCATGGCTTCGAGTTCGGCGCGCAGGCGCCGCATCCGGGCCGTCAGCCGCTCGATCGGCTCGGCCGTCACCGGCTGCACGCGGGCGCTGGCCCGCGAGCGGCGCTCGGCCATCCAGCGGTAGCCCCGGATGCTCCCCAGCACGGCGTAGCCCAGTGCCGTGGGCAGCAGGATGATGATGATCAGCTCGATAACCGGGCTCACGCTTCCAGTCTCGGCCACCGCCCCGGCCAGGGCAAGGCCCGGAGCCGCTCAACACGGATGCCCGCCGGCCAGGGCGAGCCGGCCGCGGATGCAAACCGGCGGCCCATGCGTTCTGGCCTGGGAGAGACAGTCCTGCGCTGGCCCGCCACAGCCGTCCCAACCGCCCCTACCGCTCCTAACCGCCAGGGAGAACATGGACACGCCAGAGACCGAGCCCCGCTGGTGGCACGGCGCCACCTTGTACCAGATCTACGTCCGGTCCTGGCAGGACACCAACAACGACGGTTACGGGGACCTCAACGGCGTCACCTCCCACCTGGACTACCTGTCCTGGCTCGGCGTGGACGGCATCTGGCTGTCCCCGACCATGCTGTCCCCGGACGACGACTGGGGCTACGACGTCTCCGACTACCTGGGCGTCCACCCGGAGCTCGGCACGCTGGCCGACCTCGACCGGCTGATCGCCGAGGCGGGCCAGCGGGGCCTGCGGGTGCTGCTCGACCTGGTCCCCAACCACACCAGCAGCGCCCACCCCTGGTTCGTCGAGGCGGTCAGCGACCCGGCCTCGCCGCACCGGGAGTTCTACGTGTGGGCCGACCCTGCCACCGGCGGCGGGCCGCCCAACAACTGGCTGGCCGCGACCGGCGCGTCGGCCTGGACCCTGGACAAGGCCAGCGGGCAGTACTACCTGCACAACTTCCTGCCCAGCCAGCCCGACCTGAACTGGTGGAACCCCGCCGTGCACGAGGCCTTCCAGGAGATCCTGCGGTTCTGGTTCGACCGGGGCGTGGCCGGTTTCCGGATCGATGTCGCCCACGGGCTCTACAAGGACGCCCTGCTCCGCGACGACCCGCCCGTCCCCGAGGGGGGACTGATCGGCGGCCGGTTCGGGCTGGCCCAGATATACAGCGCGAACCGGCCCGAGTCGCACGGGGTGTTCCGGAACTGGCGGAAGATCGCCGAGAGTTACCCGGTGCCCCGGGTCCTGCTCGGCGAAACGTGGGTCGGCGACATCGCGGCGCTGGCCTCCTTTCACGGCCAGGGGGATGAGCTGCAGCTCACCTTCAACTTCCCGTTCGTCTTCGCCCCGTTCACCGCGGACGCGCTGTCCAGCGTGGTGGGTGAGTCGCTGGCCAAGCTGCCCGCCGGGGAGTGCGCGGTCTGGACTGCCTCCAACCACGACATCAGCCGGTTCCCGACCCGCTGGTGCGGCGGGGACGAGCGCCGGACGCGGCTGGCCCTGCTGATGCTGGCCACCCTGCCGGGCGCCCTCGTCCTGTACTACGGCGACGAGCTGGGCATGACCAACGTGGACGTCCCGCTCAACCTGCTGCGCGACAAGATGCGGTCCGAGGCTGGGGCCGAGGAAAGCCGGGACCGGGCCCGGACCCCCATGCGGTGGGACTCCTCCGCGTCCGGGGGGTTCACCGGCCCCGATGTCCAGCCCTGGCTGCCATATGGGGACCACGCGAGCGGTTCCGTTGCGGAGATGCAAGCGGAACCATCGTCCATCCTGAACCTGTGCCGCGACCTGCTGGCGCTGCGGCGGAGGGAATTTGCTGGCCAGCTGGCCAGCTACGAGCAGCTGCCGGCGCCGCGCGGGGTGTGGGCCTACGAGACGGGCGGCCTGACGGTGGCGGCCAACTTCAGCGACGAGCCGGCCACGCTGGACGCCCCGCCGGGTGCGGTGCTGCTCGCCACGGCTCCGGGCGCGCTGGACGGCCTGGTGCTGCAGCCCTGGGCCGGGGTGGTCGCCCGCTCCGTCTGAGCCCGGCGGGCAGGCTGGGCGGCCAGGACCGGCGGCCTGAGCCCGGCGGCCAGGCCCGGCATTACGGGCCGGACGTTGGCGGCGGGGTGGGCGTGCCGCTCACGGCAGGCGTGCCGCTCACCGTGGGGGCCGGGGTGGCCGACGGGGTCGCCACGGCCGAGGAGCCCGGCAGGTGCGGTGAGTTCAGCGCCGCCTGGTCGGCGAGCGCGATGGCCAGCTGGCCCATGGCGGTCGGGTGGAACGGCGCCGCGTCCCCGAGTCCCTGCACGTAGGGCTGGGTCGTGCACAGCTGGTGCCCGGTGAAGTCCGGCTTGACCGAGGTGAAGCCGAACTCGGCGGCCCCCTTGGCCAGCACGGCGTTCAGCGTGGCCAGCCGCGAGCTGAGCGTGCGGTCCTTGACGGTGGTCAGGCCGACCTTGCTCAGGCAGCTCAGCTGCAGGTCGAACGGGTTGTAGTAGCGGTTGATGATCACCTGGGGGTGACTGGGCAGCGCGGCGAGCTGGTCGAGGAGCTGAAGATAGTTCTTGCTGAACGAGTGCAGCTGCTGCTGGAAGTAGGCGGTCGTGGCCTTGTCGTTGCAGGTCTTGGCGACCGCGCACAGGCGCAGCATGGCCGACCAGTCCAGGTCGTCGGCGCCAACGCTGACGATGATCGCGGAGGCATGCGTGGCCCGCGCGGCCGCGTCGATCTGGGCCGGCTCGGTCTCCCCGCCCCGCCCCTCCGGGCCGAGCAGGCCCTGGCTGATCGTGGCGCTGTTGCAGGCCAGGTTCATCACCTGCCAGCCGTTGGAGCGGGCCAGATCCTCCGCGTAGGAATCGGTGCTCCGCCCGCAGGCCTCGTCGGCGCGGGAGGCGTCGCGAACCGCCGGGAGCCCGGCGCCCGCGGCGGTGGAGTCGCCGATCACCACCAGGCGGACCCCGGGCGGCACCGGGACGCCCTTCTTGGCGTCGGTGACCGTCCGCTCGCTGCCCACCAGCTGGCTGAGCGACCGGACCTGGCGCAGCGTCGAGGGTGCGGTGTACGCGGTCAGCATGATCGCCCCGAGGTTGATCACCTCGGTCAGCACCAGGCCGCCGGCCAGCAGCTTCACTGTCGTCCGGTGCGGCAGGCGGCGCCAGCCGGCCAGCGCACCGAGCAGGATCAGCGCACCGACGGCGGTGAGCCCGATCTCCCAGGCGAAGTAGTCGATCCAGCCGCTGGCCAGCCGGTCACCCAGGATCCGCTCGGCGCCGGCCGGGCCCGCGCCCTGGACAAAGTTGGTCAGCTCGCTGTTGATGGTGATCTGGGTCAGCTGGATGCGGGGGCGGACCGGGCCGAGGAACTGCACGTGGGTGGGCAGGCTCTGGCCGAACAGGTCCACTTCGCCCGGGCCGGACAGGCTCAGGCTGGGCGCGCTCGTGCCGACCTTGATGACCTGGCCGGCGACCGTGACGGTTTGCAGGGGGGTGACCTTGAGGGCGACACCGATGGCAACGGCCGCGGTCACCAGGGCCACGGCCAGCCAGATGGCCCAGCGGGTTCGGCGCCCGGGGCCGCGGGGACGAAGTGGCGGCGGGGTGGGATCGGCGGGACCCGGCCGGCCGGCCGGCGCATGCCGCACCCCGGCAGCCTCACCTGCGGCGGGAGCCGGTCCGGTCGCGCGCTGCCCGGGCCGGGTCATGAAGCGCTGAGACTGCGGCCAGATGCGCTGGGCGCGCCGCAGATCCAGCAGTGACACAGCCCGTCTGCGCTCCGCCATGGGAGCAGTGGGCCTGCGTCCCGGCAGGGACCAAGGCCATCGCGCACGCCACCGAGCTTCGCCATAACTTCACCCGAAAGTACCCGCTGCACGGGACTGCGACACTCGGCGGGCAGGAGGTCTGGCCCCTGGCCTGGTCACGATGGGCTGAACAACGGAGGCTGAGGTTCCTGGAGTTGCCGGGTGGTTCCAGGCGGCGCACGTAGACTGCGGGCTCACGCCGCCATTCGGCGGGCCAGCTCGGGTAGCCCTCAGGATTGGCGGTTGGCGGAAGCAGCGGTGGGGTCCGCAGGCACCTCGCCCACCTTGACCACGAACTGGTTCCGGTCGGCCGGGTACACGCTCAGCGTGAGCCGGAACGCCTGGCCGTTCTGGTCGTAGCCGGTCCGCCGGGTCGAGAGCACCGATACACGGCCGTCGTCGGGAAGGTTGAAGAACCTGGTCTCTGTCTCGTCGGGAGCCCGGACGGTGATCACGTCGCGGTAGCCAGCCTGCTTGATGTCGAGCGAGTCACGCAGGTACTCGACGGTGCCCTCGAGGATGTTCTGCGCCTGGATGAGCCGCGTGGCGCCGCGTTCCACCAGGCTCATCGGGTAGAAGGACGTCTGCAGGGACCAGGGCGTCCCGTCGATGAACCGTTCCTGGTGCCTGCTCACCACTATTGCGTTCTCCTCGATCGACAGTTCCCCGGCCAGCAGGGCGGAAGCCTGCTGGATCTCTATTTTCGGCTGGCTCGCTTGCGGTGTCCGCCGGCTCACCATTACTTCCCGGTCGTAGTCAGGCTCGGCCTCGCCACCCGGCACCCCCCGCTCTATGTAGGTATGGCCTTCGCCGCCCGACGCGGTCTTCGGATCTCCAGTCAGCGTGGTCACGAACGGGATGATCCGCTCGATCACGAACGTGCCCTGGCCGGGCCGGGTTTCCACCAGGCCCCGGGTGATGAGCCACTTGGTCGCATCACGGATCGTGTTGCGCGACGCGTCGTACTTCTCCCTGAGCTCCAGTTCGGTCGGAAGCTGGGCCCCGGGCGGCAGTTCGCCCGCCTCGATCTGGCGCCGTAGGTCGTCGGCGATCTGCCGGTACATCGGGTCGGCCATCTATGCCCCCAGGGCGTTTCGCCACCAGTCACTCTACGGAACGGGTGATCAGGTTCCGGATCTACAGGATGGCATTATTCACGCGGCTGGGCTGGCTGGGTGACCTTACAAGCCTTCGATGGCCCCTGATCCGCTGCCGGGGCGGCGCGGGCTGTTAGGCAAAAAGAAGTCCGCCCCGGATCGGTGGGCAGTGGCCTGCCCAGAAAATGTGGTGACCAATGGTGTGCGCGCACCACTGAGGTAATCAGCGAGGATCGTAGTGCTCATAACGGTACTGGACTGATGGACGACCGTGCCGCTTAGCCATTACACCCCCCTTAGACCCGTAGGTAATCCCGAACGGACATCCCCGCCGTAGTACTGCCTCCGCCTGCCGACTACTTGTGCTTGCTAGATAGGAGTATGTCATGACGCGACCCTCGCAATCTATTGAGATATGTCCGGCTACGGGAAGCCGGCCCGGTCGCAGGTGTGCTTGGCGGCCGCTCGTGCCGGAACGCTGCCCTGACGAGGCTGCACGGTCCCTGCTCCCAGCGAGACTTCTTACTCTCAGGAAAGCGCAACCTGTCGTCATGGATAGGTAAGTGATCCCCGCTGTCACGCGCTGACCCCAGGATCATCGTGTGCTGCAGGGGACTGCGAGAGCCACTCAGGGAGGACTACAGAGACGAGATCAACTTCCCCGGGGCAGCTGCTTCCGCGCTTTGCAGTCGCACCGTCTCCGACGGAGAATACCTTCCGTTGCTTTCTGGAAAAGGGCTGCTGACGGGTACTCCGTGTCGTCGCAAAACCGGCAGAACTCGAAACCCTGATTAATGTAGTACCGGTGCAGGGCGAAATTTGTCGTCCAGACGTCAATCCTGATCCACTGGGCTCCCCATTCCTGCCAGGCGCGGTGCCCAGCCCAGTTGATCAGCCTGGCTCCGATTTCCTGCCCGGCTGACCGGCGGCTGACGACCAGCCGTGATACGTAGACGGCTCGCTCGCCCTGCTCCAGGGGGCCCCAAAGTTTTGGATTAGCGTTCTGCCGGAAGGTAATTGTGCCGACGGGCCCGTCGGCGTCCTCGGCGATCCATGTCCTTCGGTCGTCCAGTCCCTGCTGTACCCGGGCATCTCGAGCATCCCGGTCGGGCCACGGGCTGGCCCACTGATTGGTGCCCATGCCGCGCAACCACGTGGCCGCCTCGTCGATCATGTCGATGACGGTCTGCTTGTCGCCTGGTAGTCCGCGGCGAAGAAGGATCGGTTCCATGGCTCCGGTGGTGACTGGGCCTCCATCTCGCACCTGGTGCGGGATCCGAGATGGGGCGATGACGGGGCAGTTATGGCTTTCGTCGGATCTGGAAGATAGAAGAGCGTGAACCCCGGCAGAAGGACTGCCGGGGTTGAGGCCTTTCTTACCCACCTCGCGCGGGTGCTCTACCTGTGCCTTGACCTGTATCCGAAATTTTTCCGGCCTGCCCCGTGGCCACTCCCGGGGCACCGGGCGGGACCTCGCCAGCGTTGATCTCGAACCGGGTCCGGTCCGCGGGATAGACGGTGATGGTCACCCGCAGGGGCTTGCCATGCTGGTCGAACGCGGTCCGGAATGCTTCCAGGATCGCGACCCGCCCGTCCGCCGGGACCCCGAAAAATGATGACTCGCTGGCCTTCGGGGCACGGACCGTGATGGTGTCCCGATACCCGGCCTGCGCGAGCCCGAGGGTCTCTTTGAGGTAGTCGACCGTGCCTTGCTGGATGTCCTTGGGCTGGATGAGTCTCTGTGCCCCTTCTGTCACGAGGGCGAGCGGATAAAACGACGTCTGCAGCGACCAGGGAGTTTCGCCGACGTACCGTTCCTGATGACGGCTGACGACCTCTCCTCCCTGGCCGAGGCCGAGCGCGAGCGCCACGTCCGGGTCAGCCTGCTGTATCTCCACCCGAGGCCGGCTCTTGGTCGGCTCCACCTCGGTCTCTCCCTGGTAGACGGCCCCCTCGCTGCTGCCCTTCACAGGGTCGGTCGACAGCGTGGTGACGTAGGGAACGATCTCCTCCAGTACGAACGTTCCTTGCCCCGGCCGGGTCTCGACGAGACCGCGCGCGATGAGCCGCTTCACCGCGTCCCGCACGGTATTACGCGATGCCTCGTACTTATCCTGCAGTGCCTGCTCGGTGCGGAGCTGGCTGCCGGGAGGGAGTTGGCCCGACCTGATCTGGGCCTCCAGGTCTTCGGCGATGGACTGGTACAGGGGCTCAGTCATGGCCCCCCCTGAACATCCCAACGAGCCTGATGGCCGGTGTGGAAGGAACCATCCCTCTCGTCCGAATATTTCTCATGATCCGGTTTAGTTCCCGTTCCTGATCGGTATAACCCAGCCGAGGCCAAAGGTTGGTATGACTGGTATGAAACAGATCATGAGGTTGAGTCTAGCAGCAGGGCTCTTTGGATTGATCGGAATGGACCAGGCCGTACGCAACATTTTCATCACTCCGGCCACCCATACCGGAGCGGTGGGCCCAGAACGGGGTCGGACACCACCGGCCCCGACCGGAAGCGAAGGGGACGCTCCATGAGTGCGGTAATCATCGTCCTAGCCCTAGTGATCTTCGTTGCCGGAGCCGTCGCCGGCGGCATCCTGCTCGTCAGCTGGGGCATCCGGCGGGAGGAGCGGGATTTTTCGCTGACCCGCCAGGCCCCGGACCAGGTCAGCCTGGGAACCCGCCGCGTGACCGGCCTCTACGTCCGTCGCCGGACTGACCTCTCCCATCCGCTGGCCCGCCGGGAAGACACGCTCGTCTAGCGCGCCGCGGGCGAGGCCGGCCGGGGCCGGGAGGGGACCCTGGCCCTGGCCGGCCAGCCGGAGGGACCCCGGCCCCCGGCCGGCCAGCGGGAGGCGTCCGCGCCGCACCATCGCGGGGCATGGTGCGGCGCGGATCCCTGTCCGCACCCGTCCCGGGAGTTCCGGGTCACGCCGGCTCCCGGCCAGGCCGTACGCGCATCGTCCCGGCAGGTCAACCGGATCTCACGGTCCCGAACACTAAGCTCGCTAGGGTGGCAGACTCCGCAACTCCAGCCCCTTATCCCTGGCCACCGCAATCGGCCACCGGCGTCGGCTCCCTGCCCGGCACCGATCCGCTCGAGGCCATGCGGATCATCTTCGACCAGCTCCCGGAGCTGCCCCACCTGGTCGAGCTCCCGGACCGCGGCGTGGGCGCCGACATGATCGGCCGGACCTCGGCGCTGCTGATCGACCTGCCCGTGGACACGACCACCCGCGGCTGGCGCCTGGCCGACCGCCCGGGCCGGGACCTGCGCCGCGCCCAGTCCCTGCTGGCCCGGGACCTGGACGCCCTGGAAGAGGCGGCCGACGGCTACCGGGGCACGCTGAAGCTGCAGGTCTGCGGGCCGTGGACGATGGCGGCCAGCCTCGAGCTGGCCCGTAGCCAGGAACCCGTGCTGGCCGACCCGGGCGCGGTCCGGGATCTGACCGATTCGCTGGCCGAGGGGGTGGCCGCGCACGTGGCCGGGGTGCAGGCCCGGGTGCCCGGCGCGCGGCTGCTGCTCCAGCTGGACGAGCCCGCGCTGCCCACCGTGCTGGCCGGCGACGTGCCGAGCGCGAGCGGGTTCAACCGGGTCCGCTCGGTCGAGGACTTCGACGCCGAGTCGGCGCTGCGCGCGGTGCTGTCCGCCACGACGGCGCCCACCCTCGTGCACTGCTGCGGAATGTCAGCCCCCGTTGGCATCATCAGGGGGGCGGGCGCGGACGGAGCGGGGTTCGACCTGGGCATGCTGCGCCGGGGGGAGGAAGAGGTGCTGGCCGAGGCGGTCGAGGCGGGGCTCGGGATCTTCGTAGGCGCGGTGCCTGCCACGCCCGGGCCAGCTACCCCCGCGGCAGCACCGGCCGGCCCGCCGCGGGCCAACGGCAGCGCAGCGGACGCTAATTCTCCGCAACGGAACCGTTCAGGCACACTGCCCAGCGCCAGGATGGCGGCGGACCGGGCGGTAGAGCTATGGCGCCGGATGGGGTGGCCGGTGGGGCGCCAGCCCGGTGCGGCCGGGGTCGCGGCCCAGGTGGTGATCACCCCGGGCTGCGGTCTGGCCGGTGCGCCGCCGGAGTACGCGCGGGCCGCGCTGGCCTCCTGCCGTGACGCGGCCCGGATGCTTCCCGAGCTGATCGAGGAGGAGGCGCCGTGACCCAGCCGTCGGGCGGGATTCCCGGGTCGGACGTGGATGCGGCGGCCCGGCACCGGCATGCCGAGCTGAGCGCGGAGATCACCGAGGCCAATCACCGCTACCACGTGCTGGACTCGCCGACGATCTCGGACGCGGAGTACGACGCGCGGATGCGTGAGCTCCGGGCCCTCGAGGAGCGCTACCCCGAGCTGCGCACCCCGGACTCGCCCACCCAGAGAGTGGGCGGCGCGATCTCCACTGAGTTCACCGCGGTCGATCACCTGGAACGGCTGCTCAGCCTGGACAACGCGTTCTCCGCCGAGGAACTCGACGCCTGGGCGGCCCGGGCCGAGCGCCTCGGCGGGACGGGGCCCTACCTGCTGGAGCTGAAGATCGACGGCCTGGCCGTGGACCTGGTGTACCGGGATGGCGCCCTGATCAGGGCCGCGACCCGCGGTGACGGGGTAACCGGCGAGGATGTGACGCCGAACATCCGCACGATCGAGTCGGTCCCGCTCCGGCTGCGGGGCCCGGACGTCCCGGAGACGCTGGAGGTCCGGGGCGAGGTGTTCCTGCCCGTGGCGGCGTTCCACGAGCTGAATGAGCGGCTGACCGCGATGGGCCGGCCGCCGTTCGCCAACCCGCGCAACTCGGCCGCGGGCTCGCTGCGTCAGAAGGACCCGCGGGTCACCGCGACCCGGCCGCTGGGACTGATCGTGCACGGGGTGGGGTTCACCACGGGCGGGGACCCGGAAACCCACTCCGGCTGGTACGAGCGGCTGGGCGGGTGGGGGCTGCCGGTCAGCGACCTGTTCCGGGTGACGCCGGATCTGGACGGGGTGCGGGACTACATCACGCACTACGGCGAGCACCGGCACGACACGCCCTATGAGATCGACGGGGTCGTGGTCAAGATCGACCGGCTCGACCTGCAGCGCCAGCTGGGCCACACCAGCCGCGCGCCGCGCTGGGCCATCGCCTACAAGTACCCGCCCGAGGAGGTCAACACCCGGCTCCTGGACATCCGGGTGAATGTGGGCCGGACCGGGCGGGTCACCCCGTTCGCGGTCATGGAGCCGGTGGTGGTCAGCGGGTCGACGGTGGACCGGGCCACGCTGCACAACGCCGACGAGGTGGCCCGTAAGGGCGTGCTCATCGGCGACATGGTCGTGCTGCGCAAGGCCGGCGATGTGATCCCCGAGGTGGTCGGGCCGGTCGTGGACGTGCGCACCGGGGAAGAGCGCGCGTTCGAGTTCCCTACGGTGTGCCCGGCGTGCGGCACCCCGCTGGCCCGGGAGGACGGCGGGGTGGACTGGCGCTGCCCGAACACCCGGGCCTGCCCGGCCCAGCTGCGGGAGCGGCTGTTCCACCTGGCCGGCCGCGGCGCGCTGGACATCGAGGTGCTCGGCTATGAGGCGGTGAGCGCGCTGCTCGATTCGGGTCTGGTCACCGACGAGGGTGATCTGTTCGCGCTGACCGACGAGGACCTGGCCACGTCGTCTTTCTTCGTGAACAAGCAGGGCAGCCTGACCGTGAACGCGGCCAAGCTGGCCGGGAAGTTGGACGAGGCCCGGTACCGGCCGCTCTGGCGGATCCTGGTCGCCCTGTCCATCCGGCACGTGGGCCCGACCGCCGCCCGGGCCCTCGCGGCCCAGTTCGGCTCGGTCGACGCGATCGTGTCCGCCTCGGCGGAGGAGCTGGCCGCGGTGGACGGAGTGGGCCCGAAGATCGCGGACTCGGTGATCGAGTGGTTCGGCGTGGACTGGCACCAGGCGATCGTGGCGAAGTGGCGGGAGGCCGGTGTCCAGCTCGCGACGCCCGGCTGGACACCGCCGCCTGCGCCCGAGGCTGGCGCGGGCGCCGAGGCCGGAGGCCCGCCGCTGTCCGGCGTGACCGTCGTGATCACCGGCAGCCTGGACTCCTTCACCCGCGACGAGGCCGCGGAGGCGGTCCAGGCCCGGGGCGGGAAAGTGACCTCCTCGGTATCGAAGAAGACGGCCTTCCTGATCGCCGGGGACAAGGCCGGCAGTAAGCACGACAAGGCGCTCACGCTGGGCGTACCCGTACTCGACGAGGCGGGTTTCCGGGTGCTGCTGGACAATGGCCCGGCCGCGGCCGCCGAGGCGGCGCAGCCGCAGGGCACAAGCCCTGATGCCGCCGGGGCTCCCGGGCCCGCCGATGACTCGTGATAATGACGCTTCAGCTGTGCCGGAAATTGATTACGCCGCCCTGCAGTGCGCTGAGCTGGGAAATCGTCGTTGTTCAGCAATGCGCTGTAACGCATAGTGTGCGATTGGCTTCGCGAAGTACTGTTTTCGCCGTACCCTTCTGACAGAGCTACACGTATCCCCGCCGGCTGGCTGCGGCCACGAGGACACCATGAGGGACGCGAACGACACCAGGGACATCGGTCCGCGGATCGGTTCCCCCCTGTGGAACTACATCACCGCTGTCACAGTGGCGGGTTTCGGTGCTCTGCTGGTCGCGGTACGCGGCCTGCCCGGTTCGGGCGCCGCCGGGCTGCTGGACCACCCGCTGCTGTGGGTCCTCGCCGCCCTGGCCCTCCTCGGCGAGCTCAAGCGGATCGTGACGCCGGGCAAGTCCGGGCCCGACGCCGCCGCGCTCTCGGTGACCTTCTGTTTCGCCGCCCTGCTCTACTGGGGCTTCCCGGTCGCCGCGCTGCTCCGGGCGGTCACCACGCTCGTAGTCGCGCTCGCCGCCCGCCGCCCGGTGTTCCGGGCCCTCTTCAACGTCGCGCAGCTCACCCTGAGCCTGGCCGCGGCCGCCGTGGTCCTCGCCGCTGCCCATATCCACCTGGCGCCGGCCCGGCCCTGGGTCCCGGCCGGAACCCAGGTTGCCGTGGTCGGCCTGGCCGCGGCTGCCTACTTCGCCTGCAACTTCCTGCTCGTCGGCGTGGCCGCGGCGCTGCACGGGCGGGCCCCCGTCCTGCCCACGCTGCGCAAGGCCCTGTCCTACCAGGCGTTCGTCACGCTGGCGCTGCTATCCGCGGGGCCGCTGGTAGTCGTGGTGATGAACCGCTCGGTGCTGCTGGTCCTGTTGTTCCTGCTGCCGCTCACCGCGATCTACGCCAACGCGGCCATGTCGCTGAACCGCGAGTACCAGGCACTGCACGATCACCTGACCGGGCTGCCCAACCGCACACTGCTGCTGCGCCGGACGGCTGAGGCGCTGGCCGCGGCCAGCCGCACCGGCGCCAAGTGCGGCTTCCTCCTGCTGGACCTGGACCGGTTCAAGGAAGTCAACGACACGCTCGGGCACCCGCTGGGTGACGGGCTGCTCCAGGTGATCGCCTACCGGCTGGCCCGCAGCGTGCGGCCAGGCGATGTGGTGGCCCGGCTCGGCGGCGACGAGTTCGCGGTGCTGCTGCCCGCGGTGCGGACCATCACCGTGGCCACCGAGGTGGCCGCGCGGCTGCGCGCCGCCCTGGCCGAGCCGGTGCGCCTGGAGGGCATGTCGTTCGAGATTGAGGCCAGCGTGGGCATCGCGCTCTACCCGGACGACGGCGTCACGGTGGAAGTGCTCTTGCAGCGCGCGGACGTGGCCATGTACCTGGCCAAGGAACGGCGCACCGGGGTCGAGACCTATGTGGCGCGCGCGGACCGCTACTCTCCGGCGCGGCTTTCCCTCCTCGGCGACCTGCGCCGCGGAATCGACCAGGGCGAGTTCGAGCTGCACTACCAGCCCAAGGTGTTCCTGGCCACCGGCCGGACCGCCGGGATGGAAGCGCTGGTGCGCTGGCGGCATCCGCACCGCGGGCTGATCGGCCCGGCCGAGTTCATCCCGCTGGCCGAGCAGTCCTTCCTGATGCGTGAGCTGACCGCGCACGTGGTCCAGCTCGCGCTCAGGCAGGCGTCGGCCTGGCAGCGCCACGGGCTGGCGGCCCAGCTGGCGGTGAACGTCTCTCGCCGCGACCTGGTGGGCGGCAGCCTCGCCGTCACGATCGAGCGCGAGCTCGCCGAGCAGGGCCTGCCCGCCGCCGCCCTGCAGCTGGAGATCAGCGAGCGGGCCCTGACCCGCGAGACCGCGGAGATCGCGGGCGGCCTGGGCGCGCTCCGGGCGCTCGGCATCGATCTCAGCGTGGACGACTTCGGGACCGGTCACTCGTCGGTGGGCCGGCTGAAGGAGATGTCCATCGGCGAAGTGAAGATCGATCCCTCCTTCACCGCCGGGGTGGCCAATAACCCGGACACCGAGCTGATCGTGCGCTCGGCGGTGCACCTGCTGCGCGGACTCGGCATCCGCTCGGTGGCCGAGGGGGTCGAATCGCCGCAGGTCGCGGCCACCTTGCGGACCATGGGCTGTGACGCGGCCCAGGGCTGGCAGTTCAGCCGGCCCCTGGCCGCGGCCGCCGCCACCGCCTGGCTGGCGGACCGGCGTCCCACCCCGGCCCCGGCCCCGGCCACGGGGGCGGCCACGGGGGCGGCCGTGCCCGCCGCGATGTCCGCCCCGGGCACCGGGCCAGGCGGCCGGCCCGCGCCCGCCGCCCCCGCCGTGCTCCCTGCTCCCGCCGTGTTTGCGGCCCCCGCGGCGCCGGCCGCGTCCGGTCCGCTGCCGGCCAGCATGCTGGGAGCTGCCCCGGAGCCGAGCCCGGTGCCCGGAGACGACTGCCTGGACGCCGCGGCCCGGCCGTAATACCGTCAGCCCGCTCCGGGCCCGGGCCTAGGATGGCTTCCATGTCCATTGCCCGCGCCGAAGTGGCCCACCTGGCCCGGCTGTCGAGACTGGCCCTGACCGACGAGGAACTGGATCACTTCGCGGTCCAGCTGGACCAGATCATCTCGGCCGTCGCGCGGGTCCAGGAGGTCGCGGCGGAGGGCATCCCGCCGACCTCGCACGCGGTGCCGGTGACCAACGTGTTCCGCGAGGACGTGGTGGTCCCCCCGCTCGGTGCGGACAAGGCACTAGACCAGGCGCCGGCCGTGGAGCAGCAGCGGTTCCGCGTCCCCCGGATCCTGGATGAGGACTGATCGTGAACGACGAGACCAGGCCAGGCGAAGCCATGCCCGCCCCGGGCCACGCAGCTGAGCTGACCCGGATGACCGCGGCCGAACTCGCCGCGGCGATCGCGGCCGGGCAGGTGTCGGCGCGGGAAGTCATCGAGGCCCACCTGGGCCGGATCGACGCCGCCGAGCCGGAACTGCACGCGTTCCTGCACGTCGCGGCGGACAGCGCCCGGGCCGCCGCCGCCGCGGTGGACGAGCGTCGCGCGGCCGGGGAGGTGCTCGGGCCGCTGGCTGGCGTGCCGCTGGCCCTCAAGGACGTATTCACCACCACGGACATGCCCACCACCTGCGCCTCCCGCATCCTCGGCGAGTGGCGGCCGCCCTACGACGCGACCGTGACCCGGCGGCTCCGCCAGGCCGGCGTGGTCCTGCTGGGCAAGACGAACATGGACGAGTTCGCGATGGGCTCGTCCACCGAGAACTCCGCGTACGGCCCGTCCCGCAACCCGTGGGACCTGGCCCGGGTGCCCGGTGGCTCGTCAGGCGGCTCGGCCGCCGCGGTCGCGGGCTTCGAGGCGCCGCTGGGCATCGGCACCGACACGGGCGGGTCCATCCGGCAGCCCGCCGCGGTGTGCGGGATCGTCGGGGTCAAGCCCACCTACGGCGGCTCGTCCCGGTACGGGCTGATCGCGTTCGCGTCGTCGCTGGACACTCCCGGCCCGCTGGCCCGTACCGTGCTGGACGCGGCGCTGCTGCACGAGGCGATCTCCGGGCATGACCCATCCGACTCGACTTCGGTGGACGCACCCGTCCCGCCCGTGGTGGCCGCCGCCCGGCAGGCGGACGTGAGCGGCCTGCGCATCGGGGTGGTCCCGGAGCTGGCCGGTGATGGCTACCAGGCCGGGGTGCTGGCCCGGTTCAACGAGGCTGTCGAGCTCCTGGAGTCCCTGGGCGCCAAGATCGTCGAGATTTCCTGCCCGCACTTCAGCTACGCGCTGGCCGCCTACTACCTGATCGCGCCCAGCGAGTGCTCCTCCAACCTGGCCCGGTTCGACGGCATGCGGTACGGGCTGCGGGTCGGGGACGACGGCACGCGCAGCGCGGAAGAGGTCATGTCGCTGACCCGGGCCGCGGGATTCGGTCCCGAGGTGAAGCGCCGCATCATGCTTGGCACCTACGCGCTGTCGAGTGGTTACTACGACGCCTACTACGGCAAGGCCCAGCAGGTGCGGACCCTCATCACCCGGGATTTCGAGGCCGCGTTCGAGCAGGTCGACGTCCTGATCTCGCCGACCACCCCGACCACCGCCTTTCCCATCGGCGAGCGTGCCGACGACCCGATGAGCATGTACCTCGCGGACCTGTGCACGATCCCGTCGAACCTGGCCGGCAACGCGGCCCTGTCGCTGCCGTGCGGGCTCGCGCCCGAGGATGGCCTGCCGGTGGGCTTGCAGATCATGGCGCCGGTGCTGGCCGATGACCGGGTCTACCGGGTGGCCGCGGCCGTGGAGGCCGCGCTCACCCAGCGGCGCGGCACGCCGCTGCTCGACGCGATCCGCGGGCCGGCCGGCCTGCCCGCACCGCAGGCTTCTCATCCCGGAGGGAGCAGCGCATGAGTGACCAGGCGACGATGAATCTGGTCTCTTTCGAGGACGCCGTCTCCCGGTACGACCCGGTGATCGGCCTGGAGACGCACGTCGAGCTCGGCACGGTCACCAAGATGTTCTGCGGCTGCCCGGCCCGCTTCGGGGGCGAGCCGAACTCCCTGGTCTGCCCGGTCTGCCTGGGCCTGCCCGGCTCGCTCCCGGTGACCAACCGGATGGCCATCGAGTACGCGATGAAGATCGGGCTGGCGCTGAACTGCTCGATCGCCACCCAGGCCAGGTTCGCCCGGAAGAACTACTTCTACCCGGACATGCCGAAGGACTACCAGATCTCGCAGTACGACGAGCCGCTCTGCACGGACGGGTGGCTGGACATCATGGTGCACGACCCGGCCGATGGTGACCAGCCGCGGGCGTTCCGGGTCGAGATCGAGCGGGTGCACCTGGAGGAGGACACCGGCAAGTCGATGCATGTCGGCGGGGCCACCGGGCGGATCCACGGCGCGGACTACTCGCTCGTGGACTACAACCGGGCCGGGATCCCGCTGGTGGAGATCGTCACCAAGCCGGTCACCGGCACCGGGGCGCTCGCGCCCGAGGTAGCCCGGATCTACGTGTCGGAACTGCGTGACCTGCTGCGCTCGCTCGGCGTGTCCGATGTGCGGATGGAGGAGGGCTCGCTGCGCTGCGACGTGAACACCTCGCTGGCGCCCAGGGGAGCCGCTGAGTGGGGGACCAGGACCGAGACCAAGAACGTGAACTCGCTGCGCTCGGTGGAGCGTGCGGTCCGGTTCGAGATCCAGCGGGAGGCCGCGCTGCTGGACGCGGGCCAGCGGGTGGTGCAGGAGACCCGGCACTTCAACGAGGAGAGCGGGACCACCTCCCCTGGCCGGAGCAAGGAAGAGGCGCAGGACTACCGCTACTTCCCCGAGCCGGACCTGGTTCCGGTGGCGCCGTCCCGGGACTGGGTGGAGAGCGTGCGGGCCCAGCTGCCCGAACTGCCTGCCGCCCGGCGGGACCGGCTGCAGCGCGAGTGGGGCCTGTCCGAGCTGGACATGGCGGCCCTCCGCAACGCGGGCGCGCTGGACCTGGTGGCCGAGACGGTGGCAGCCGGGGCCACGCCGGCTGACGCCCGTAAGTGGTGGCTCGGTGAGCTGCTCCGCACGGCGAACAAGTCCGGCACCGAACTCGGCGACCTGCCGATCACCCCCGCGGATGTGGCCCGGGTAGCTGCGCTGGTGGATTCGGGGGCGGTCAACGACCGGCTGGCCCGCGAGGTCATCGAGGGCGTGCTGGCCGGCGAGGGGAGGCCAGATGACGTGGTCGCGGGCCGGGGCCTCGCCGTGGTCAGTGACGACGCGGCGCTCACCGCCGCGGTCGACGAGGCCATCGCCGCCCACCCGGACGTCGCCGACAAGGTCCGGGGCGGCAAGGTCGCCGCGTCCGGTGCGCTGGTCGGCGCGGTCATGAAGGCCACCAGGGGCCAGGCCGACGCCAGCCGGGTCAGGGAACTCATCCTCGACCGCCTCAGCTGAGCCGTGCCCGCGCTGAGCAGGGCTCGTGCTGATCTGCCCATGCTGATCTGGGTGCCCACGGCCGAGGTGGCCGCGGGACTGGACGGGCTGCCTGGCGTGGACGTGGAGGTAATCGCGCCCGATGGTGCGCCGCTGCCGCCCAGCGTGGACCAGGTCGAGTTTTACGTGCCGCCGTTCTTTCCCGGGCCGCCGGGAATCGCGGCGATGGGCCAGATGCCGCGCCTGGCCGTGGTGCAGGCGCTGACCGCCGGCGTGGACCGGCTGCTGCCCGGCCTGCCGGCCGGGGTTACCCTGTGTAACGCGCGCGGCGTGCACGATGCGAGCACGGCGGAGTGGGTGGTCGCCGCGATCCTGGCCGCGCTCCGCGAGTTCCCGCTGTTCGCCCGGGAGCAGGCCGCCCAGCGGTGGAATTATCACTTCACCGACTGCCTGGCGGGCAAAACCGTGCTCATCGTCGGGTACGGGTCGATCGGCGCGGCGGTGGAGCGGCGGCTGGCCGGCTTCGAGGTACGGGTGCTGCGGGTAGCCCGGACGGCCCGCCCGGACGTGGCCACCGTGAGCGACCTGCCCGGGCTGCTGCCGGGCGCGGACGTGGTCGTCCTGCTGGCGCCGGTAACGCCCGAGACGATCGGCATGGCCGACGCGGCGTTCCTGGCCCGGATGAAGGACGGTGCGCTGCTAGTCAACGCGGCCCGCGGTTCGCTGCTGCACACGGACGCGCTCGTCGCGGAGCTGCAGCAGGGCCGGCTGCGGGCCGCGCTCGACGTGACCGACCCGGAGCCGCTCCCGGCCGGTCATCCGCTCTGGACGATGCCGGGCGTGTTCATCACCCCGCACGAGGCGGCGTCCACCCCGGTATCGGTCGCGCGGATGATCAGCCACGTCCGCGGCCAGGCGGAGAGATTCCTCAATGGCGCGCCGCTCCTGAATGTGATCTCTGGCAGTTATTGAGAATTCCGCCAGTTACGGAAACGCTTCCGCCAATTACCCCTGGTCCATGCCATATGGCCGGGTTACGGCCCGGCCAGTAGAGGGAGATGTCTCCCGGAGGACGCCCTTCCTCAATCGAAGTGTGACCTAAGGGTCCTAAAGTAAGCACCATCGTTCACTGGCGATGACCGCGACCAGCCTGCTGGCGGGTCCCCGCAGCACACCGTGCGGGCACTCTGCCCGGTCCGGGGGAGCGTGAGTCTTAGTTCGGTTGCGCAGGAATTGTCAGCCTGGGCCCACAAGGCGCCGCTGGCGCACGTATGACAGCGCAAACAGCGAACAGAGCAGCGGAAGGAGACTCGGTGCACCCGCAAGCATCGGGTGACCCGCGATGAGCCTGGCCGCGCAGGCAGCAACCACGGTGGTGGCCCTGATCGCTGCCGTGGCCGCGGTCAGCCTGTGGCGCGGGGCCAACCGGCACACGGGTTCTGTCCGGCGTGGGTACCGGATGTTCGCACTCACCGCGCTGCTCTGGGGCGCCGGGGCCATCGGCCAGCAGGCGCTGGCCAGCGCCTCGGCCGGGGCCACGTTCCCGTTCACCGTCGCCGACCTGCCCGGGCTGCTGGCGCTGGCCGCCCTGGTCGCCGGCCTGGCCAGTCTCGGATCACGGCGCGAAGCGGCGCGTCATCCCCTGGCCCAGCGCCACCGGGCCCGGCTCGGCACCGCAGTGGCGCGCGGCGCGGACGGGTTCGTAGTGGCGTCAGCGCTGTTCATCATCGCCTGGGTCACGGTGCTCAGCGCCGGCTTCGCGCATTCGGGGGACGACCCGGGCACGTTCGCCGCCGAGCTCATCCACCCCCTCGCGGACCTGCTGGTGCTGGGCGCCGTGCTGCCCCTGGCGGTGGCGGCCGGCCGGCGCGGTGTGGCCCCCGTCCTGGCCCTGCTCGCAGTGACCGTCAGCGACACGCTCGCGGTCGGGGCCAAGATCACCAACGGGCATCCCGGCGCGGCGGCCCAGTTGCTGCTGATTGCCGGGTTCTGCCTGCTCGGCTGCACCCCCTGGCTGGGCGGGTCGTGGCGGGCGGGCCCGGGGGATGCGGCCCAGTTCACCCGGGCCGGGGGGCACATGACGACCGCGCTGGCCGCGGTCAGCGCGGCGGCGGCCGCCCTGGTGCTGATCGGCTGGGTTCTGGCCGGCAGCCCGGCGGCCGAGCCGGTGCTGGCCCTGGTCACCGGGGCCGCGCTGCTCGCGCTGACCGCGCGGGTGGTGATCCTGGTGCACCGGGACAGCATCCGGTCCCAGCTGTGGAATGAGTCGGGAGAGCAGTTCCGCGATCTGGCCGACCAGATCAGTGACGTCGTCCTGGTGTGTGACTACGCCGGCGGAATCAGCTATGCGAGCCCGGCGGTCCGCGACTACGGATACACCCCGGCTGGTCTGGAAGGCCACGTGCTGACCGACCTGGTGCACCCGGAGGACCGGCTGGGCGGGTTGCGTGCGGTCCGTGAGGCGGCGTCGGTGGCGGGCGCGCCCGTGACTGGTGGATCAGCCCGGCCGGTCGGCTATTCCTGCCGGGTCCGGGCGGCCGACGGGACCTGGCGGTACGTCGAGGCGACGATCTCGCGGCACCGCAGCCAGGGTTCTCCCGACCGGCTGCTGGTCACCTCGCGGGACGTCAGCGACCAGGTGGCGCTGCGCCGCCAGATCGCGCACCTGACTTACCACGACGGGCTGACCGGGCTGCCCAACCGCGCCTATCTCGAGGAGCGGGCGCGCGAGGTATTCGGCCACCCGGACCCGGCGATCTCCGGCGTGCCCGGGGTCATCCTGGTCGATCTGGACGCGTTCACCAGCGTGAACGACGCCGCGGGTCCCAGCGTGGGAGACCTGGTCCTCGCCCAGGTGGGGCGGCGCCTGCGCGCGGTGGTGCCGCCGCGCGGCACGGTGGCCCGCTGGGGTGGCGACGTGTTCGCAGTCCTGATCCAGGAATCCTCCTCCCCCGGGGAGATCATCGACCTGGCCCAGCGCATCCTGGCCAGCGTGGCCGACGAGCCGTTCCGGGCCGCCGACCGCAGCGTTGACCTGTCCGCCAGTGTCGGTGTCGCGCTCGCCGACGGCAGCCCTGCCGGGTACGTCTGGCGGAACGCGGACACTGCGGTGTCCCGGGCCAAGGAGTCTGGCGGCGGCCGGCTGGAGGTCTTTCCGGCTCAGCCGCACCCCGACGCCCGGCGCCGCCTGAGCCTCGCGGCGCAGCTGAGCCAGACCCTCAGCCAGGGCCAGTTCAGCGAGGGCCAGTTCAGCGAGGGCCAGTTCAGCGAGGGCCAGTTCAGCGAGGCGCAGTCCGGTGAGGCGCAGCCCGGCGGGGGACGGCTGGAACTGGCCTACCGGCCCATCGCCGACCTGGCCCGATCCCGGATCATCGGCGCGGAGGTGCTGCCTCGCTGGCGCTGGGACGGGGCCGATGTGCCGCCCTGGGAGTTCCTCGCGGCGGCGGAGACCGCCCGGGTGACCATCGAGCTGGGTGACTGGATGCTGCGCGAGTCCTGCCTCGAGGTGGCCGCCTGGAGACAGGAAGGCTGGGAGGCCAGCCTGTGGCTGCGCAGCCCGGCCACGCCGGTGACGGCGACGTTCAGCGAATCCGTGCTGGCCGCGCTGGACGCCAGCGGGCTCGCCCCGGGCGCCCTCATCCTGGAAGTGCCCCCCGTGGTGCTGGCCGAGGACGGCGACGCTGTCCTCCGGGAGCTGGGCGAGCTTCGTGAGCAGGGTGTCCGGCTGGCCGTGGATATTTCCGGCGCCGGTTACGGCTGGCTGGCCCGGCTCAGCCACCATCCGGTGGACCTGGTCAGGATCGGGCCGGACCTGGTGGCGGGCCTGGGCGCGGACGCCGCGGCGGAAACCCTGATCAAGGCGCTGGTCCAGGTGGGCCAGGATCTCGGCATCCAGGTCGCCGCGGACGGGATCGAGCGGCCTGAGCAGCGGGATCTGCTGGCCGTCATGGGCTGCGCGCTGGGCCTCGGCCCGCTCGTAGCCGGGCCGGTTCCGCCCGTCACCATTCCGGAAGACGAAGGCCGCGGCCACGGCCAGGCCGGGGAGCACGGGGTCGGGGAGCACGGGCCGGCTGGCGGTGAGCTGCCGTTTGGCGGTGTCATCTCACCGGCACGCCATCTCGCGAGCTGAGACGAACACGCTTCCAATTTGACGGCAGCCCAGGACTGGGACAGAGTGATATCCGTGCCCGGTACTCTCGTGATCGTACTCAGCAGGCGCGCTAGCAGCTGACTAGTCCAGCTACTTGCGCGCTACCCTCGTCCGCCCGAAGGCGCCGAGGGTTTTTTGTTGCCCACCACTTACCGACCGCAGACGAGGAAGCTTGCGATGACCGACCAGACGACCGCGGCCCCCCCAGGCCCCGGACTGGCAGGCACGGCGCGGAAGGGGCCCAGCCCCACCCCGCGCGACCTAGCAGCCCGAGCCGCGTCACGCGATGCGGCGGACTCTCAGCCCGGCCCGGCGCAGCCGGCCGGGGCCGCGCCCGCCGAGCGCCCCCGCACTGACCCGGGCCCGCGTCACGACGCGGCCCAGCGCGACGCCGCGCCGCGCAGCGAGCCGGCCCCGGCGGCAGGCACCCGGATGACGGGTGCCTCGGCCCTGGTCCGGGCGCTGGAGCAGCTCGGTGTGGACGTCGTGTTCGGCATCCCCGGCGGCGCCATCCTGCCGCTCTACGACCCGCTCTTCGATTCGCCCTCGGTCCGGCACATCCTGGTCCGCCACGAGCAGGGCGCCGGGCACGCGGCCACCGGATACGCGCAGGTGACCGGCCGGCCAGGGGTGTGCATGGCCACCTCGGGGCCCGGCGCGACCAACCTGGTCACCCCGCTCGCCGACGCCTACATGGACTCGGTGCCGGTGGTCGCCATCACCGGCCAGGTGCCGTCCAGCCTGATAGGCACGGACGGCTTCCAGGAAGCCGACATCTCCGGCATCTCGCTGCCGGTCACTAAGCACAACTTCCTGGTCACCAAGGCTGAGGACATCGCGCGCACGGTGGCCGAGGCGTTCCACGTGGCCTCCACCGGCCGGCCCGGCCCCGTCCTGGTTGACGTGGCCAAGGACGCGCTCCAGGCGGAGACCGAGTTCCGCTGGCCACCCACCTTTGACCTCCCCGGCTACCACCCGGTGACCCGGCCGCATTCCCGGCAGGTCCGCGAGGCGGCCCGGCTGATCGCCGGGGCCAGCCGCCCGGTGCTGTACGTGGGCGGCGGCGTGCTCAAGGCGGGCGCCAGCCAGGAACTGCTCGAGCTGGCCGAGCTGACCGGCATCCCGGTCGTCACCACGCTGATGGCCCGCGGCGGCTTCCCGAGCAGCCACCGCCAGAACCTGGGCATGCCCGGCATGCACGGCACCGTGGCGGCCGTGGGGGCACTGCAGAAGTCGGACCTGCTCGTCACCCTCGGCGCGCGGTTCGATGACCGGGTCACCGGCAAGCTGGACAGCTTCGCGCCCGGTGCCGCGGTGGTCCACGCGGATATCGATCCCGCAGAGATCTCCAAGAACCGGCGCGCGGACGTGCCCATCGTCGGCGACTGCCGCGAGGTGATCACCGAGCTGATCGCCGCGGTCGCGGCCGAGTTCCAGGCCGGCCACCGGCCCGACCTGAGCGCCTGGTGGTCCCAGCTGGATGCCTGGCGCAGCACCTACCCGCTCGGGTACGACCTGCCCGCGGACGGGTCCGTGGCCCCGCAGTACGTGATCGAGCGGATCGGGAAGATCGCCGGCCCTGATGCGATCTACGTGGCCGGGGTGGGCCAGCACCAGATGTGGGCCGCCCAGTTCATCAGCCACGAGCGGCCCGGGCACTGGCTGAACTCGGGCGGGGCCGGCACCATGGGTTATGCGGTGCCCGCGGCCATGGGGGCCAAGGTGGGCGACCGCGCCGCATGCGTGTGGGCGATCGACGGTGACGGCTGCTTCCAGATGACTAACCAGGAACTCGCCACCTGTGCGGTGGAGGGCATCCCGATCAAGATCGCCATCATCAACAACGGCAACCTCGGCATGGTCCGTCAGTGGCAGACACTGTTCTACAACGAGCGGTACTCCAACACCGACCTCGACCGCCGCGCGCACAGCACCGAGGCCGGGCTGGCGGGGGCCGACGGTGTCGGCGCGCCCCGGCACGACCCCGCCCCCGAGGGAGGCGGCACCCGCATCCCGGACTTCGTCAAGCTGGCCGAGGCCTACGGGTGCGTGGGCCTGCGCTGTGAGGACGCCGGAAGCGTGGACGCGGTGATCGAGCAGGCCATGAAGATCAACGACCGGCCCGTGGTGGTCGACTTCATCGTCCACCGCGACGCCATGGTCTGGCCCATGGTCGCGGCGGGCACCAGCAATGACGACATCGTCGTGGCGCGGAACCTGGCGCCGGACTGGGATGTGACCGAATGAGCCAGGGACTGGCCCGCCTCCGTGACCAGGAGCCGACTATGAACAGGCATACGCTCTCCGTGCTGGTGGAAAACAAGCCGGGCGTGCTCGTGCGGATCGCGGGCTTGTTCTCCCGCCGCGGGTTCAACATCGACTCACTCGCGGTCGGGCCGACCGAGCACCCGGAGATCTCCCGGATGACGATCGTGGTGGACTGCGCGGATCACCCCCTGGAGCAGGTGACTAAGCAGCTCAACAAGCTGATCAACGTGCTGAAGATCGTGGAGCTCGAGCCCACCGCCTCGGTGCAGCGGGAACTGCTGCTGATCAAGGTGCGGGCCGACCTGGAGAGCAGGTCGCGAGTGCTGGAGACCGTGACACTGTTCCGTGCCAAGGTGGTTGACGTGGCCCAGGACGCGGTTACGGTCGAGGCGACCGGAAACCGCGACAAGCTGGACGCCCTGATCAGGGTCCTCGAGCCCTTCGGTATCAAGGAACTCGTCCAGTCCGGCATGGTCGCCCTCGGCCGAGGTGGCCGGTCGATCACGGACCGGGCGCTGCGGCCGGTGGACCGGGTGGCCGAACGCAGCGGAGCAGGCGCGGCGCAGTGACGTGCAGGCCCGTGGCGGCCAGCACTGCGCTGGCCCGGGCCCGTGACGGCAGTCAGGTGAGACGGCCAGTGGTGAGACGGCCAGTGGTGAGATGAGCAGCGGTAAGCGAAAGGCAGACAATGGCAGACATCTTCTATGACGACGGTGCCGACCTCAGCATCATCCAGGGCCGGCACGTCGCCGTCCTCGGGTACGGCAGCCAGGGACACGCGCACGCCCTGTCGCTGCGTGACTCCGGGGTCAACGTCCGGGTCGGGCTCCCGGAGGGCTCCCGCAGCCGGGACAGCGCGGCCAGCGAGGGGTTGCGGGTCATCACGCCGCGTGAGGCCTGCGAAGAGGCCGACCTGATCATGGTCCTGGTGCCGGACCACCTCCAGCGGGCGCTGTACACCGAGGCCATCGAGCCGAGCCTGGTAGATGGCGACGCCCTGTTCTTCGCGCACGGGCTGAACATCCGTTACCAGCTCATCCGCCCGCAGCCTGGCGTGGACGTGTGCATGGTGGCCCCGAAGGCGCCGGGCCACCTGGTCCGCCGCCAGTTCTCCGAGGGGCGCGGCGTGCCGGTGCTCGTCGCGGTGGAGCAGGACGCCACCGGGAACGCGTGGCCGCTGACCTTGTCCTACGCCAAGGCCATCGGCGGCACCCGGGCGGGCGCACTGGTCACCACCTTCAAGGAGGAGACCGAGACCGACCTGTTCGGTGAGCAGGCCGTGCTCTGCGGTGGTGTCTCCGAGCTCATCAAGGCCGGGTTCGACACCCTGGTCGAGGCGGGCTACCAGCCTGAGATCGCCTACTTCGAGTGCCTGCACGAGATGAAGCTCATCGTCGACCTGATGTACGAGGGCGGCATCTCCAAGATGTACTGGTCGGTGTCGGACACCGCCGAGTTCGGCGGCTACACCCGCGGGCCGCGGCTGGTGGACGAGCGGAGCCGGGAGGAGATGCGCCGGATTCTCGCCGAAGTGCAGGACGGCACCTTCACCCGTGAGCTGATTGAGGAATTCGACGCTGGACGGCCGAACTTCCTCAAGCGGCGGGAGGCGTCCCGGGCGGACCAGATCGAGCAGGTTGGCGCCCAGTTGCGGCCGCTGATGAGCTGGCTGGACTCCTCGGGTGACGCCGACGGTTCCTGAGCGCGGCGGTTCCTGAGCCAGGCGGTTCCTGGGCCCCATGGTTCCTGGGCCCGGCGTTTGCGGGCCCGGTGTTCCTGAGTGCGGCGTGTCTGAGTACGGGCGATACGGTGTGGCGCCAGCCCGGGGCTGGTGCCACACCGGCCCTGTCCTCAGTCGCTCCACCAGCCAATCCCGCACCACGGTGCGCACGATCGTACGGCTGACGGATCGGACGACTCGTGAACGTTTTCACAAGCTCCGCTAGACTGGGCTTTCGCTGTCCGTCATGAGGGGCCAACGCCGTGCCTGCACCTATCATCCTCATCGCCGAGGAGCTTTCGCCTGCCGCTGTCGCGCAGCTGGAATCCGACTTCGACGTGCGGCACGCGGACGGCGCTGACCGCCTGGCGCTGCTGGCTGCGCTCGCGGACGCCGACGCGGTCATCGTGCGCAGCGCGACCAAGATCGATGCGGAGGCGCTGGCCCATGCCCCCCGTCTGCGCGTGGTCGCGCGCGCCGGGGTCGGCCTGGACAACGTGGACGTGGAGGCGGCCACCCGGGCGGGCGTGATGGTGGTGAACGCACCCACCTCCAACATCGTCAGCGCCGCCGAGCACGCGGTCGGCCTGCTCCTGGCCGTGGCCCGCAACGTGCCGCAGGCCGCCGCCTCGCTGCGGGCGGGCGAGTGGAAGCGGTCCGCCTTCACCGGGGTTGAACTCGACGGCAAGGTGGCCGGCATCCTCGGCCTGGGCCGCATCGGCGTCCTGGTGGCCGCCCGGCTCAGCGCGTTCGGCATGCGGGTCATCGCCTACGACCCGTACGTGCCCGCCACCCGGGCGGCCCAGCTCGGCGTGCGGCTGGCCAGCCTCGACGAGCTGCTGAGCGAGGCTGACTTCATCACCGTCCACCTCCCGAGGAATGCCGAGACGATCGGGCTCCTCGGCGACAAGGAACTGCACCTGGTCAAGCCCTGCGTCCGGATCGTGAACGCGGCCCGGGGCGGCATCGTGGACGAGCAGGCGCTCGGGCTGGCGCTGCGTGAAGGCCGGGTGGCCGGGGCGGCCATCGACGTGTTCACCACGGAGCCCGCCGACGGTAACCCGCTGCTGGACATCCCCACGGTGGTGGGGACGCCGCATCTCGGCGCGAGCACGGCGGAGGCGCAGGAGAAGGCAGGGACCCAGGTTGCCAAGTCGGTCCGGCTGGCCCTCGCCGGTGAGTTCGTCCCGGACGCCGTGAACGTCCAGGGGGGGACGGTCGATGAGGACGTCAAGCCGGCCCTGCCGCTGGCCGAGAAGCTGGGCCGCATCTTCACCGCCCTGGCCGGCGGGATGGCCGCGCGAATCGACGTGGAGGTGCGCGGGGAGATCGCCGGCCACGATGTCCGGGTGCTCCAGCTGGCCGCGCTCAAGGGTGTGTTCACCGACGTGGTCGAGGACGCGGTGACCTACGTGAACGCGCCACTGCTGGCCACCGAGCGTGGCGTGGAGGTCAGCCTGGTCACCGAGGCGGAAAGCCCGGACTGGCGGAACCTGGTGACCCTGCGCGGCATCATGCCCGACGGCCAAGTGGTCTCCGCGTCCGGCACGCTGAGCGGGCGGCGGCAGCAGGAGAAGCTGGTCGAGGTCAACGGCTTCGAGATGGAAATCGCGCCTGCCGAGCACATGGTGTTCCTCACCTACACCGACCGGCCGGGCGTGGTGGGCACCGTGGGCCAGATCCTGGGCAGCGAGGGCATCAACATCGCCGGCATGCAGGTATGCCGTGACGCCCGGGGCGGGCACGCGATGATCGTGCTCTCGGTGGACTCGGCCATCCCGCCGGTGGTCCTCGACGACATCCTGTCCACGATCGGAGCCGTGCTCGGCCGCACCGTCGACCTCGACGAGCGCTGACCGTCCCCGGGGCCACCCGATCGGTCTCACTATGAGAGACGGATCCGTCCCGCAGGCGACAACCCGCTGTGGAGGTACTAGGATGTCCAAGCATATGCGGCGCTTCGTATTCATCTTGAGCGGCCGTAGCGGGGCCTGATCAGGGCAGGCCGGCCACCCGCTGCGGGAAGCGGTGCTGGCCGTAAGCCCGCCCGAGGGAATCTCACCACAGCGCGCCCGGAATCCCGGGGCTGCTGACGCGCACCGCGACCTACCCGGTCGGCGGACGCGGGCCACCCGCCCGGCGCCGCGGTGAGTCACCAGCTACGCGTCAGGAGACCGCGTCGTGTACGACATGTATCCGTGGAACCAGCCCGCTGATGGTTCGGGGGTCGGCCGTTCTTCCCGGCGCCCGGCCCGCCGGCCCCGGCCTCGAAGGACCGGCCCCGCTGCCCCCGCCACGCCCGCCGCCCAGGCTCTTCAGATGGCCCTGGACCGGCGCGATAACGGCGGAGAGTCAGCGGCCACGGCCGGCCAGTAAGGTACGCGCATGGCATCTTCAGCGATCAAACTCGCCGTGATCGGCGGCGACGGCATCGGCCCCGAGGTGGTGGCCGAGGCGCTCAAAGTCCTCCAGGCCGCGAACGTGGGCATCGACGCGACCTCGTATGACCTTGGCGCGGAGCGCTGGCACCGGACCGGGGAGACGCTGCCCGATTCAGTGCTGGCGGAGATCCGGGGCCAGGACGCGATCCTGCTCGGGGCGGTCGGCGACCCGACCGTGCCCAGCGGCGTGCTCGAGCGCGGACTGCTCCTGCGGCTCCGCTTCGAGCTTGACCAGTACGTCAACCTGCGCCCGGTCCGGCTCTACCCGGGCGTGGCCACGCCGCTGGCCAGCGTCCTGCCCGGGGCGATCAACATGCTGGTCGTCCGGGAAGGCACCGAGGGTCCCTACGCCGGGGCGGGCGGGGTGCTGCGCAAGGGCACGCCCGAGGAAGTGGCCACCCAGGAGAGCCTGAACACCGCGTTCGGGGTGCGCCGGGTGGTCCGGTACGCGTTCGAGCGGGCCGCCGAGCGGGCCGCCCAGAAGCTGACCCTGGTGCACAAGACCAACGTGCTCGCCTACTCCGGGGACCTGTGGCAGCGCACGGTCGAGGTGCTGGCCAAGGAGTTCAGCTCGATCGCCGTGGACTACTGCCACGTCGACGCCGCGTCCATGTACTTCGTCAGCCAGCCGGACCGTTTCGACGTACTGGTGACCGACAACCTCTTCGGTGACATCCTCACCGACCTGGGCGCGGCGGTCGCGGGCGGCATCGGCCTGGCCGCCAGCGGGAACATCAACCCTGAGCGGACCGCGCCCAGCATGTTCGAGCCGGTGCACGGCAGCGCGCCGGACATCGCCGGCAAGCAGAAGGCCGACCCGACCGCGGCCATCCTGTCCGCGGCCATGCTGTGCGACCACCTGGGCCTGGCCACCGAGGCCGCCCGCATCGAGCAGGCCGTCGCCGACGACCTGGTCGAGCGGCAGGGAGCCTGGGCGGCGCGGATCACTCCCGAGATCGGCGACGACATCGCCGGGCGGGTAGCTGGATAGGCAGGCCCGCAGGCCGACCCGGCCGCGGGCCCCGATGTAGCGCGCCAGCAGCGCGCCGCGATGAGAAGACAACTGAAATGACCAGCATCGGGCACAACGACCCTGCGGGCCACCATCGCGTGGGCCGCGGCTCTGCGTGCATACACACTGCGCCGTGGCGGCCTGTCGCAGGCCGCCACGGCCGGGGCAACGGCGCTCCGCCCGCTGGGTGCGGCCGCGCCGGGTAAGAGGAAGGACTCTGTCATGACGGCAAGCCCGAGCACCGAGATCGCTTTCGACGTCCGCGCCAGCGCCGACCCTGTTCCCCCGGCGGAACGCGAGCGTGTCCTGGCGAGCCCGGGGTTCGGCGAGGTATTTACCGAGCACATGGTGACCCTCCAGTGGACGCAGGAGCGGGGCTGGCACCACGGGCTGGTCCGGCCCTACGGGCCACTCATGCTGGAGCCGGCCACCGCGGTCTTCCACTACGCCCAGGAGATCTTCGAAGGGCTGAAGGCCTACCGTCAGGGCGGCGGCCCGATCGTGGCGTTCCGGCCCGGCGCCAACGCGGCCCGGTTCAACCGCTCCGCGACCCGGCTGGCCATGCCGGAACTGCCCGAGGCCACGTTCCTGCGCTCCATCGAGCTCCTGGTCAGCCAGGATCGCGAGTGGGTCCCGACGGCGGAAGGGCACAGCCTCTACCTGCGCCCCTTCATGATCGCCACCCAGCGCGGGCTAGGCGTGAACCATCCGTCGTCCTCCTACCAGTACACGGTGATCGCGTCACCGGCCGCGGCCTACTTCAAGGGCGGGGTCCGCCCCGTCTCGGTCTGGCTGTCGGAGGACTACACCCGCGCCGCTCCTGGCGGCACCGGCGAGGCGAAGTGCGGCGGCAACTACGCCGCCGCCTTTGCCGGGCAGATCCAGGCCGTCCAGAGCGGCTGCGACCAGGTGGTCTGGCTGGATGCGGTGGAACGCCGGTGGGTCGAGGAAATGGGCGGGATGAACCTGTTCTTCGTGTACGGGTCCGGCCCGGACGCGCGGATCATGACTCCCGCGCTGACCGGGACCATGCTGCCGGGCATAACCCGGGACTCGCTGCTCAAGCTCGGCCCGGATCTGGGCTTCCCCACGGAGGAGGGCAGGATTTCCGCCGAGCAGTGGCGGGAGGAGTGCGCCTCCGGGGAGCTCACCGAGGTGTTCGCTTGCGGGACGGCTGCGGTGATTACGCCGGTGGGCCAGGTCAAGAGCGCTAGCAGTGAATGGGTCATCGGGGATGGGACTCCCGGCCCGGTCACCACGCGCCTGCGCGAGGAGCTGGTCGGCATTCAGTACGGCCAGCGGCCCGATCCTTACGGCTGGGTGCACAAGATCTGCTGAGTGGGGGCGGCGGCGCAGGTGTGCTTCGTCCGCACCACGTATCGGTTACGCCTGCGCACAAGGCACTGACGCCGCCTCGTAGGAACAGCACCCGGATGGCCGGGGTGAGCAGCCACGGCACGGACCCCGGCTGTTCGCTGCTGCACCCGTTTGGCCGGTGGGGGCGCGCCGGGGCGGAGGACGCCTGGTGGAGGCGCTGGCTGGGGACGGGCTGAAAAAAACCTGGGGACGCGAGCAACGTTTTGGCGTGCAGAGGGTCTTAAGGGGGTGAGTGGCAGTTTTCCTCGCCTGGGAGGCCTGTGGTGATTCGTCGTTCAGCGGGGTGGGCAGCGCCGCTCGCCGGTTTAGGGCTGTGTGTGGCTACGGCGGCGGGCTGGGCGGGGGCGGATGCGGCCGTGGCGGCTACGGCGGCGGGGGCCGCTCGGGCGGCCGTCAGCACCGGTGGGGCGGCCGGGCCGGCGGTGCTGCTGGTCAACGGGGACCGGGTCGTCTCGTCGGCCGCAGGGGGTACCAGCGGGACGGCGGTGGAACCTGCTGGATCGAAGGGCCTGGCCGCCGCGACGCTGAGGTACAGCGTGGGCGGCCATCACTATGTGGTCCCGGCCGCGGGCGTTCCCTACCTGGGACACGGGCTGGACTGGAGCCTGTTTGATGTCTCCGCGCTGGCCGCCCACGAGACGGCGGGACGGCTGCCGGTCAGGATCAGCTACGGGACGCGGCTGCATGCCCTCCCGGGAGTGACAGTCACAGGATCCAGTGGCGGCGTGGCGTCCGGGTACCTGACCGCCGCGTCGGCCCGCCTGTTCGGCGCCGCGCTGGTGCGGCAGTTCCAGGCGGATCACCGCACCGGCAGCTACGGCCACGATGGGATGTTCGCGGGCGGGGAGTCGGTCGCACTGGCCGGGGCGGCGGCCCCTGCCCGTCCCGATCTGCCGATGCATGTCCTGACCGTGACCGCCACGAACATCTCCGGCCAGGCCGACACCGGGGATGTCGTGGTCGTGGTCAACGAGGACAACAGCGCCCTGTTCGGCGACCCGTACGAGTCGATGAACGATTTTTGCCGCGGCAGCACGAAGTTCAGCGTGCCAGCGGGCAACTACCTCGCGTTCGGGATGTTCTTCGACCCATCCGGAGCGACCCGCCTGGTCGTGCTGCCGCACTTCAGGGTGTCCGCGGCGGCGTCCTCCAGCACGACGGTCCCGATGGCCGAGAGTGCGGCGAGTAGCCAGATCGCCTTCGCCACGCCCCTGGCCGCGAGGGTCACTGACGTCCAGGCGACGCTGCTGGTCCAGTCCGCGGCGGGGTCCTCGTCCGCGTTCGGCTTCGACAACGGCAACGTTCCGCTGTATCTCAGCCCGACCTCCTCCGCGCCGCCGGCCGGCCACCTCTACCTGGGGGTGAACGGGCTGCTCCACTCGCCCTCCACGGTGGCGTCCCCCTACCAGTACAACCTGGTGTACGAGGACACCAGCGGGGTGATCCCGGCGCAGCACTACACGGTCCAGGCCAGCAGCCTGGCCACCCTGCACGAACGCTTCTTCCAGGCCGGGAAGGCCCAGGGCGCGGACTTCCGGATCGGGTTCTACCCGTGGGAGGGCGGCTACTTCACCAACATTTACCCGCAGGCGCTCCCTGACCAGCGAACCGTGTACGCCACCGGTGACCCGGCCGCGGTGTGGGCTTCTGAGTACTGGCAGTCGTTCCAGACGCTGTCGGGCGGCCAGTCGGCTGCGCTGGAGCAGTTCGCCGCGGGACAGACGGTGCCCGTGGACTGGAACGGCGCCCCGCTGCACATGGGCACCAACATGAACCTGATCGGCGCGGCCAACGTGTTCCTCGCGGCCCCGTCGGCCAGTCGCTCAGGTAACACGCTGGTCCTGGACGTCACCCCGTTCAGCGACAACCAACCAGGGGATCTCGGGTCGGGTTTCCAGACAGGGATCTTCGGTGCGGCCGGCACCGTCACGGGCACTTACGAGATCGACCAGAACGGCAAGAAGATCGCGGGCGGCAACGCGGTCAAGGCCGCGCAGGGCGGCAACAGCCTGTTCACCCAGGTGAAGCTGAGCACCCGGGCTTCGTTGATCAAGTTCATCGTCAGCGCCTCGAGAACGGGGCGGGTCTACGGGATGAGCGCCTCCACGCGCACGGTGTGGACCTGGTCGTCGGCCAAGCAGGCCGGCGCGGTGCTGCCCGCCGGGTGGATCTGCCCCGCCTCCAACGCCTGCGCAGTGCAGCCCATGCTGACGCTGCAGTACGCGGTGCCCGGCCTGGGCCTGGGCGAGTCAGCCGCGCCGGGCAGGCAGGTGCTGGACTTCACCGCCGGGCACCTGCAGCTAGCGCCAGCGTCGGCGATCAAGGGCGCCAGCCTGCAGGTGTCACAGAACGGCGGGAAGACCTGGCGCCCGGTGGCCCTGACCGGCTACGGCCCCGGTGCCTTCCGTGCCTCGTTCAACGACAAGTCGGCCGGCCCGGTTTCGCTGCGCGTCACGGCCAGCGATGCCGCCGGCGGCACGATCCGCGAGACCATCCTGTCCGCCTACAAGATCTCCTGACCGGAAGCATGGAGCGGCACATCATGATGACGTTAGTGATTTCCGCCCCATCCTGGCTGCGCCGGACCGGGCGGGCGGCGGCGGCCCTGGCGGCCGCCGCGGCCCTGGCCGGGGGCGGCCTGATCGCGGGCTTGCCGGGCGCGAGCGCCGGGACCCGGCTGGCCGCTGTCCCGTCGGCGCCCCCAGCCCGCCAGCCGGCCGGGATGGAGGCTGCGTGCTCGTCGGCCCCCCGCGGGTTCGCGCAGTGTTACACCCTCTGGCGGCCGCAGGCGGCGGTCAACCGGTCGATCGCCGCCGGGGTCACCGGCCGCGCCGCCAAGCCCCAGGGCTGGGGCGCCAGGCAACTGGAATCGGCCTACAAGCTGCCGGTCAGCCATAAACCGCACCAGACGGTGGCAGTCACGATCGCCTACAACACCCCCCATCTGGCCCGCTACCTGGCGGTGTACCGCAAGGAGTACGGCTTGCCGGCCTGCACGGGCGGGTGCTTCCGCGTGGTCAACCAGAATGGCCACGCCTCCCCGCTGCCCTCCTCGGGGGCGGGCAGCGGCTGGGATCTGGAGATCACCCTGGACGTGTCGATGATCTCCGCGGCGTGCCCCCACTGCCACATCCTGGTCGTGGAGGCGAACCAGCCGTCACTCATCGACCTGGGGAAGGCCGAGGACACCGCCGCCCGGCTCGGCGCCCAGGTCATCTCCAACAGTTACGGCACCCGTGAGGACGGTTACTCGTACTCCCTCAGCCACTACTACGAGCACCCCGGGCACACCATCGTGGTGTCCGCGGGCGACCTCGGCTACACCGCGGCCAGCTGGCCAGCGAACCTGGGCAGCGTGACGGCCGTCGGCGGAACCGAGCTGCACAGCGCCAAGAACGCCCGCGGCTGGTCTGAGACCACCTGGAACAACGGCCTGGGAGCGGGTGGCAGCGGGTGCTCCGCCTACGCGCCCAAGCCCGCGTGGCAGCCGGCCACCGACTGCCCCATGCGCACCATTTCCGACGTCTCCGCCGCGGCGGACAACATCCCCGTCTACAACCAGTTCTACGGCGGCTGGGTCACCGTGGCCGGCACCAGCGCGTCCGCCCCGCTCATCGCGGGGATCTACGGGCTGGCCGGTAACGGCGCCACCACGACCCAGAAGTTCCTGTACGCGCACCCGGGTTCGCTGTTCGATATCACCACAGGTAACAACGACTGGTTCGCCAACACGGGCGGAGCCGCCTGCGGCTACGACTCCCTCTGCGTCGCTGGCCCCGGCTATGACGCACCCACCGGCCTGGGTACCCCCGACGGCACCGGGGCCTTCTGAAGCCTTCTGAGCCGGACCGGCCACCCTGGGGGGTGGCCGGCTTTGCCGGTACCGGGCGCAAGCACCCGGCCGGGTGTGTAAGACTGGGTGGCATGACGTCCGGCCGCATTATTATCGGCAGGCGCGTCGGCACCTAGCAGGGCCCGCCTAACGGCAGGCAGCCCGCACCGCCGACGCGCAGACCTCTCGCATGCCGCGAGGGGTCTTTTGTTTTGCGGGCAGCAAGGCACTCCGGCGGCAACCCAGAAGCGCGGCGCCCCGCCGCACGACAGAGACGGACGAGGTCATGGCCCAGAGGCCCGACGATGTGTTCCACGTCTACGACACCACGCTCCGCGACGGAGCCCAGCAGGAAGGGCTGAGCCTCACCGTCGCCGACAAGCTGGCCATCGCGAGGCGTCTCGACGAGTTCGGCGTCGGCTTCATCGAGGGTGGCTGGCCCGGGGCGATCCCCAAGGACACCGAGTTCTTCAAGCAGGCCCGCACCGAACTAGACCTCAGGCACGCGCAGCTCGCCGCGTTCGGCGCGACCCGCCGCCCCGGCGTGCAGGCGGCCGACGACCCACAGGTCGCCGCTCTGCGTGAGTCCGGGGCGCCGGTCGTGACTCTTGTCGCCAAGAGTCACGACCGGCATGTCCGGCTGGCCCTGCGGACCACGCTGGAGGAGAACCTGGCGATGATCCGCGACACGGTCAACCACCTGCGGGCCGAGGGCCAGCGGGTGTTCCTGGACGCGGAGCACTTCTTCGACGGGTACCGGTCCGACCCGGCGTACGCGCTCGAGGTGGTCAGGGCCGCTACCGAGGCCGGAGCCGATGTGGTCGCGCTGTGTGACACGAACGGCGGGATGCTGCCCAGCGAGCTCGGTGACGTGGTGACTGCGGTGGCGGCGGCGACCGGCGCCCGGCTCGGCATCCACTGCCACGATGACACCGCCTGCGCGGTGGCGAACAGTCTCGTCGCGGTGGACGCCGGAGTGACCCACGTGCAGGGCTGCGCCAACGGGTACGGAGAGCGGGCCGGCAACGCCAACCTGTTCAGCGTGGTGGCCGGGCTCCAGCTGAAGAAGGGCCAGGTCGTCCTTCCGGAAGGCTGCCTGGCCGAGATGAGCCGGGTGGCCCATGCGATCAGCGAGGTCACCAACGTCACCCCCAGCACCCACCAGCCGTACGTCGGCTTCTCCGCCTTCGCGCACAAGGCCGGCCTGCACGCATCGGCGGTCAAGGTCGATCCGATGCTCTACCAGCACATCGATCCTGCCGTGGTCGGCAACGACATGCGGATGCTGGTCTCGGACATGGCGGGCCGTGCCTCGGTCGAGATCAAGGGCAAGCAACTCGGCTACGACCTGTCCGGTGACAAGGACACGGTCGGCCGGGTGGTCAACCGGGTCAAGCAGCTCGAGGCCCAGGGGTACACGTTCGAGGCGGCCGACGCATCCTTCGAGCTGTTGCTGCGCGACGAGCTGGCGGGCGAGCGGCAGCGGCATTTCCAGGTGGAGTCCTGGCGGGTCATCGTGGAGCAGCGGGCTGGCGGCGAGGTGGTCAGCGAGGCTACCGTCAAGCTGCACGCCAAGGGCGAGCGGATCGTGGCCACCGGGGAGGGCAACGGGCCCGTCAACTCGCTGGACAAGGCGCTGCGGCTGGCCCTGGAGCGGCTCTACCCGGAACTGGCCATGCTGGAACTGGCGGACTACAAGGTGCGCATCCTGGAGGGCTCACACGGGACCGGCGCGGTCACCCGGGTGCTCATCGAGTCCAGCGACGGCACCGGGGAGGCCGGCGGGACCTGGAGCACCGTGAGCGTGGACGAGAACATCATCGCCGCGTCCTGGCACGCCCTGGAGGAAGCGGTGACCTACGCGCTGCTCCGGGCAGGCTACCAGCCCCCGCGCGCCAGCGAGTGAATGGCCGGTGACCCGCCCGGGCCGGGCGGGTCACCGCAGCCGGGCATGAGCTCACCGCGAACCCGTGCTTTCGCGCCCTGTCGGCAGAACCGGGCTTGCGGGTAGGGTTCGGGCATAAGCCTCCGTACTTGTGGTAGAGCTCCAGACCTCGGCTCGGCGCCAGACAGTGACGGCCCGACTGCTGTCGGTGCTGCGCGGGTCACCCCCGGCCGGGATGCGTCGCCTGGGGAGTTGCGCTGCGCGCGGGCCGCTGCGCTGGCCTACTTCGTGATCCTCGGCGTGGTTGAGGGCCTCTGGGTCGCCCGGATCCCCGCCGTCAAGGTCCGGCTGCACCTGACCTACGGGCTGCTTGGCCTGTCCTTGCCGATGGGCCCCGCCGCACTGGTCGCGGTGATGCCGCTGGCCGGCCGGCTGGCGGACTGGTTCGGCAGCGCCCGGCTCTGCCGGGTGGCTGGGCTGGCCGTCGCGGTCCTGCCGCTGGCCTTCTGGACGGCCGGCACCTTACCCGCAGTCATCGCCGCGCTGCTGGCCTTCGGTGTCACCGGCGGCCTGATGAGCGTGGCCCTGGGCGCGCAGAGTATCCGGATAGAGCAGGCCTACAGGCGGCCGCTGATGGCCTCGTTCTACGCGTCCTTCAGCCTTGGCGGACTGGCCGGGGCAGTCCTGGGCGGACTGCTGGCCTGGCTCCGGCCCGGTCCGGCCGGGCCTCTCGCCATTGCCGTGGCCGGCACGGTTACCGTGCTGATCGCCGGACGCTGGCTGCTGGAAGGGGCCGCCGGACCGGGAGGCCGGGTGATCGCCCGTCCGCAGCGCCAGGCCGGCCGGCGCTATCTCCGGATCGCGACCCCAACCAGGACCCGGTGCCGCGTCCGGAGCCGGCGAGCCGAAGGTCACGGATGGCGGGGCCCGCGCTCGTCCCGGCTGATAGCACTCGGCCTGCTCGCCCTGTGCTCCCTGATCGCTGAGGGTGCCGCGGCCAACTGGAGCGGCCTGTACTTGCGGGACGACCTGGGTGCCCAGCGAGGGTTCGCGGCCGCCGGGTTCGCGGCCTTCTCCCTCGCGATGGCTGCGGGGCGGCTGGCCGGCGATCGGCTGACCGCCCGGTACGGTCCCGCCGGTACCGTCCGCAGGTGCGGCCTGCTGGCCTCGGCGGGGCTGGCTTCGGCGTTACTCACTCACGACCCGTTCGCCGCGATGATCGGTTTCGCCGTCAGCGGCGGCGGCTTCTCATGCGTGATCCCGCAGTTGTTCTCGGCGGCCGGGCGGATCGACCCGGACTTCCCGGGCCGGGGCATCGCCCGGGTGGCAGGCCTTGGCTATCTGGGCCTGGCCGGCGGACCGGCGCTGATCGGCGGCTGCGCGAGCCTGGCCGGCTTGCCGGCCGCGCTGGGCCTGGCGGCCGTGCTCGGCCTCTGTGTCGCGGCGTTCGCCCGGGTCCTGGAACCGCCGCCGGGAGCCACGGTGGCGGGGGTCAGCGGAACGGATCCTGCCCGACCGGCCGGATCACGATCTCGCTGACGTCCACCCCGTCGGGCTGGCTCACGGCGTACATCACGGCGGCCGCGACGTCAGCCGGGGCCAGCCTCGGGTCGGCCTGCCGCCCCGGGCCCGCCGGGCCGGCGTCGGTCAGCCCAGGCTGGATGAGCGTGACCCGGACCCCGGTGCCGACACACTCGGCCCGGATGCCCGCGGCCAGCGCGCTCACTGCCCATTTAGTCGCCGAGTACAGGCTCCCGGGCCGGGTCACCCGGCCGGCCACCGACCCGGTGAGCAGCAGATGCCCGCCCGACCGGGCCAGCGCCGGCAGGGCGGCCCGGGCCGTCAGCGCGGGGCCCAGCACGTTCGTGGCCACCATCCGGTGCCATTCGGCGGGGGACAGGCCGTCCTCGCCCAGGAACGAGGTGGGAGCGGACCAGCCCGCGTTGGCGAAGACCACGTCGAGCCGGCCCAGCGCGCCGAGTATCTCACTAACCGTGGCGACCAGTTGCTCCCAGTCACAGACGTCGCAGCACACCGGCAGGGCCCGGGCGGGGCCGCCGAGATCCGCGGCCAGCTCCCGCAGCGGGCCTGGCCTCCGGCCAGCCACCGCCACCCGGTACCCGGCCCGGGCCGCGGCCCGGGCGGTCGCCGCACCGATGCCACCCGACGCCCCGGTGATCAGGAAGACTGGATCCGGCACCGGGCCAGGCTAGCGGCCTGGGCTAGTGGGCCGGACTAGCCGGCCGGCCCGCCTCCGGGGGACGCATGGTTTCCCGTACGGTGGGACCATGGATGACAAGGAGATCCTGGGTCACATTGACGAGCTGATCCAGACCGAGCACGAGCTGCGGACCCGGGTCGCCGAGGGCCAGCTGTCCAGTGATGAGGAACGGTCCCGGCTGCGCCAGGTCGAGGAGTCGCTCGACCAGTGCTGGGACCTGCTCCGCCAGCGCCGCGCCCGCCGCGAGTTCGGCGAGGACCCGGGTGGCAGCGAAGGCCGCCCGGCCTCGGAAGTCGAGGGCTACCTGCAGTAGCCACCCTGCGGGTCTGCCGTGCCCGGCCCGGCCGCCGCGCTCAGTAGGCTTGAGAGAGCCCGGCAATGAGCCAGGGCCGGAGCAGGATTCTCATCAAAGAGGTTGAGCGGTGCGCATCGCGAGATTTGCCAAGGGCGGCGAGGTCGCATACGGCGTCGTTGGGGAAGCCCAGGCGGATGGGGCGGGTGCGGCCCGGCCCGGCACCGGGGCGCAGGGACTACGCGTCATCGCCGAGCTGCGGGGGCACCCCTTCAGCCCGGGCAAGGGAGGCGTCCAGTTCACCGGGGCGACGTTCCCCCTCGATGACGTCCGGCTGCTGGCCCCGGTGCTGCCGAGCAAGGTGGTGGCTGTCGGCCGCAACTACGCTGATCACGCCCGCGAGATGGGCGCGGAGCCGCCCTCGGTGCCGGTCCTGTTCCTGAAGCCGTCCACGGCGGTGGTAGGGCACGGGGACCAGATCGCCTACCCGGTCAAGCTGACCCAGCGGGTGGACTACGAGGGCGAGCTCGCGGTGATCATCGGCAGGCTCTGCCGGGAAGTTCCCGCGGCCCAGGCGGCCGAGGTCATCTTCGGCTACACCTGCGCCAACGACGTGACCGCACGCGACCTGCAGGCCCGCGACGGCCAGTGGACCCGGGCCAAAGGCTTCGACACGTTCTGCCCGCTGGGCCCCTGGATCGAGACGGATGCCGACCCGGCCGACCTGGAGCTCACCACGGTGGTGAACGGTGAGCTGCGCCAGCAGGCGCGCACCTCGCAGATGCTGTACGACGTGCCGGCGCTGGTCGAGTACGTGAGCACCGTGATGACCCTGCTGCCCGGCGACGTGCTGCTGACCGGCACCCCGGCAGGCGTCGGGCCCCTGGAGGACGGAGACGAAGTGTCCGTGACCATCGAGACCATCGGGTCGCTGCGCAACACGGTGGTGAACCGTGACTGAGCACCCGGTGGCCGGGGGCGGGGTGCGGGTTCGGTTCGCCCCCTCACCCAGCGGTGACCTGCACGTGGGCAACATCCGGACCGCGCTGTACGACTGGGCCTTCGCCCGGCACACCGGCGGGACCTTCGTGCTGCGCATCGAGGACACCGACCAGAGCCGGGTCACCGCCGAGTACATCGCCTCGGCGCTGGACACACTGCGCTGGCTCGGCCTGCAGTGGGAGGAGGGGCCGGAGGTCGGCGGCCCGTACGGCCCGTACCTGCAGAGCGAGCGGATGGACATCTACGCGGAGTGGGTACGGCGGCTGCTGGCCGACGGCCACGCCTACTACTGCTACTGCAGCCCTGAGGAACTGACCGCCCGCCGGGAGGCGGCCCGCGCCGGCGGCGGCCCCAGCGGCTACGACGGCCACTGCCGGGTGCTTACCGCCGGGCAGGTCCAGGCCTACCAGGCTGAGGGCCGCCGGCCGGTGGTGCGGTTCCGGATGCCCGATGGGTCCACCACGTTCAACGACCTGGTCCGCGGCCCGGTTACCTTCGACCACGAGCACGTGCCGGACTTCGTCCTGGCCCGGGCCGACGGCTCCCCGCTGTACACGCTGGCCGTCGCGGTGGACGACGTGCTCATGAAGATCACCCATGTGGTGCGCGGCGAGGACCTGCTGTCGTCCACCCCCCGGCAGATCGCCGTGTACCGCGCCATGGGCGTGCCTGAGGACCAGTTCCCGCTCTTCGCCCACCTGCCCTACGTGCTCGGCAAGGACGGCCAGCGGCTCTCTAAGCGGAACGGGGTCGTCTCCGTCCACTGGTACCGGCAGGAGGGCTTCCTGCCGGAGGCGATCGACAACTACCTGGCCCTGCTGGGCTGGTCGCCCGGGGAGGATCGGGAGGAGTTCACGCTGGCCGAGATGGCTGCGGAGTTCGACCTGGCCCGGGTGAACAAGAACGCGGCCCAGTTCGACGTGCAGAAGCTCGAGGCCATCAACGGCGACAAGATCCGTGCGCTGGATCCCGCCGACTTCGTCCAGCGGATCCTGCCGTTCCTGCGGCGGACCCATGTGATCGGCGACCCGCCCAGCGACGCGGAGGTGACCCTGGTCACCGCGGCCGCGCCGCTGATCCAGACCCGGATCTCCCGGCTCACCCAGGCGGTCAGCATGCTCGCGTTCCTGTTCGCCGGCGACGGCTTCGAGGTGGACCCGGCGGACGCGGCGAAGGTCCTCACCCCGGACGCGGCCCCGGTCCTCCGCGCGGCTGAGGCCGCGCTGGCCGAGGTGGAACCCTGGACGCACGAGGCCATCCAGGCTGCCCTGTCCGCGGCGCTGGTCGAGCCGACCGGGCTCGGGCTGAAGCCGCGGGTGGCGTTCGCACCGGTGCGGGTCGCGGTGACCGGACGGAAGGTCTCGCCGCCGCTGTACGAGTCGATCGAGCTGCTCGGCCGGGAGCGGACGCTGGCCCGGCTGGCCCAGGCGGTCAAGGCCTCCGGCTGAACCGTCCGCGCTTTTCCGGTGCGCCACCAGCGACCGGTCCCCTGTCCTGGGGATCCGGAAGGCGGGGGCCGCGTGATTTCGCGGGAGGGGGGTGGGTTCGGCTACACTGCACTGGCGCGGGTGAGCCTGGCTCCGCCCGACGCGATGGGGTATGGGGTAATTGGCAGCCCGACGGGTTCTGGCCCCGTTAGTCTAGGTTCGAGTCCTGGTACCCCAGCAGGGCGATGACCGGCAGACCTCCTCAATCAGGAGGGGTCCTGCCGGTTTTTCGTTTCGGCTGGTCAGCGCCGCCTGAAGTCAGCGCCGCCTGAAGTCAGCGCAGGTCGAAGTCGGTGAAGTCGAAGCCCGGCACGACCACGCAGGCGACCAGGGACCAGGGGCCGGCCCGGCTGACGGGGGTGGCGGACTGCCACGCGCCCGCCGGGACCAGGACCTGGGGCTCGTCCCCGGCGGCCGGGTCCGGCCCCACGTGGCTTGTCTCGTCGCCGATCCGCAGTTCCATGGCCGCGCCGCCCTGCCAGAGCCACAGCTCATCGCCCCGGACCCGGTGCCAGGCGGACTCCTGGCCGGCCGGGAGCAGGTAGAGGATCGCCGTGGCTAGCGCCCGCTCACCCGGCCACCCGGCCGGGGACGTCCGCAGCCCGGAACGATAGGTCTCGCGGAAGTACCCGCCCTCCGGGTGGGGCGCGAGCCCCCATCGTTTCACCGCCGTCGCGACGTCCATCCCATGGCTTGCGTCCATGACCTGCTCAACGCCACGCCCGGCCCCAGCATGCCGGGGCCGGGCCCGGCAGGCCGGGCGACCGTGCCGCGGCATGGAAGCAGCCCGGCATCGGGGGGGAAGATGCCGGGCCGCGTCCGTGCCCGTGACTACGTCAGCCTCGTCACGGGACATCCCCGTGGCGGGGCCGCCAAGGCCCGCCCGTCACAGGGAAGAATGTGCGATCAGATCCAGCGGCGCCGGCGGCTGCGGGTCCGGCTGTACCGCTTGTGGCCACGCTCGTGGCCGGACAGCCGGTACAGGATCAGCAGGATCAGGGCACCGACGACGGAGCCGATGATCCCGGCCGTGCGGAGGTGGTGGACGGCGAGGGTGTGGTACTCGATCAGGTTCAGGATGAACCCGCCGAGGAAGGACCCCAGCACGCCAAGGACGATGGTCCCCAGCAGGCCCAAGGGGTCGCGGCCGGGGACGAGCAGGCGCGCCAGCGCCCCGGCGATGAGTCCCACGATCAGCAGAACGATGATGAATGCCAACATGTGCGGCATCTACCCTTACGTAAGGTGATCATGCGATACCGTACGCTCTTTCCAGATTCCTGGATTTTGCCTGCCATGACTGTGGCTTTACCTGGCCCGGTGAGCCGGCGGCGATGTCCATTTGGCGTCATCCCACGCGGTACCCTACGATGCAGTGTCTGGCCCCGTCGTCTAGTGGCCCAGGACGCCGCCCTCTCAAGGCGGTAGCGGCGGTTCGAATCCGCTCGGGGCTACTCATGGAGTAGCAGGTCACAGGCCCGGTTCCCGTTCGTGGGGAGCCGGGCCTTGATCATTTGGGGGGCAGAATGTGGGCAGGATGGGGTGGCAGCGCGCGGTCCTGAGCCCTGCTGGCTGGCCCGCGGTGGGACCGGGCGGCAGTGCCCGGGAGCCCGGTTGGGGAGCCGCCGCCGGTCAGCACGCTGATCAACGACTTCGGGCCGCCGGCTTCCAGGCGGGAGAGAGCAGGCTGGGTCATGTCAGCGCGGGCTGCGAGTTCGACCTGGGACAGTCCCAGGGCCAGGCGGCGTTCGCGCACAGCCGCGCTGGGTGGCGAGTTCCTCGTAAGAGGAGTGCCGTGCGGTCATGTCAGTTCACCTCCCGGTCGAACACCTGGTGTGCGGTGCCGTGTTCGGCTTCGCAGATCTTCTGGGCATGCAAGGCACGGGCTACCTCAGCAGTCTCGGCGCTGCGGGTCTTGGGAAACACCGTCAGCGCCGCCGGGACGGACAGTCGAACAACACCCGACAGCCCGACCGTAGGCTCCAGCCAACCGCTCTGTCGGCGGCAGATGAGTACGACGTCGCGCCCACCGCTTACGAGGGCTCGTCGCGGGCGGAGTAGGGCCGCCCAGGCCAGTAAGGCCATTCCTCGAACCAACTGCAGCGGCCATCATCACGCATCTGCATAATCCACAGGTCCCGGTACTCCTGGCGGACCGGCTCCCCATAGCGGACCTCAGCCCGCACAACGGCCGTGGGGCCGTCCACGGCGAGAATTTCGGTGGCGAGGCTGAAGACCTCACCCGGGCCCTGCCTGTCCTCATCCCACATCTGCCTGATCGAGTCCAAGCCGACAACAGGTTCCTCGTAGGGGGAGTGAAGGTACGTTGCGTCGTCGGCGAAGATCCCCGCCAGCCCGTCGGTCCCAGGCGCCCGCCAGGCAGCCTCATAGCCTGCCAGCCACCGGCTGACGATGGCACGGTCGCTCATCCGCCAATGGTGCCCGACAACAAGCTCACTTGCCAGGCCCGCACCCTTGCGCAGTGCGGACCGCCCGGCCGCACGCCTGCGGCGTGGCTGCATCCGGCGTCCACCCGGACGGCGGCAGAATCGGACGTTGGCCGATACCGCTCGTCGCGGCCCAGGGAAGGCTTTTGTTGCTGCTTCGGAACACGGCGGCGTGTCCTGCGTCCGCCATGGCGATAAGTTCCGGGCCTTGCGGCAGTCGTACAGTTGCAGGCCATGGCCGTGGCCCATCACCAGCTCGCAGCAGCCGATCGGACCGCTACGGGGGTAGCAGACTCGGACACGAGGAAGGCAAGGGTTCTTATGGCCGGACGGCTTGATGGCAAGGTCGCGCTGATCACAGGCGCGGCCAGGGGACAGGGCCGTAGCCACGCGGTGCGTCTGGCCCAGGACGGCGCCGACGTGATCGCAGTGGATATCTGCCGCCAGATCGACTCCGTCGCCTACCCGCTGGCGACGCTGGCAGATCTCGCCCAGACCGTATTGGAGGTCGAGGATCTGGGCCGGCGCATTGTTGCCGCCGAGGCTGACGTCCGCGACGCTGCGGCCCTGCGGGCCGCTGTCGCCAGCGGCGTAGGGCGCCTCGGCTCGGTGGATATCGTAGTGGCCAACGCGGGCATCGGGATGATGTCCCCGGGCGCCAGCGAGGAGCAGGCGTTCCGCGACCAGGTTGAGGTGAACCTGTTCGGCGTCTGGAACACTGTCCAGGCCGCTGCCCCGGTCATGATCGAACAGGGCCGGGGTGGCGCAATTGTCCTGACCGGGTCCACGCTCGGCCTGGTTGGCCGCGGCGGCAACGGCAGCGGCGGTTCGGACGGCTACTGCGCCAGCAAGCACGCCATCGTGGGCCTGGGGCGTACCTGGGCGCACTGGCTGGCCCCGCACAACATCCGCGTCAACTCCGTGCACCCGGCCGGGGCGAACACGCCGATGGTGATTAACGATGCGGTGGCCGAACTGTTCGCCAGCGCTCCCGCATCCAGCGGAGCCGACGTGGGCAACCTCCTGGATGTCCAGCTCATCGAAGCCGTCGACGTCAGCAACGCGATCGCCTGGCTGGTCTCCGACGAGGCCCGCTACGTCACCGCGGTGGCACTTCCGGTCGACGCCGGGTTCACCGCCAAATAGCCAGGACCTACCCGATGCACCTCAACGGGCACAATGCTGCCGCGCTCTCGTGTGGCCCATATCTGGATCAGATCCAGGTTCAGCTCGGAAGCCCCGGTTGCCGCAAGATCAGCACGATTGAGATGATGAGCAGCGCCGAGCCGAAGGTGACCAGGGCGTAGCGGATGGTGTGCAGCTTGAATGAGCTGCCGATGCCGACCAGGAAGAGCACGGCGGCGAGGAACACCGTGATCCGGACGTAGTTGTCGCCGACCTGTCCTGAGTGGTTACCCTCGTTGAACTTCGCATCGGCTGCGCTGTCCAGCGCGTTGGCCTGGGTCTGGGCGGGCAGCTTGTACTGGGGCATATAGGTCGGGCCGGCCGGGGCGTGCGGATTGTGCAGCGGGTCGGTGGCCATCCACGCGTTGAAGGCGACCCGGAACGCCGGCCGGAACCTGCGTTCCGCGATGGCCTCCTTCTGCGGACTGTTCAGGGTGAAGGCGATGAACCAGGCGTTGAAGGTCGACGCATCGAGATTGCGCTGGGAGAGGGCGGTGAGGTCGTCCCGGGTGGCCAGCTGGCGCAGCGTGGAGGACTTGGCGATCTGGACGCGCGATTCCGTTCCCCAGCGGGCCGCTGAGTAGCCGGCCCAGGCAGCGGTGATCGTCACCAGCGCGAGCAGCACCGCCTCGCAGATCTGCACGATCCGGGAATGGCGGCTGTTCTCCTCGCCGCGAGAATGCTCTCCGCCGCCTTCCTTGGCCAGCGTCTCGCCGTGTTCATGCAGCTTCTTGCCGGCCTCGATGGGGTTCAGTCCCTCAGGCATGACCTGCCTTCCCGGTCGTGACCTGATCCCGGGGCGTCATCCCGCCATGATCGTCTGCTCCGCCGCGAGGGTCGTCATCCGGTGCGGGTGATGCGTCCCTGGGGCCTAACTGGCCCGGTGGGGTGGCTGCCCTGGGTCACCCGTCACGGGTGAAACCAGGGCAGACCCGTACCGAGAAGAATCAGAGGGCGGGTGGGCGCAGAGGCGACGCCGCATGGAGGGGTCGATGTTTATCGCGCTGCTCGCCGTCCTCGGCGTCAACCTGATCGTGATCGTGGTGCTCGCGGGCGGTGCGGTGAGCCGGCGCCTGTGGGTGCGCCACCAGCCGCAGGTGTTCAAGGGCGCGATACGGGTCACGGACGGCACGGTTCATGGGCTCTCCGGCAGATGGCATCGCGGCTATGGCCGCTGGGTTCGCGAGGTCCTGGTATGGACTCCGACGCCTCTCCTGCTGCGCAATGTCTTCGTCGCCGTCGACGGCGCCGCCCGGCCGCTCCGGCCGGCCGACCGCGGCGAGGTCAGGCGGATCGGTGCCGATCCGAAGATCGCATCGTTCGCGAGCGATGAGGCGACGATCGAGGTCGCCACGGCCGGGAAGAACAGCCAGCTCCTCACCGTCCCCGGCGGGGCGGCGCAGCCGCTGGTCCCAGGGCAGGCTGAACCGCCCGTGATCGGCCGCCATCGATCATCGTGACTGCGCGCGGGCCCCGTCGCCGCCCGCGGTCCGCGCGAACGTGAGCGCCTGCTGGCGCAGCCGGGCCCAGTCCAGGGGCGGCCGCGGTGCGCGGACACCTGGCCGGTTACCCGGGACCTGCACCCGCAGCGATAGCGGGCGGATCGTGCACCGCACGGGCGTGGGCATCAGCACCGATTCGCCGTCGATCCCGACCGGGATTTCCGGCTGATCGGCCTCGATGACGACTTCCCGTGACGTGAGCACGGTGACGCTGCGCGAGCGTGCTGCCCGGCGCAGCAGCCCGGCCGCCTGTGCGGCGGTCTCGACCTTGACGCCGACGACACCGAGCACGCCCTGGTCGAGCCGCGCGCGGCGGCCGAGGCCGGCGATGTCGCCCGTCTCGTAGGGGTTGTTGCTCACTAGCACGGCCTGCGCCCCCTCGAGGATCACCTGCCCATCGACCCGGACCACCAGATGCGCCCCCGCGTGGCCGCTCAGCAGGTCAGGGAGCAGTTGCAGCGCCGTCCCGGACTTGTCGTCGCGGTAGGCGGGGCTCTGCACGACGGCGGCGTAGGCCCCGAACGAGGCGTTGTTGACGAACGTGCGGTCGCCGATCTGGCCCAGGTCGATGCGGAGCTCCACCCCGTCGGTCAGCGCGTCCAGGCACGTCGAGGGGTCGTCACGGTCCAGCCCGAGATCGAGGGCGAAGTGGTTGCGGGTACCGGCCGAGATCACCATCATCGGGACGTCACGCCCGGCGGCGATGCCCGCGACGAGAGCCTGGGTCCCGTCACCACCGGCCACTCCGAGCAGGTCGGCCCCGTTGTCTATCGCCTGCCGCGCCAGCGCGGCCACGTCGACGATCCCCGGGCCTTCGAGCAGCGCCACGTCGGCGCCGAGCGCGGTGGCCTTGGCGCTGAGCCCGAACTTCCCGACCTTCCCCCCGCCCGACCTCGGGTTCATGATCACAAAGGGGTGCCGCTGCGCCGCCGCCGCGTACTCGCGCGGTCCGGCTGAGCGGCCACTGCTGAGCGCCGCGCGCCCGGTGGCGACCGCGGCCGCCGCGAGCACGACGCTCAGCGCGACCTCCCAGAGCAGCCCGGCGAGGACGTACACGACGATCACGGCTACCGGCGCGGCGACGAGGACCGCGCACGCGAGCCAGCGCACGAGGCCACGGTGAGCGAGAAACCACCAGGCCGCCGCGCAGCTGACAGCCAGTCCCGCGAAGCCGACCAGCAGCGCGGCAATGTTTTTCAGGGCGCCGGACAGCACCAGCACGGCCACGGCGGCGAACGCAGCGGCGAACGCGAGCCTGGCCAGCCACCGCTGGCCCCGGGTCGCCCGGGCTGGCCCTCCGGGCGGTCCGTCCTCCCCGCCTGTCACGTCCGGTCCGTCCGGTGGCCCGCTGTCCCGCGTGACCACGCCATCGCCGTTGCCTGTCATGGTTGCCTTCCCCAGCCGTGGCCTGTGGCGTCACCTTGAACTGCAGTGTCGGCCGCCGGTGGCGCAGCGGGCATCGCCCCCTCGGGGTGACCCCGGCACCCCGCAGGAATGCCTCCGTCACGGCGCCCGCCAGCCCTGGCCACAGCCGGCCCGCGGGCCATAGGCTGACCGCACCAGACCCGGGGTGCTCGGGAGGTCGGATCTTTCGTGGTCGATGCCGCTGAGGCCTGGCGGCCCAGCGCGACGCGCCCAGCGCAACGCGGTCCTGCAGGCCAACGACCTGACGCTGAGTTTCGCGCAGAAAGTGATCGTGGCCGGCGTGTCGGCGGACTTCCGGCCCGGCGTGGTCACCGCCCTGATCGGCCCGACGGGCTCGGGCAAGACCACGCTGCTGCGCACGCTGAACCGGCTGAACGACCACCTGCAGGGATACGCCCACACCGGCGACGTGCTGCTCGACGGGCGGAGCATCTGGGCCCCGGACGTCGACATGATGGCGTTGCGGCGCCGGGTCGGGATGGTGTTCCAGCGGCCCAATCCCTTCCCCATGTCGATCATGGAGAACGTGACCTCCGGGCTCCGGGCGCAGAAGCTGTCCAGCCGGCGGCAGCTCAATGACATCGCCGTGCAGCGGCTCACCGAGGTGGGACTCTGGGATGCGGTCGCGAACCGGCTCCGCGACTCGCCGTTCCGGCTGTCCGGTGGCCAGCAGCAACTCCTGTGCCTGGCCCGCGCGCTGGCGGTCAACCCCGAGGTGCTGTTGCTCGACGAGCCCACGTCGTCGCTGGACCCGGCGGCAACCGAGGCGATCGAAGCGCTGGTCCGGAGCCTGGTGCCCGCGCTGACCGTCGTGATCGTGACCCACAACCTGGCCCAGGCGCGCCGGATCTCCGACCAGACCATGTTTCTTTACCAGGGACGCCTGGTCGAGCACGGCGACACCGCGGAGCTGTTCGAGAACCCGGCCCATGAGGACACGGCCCGGTACGTCACCGGCCGCTTCGGCTGACCGCGCCCTCCTCAGCCGCGATCCAGCGACCGCTCCAGGTACTCCCAGACGGCCCGGACCGGGCCGTCGCCGTAGATGTTGCGCCGTTTGGACCGGGACTCCGCGGGCCCGGACCCGGCCGGCCACCCGCCGAACGCGCGCGTGAGCCGATGCCGGCGGCCGGGTCAGCCAGCCCCCCGCGCAACACTCCTGCTAGGCCGGCGCGCTGTCAGCCGCATCGGCGGCGGCAGAGGTCGTCCCAACCGGGACGATCCAGTGCACGCCATCACCGCACACCACGGTGCGAGGGCCAGTGACCTGCTCGTTTTCGGGGAAGGAACCGGGCTGGCCGGGGGCTGAGACCGCGGCGTCCAGACTCCAGCTGCCTAGGTGCTCCTGGTCGCTGATCGAGTACCCGTTCGCCAGTGCTCCCTCGTATAGCGACCACATGGTGAGCGTCGTGGGGTGGCTGGCGCTCACCGTGACCTGCGAAACCCAGGTTCTCCGGCCGGGCAGAGGTCGTGGTGACCCGAATCTGAATCTGCACGAACGCCGTCTGGGCAGGCCCGACGCTGAACGATGCGCGGGCGTAGCTCGTGCTCAGTATGGCCGCCAACTTCATCGGCGGCCTGGCAGCGCTGGCCGACGGGGTGCCGGCAGTAGCGGACAAAGAGCCGGTGGCGGTGGCTGGAGAGGAGGAGCAAGCAGACAGCAGCCCCGCACCGATCACGATGGTGGGCACGACCAGCGCGCGGCGCGCCGTGGCCGCAGGCCACGAGCGCGGGCGCTGCACATGGTCGCGGAGTCAGGCTGGGGACAGGTCAACGGCTCTCCTGCCAGGAACGAACCGCCGGGATGACTACGGGTGCGGCGGCGACCGCCGCGGCGAGCACCGCCAGGTAGGCTCCGAATTCCCAGCTGAGCCCCGCGACCGGCTTGTCGAGGAATCCGATGAGCACCAGGAGGAACTGCAGGCCGGTGCCGATGAGCAGCAGTGGCGCGTGCGCGATAGGCAGATTCACCGGGAACTCGTCCCAGCCGGATCGCAGCAGCACATAACCGGTCAGCCCGACGGCCAGGATCAGGACAATGGCGAGGTATCCATGGGCGGTCATCCCGCTGACGCTGAAGCTGCCTCCGAGCACGCTGATCCCGAACCAGGGCAGGAACAGCGAGATGAAAACCAGCAGGCTGGCGCCGGCCACCGTCTGGTCCACCCGGCTAAGCCGGCGCAGGTCCAGGCGGAACGTGCTGGCCGGGGCGGGAGCGGCTGGAGTGTAGGGGGTACTCGGAAGGTCTGGGCTCACCGGCGTGCCCGGAAGGCTGGACGCTCCGGCCGGGCCCGGAACGTAACCGGGCGACGAGGCTGGCCTGATCCGGGAATCGGGCGCCCCCAGAGAGGTCCCGCAATTACTGCAGAATGCCGATCTGCTGTCGTTCGTTGTCTGGCACTGAGGGCAGTTCACCTGCTCCACCTCCGGAAACTGATGTTGGGAAGGACGGGTTCTGGACTGTTGGGAAGGACTGGTTCTGGTGGCCAGACGGCCTGCCAGGCTGGGATCATCCGGCCGAGGACGCCGCCAAGTACATGACGTTGTTGTATTGATCGGCGGCGGTGCAGGTATTGATGCTCGCGCAGCTAATGGCCGTGAAACTGTTGTTGCCGTCTATCTTGGACACCTCTGACCAGGCCTCCTGCTGATAGACGAGGGACCCTCCGCTGATATCGACCGCGACGCAGTAGCCCATCGCGGGGCACGAGACACCGGCGGCCGTGGACGGCATCGCCGCGGCGGACCAGCTTCCCCCCGTCAGGACGGCTGCGTGGCCACTGTTGTCGACAGCTGCGCAGAAGGCCGCGCTGAAGCAGGAAACCTGCACGAACTCGTTGCCATTGTCGACGTTGCCCGACGACGTCCACGAAGCCCCGTCGTAGGTGTAGACGTCACCGGACTGGTCAACCGCGGCACAGAAGCTGGTGCTCGTGCAGGAGACGGAGGCCAGGGTGTCCTGGTTGGGGTCCACCGTGGACTGCGGCCAACTGGTCGCTGACCCGGTATAGGTGAACGCGTTACCCGCGTTGTCCACGGCCACGCAGAAGGCGTGGCTCGGGCACGAGACGCTCATGAGCTCGTTACCGGGGTCGATGCTGATCGGATCGCTCCAGGTGCCCTGGCTGAACAGGACCACATCGCCGGAATTGTCGGCGGCGGCGCAGAACCGCCCGGAGGAGCAGGAGATCGACACGAAGTCTGACTGGGCCCGGGCGTCCACGATCTGCCACGAGTCCATGGCTGTGGAGGCGAGCACGTTACCGTTGCTGTCCACCGCGAAGCACGTAGCGGCCGATACACAGGAGACCGCCGTGATGCTGGCGTTGTCGTCCTGGTAGGCCCGCTGATCGATGGGCTTGGCCAGTGTCCATCCGGCCGGTCCCGCCGCGCCGGATGCTGAAGGCGTGGGACTGGGCGTCGGCGTGGCGGAGGGACTTGCGGATGGCGCGGCCGCGGCCTGCGCAGGGGCCGGCGGCTTCACCACGGCCGCTGGCGGAGCGCGGTGGTGCAGCAGCACCATCCCTCCGGCCACGCCGCCAGCCACGATGACCACGACCCCGAGCGTGATGCCCAGGAGCCGGGTCCGCCGTGAACGAGCCGGTGAGGTGGTGCCTGTGATGCCGGGTGGCTGAGCTCCGCCGTGGCGGCCGCTGCGGCGGCCACCGATGACGGGAGGCGGCTCGTTGATGCGGGGCAGCCGGGCGGTGGGCGGCGGCTCGCCCGGGAGGCCGGCAGCGGGAGAAAATTGGCTGGCGGGGGCTTCCCAGGGTGGTCTGCTGGCCCCCCGCGGACCCGGGACCGCGTGAGCCGCCGGGGAGTCGCCGGGGACGAGGCTCCGGGTAGGAGCCGGGCCGCCCGGGGCCAGCAGTCCGGCTGGCGCCGGCGGCGCAGCGGCCATCCCGGTCGCCAGCCGCTCCGGCGGCACTGTGGCAGGCGGCTGCTGCGCCGGCCCGGCTTGCGGAGGCGTCACCGCGAGTGGTGTCACATCATCCACCGCGGCCGGGCCGGTCGCCGTCGGAGCCTTGGCGGTGACGGGCGACCCGCAGGTCGCGCAGAAGCGCGCGCCGGCCGTACTCACGTGGCCGTGGCCGCAGCGGGGACGGGCGTCGTCACCGCACACACCGCAGAATGCGGTCCCCCCAGGCAGGTAATGCCCGTTGATGCAGGTCGGCACCGCTCGCCCCCTCACTACGCGTCAGAGTGCCGGTCGGCCGGTGAGGGCTCACCGGCCTGGTTGAGCTGGATGTCAGTGCGGTCAGTGACGGGCGCCGCACCGTGAGCAGAAGACGTCGGTCGGGCCAATTGGGTTGGCGCAGGCCTGACAGGCCGAACGTGCCCGGGGCGGCCGGGACGCGGCGTCCGGCTGGGTGGGCCGGATAGGCGTCCCGCACTTGGTGCAGAACTTTTCGCTCGGCACCGCTCCCTTGCCGCATGAGGGGCAGGTCCAGCCCGTGCGCAGGAACCGGGCCAGGCGTCCGCCGCCTGCCCCCGCCAGGCCGGGGCGCGCGGCTGCGGGTGCGGCGGGTGCAGCGCGCCCGGTGAGTGCAGCAGGCCCCGCGGGCCCCGGGGGCGCCGCGGGCGCCGGGGGAGCGGCCGGAGGGGGCATTGGGGCTGGAGCGCCGCCCGGCGCGGACGGACGGGGGCGCTGCGCGTGCAGGGCGTCATAGCGCAGCCGGCTTTCCGGTCCGGACAGCAGGTCGCGCTTGATGGTACGGATGGTCTCGCGGAGCAGTTGTGACCGCTCGGGGGCGGTCACCGCCAGCGCGCTCGCCTGCCGGCTCAGGCGCTCGACCGCGTGATCGATCTCGTCTGTTGTCGCCTCGGGGCCCAGCCGCAGATATGCGTACCAGCCCTGGTCCGTCGTCAGTTCCATGGAAATCAGCCACCTGTATCCAGCCCTACCCGACCGGCAGGGTCATGGCCGCCTGATCAGCGGCGCTGTTATCGCTTCCGGCCGGATCGGCGTACACGATGGTCGTGGTGGCCTCCACGCCGGTGGTGACGTCGGCTGCTGACACCTGCAGGAGGGCGTCCCGGTTTAGGCTCATGGTCACCGTGACCGGCTGGTGAGCCGGGCGCCCGGGCGGCAGCTCGTCGATGAGCACCACGCCGACCCGCCGGCACAGGTCCGGGTCGCCTGACTCGCCCTCGAGAACGGGAACCACGATCCGGGTCTCACCGGGTCTCATGGTGTAGAAGGTGCGCTCGGCCGCGAAGGGCAGAGCGGTGTTCCGCGGGAGCAACGGCGCCATGACCGGCCGCTGCCGGCCCCCGGCATCCTCGAACGCGCTGACCCCGAGACTGTGCGCGGCTACGTCGGTCACCGACAGCCGTTCGAGGTAGTCCCGGGCGGGGGCTTCCATCATCAGCGCGCCGCCATATTCGAGCTGCCGTTTGGCCGCGAACAGCGCCGCGCCCAGGGCCACAGCCTCGTCGGGGCGGACGGAGGTGTCCGGCGGCGCGCCGAAGATGTCCGTGATCCGGGCGCGCACGGCTGGCATGCGGGTCGACCCGCCCACGGCCAGTACCAGGGAGATGTCCCCGGGGGTGACGCCCGCCGCGGTGACGACGTCGAGCATCTTCTCGGTCATCTCGTCGAGCAGGATCCGGCTCCGGGCGAGGAACTCGTCCCGGCGCACCTCCACCCGCGAGATCAAGCCTGCGGCCTGCAGGGCAACGGTGGTGCGGTCGCGGGTGCTGAGATCCTGCTTGGTCCGGTTCGCCCGCATCAGCCAGTCCTGGGATACCTGGGTGCACTCCTCGAGCGAGAGGGCATCCGGGTCGTTGATGTCCACGCCGTGCGCGGCCTCGAACTGCTCGACGAAGTAGTCGAACAAGACCTTGTCGAAGTTCGCGCCGCCCAGGTAGGCGTCTCCTCCCGTGGCCCGCACGGTCAGGTCGTGCCCGTCGTACTCCATCACCGTCACATCGAACGTCCCGCCGCCGAGATCCACCACGACGCCGGTAGCCCCGGCCGGCCGCTGCTCATAGCCGAAGGCGAGCGCGGCGGCGGTGGGCTCGGACAGCAGCCCGAGCACGTCGAGGCCGGCCAGTTCGCCGGCCCGCAGCGTGGCCGCGCGCATCGGTTCGTTGAAGTAGGCGGGAACGGTAATGGCGGCCTTGGTGACTGGCCCGGCGAGCAAGTGCGCATCCTGGGCGAGCTTGCGCAGGATCAGGGCGGAGATGTGCTCGGCCCGGTAGGAAACACCGCCGTAGTCAAACGTCCAGCCGGAGCCGATGTGTCGCTTGACCAGCTGGACGACGGAGTCCGGCTCGCTGGCGAGCGATTCCCGGGCGACGACGCCCACGACCACCTGCCCGGAGTCGAAGAGCACCACCGAGGGTGTGGTTGGTGTTCCCTCGGCGTTGGGCAGCACGGCCGGGAGCCCGGCGTCATTGACCTGGGCCACGGCGGAGAACGTAGTGCCAAGGTCAATGCCGAGCGCGGACGCTTCACCCATCGGAGGCTCCCCGCCGGGGGCCGGGCGCGGCCCTGCGGGCCAGGCCGGGCCGTCTGGCCGGGTCTGATCCGACGCTCCAGCCGCGCCCCTGACGCTGCAGCAGCCAGACCGTGACGCCCAGCCCGCAGGCCGACAGGACCACGAGCATCAGCCAGGTGGACATCAGCCCGGCCGCGGAGTGCGGATACAGCCCGGACGTCTGGTTGAGGCGCGCCGCGGACAGGCCCGCGATGCCGCCCAGCGCCGATACGGACCAGCGGGCCGGCATGATCCACGACACGAAGGTCACGGCGCCGAGCCGGAAAAGCACGCCGCAGAGTACGAGCTGGGTGATGAGCAGGTAGGGCACCAGGCTCATGGCGCGATCCGCGCTGGCCGACGCGGCCGAGACGAGCAGGCCCAGCGACATCCCGCTCAGGATGGCGAGCCAGAGGGTCAGGAAGACGGTCATGAAGGGATGCCCCAGCGGGCCGTCGGCGGGCAGTCCGAGTGTCCCGTCGGTGACCACCGTGAGCGACAGCGCCTGGAAGGCCGCCAGGGCGCCGAGCACCACGACTTTCGACGCCAGGTAGGCGGGCATGTCCCCGCCGGCCAGGAACTCGCGGTGCCAGATGGCTTTCTCTTTCACGAGTTCCCGTACCGCGCCGATCATGCCGAACCAGACCGCCGCGCATCCGAAGACGAACATGGGCGCGTTGCCGGTGGCCGTCCAGCTGAACGGCTTCGGCACCGCCAGGGCCGTCAGCAGGGCCACGGCCACTCCCTGGAGGAGGCTGAACGCGAGCGCGGCCCGGTCCCGCCCGACGAGCCGTACATAGCGTCCGGCGAAGATCCTCGCCTGGTCGGCTACGGCGCGGCGCCAGGCCGCTGAACCTGCCGGCGGCCGGGCGCCGCCCAGGCCGCCGTCCTGGCTGGCCGGCGGCTGGATACCCGGCGCGGCGG
>DATCFY010000191.1:0-10475 GCA_036509255.1 Streptosporangiaceae bacterium
GCTGATGCTCGATCCGGCCATGGTCGTGCTGGACGAGCCGTCGATGGGACTCGAGCCGCGTGCGGCCGCCGCCATGTACGCCAGTGTCAGGGACATGGCCCAGAGCGGGCGGAGCATCCTGCTGGTCGAGCAGAACGTGCGAGCGGGCCTGGAACTCGCCACGCACGGAGTGGTGATGGAAGCGGGCCGGGTCAGGCTGGAGGGCACCGGCGCCGAGGTCCTCGCCAATCCGCAGATGCGCGCGCTCTACCTCGGCGGGACGATCGAGGAAAGCGGCGTCACCGACGAGGAGGCCGCGCAGGAGAAAACGCGGTGAGGGCCGGCCCCGGACGGAAGTTGACCTGATGGACTTTGAACTGACCCGCGACCAGCGGCGCCTCGTCGAGCGGACCAGGGACTATTCCGAACGGATCATCCGGCCAGCGGCCGCGCGCCTGGATCAGCTGGACAGTGCCGAGGACTTTCCCTTCGACCTGATGCGCGAAGGCTCGGCGCTGGGGCTCAAGGCGCTCCCGCTGCCTCGTGATCTCGGCGGCGTGAACGCGGACATGGTGACCCAGTGCCTGGTCGTGGAGGAACTGGCGGCGGGTGACATCGCGGCCGCCTACTTCTTCCGGCACTACTGGCGGTTCGCCCGGCTGGTGCCCCGGCTGCCCCCGCCGGTACGTGAGCTGATCGTCCGGGGGATCGCCGGGGACGAGAGGTTCGTCCCCGCCAGCGCGAGTACCGAGCCGCAGTCCGGGTCGGACAACGCGCTCCCCTACGACGCTCCCGGTCACGGCGCGATGACGAGTGCACGGCTGGACGCCGGCGACTGGGTGCTGAACGGCCATAAGCTCATGATCACCAATGCCCCGATCGCGACGCTGATCTTCGTGCTCGCCCGGACCGACGCTGCGGTTGGCCTGCGCCAGGGGGCGACGATGATCGCCGTGCCGTCGAGCGCACCGGGGGTCAGGACCGGGCCCGCCTACCACAAGCTTGGCCAGCGCGGCTCGCTGCAGGCTGACATCTTCTTCGAGGATTGCCGGGTCCCCGCCGATCATGCTGTCACCGCGGTCGGCGAGGGATATGAGGCCGCCGAGCGTGGCCTCACCGCGGCGAACATCACGAACGCGGCGATGTGCCTGGGCGTGGCCAGGGCCGCCTACGAGGCGGCGCTGGACTGGTCACTGGACCGCGTGCAGGGCGGCGTCCCGATCTACCGCCATCAGCTGGTAGCCCACGATCTCGGCCGGATGAAACTGCTCATCGACGCGGCGCGAAGCTACCTGATGCGCGCCGCCTGGGAATATTCGTGGTCAGCGGCCTTCCACCCGCAGCTGTCCTGGGGGGTCCGGGTCCATGCGGCCGAGGTGGCCATCGAGGTGACCCAGAAAGCCATGTTCCTGTTCGGCGGCCTGGGAATCATGACCGGCAATCCGGCGGAAAAGCTGGTCCGCGACGCGCTGACGCTCACCCACGGCAACGGGACCAGCGCCTTGATGACCCTGCGCATTGGCGAGCAGCAGGCCCAGGCCCGGCTGGCCGCCCGGCCAGAAACAAGCCCCCCCGACACCCTCCCCGCCGCCCCCGTGCCCGCAGCTCAGCACCCCTGATCGGAGAGCTCCATGGACGACCGGCTCGAAACGATGTACGAGCGCTTCACCTGGCGGATCTTGTCCAACTACATCTCTCCCTGGGAGTTCGAGCAGCTCAGGCAGGAAATCACCGACTATGAGCAGTGGTGCGGCGCCTGGAGTGCGCAGGCCCGCTCGCACGTCGAGCGCGGAGACGCTGCGCTCGCGTCAGGCCGGCGGCTGACCGCCGGCGACGCCTACCTGCGGGCCGGGCTGTTCTATCACTGGGCGAGCTTCATGTTCAGCCACGACCAGGATCAGTACCGGGCCGCGCTGAAGGCCATGGCCGCGGTCTGGCAGCAGGCGGCGCCGCTGCTCGACCCGCCGATGAGCATCCTGGAAGTCCCGTTCGAGAACCTGACCCTGCCCGGCTACCTGCGGATACCGGCCGGGGTGACCCGCCCCCCGCTGGTGATCATGTTCCCGGGCGGGGACTCGGTCAAAGAGGAGCTGTATAACCTGGGTGACTACATCGTCGCCCGCGGCCTCGCCTTTGCCGCCTTCGACGGACCAGGCCAGGGAATGGTGAGCGTCGACGCCCCGCTGCGCCCGGACTACGAGCACGTGATCCAGGCGGTCATCGACAGCCTGGCCGGCCGCGAGGACCTGGACACCAGCCGGCTCGCCGTCGGCGGCATCTCCTACGGCGGCCTGTTTGCCATCCGTACGGCCGCGATCGACGACCGGGTCGGCGCGGTGGTGTCCATCTCGAACTGGTACACCCCAGCCGGCCGCTTTGAGCACATGCCGCCGCTGCTGAAGACCGGCCAGTACCAGCACCTCGGACCCGAGCCCGCCGCCATGATGGAATCCATCACGCTGGCCGGCGTGGCCGGACAGGCCACCGCGCCGCTGCTGCAGGTATACGGCGGCCTGGACACGGGCTCGCCGCCGGAGCACGGCCAGCGGATCGCGGCCGAATACGGCGGCCCGGTAACCAATGTCGTGTTCGACGACGGCGTGCACATCCTGAACAATATCTACTACAAGGCCCGGCCCCTCGTGGCCGACTGGCTGGCCGAAACCCTCACCGGGACGGCAAGCTGATGGCCAGGGACTATGCGCCGCAGCAGGCCAAGCAGGCCGCCCGGGAGCGCTTCCGAGGGGTGTGGGCGGCCAGCACGGTGCCATTCACCGCAGACGGGGGGCTGGACCTTCCGGCGCTGCGCCGCGACATGGCCCGGCTGACCGGCGACCTGGCGGTCGATGGCGTTTTCTGCGCCGGGGTGATGAGCGAATTCTGGGCCCTGACCGGGAACGAGCGGCGCCAGGTGGTCGAGACCGTGATCGGCGAAGCCGCCGGGAGATGCCAGGTCATCGCGCACACCGGTCATCACAGTGCGGATGAGACCATCGAGCTGACCCGGCACGCGCAGGAGGCGGGCGCGGACTTTGTCGTGGTGATCAATCCGTACTATCCCGCGGCGGACGATGAGGGCCTGTATCAGTGGTTCGCCCGCGTCTGCGCCCGCGCCGACATCGGCGTCTGGTTGTTCGACACCCGGTTCGCGCAGGTAAGCCTGTCGCTGGAGCTGATCGACCGGCTGGCCGATATCCCCAACGTGTGCGGCATCAAGGTCGGGCATGATCACGCCCGCTACCTCGAGGTGCTTGAGCGCGTGGGGGACCGCATCCTGGTGTGCGAGCCGAACGAGGGAACCTGGCTGGAGAACATGCGCGACCACGGCCAGCGCGTTTTCATGTCCTCAGCCGCGCCGTACCTCTACCAGGTGCCCGGGTGGCGGCCGATGCGGGACTATACCGAGCTGGCCCTGGCGGGCGACATGGAGAAGGCGGCTGAAGTAGCCGCCACCCTGGAGCCGGTGCGGGCGGCGGCGGCCAAGTGGCTGCATGGCGAGGAGGCTCGCCGCCGCGGCCATCCGGTGCCCTACATCAAGGCCTGGGCCGGGCTGCTCGGAATGTCCGGCGGCCCGGTGCGGCCGCCGCTGGGCCAGGTCAGCCCCGCTGACCTGGCGGCCCTGGCGGCTGACCTGGAGGAGGCCGGCCTGCCCGTCGAGCGGGCCGCTGTCGCGCCCGGCTAGCTCCGGTCACCTCGCCGGCGCTGGGCCAGGGTCGTGCTGGGCCGGCCTCAGAGGCCCGGGCCACCCTTAACTGGCAGCAGCAGCCGGCCGGGCGAGAGCGGATGGCGCACTCATCACGTCCGCCGGGTCGTGCCCGAGGTCATGCAGGAGGACGATGGCCGCATTCCGCCCCGGGCCCCCGGTGATCGATCCGCCCGGGTGCGTCGAGCCGCCGGTCTGGTAAAGCCCCGTGATGGGCATCCGGTGCGACGCCCAGCCGGGCACCGGGCGGGCGGCGCCGCTGAAGGCCAGGCCGCGATCGCCGCCGTGGAAGGCGCCGTGCACCATGTGGGGGTTGAGCTTCTCGTAGTCGGCTGGAGACTTGACCATGCGGGCCAGGATCTTGTCCTCGGTGAGGCCGGGGGTGAACCGCCGCAGGTATTCAAGCTGCCGGTCGGCGTGCTGCTCCTTGACGGTGTCCCAGTCGCCCATCCCCGCGGGCAGCTCGTACACCTGCTGGCTCAGCACCTTGACGGTGTGCTGCCCCTCGGGGGCCCGCCCTGGATCGACCAGCGTGGGCGTGGCCACGAGCAGCCAGGGCACCTCAGTGACGAACCGGCCTGCCCGCAGGTCGGAGCCGAGCTTGACCACGTCCTCAGGCCAGCCCACGGTACCGGCGGACACTGCCGTCACCGGGCCGTCGGCGGTGGCGAAGGCCGGCGGCTCGGTCGTGGCCAGGTAGCTGCCAAAGCCGGGGATGCCCACGTCGTAGGTATCCACCCCGTAATGGAACTCCTCGGGCCACGACTCGCGCGGCGCCATGTCACGCAGGTGCTTGATGTGGATGGTCGACATCACCGCGGTGCCGGCCCGGTATTCCTCCCCATCGGCCGTCTGCACGCCGACGCAGCGGTCCTGCTCCAGCAGCAGGCCGGTGACGGCCTTGTCGCACAGGACGGTCCCGCCGTGCTGCTCCAGGTAGCCCACCAGGGCGTCGGTCAGGCGGCCGGAGCCGCCGGACAGGATCGACCAGCTGCGCTGCTGGCGGCCATAGATCAGCGAGTAGGCGAGCAGCCCGGACCCCGGTACGTCGACCGCCTGGTTGGTCTGGAACGCCATCCACAGCATGAAGGCCCGGACGTGACGGCTGGTGAACTCGTGCCGGACGATGTCCCAGGCGGACAGGGCGCGGCGACGCTGCCAGATCCGGCCCGCGGGATGCTCGGCGAGGCGCTGGTCCAGCGCGGGCCCGAACCCGATGGGGGTGAACTGCGATTCGGTGAAGATCGATTTGACCTGGTCATACTCGTCGAGCAGTCGCCGGTAGGCGGCCGCGTCGGCCGCGGAGAACCGGGCGATCTCGCCTACCGTGCGCTCGGGGTCCAGCCACATCGTGAAGTGCTCGCCGTCGGGGAAAGCGACGTGCGCGACGGGATCGGGGTCGATGTACCGCAGACCGTAGTCGGCCACCAGCCCCAGCTCGTCGTGGACCAGCACGGGATTACTCCGGATGAGGGTATGCCCGGTGGAGCAGGTGTCAATGCCGATCCCGGGCAGCAGCAGATCCTCAGTGGCCGCCCCGCCACCGGGAATGTGCCGCGCGTCGAGAACGAGGCACCGATAGCCTGCCTTGGCCAGATAGCAGGCGGCGATCAGGCTGTTGTGGCCTGCGCCCGCCACCACGATGTCCGCACTCGCGTCCATGGCTCTCCTCACCGCCCAGTCGGCGCCCGCGCCCGCCAGGCCAGGTCCGCGGGCCCGGCCCACTTTCCACGCCCGGGCCGCGTTCTATTGCAAACCATTGCATCTCGCGCTTAGGCTGCGCAAGATGCTTAGGCTGGGCAAGTAAATCTGGTCGGCTGAGGCCGGGCGCCGCGCGCTCCCGGTGATCAGGCCGAGCGATCAGCCGGCGCCGGTGGGCGCCGGCCGGTGCCCGGCGAGGAAGGGACGGACGATGCTGGCCGTTGTTGTTCCCCGGTTCGGCGGGCCGGAGGTGCTAGCTGTCAGCGACATCCCCGAGCCCCACCCTGGCCCCGGCGAGGTGTCGGTGTCGGTGGAGTTCGCCGGGGTCAACTACACCGACGTGCGCAACCGGATGGGGCACGGCCTGGGGGTCCCCCCCTTCGTGCCCGGCGTGGAAGTGTCGGGCACCGTGCGGGAGGTCGGCAGCGGGGTGACCAGCCTCTGTCCGGGCCAGCGGGTCGCGGCCTTCACCAGAGGCCACGGCTACGCCGAGGTGGCGCTGGCCAGGGAGATCTTCACCGTGCCGCTGCCTGACAGCCTGGCCGGGCGGCCGGAGTCGGCGGGGATACTGGTTACCGTCCCGACGGTGCTCATGCTGCTCACGCAGGTGGCGCGCGTCCGGCCGGACGAGCTGGTCTTGCTGCACAGCGCGGCTGGCGGGGTCGGCACCGTCGCCGGGCAGCTGGCCCCGCGGCTCGGACTGCGGCCGTTCCTCGGCACCGCTGGTGACGCGAGCAAGGCCGAGTATGCAGGCCGGCACGGTTACGCGGCGGTCTACGGTTACGCCGACTTCGACGCGCGGGTGCGGGAGATCGCACCTGGCGGGGTGGATGTGATACTCGACCCCGTTGGCGGCGATCTGCGCGCCCGGTCGTTCGGGCTCCTCGCCCCGTTCGGCCGGCTGGTCAGCTACAGCAACATCTCGGCCGAGCCCGAAGTCGCGCCGGACGCTGAGTGGATGCGCGCCCGGTGCGTGGGATACCTCGGCTTCTCGGGCGGCCAGCTGTCGGCACGCGCTCCCGGGCTGCAGCGGCCAGCGATGGAGGAGGCAGTTGAGCTGGTGGCCTCCGGGGCCATCGACCTGGGCGTCAGCGCGGTCTTCCCGGTACAGAAGGTGGCGGACGCACATCGCGTGTTCGAGGCCAGGGCGGCGCGCGGAAAGCTGGTGCTCGCGCTGTGAGGCAGCCGCCGGGGGGCTAGGCGCGGGCTGGCCAGTTCGCGCCACCCGCGGTGGCCCGGTGCTATCCGCGCCCAGCTCACCCACGCTGGCCAGGAGGTGACGAAAGGGTAACTGAAGCTACCCTGAAGCAATTTCAGCCAAGGAGGCTGCGTGGACGAACGGCTGGCGGCGGCCATTTCCCACTGGGCGCCGCGTTTCACCATGAACGGCGTCACCGCGGGTGACTTCGAGCGGATCACAAGCGGCCTGGAGCGCTGGGCGGAATGGTGCGCGGCGTGGAGCGCGGTCGCCGCAGAGCACGAGCAACTCGGCCGGGACGCCCTGGCCGCGGGACGGGACAGGTCCGCAGGAGCGCACCTGTCCCAGGCGGCCGTCTACTATCACTTCGCCAAGTTCCTGTTCGTCGATGACCTGGACCAGATGCGGACGGCGCACATGGCGGCGGTCCGGTGTCTGGACGACTCGCTGCCCTACCTCGATCCGCCAGGCCAGCGGATCGAGATCCCGTTCGAAGGATCGCACCTGGTCGGCATCTTGCGCCAGCCGGCCGGCCACGGCCCGCACCCGGTGATCCTCATGATCCCGGGGCTGGACTCAACGAAGGAGGAGCTGCGTTCGACCGAGGAGCTTTTCCTGGAGCGGGGTGTCGCCACCTTCAGCGTGGACGGTCCCGGCCAGGGCGAGGCCGAGTACGACCTGGCGATCCGCGGTGACTGGGAGGTCCCCGGCGCGGCCATCATCGACCGGCTCGCGGCGGAGCCCGGCCTTGATGCAGCCCGGATCGGGGTGTGGGGTGTGAGCCTCGGCGGCTACTACTCGCCCCGGGTGGCGAGCGGCGACGACCGGGTGAAAGCGTGCGTCGCGCTGGCCGGGCCATACACGTTTGCCGACGGCTGGGACAGCCGTCCGGTGCTCACCCAGGAGGCGTTCCGGGTCCGATCCAAGTCGCCGGACATGGCGGCGGCCCGGGCGGTGGCGGCCGGGCTCAGCATGGAAGGCCGCGCGGAACTGATCCGCTGCCCGCTGCTGGCGGTGACCGGTAAGCGGGACCGGCTCATCCCGTGGGAGCACTCCGCGCGCCTGGTCAAGGAAGCCAGCGGGCCGGCTGAGCTGCTGCTGCTGGAGGAAGGCAACCATGGCTGCGCCAACCTGGCGCCTTTCCACCGCTACCTGACAGCGGACTGGGTAGCTGAGCAGCTGGGCGTCAATACGGCCTGATCCGCCCGGATCAGCGCTCATCCGCCCGGTTCGCGGCCTGATCGCCGAAGACGCGGCTGGCGCGGACGTCGGACTCGCTGATCTCCATGAGCGAGCCGCGGCCGATGGTGCCCCCCGCCGCGACCAGGCGCCGGGCCTGGCGCAGCCGCATCCGGTCGATGGCGTTGCGGATGCTGCGTGCGTTGGCGAACCGGGGCTGGGTCATGCGCAGCCCCACGTACTCGGTAAACGCGGCCTGGGCCGGCCCGGACAGCTGGTACTGCTCCCGGTCCAGCATCAGCCCGGCGATCTGCATCAGCTCGTCCAGGCTGAAGTCCGGGAAGTCGATGTGGTGCGCGACCCGCGAGGCCATCCCGGGGTTGGACCGGAAGAACACGTCCATCCGGTCGGCGTAGCCGGCCAGGATGACCACCAGGTCCTCCCGGTGCGCCTCCATGAACTGGAGCAGGATCTCGATGGCCTCCTGGCCGTAGTCCCGCTCGTTCTCCGGCCGGTACAGGTAGTAGGCCTCGTCGATGAGCAGCACGCCGCCCATCGCGCGCTTCAGCACCTCTTTGGTCTTGGGTGCGGTGTGCCCGACGTACTGGCCGACCAGGTCGTCGCGGGTGACGCTGACCAGCTGCCCTTTGCGCAGATAACCCAGCTCGCGGAGCATCTCGCCCATGTGCATGGCCACCGTCGTCTTGCCGGTGCCCGGGCTGCCGGTGAAGCACATGTGCAGGCTGGGCCGCGACGAGGTCAGCCCGTACCGCTGGCGGAGCCGGTCGATCAGCAGCAGCGCCGCGATCTCCCGGACCCGGGCCTTGACCGGGGCCAGCCCGACGAACTCCCGGTCGAAGTCGTCCAGCATCGCCGACAGCCGCTGGGCTTGCTGCTCCTCGCCCAGCTCCACCACATCTTCATGAGACAACGGAGTGTCCGGGGCCAGCGGCTCGGCCGTGGCGGTCCCGGTTCCCTCTGGGTCGCCGGGTCCGGGCGCGCCGTTCGCTCCACCGCCGCCCGGTCCCGGACGGGGCATCGCGAAACCGCTCCCGGCCGGGCCCGCGGTCGCGCTCATCCGCTGGCAGGTCCGGAGTGACCGGCGCCGCCCCGGTGTTCGTTGCGGCCATAACGCTCGCCCGCGGGGCGCTGCGTGGCGTAAGGCTGCAGCGAGTACCGGATCTGCCGGTCGCTGCCCTCTTGCCGGTCCAGGCGGAAGCCCGGTTCCTGGCCGGGCCGGTTCACGATGAAGCTCAGCGCCGTGGTCTGCCGGCCCAGGCTCGCGTCGTAGGCGTTGACCCGGATGTAGTGGTCCGGATAGACGTCCCGGCAGGCGCGGACCTCGTGCAGCCCCGCGGCCGCGTCGGCGATGTCGAACATGGGCAGTCCCCACATTTCCCACAGGAAGTTCCGGGGGTGCGGGTCGTCGGTGAACTCCACCGCGATCGACCAGCCCTGGTCCACTGCGTACTGGATCTGCGCGGCGATCTCGTCGTCGGTGAGGTCAGGCAGGTAGGAGAATGTGCCCTGGGTGATCCGCATCAGGTGCTCCGGTCAGGTCAGGCCGTGGGGGTGGCCACGACGTCCGGGGTGTCGGTCGATTCGTAGTTGAACGTGATGTCGCCCCAGGTATCCAGGGCCGTCTGCAGCGGCGGGCAGCCCTTGGCCGCCTCAGCCAGGATGGTGTCGCCTGCGGCGCGGAAGTCCCGGCCTTCGTTGCGGGCCTTGATCATGGCCTCGACCGCGACCCGGTTGGCGGTGGCGCCGGCCGCGACGCCCATCGGGTGGCCGATGGTGCCGCCGCCGAACTGCAGCACCACGTCCTCGCCGAGGTAGCCGAGCAGTTGGTGCATCTGGCCGGCATGGATCCCGCCGGAGGCGACCGGCATGGTGCCCGGCATCGAGCCCCACTCCTGCTCGAAGTAGATGCCCTGGCCCAGGTCCAGCGGGACGGTCGCCAGGCGCAGCGTGTCGTAGTAGCCGCGGACCATGGACGGGTCGCCTTCCAGCTTGCCCACCACGGTGCCGGCGTGGATGTGGTCCACCCCGATCAGCCGGCACCACTTGGCGATGACCCGGAAGCTGACCCCGTGGTTCTTCTGCCGGGTGTAGGTGCCGTGCCCGGCCCGGTGCAGGTGCAGGATGACCCCGTTGCGCCGGGCCCATTTAGACATGGACTGCAGCGCGGTGTAGCCGACGGTCAGGTCGGCCATGACGATCACGCTGCCGAGTTCCTTCGCGAACTCGGCCCGCTCGTACATGTCCTCCATGGTCGCCGCGGTCACGTTCAGGTAGTGGCCCTTGATCTCGCCGGTCTGCTCGGCGGCCCGGTTGACGGCCTCCATCGTGAACAGGTAGCGGTCGCGCCAGCGCATGAACGGCTGAGAGTTGATGTTCTCGTCGTCCTTGGTGAAGTCCAGGCCGCCACGCAGCGCCTCGTACACCACCCGGCCGTAGTTGCGGGCGGACAGGCCCAGCTTGGGTTTGGTCGTCGCGCCGAGGAGAGGGCGGCCGTACTTGTTCAGGTACTCGCGCTCCATCACGATGCCGTGCGGCGGGCCCTGGAAGGTCTTCACGTAGGCCAGCGGGATCCGCATGTCCTCCAGCCGGAGGGCCTTGAGCGCCTTGAAGCCGAACACGTTGCCGATGATCGACGAGGTGAGGTTGGCGATCGAGCCTTCCTCGAACAGGTCGATGTCGTAGGCGATGTAGGCG
>DATCFY010000192.1:0-12975 GCA_036509255.1 Streptosporangiaceae bacterium
ACCCGAGGGCTGGTCATCGAATGGGCCGGTGCGGTGGAGGAGGACCTGCCGCTCAGCGCGCTGGCGGAGGCGCGCGAGGCCTTCCTGACCGGGACGACCCGGGACGTCCAGCCGATCCGCAGCGTGGACGGTGCCGTGCTGTCGGCGGTGCCCGGCCCGGTGACCCGCAAGGCCGCCGATATCTTCACCGAGCGCTCCGCGCACGACCTCGACCCTTAGTACTGCAACGGCCCTTGGCATGAGAGGCGCGGATGCGGGTTGGTGTGTCCGGTGCGCATGGGACTGGGAAGACGACGCTGGTCGAGGAGCTGTGTGTGCACCTCGCCGGTCATGTGCCGGTCGATGAGCCGTACTTCCTGCTGGAGGAAGAAGGCTACGAGTTCGAGTTCCCGCCGTCGCTGGACGACTACCGGGCACAGCTCAGGCGGTCGTTGCGCCTGCTGCGCTCTGCCGCTCCCAGGGTTGTTTTCGACCGAACCCCGCTGGATTTTCTGGCTTACCTTGCTGCGCTGGGCGCCGGCATCGAGGGTGAGGCTGACCCATCCGCCGTAAGGTCAGCTCTGGCCAGCCTGGATTTGCTGATTGTCACGCCGGTAACGCCTGAGACAGAACGGGTGCTGCCCCGGCCCGGCATGCCCCGGCTCCGGGAAACGGTGAACGACACGCTGCTGGATCTGCTGTCCAGCGACCCGCTGGAGGCATGGGGGGATGTTCCGGTGATCGAGCTGAGCGGCCCGCTAGATAGGCGGCTTGAGGCCGTCCTGGCTGCGCTCCCAAGCGGCGGCGTGAAGGGTACGGGCAGCTCCGGCTAACAACGGGGTGACCGGATCCCGCGTGAAGGGCGTGATCATTGACCGTGACCGCCGGACTCGCTGGCCAGTCGGAGACCGATGCCACGCTGATCGGGCAGTCGCTGGCCGAGCCGGAACAGTTCGGGGCGATCTTCGAGCGGACCCGAAGGAGCCTGCGATGGACGAGCTGACCGCGGTCCGGCAACTGCTGGCCGAACCGCCGCCACCCGCGCCCGATGTCGTTACTGCGGCGCGGGCGCGCCTGGGCCGCGCCGCCCGGGGCACGGGAGCCCCAGGCGGCACGCCCCTCGCCGCCCGTGGCGGCTCGCGGCGGCAGCTGGCCTGGCGGCGGCCGTGGCGGGCGGGCTGATCGCCGCGCAGGTGATCGTTTCCGGGGGAACGAGCCCGGTCGGCGCGCTCACGGTCCGGGAGCTTGCCTACCGGGCGCCAGCTGGAGCCGCTGGGCAGCCGGCCGTCCGCCCCGGGCAGTGGGTGTTCTGGCAGGAGAAGGCGGGCAGTCGCGGCTGCGGGACCGGCTGCGGCACCTTCCACGTCTGGACCACCGCTGACGCCCAGAAGGGGGCGTGGGTCTACAGGGGCAAGGTCGTCAGCATCGGTCAGGGGCCTCTCGCTCACGTTCCCTTCGTGGGGCAGCCCAAGCCGTCGATGCTTATCCGCCGGGTGCCCGTCCCGGAAGATGGGGGTGGGGGCTGGGCGGTGGGGATATCGGGCGGGAGGATCCCGGTCAGCTACGCCGGTCTCAGCTCGCTGCCGCGCGATCCCGGGGACCTGGTCCGCTACCTCGGCCAGCTGAGCCTTTCGCACCGGAGCGGGTGGGGTTCCCCGGCGGCCCGGGAGTTCACCATCATCGAGATGATGCTCACCAGCTACGTGATGCCACCCCAGCTGACCGCCGAGCTTTACCGGGCGCTCAGCGATATACCCGGCGTCACGGTCAATGGCCATGCCGTGGATGTCGCGGGCCGGCCCGGCATCGGCTTCATCAGCCCGGCCCTGCCCGGCGCCGGGAGCACCGAGATCATCCTCAGCCCGCGCACCTACCGCCTGATGGGCGACGATCTCCTCCTGGGTCCCCGCCGCCAGCTGATCAACGGGACCGCCATCCTGCGGGAGGCATTGGTCTCCGGCCCGGGCGTGTGGCCCTAGCCCCGAGGATTCAGGCGGATGCTGATCAGCCGGCCGGCTCGTCGAGGGCGCGCAGGGCCGCCGCGACCACTGTCCGGCGGAGGTCAGCATCCAGGGCGTGGTCTTCCCCGTCGAGCAGCCGGAGCGCCCGGTCGCTCCCCACCGGCTCTCCGAAACCGGGGTCGCTGCGGATGGTGGCCAGCACCGCGAACATGACCGCGCCCACGGCGCAGCGGGCCCGGAGCAGGCGGTCCAGCCCGCCGTCCCCGGCCAGGACGGCCGTGATGGCGCCGAACACTTCCTTCGCCCCCAGGTGCTGGCCCCGGCCGTTGGAGGAGGGATCGTTGAACAGGGTCGCGACGAGCGGGGCGTGCCGGGAGAGCATGTCGGCCAGCTGGGTGAGCAGCTGCTCGGGGGTGGGCCGGGCCGGGGCGGCCGCCGCCTGCAGCAGGAGGTTCATCTCGACCCGGATCGGCTCGGTCACCGCCGCCAGGATCTGTTCCTTGGACTCGAAGTGGTAATACAGGGCGGCCTTGGTCATGCCCATGGTCTCGGAGATGTCGCGCATGGACGTGCCCGCGTAGCCGCGCGCCGAGAACAGATCCAGGGCCACGGCCAGGATCCGGCGGCGGGTGTCGGCCGCCGGTGACCGGTGGCCGTCCGCGGAGTGAACAGCCACGCTAACCGCCTCCCGGTGTTCGACACCTGCGACGCGTCACGGTAGCGTCTTACCGTCCGGTCGGTAAGTACGTTATCAGGTTTCGTGGAGGTTTCGCGGTGGCGTCTCTCGGCAGATGGTGCTTTCGCCACCGATGGATCGTGCTGGCCGTCTGGCTGGTGGCGCTGATCGGCTTCACCGTGGCCGGCCGGGCTGCCGGGACCAATTTCTCCACCGCCTTCCAGCTGCCCAACACCCCCTCGACCCAGGCCACTGACCTGCTGGAAAAGAACTTTCCGGCCGTGTCAGGCGACTCAGACCAGATCGTCCTGCACGCCCGCTCCGGCACAGTCCGGGACCCCGCGATTGCCGCCACGGCCAAGAAGATGCTGGCGCAGGTGGCGGTCCTGCCGCACGTGCGGGCGGTGACCAGCCCCTACGGACCGGCCGGGGCCGGCCAGATCTCCCGGGACGGCAGGATCGCCTTCGCCACGGTTCATTTCGACGAGCTGGGCAATGTCCTGCCGAAGAGCTCGGTGAAACGGGTCATCTCGGTCGCCCAGCGCGCGGCCAGCCCGCAGCTGCAGGTCGAGCTGGGCGGGCAGGCTATCGAGAACGCGGAGGCCCAGTCCTCCTCGCGCAGCACCGGCCTGGGCGTGATCTTCGCCCTGATCGTGCTCGGCCTCGCTTTCGGCGCGCTCTTCGCCGCGTTCCTGCCCCTGATCACCGCCCTGGTGGCCATCGGGATCGGCTATGACGTCACGGGGCTGCTCAGCCACACGTTCGCGGTGGCTAGCTTCGCGACCATCCTCGGGGTGCTGATCGGGCTCGGGGTGGGCGTCGACTACGCCCTGTTCATTGTGACCCGGCACCGGACCGGCCTCCAGGGCGGGCGCAGCATCGAGGACTCGGCGGCCAACGCGGTCAACACCGCGGGGCGGGCCGTGTTCTTCGCCGGCCTCACGGTCTGCATCGCCCTGCTCGGCCAGTTCGCCCTGGGTGTCTCGTTCCTCTACGGGGTGGCCGTCTCGGCGGCCATCACCGTGGCGCTCACCATGCTGTCCTCGCTGACGCTCCTCCCGGCCCTGCTCGGCTTCTTCGGCATGAAGGTCCTCAGCAGGCGCCAGCGTGCTTCTCTTGCCTCTAACGGTCCGACCGCGGAAGCGGTCACCGGGTTCTGGCGGCGGTGGTCGGAGGGGATCAGGCGCCACCCGGTGCTGCCCGGCCTGGTGGCCCTGGGCGTGGTCGTGGTGATCGCCCTTCCGGTCTTCTCGCTGCGCCTCGGCCTGGACGACGCGGGCAGTGATCAGTCGTCGACCACCACCTACCAGGCCTATGAGCTGCTGGCCAAAGGGTTCGGTCCTGGCTTCAACGGCCCGCTCGAGCTGGTCGGCACGCTGCGCTCGCGAGCCGACCTGCCAGCGTTCAGCGCCGTGGTGGCCAAGGTGGCCAGGGAACCCGGCGTGGTGGGCGCCACCCCGGCCGTGCTCAGCCCCGGCGGCACGGTGGCCGTCGCCAGCGTCTACCCGTCCACCAGCCCGGAGGCGGCCCAGACCGCCGTGCTGCTGAACAAGCTGCGCGGCCAGGTCATCCCCGCGGCCCAGGCGGGCACCGGGGTGACCGTGCTGGTTGGCGGGGCCACGGCGACCCAGCACGACTTCGCCCACATCCTGTCGTCCAAGCTCCCGCTGTTCATCGCCGTGGTCGTGGTCCTGGCGTTCCTCTTGCTGATGGCGGTGTTCCGCAGTCTGCTCATCCCGGCCGTCGCCTCGATCATGAACCTGCTGTCGGTGGGAGCGGCCCTGGGCATCATGAACGCCGTGTTCAACTGGGGCTGGGGGACCTCGATCATCGGCATCCATGGCGACAACCCGGTCGAGGTGTTCATCCCCGTCCTGCTGTTCTCGATCCTCTTCGGCCTGTCCATGGACTACGAGGTGTTCCTGGTCAGCCGGATCCAGGAGGAGTGGCTGCTGAAGCACGACAACGGCGACGCGGTCATGCTGGGCCAGGCCGAAACCGGCCGGGTCATCACCGCGGCCGCCTCGATCATGATCCTGGTGTTCGCCTCGTTCGTGCTCGGCGGGAGCATCATCATCAAGCAGTTCGGCATCGGCCTGGCCGGGGCCATCATCATCGACGCCTTCATCGTCCGGACCGTGCTGGTCCCGGCGCTCATGCACATCATGGGCCGGCCCAACTGGTGGCTGCCGGGCTGGCTCAACCGGATCCTGCCCCGGCTCAACGTGGAAGCCGCCGGCACCGTCGCACCCGGGCCCGGCCAGCGGCGGGCCAGCGCCCCGGCGCGCTGACCTCCAGACCCGTGGGCCGCCCAGTTCCGCGATAAAACCGTTATTGGACAAGACACAACCAGTCGGCCCAGGCCCTGGGGGGCCCGGGCCGACTCAGCTCCGACGCAGCAGCTGGTTCAGCTCACCGTCGAGGTTGATGTACTCGCCTTCCCGGCCGGCCGGGATCACCTGGAACGTGCGGAGCAGGAAGCCTGCCAGCGCCGTCAGCGGGGCCTCGAAGTGAGCCTGGCCGAACGGCGAGGACAAGGAGATGTTCAGTACCCGCTGCCCAGTCGGCGTGTCCGCAGGCCACACCCGGACGTCCCCGTCGCCCGCCGGCTCGGTCATCCCGCCCGCGAGCAAGTCCCGGGCGAAGATCCACTCAACCGGCTCATCCATGCCGACATGAAACGCCATGCGGATGGCGTACGGATCCTCGGCTCGGTAGTGAAGACTCGCTGTGAGAGGAACGCCATCGTGCTCTGGAACCACGAGTCTGAGGCCGAGCTCGGCTGCGACGGTGTTGCTGCTGTTCATTGCCTCGCCAAACCTTTGCCTTGTCTCATCCCGGAACGCCGGGCTTCATCCATCCAGCGGTGCCGTCCCACGGGGTGACGAGGCACGCAGGCACGAAAGTGTTCAGTACCAGGATTCCGCGAACGCTGCCGCAACTAACCTCGGTCACCACGGAAGAAATCAGCCGTGACCTGGGCAAACGCTTCTCGCGTCTCAACGTAATCATGACCCAGCACTGTTCCTGTGACCAGGAACAACACGCTGTGATCTAGCTCTCAGTAGTTGTGGGACCAAATTTTCGCTTCGCATCCCGCGCGCACCTCCGGGTTTGCGTTCAGATAGCGAACAGTCATGCTTTGTCCGATGCGGAAGCCTACAGCCTTCCAGGTTGGGCGCACTACCCTCAGCCCCGACTTTCGCGCAGGGTCGTCCGTAATCACGACATTCCGCGACTTAATTCCCGGGTGGCGATTATTCGTATTCAACGGGACAACGGTCCGGCGTCCCCCCGTCCGGGGTTTCCGGAGGGCCCCGCGTAAGGGCGCCAGCGCCCTTTAGCGCCAGCCAAGTGATCTTCCTTGGGTAGCGGGAACCGGTGCGGCTCCCCGGTGCCTGTCGTGGCCGCTCAGAGCCGCCTGCGGACCTGCGGGCCCGGCGGCGGGTGGTCCGGGCGGCCGGCCCGCGGCTCAGCGGGCGTCGCCGGCCGACCGTGTCGGTCGGATCGGGACACGTTCGGAAGCGCCGCAGCCGCGCGGATACGCTAGTCTGTGTTGGCCCGCGAGCGATCCGGCCGTTAGGAGCCGGGCCGTTTGGGGGCACCAGGGCGATTGGCTCAGTGGAAGAGCGCTGCGTTCACACCGCAGAGGTCGCTGGTTCGAACCCAGCATCGCCCACCAGATAGAAGCCCAGGTCAGAGACTCCATGACAGGCCTCATCCCACCTCCGGGGATGGGGCCTTCGGACTGGTTGGGAGGATCATCCCAGCCGCCGAGTGGCGCGCCTTCGTGCGCGGCCTCAGGGCTGGCTGACACGCTGGCTGTCTTCCGCTCACAATGTCGGCACGTTGGGGGAGGATAGTGGCGTGACGGCACAGTCGGCATACGAGTACGACCCAGACGATCCGGTCGAGATCCAGCGCGTCCTGCCCAGCCGATTCCACGAGCAGTTCCTGGCCGAGTACGACGCTGCTGTGACAGGTGCCCGGCGGCCAGAGCACTACCGCGAGCTTCATCACCTGCTGCGGCTGTGGCGACTGCGCGCCGCCGCCTACTCCGATCCGGGGTACGAGGCCAGACTCCAGGCCATGCAGGATGCGGTACGCACCGGACAGCCCGACGGAACCCCCGTCGAGGATGTTGTCCCGGACTGGGCCGAGCGGGTCGCGGCTGCCCAGCGGCGAGCGGACGGATGACCTACCGGGTCGAGTTCGAGGGCGCCGCGCTGTGCAACTCAACGGGTTACCCTCGGCTGCATTCGATGCCTTGGTTGAGCGCGTGGTGGCCCTGGTCCACGAGCCGTGGGACGCCGACCTGATGGCACCTGGGGATGACCCGGCCTACCGTCAGGCCATCCTCGGCGGAGGCTACGGCTTGCTGTCCTTCCACGTGGACCATGCCGCCGAACTGATCCGCATCTTTGACATCGCCTGGATCGGTTAACCAACGACGACCTAGGCTTCGGCCATGCGGATCATCGAGGGCGCGGGGGAGTGGGCGGCGCCGGCGGCTGGCGCGGCCAACGACTGGGCCGAGCACTTCAAGGTGCCGGCCCTGTCCGTGGGGACCTACTGCATACCGGCGGGCGGAGCAGACGACCAGAGCCCGCACGGCGAGGACGAGATCTACGTGGTAACCGCCGGCCGGGCCCGGATCGTGACGCCGGACGGCGCGGCCGAGGTGGGCCCCGGTTCGGTGATCTTCGTGCCTGCGGGGGAGGAGCACCGCTTCACCGACATCACCGAAGACCTCGCGCTGCTGGTCGTGTTCGGCCCGGCGTACACGGGTGGATGAGCTTGGCTAGCTGAGGACCCCGGTTCGGTGCAGATCGCCGCGATCTGCACCAGAGCCGGGAGGTCCTCGTAGCCTTGCAGGTCAGATAGTCCTGCCGGTCAGGTAGTCCTGCGGATCAGGCGGATGGGTTCTTGAAGTAGTGGCCCTGGTCGAGGTCCTCGATGAGCCCGGGCTGCGTCGGCTGCCACCCCATCAGCTCGCGGGTCAGTGCGCTCGACGCCGGCGCGTCCAGCCCGATGAAGCCGCCCAGCCAGGTGAAGTGCTCGGCGGCCTGCTCGGCGGGGATCGAGACCACCGGCACGTCCAGGTGGCGGCCGATCACCTCGGCAACGTCGCGGATCGGCACGCCCTCGTCGGCGACCGCATGCAGCGTCGAACCGGCCGGGGCCTTCTCCACGGCCAGGCGGAAGAGGTGCGCGGAATCGAGCCGGTGCACGGCGGGCCAGCGGTTAGACCCGTCGCCGATATAGGCGGAGACGCCCTTGTCCCGGGCGATGGCGACCAGGGTGGCCATGAAGCCGTTGTCCCCATCGCCGTGATTCGTCGGTGGGAGCCGCATGACAGACGAGCGGACGCCGCTGGAAGCGAAGGAGAGCACCAATTCGGCAGTGGCCAGCCGGGTCGCCGGACCGCTGCCGTGCGCCGCGGCCAGCGACGGATCGGGATTATGCCCGTCCCGTTCGGTCGCGACCCGCCCCGGCGCGAGCCCGAGGGTCCCGGAGGCGATGACGAACGGCCGGCCAGAACCGGCCAGCGCCTCGCCGAAGGTCTCGACGGCGCGGCGGTCCGCATCGGCCGCGCCCTGGAAGTCCCCGGTGAAGGCGAGGTCATGCTTGAACGCGAGATGGATCACGCCGTCCGACTCGGCCGCGGCCTTCCGCAGGCTGTCGAGATCATCGAGGCTGCCGCGCTGCACCTGCACCCCGGCGGCGGTGAGTGCGGCGGCCGAGGCATCCGAGCGGGCGAGGCCGGTGACCTGATGGCCCGCGCCGATGAGATCGGGGACGACAGCGGAGCCGATCCAGCCGGACGCGCCGGTGACGAATACACGCATGAGAAACCCTTCAGGTCGTGGTCTGCCCTAGCACGGGGCTCGTGCGGAACCGCAGGGCTCGCGCTGAGGCAGATCGATGTCAGCTACTGTCATCACAATAGCACGCGATGTCAGTCGCTGTCGTCGTGTAGGATCCGGGCATGAGCCGGTGGGAGCCAGACGCGCGCGGTCGGCTGGAGCGCGCCGCCCTGGAGCTCTACAGCGAGCGCGGATTCGAGCAGACCACGGTGGCGGAGATCGCCGCACGGGCCGGATTGACGGAGCGGACGTTCTTCCGGCACTTCGCCGACAAGCGCGAGGTGCTGTTCGGGGGCGCGGGCCAGCTGCAGGACCTGCTGGTGAGCACCCTGGCCAGCGCGCCTGAGTCCGCGGCGCCGATCGACGCGGTGGCCGGCGCCTTCGAGGCCGCGGCCAGGATGCTCGAGGAGCGCCGCGAATACTCCGGAATGCGCCAGGCCACGATCGCTGCGAACGCCGACCTGCAGGAACGCGAGCTGGTCAAGCTCGCGACGTTGTCTGCGGCGCTCGCCGGCACGCTGCGCCAGCGCGGAGTCGCGGAACCGGCCGCGAGCCTCGCGGCCGAGGCGGGGGTCACTATTTTCAAGATCGCGTTCGGCCTTTGGGTCAGCGAAACCAACCAGCGGACCTTCGTGCAGCTCATCCAGGAGTCCCTCGACGAGCTCAAGGCCGTGACCGCCGGCAAGTGAGCCGCTGGTGCCGGACGTCGCGGCCCTGGAGGCCGCGGAGCGGGCCAGCGCTGCCATCCCCGCGCTGGCTGCCGCCGGCTGACCCCGGGCCAGGCTCCCCAGATCACCGGGGGAGCCTGGCCCGGGCAGCCGGCCACCAGGCGGTGCCCGCTACGGCGTCGTCAGCACGGCGCTCAGCAGGAAGGACGCGACCGCGCCCTTCGCCAGCTCTGGCGCGCTCGAGCTGGTGTTGCACTGGCCCTTCTTCGGGCCGGACTTATACCTCGGCCCGTACCCGGCGAAGCGGACCTGCACCGCGCCCGGGCCCGAGATACCGGCGAACTTGCCGGTGCTCTTGCTGCCCACCACGGCGAACGCGACGTAGGTCCCGAACGAGAAGTGGCAGGCCTTGAGGTTGACGTGCTGAGTGTTGGTCGGCTTGGCGGTGACCACCACCGCCAGGTTCCCGGCCGAGGTGGTGAACGTATGGTGCTGGCCCTTTTTCGGGCCAGAGCCCCCGCCGGAGAAGACGCCGCGAGCCTGCACCAGCCCCCGCCAGGCCACGGGGATGATGGGGGTGCTCGCGGTCGCGCGCTTGCCGTGGATGACGCCGTAGGCGATCTCCGGCCCGGTGATCGGCTTCCCGGCCGCATGGCTGCTTGCCAGTGCCGGGACCCCCGAGAACGTCAGCGCGGCAGTACCGCCTGCCATGGCCAGCGCCATCAGCTTGGTTCTGAGTTGCATTGTCCCCCCTCTTCGGAAGATATCGATTCTCCCTACGAGTGGCGACGCTACTCTGCGCCGGCCGGGCCCGGAAGAGGTCGCACAGCTACCGGAAGCGATGCTTTTAACCGCAGGCTAAGGACGGCTCGCCCGACGCCGGAATCCCAGCCTGCGACTGCGGTGGTACTAGTAGCTCACCATGGGCAGAAGTCTGAACGAGGATTGCGGCTAAAGTTGCCTAGTTCGTCACCAAGTGATAAGTGAGGCCTTTCTGCTCGTGGGCATGGACCCCACCGCCTTAATGCTTCGGCGGCGCCTTTCTAGCTCGTGGCAGGCAGGTTCCTGGAACACCTGGACTTCGCGGCTGCGCGCCCGGCCGGGGCGCCTGACGACGTGCTGCAGGACGCAGCCCAGGCGTTCGTCCGGGGACCGCCCGGCCCCGCCAGGAGCGCCAGGGTCAGTGATCCGGCCTGGTCACCGGCCCGCGCGAGCCAGTGACTGCCCCGCGAAGGCGGGTTCCTGATCTTAGGCGCGCCTGGCCGCAATCGGATCAAGGATCCGCTCGAGAGAAGGCACGCCGGAATTGTTCTTCACAGCGCCCGGTCAGTTCGGATCGCGTGGGACCGTTACTCCATTTTCGTAGCTAGAAGTGCAGCAGGATGAGGCAGTCCCCGGGCTGGAGCCGGATGATTGATCAAGCGCAGGTGCCGAGCAAGCGATCCGTGTATCTGTCACCGGAGGGGCTGCGGCACGTTCGCTGCTCTGGGCCTGAGGGTGGCCACGTCAGTCACTCGTGCCCCACTGGTCACCACATTCTTTAATGAATCGGAGCCGGGTCTTGAAAAGAGTTTTACCGACTGGATGAAAAGCGGGCCACCGTGCTCCAGGTCAGAGAACCTTGACGTGCTGCCACCTGCCGAAGCGGGCCAGGAAAAGCTCACCATTCCAGGCCGGCAGGAGCGGGGGTGCGCACCGGCCGCCGGTGCCAGGCCGTTCAGGCTGATGCGTTCCTGATCGCGATCTGGCTGAGCCACGGGAGCCGGACCCCCAGGGCCTCGGCGCGCAGGGTCCGCGCGTTCACCGCGGTCAGCCTGCCGTGCGCGGTGAGCACGAACAGCCACTGGCCGTCGGGGGACCAGGCCAGCCGGCCCGGCCCGGCTGAGCCCTCCGTGAGCGGGACCGCGATCGGCTGATCCGCCCCGCTGGCCAGGTTGAGCAGGTGCAGTGTGACCTGGCCGCTGGCGGTGACACGGAACACGGCGGCCGAGGCGCCGTCCGGCGCGATGACGCCGGGGGCGGCGGCCGAGACCGATGCGACCGGCGGACCACCCAGCTGCCGCCTCGTTCCGGTCGCCGGATTGATGAGCACGTCTGCGCAGCGGTGCGGGCGGACACAGTTCACGGTCAGCCAGCGGGTCGGCCCGACCGCCGCGAGCATCCCGCCGATCTGCCAGGAGCCGCCTGGCCAGACGTCGTCGGTCTCGCCCACGCCGGACAGCAGCACGTCACCCCGCCCGTTCGGGCTGGCCAGCCACCAGCTCCCCGGGGGAAGCCGGATGGATACCCCGGCCTCGCTGCCGTCCATCCGGACCAGCGACAGGGACCGGGGCTGGGCAGTCTGCAGCCACACCTCGCCCGGCCGCGGCCCGGGGTAGGCCGCGCCGCCATGGCCGAGCGCGCCGCCCAGCAGCCGGGCGGGTTTCCCGTCCGGCACCACGTACCCGGGGACGAAGTCCCACGGGCGGATGATCATCTGGCTGGGGCCCGCCACGAACGAGACCGGGCCGTCGCTGTCGAGCGCCGGCACGACGGTCTGGGTGACCCGGCCCTGGGCGAGCTGGATGCGGACCGCGCGGCCGGGCCCGTAGCCGAGCAGGTCCCAGCCGGCCCGGACACCCAGCAGGCGGTGACCGGCCTCGGTGACCGTCACCGGGCGCTGGTCCGCGGCCGAGTGGGTGGTGGGCCGCCCCAGCGTGAGCACCGCGGCCACCACGATCACCGCGGCCCCGGCGAGGATCAGCAGCCAGCGCGCCCAGCGCGGCCAGCCGCGGCCCGGCGGGCGGTCCGCGCCGAAGCCGACCTCATCAGGCTCGCCCAGCGTCTCCGGGGCTGACCAGCTCATGACGGCGTGCGCCCGTACGGCGGGCCGCTAAGCCGGCGGAGCGCCCGCAGGGTGAGCGCCCGCAGGCGGCCGGCCGTAGCTAACCGCCGCGCGGACCGCCGCGGGCGCAGCCTCGGCCAGCGGCGCGTCCGGCTGCGCCAGCGCCGCATTGACCGCGGTGAACGCCATCCGCCAGGCGATCAGCATCGTGGCCTCGAATATCTGCTGGTCGGTCAGGCCCGCCTCATGCGGGCGGCTGATATCAGCCGGGGTGGTCGCGCCGGGATCCACCGCGACCTGGCGGGCCCAGCCGGCCAGGACCGCAGCGCGCGGGTCCAGCCCCTCGTCCGACCCGTTCATGACCTCCGCCGCAGCCTCCGGTCCGACGTGACGGGCCAGCCGGGTGCCCCAGGCCAGCCCGCAGTAGGAGTCAGAACGGGCCGCGGCGGTGGCGGCGGACAGCACGGCCTGGTCGGCCCGGGACAGCCCCGACCCGTCCGACAGCACGCTGTGCACGCCGAAGAACGCCTGCAGCACATCCGGCCGCCAGCACCACAGCCGGGTGGCGTTCATGACGTAGCCGTCGCTCTCACGGTCCTCGTCGTACAGCGCCTCTGCGAGATCAGACGCTGGTGGATCGCTCACGAACATGAGCCCAGCATCCCCCAGCCGGGTGGACGGCGGAAGCACCCCAGCGTGATGACCGGCGGCGTTCCGTCAGCCGGTCAGCAGCGGGAGGCGCCGGCCCGCCCGGCGGCGGGCCGGGCCCGGGAGCCTCAGCGTCCCCAGCGGTCCCGGCCAACCCAGCCGCCCCAGGAGCGGCACGTCCCGGGCGTGATCATGGGATTGATGTCGCTCCAGGACCCTGTTGGCTTATTGGGTTCAGGCGGCGGGGGCTAGGTTGAGCCGCTGGAGGCAGGTGGTCCGGGTCGGGTCTAGTGGCCTGCCGGTCTGCCAGGCGTCGAAGCGGATGAGGTTGATCGCGGCGGCGGCGGCGTTG
>DATCFY010000193.1:0-8913 GCA_036509255.1 Streptosporangiaceae bacterium
CCCGAAGCCAGGTCCGTCCGCCCTTTACCCGAGCCGCCACCACCGTAGTTGACCGTCATGCCGGACTGCACCGACTTGAAGGCCTGGATGGCGGCCTGCTGGTAGGTGAGCTGAAGCGTCGATCCGCTCCCGTTCAGCGTGCCCGAAAGGGCCGCGCTGCTGCTCGACGAGGATGAGCCGCTCGAGGAGGATCCGCCACCGCCCGAGGATCCGCAAGCGGCTACAAACGAAGCCATCGCGACCGCAGCGAACCCCACAGTCGTTACGCGCTGGATGCGCCGACGTTGCATGTTGAAAAACCCCATTCTCCGGTATTCCCCGGTCGATTGCCCGGGCGTGAGGAGCACCGGGCCCCCCACGGCCAGCCAAGCCAGCCCGATTACACGTGATAACCCCGCGAGTCTGACGTGCCGGCCGTACCCGCGAGTTAAGGAAGTAAGGCCAGAAGGTGAATAGTGAGGGGACGCACGGTGAAAGTGCACGTCCCTGCGGGGGCAGACAGAGTGCGGCGTAGCAGATTCGCCCGGTCGGCTGCGGGTCACGAGACCCGCGCCCAGGCCAGCGGCTGGCATCGCACTGTTTTCGCCGGGCGGCCCGGGGAAGGGCCAGCCTGCCCGCTGCCCCTGGAGGGGTGATACCCGCTCTGCGCGGCGCGTGATGACGATCCAGGTCCGCTCACCGGCCGCGGCCGGGTCGCGGATCCCGGCCGCTAATCCGGTGGCTGGGCTCCGGCCAGGTAGACCACCCGGCGGGCGATGTTGACGGCGTGGGCGGCAAGACGCTCGTAGGAGCGAGCTACCAGCGTCATCTCCATCGTCACAGGTATTCCCATTTGCCCTGAGGCAAGCTCGGCAATCAAGCTGGCGTGAAGCTCATCCATCTCGTCATCACGTTCCCGGAGCGCCACCGCAGCAGTACCGTCGCGCTGGTACCAGGAGTCTGCTGCCTGGCGCCACATGCCGGATACGAGCTTCCCCATCTGCTCGACAAGCCCCCGGGTGCGCGGCGAGAGGTCCTGGCTGAGAAGGTGATTGGCGCGATGAGAGATGTCGATGACGAGGTCGTGGGACCGCTCCAGCTCGGGCACGATCCGCAGCACGGAGAGCAAGAAGCGGAGATCTGAAGCGACTGGAGCCTGCAGCGCAATCTCCCGGTTAGCCAGTTCCTCGATCTCCGGGTAGAGCGCGTCGATGACCTTCTCACGTTCGGCCAGCGCCTGGACCAACTCGGCGTTACCAGTCAGGAGAGCCTCGGTCGCCCCCGGCAGATCCTCAGCGACCATGGCGAACAGCTCGATGACCTTGCCTTCGATAGCATCCAGCTCACGCTGGAATTCCTGCCGATGTTCAACCATCGCCATAGCCCTCCGTCGCAGTGACAGCCATTCGCGGTCAAGCTTCGCCGCCGTCCACGGCATGTGTCCAGCCGGCTGGCGGGCCCTCCGGGCCGACAGCAGGGCTCGGAATTCCCGGGGACTCGACCACGATGCGGAACAAATCTGGCCTCAGGACGGCTACGGTGAGGGCGACCACCCCAGGCTGTGCGGCGTCCTCGGTCCGGATGGTGACCGTGGCGGCCGGTTCACCGGCGGACAGTTGCAGGCTGCGGGCCACCGCGGGAGCGGGCGGCTGGAAGTCCACCTGGAAAGCACGGGGGCGGGTGTGCCCCGGCACGGGCCCAGCAGGCGATGAGGCGCTGGCCAATTCCCCGGCCAGCCCTTCCAGCCGCGGTGGCAGGTAGCTGGCCGAGGATGCGGCGGGCTCGCCGCCCACTGTCCACAGACAGCGGATGGTGAGCACTTCAAGGCCGGGCGGCACGCCAAGCGCCCGCGCGACGTCTTCCGCGGGCCGCCGCCGGGAAACGCTGCGGCTCTTGCAGACCATCTGACCCCCCATCGGGTCGACCTGCGTAGCGAAACCGGGCAGCCCCTCCAGGACGAGCCGGTATTCAGCGGGGCTGGCCCGGAATACCTGGCCGTCAGGCAGCCGGGTAAGCAGGTGCCGCGCCGCTAGCAGGTCGATCGCCACGTCGATCTCGGCCGTGGTCACGTTGTAGCGGCGGGCCAGCGCGGTGTGCCGGGGCAGCCGCCAGCCTGGCTCGTGGTGCAGCAACGCAGCTGCCATCCGCTCCGCAAGAACGCTCGCGGCGGCGGCACGGCCTGACGCTGGCGCCTGGACGTGCCTCTCCCCGCGGATGTCGGTCATTCCGCATTTCGTCGGGAGTATGCGGTGACCACCAGTCCCGCAGCGATGATCAGGGGCGCGAACATCAGCGGCAGGGTGCCGGGAATCGCACCGCGCGCGAACCCGCAGGGAATGGTCGGATCAGCCTTTAGAGACACTGGTGAGGGCCGCCCTCGTCGCTGGGATGGTCACCGGCCAGGCTGCCACCCCCTGGCCACCTCCCCTTGATAGGGACCGAAGATGACACTCAGGTGAACGATCAGGCACGACGAACCTGACAAGCAGATGAACAGCCGGGGACATCGGGGGAACGTGTCCCAGGATGACGGCAGAACTGAAGGGCGGGTGACCAGAGTCACCCGCCCTTCAGCTACCAATGACCAGCCTGCGCCTCAGACGCTGACCTCCAGCTCGGCCACCTGGCCGGTGGCCGCCGTCACTGGCCGGTCGGTGTTCACCCCGCCCGGAGCGAGGACCCGGACCGTCCAGCTGCCCGGGGCCGCGAAGAAACGGAACCCGCCGTCGGCACCCAGCGGCACCTCCGCGACGAACTCGCCACCGTCGTTGAGCAGCCGCGCGTAGCCCACGGGCACGGCCTCGCCGTCGCGGGTCACGTGCCCCTCGACCACGGCCTGGTTGCCCACGTCCGCCGGCCGGGCCGCGCCGCCTGCGGGTGCCCCGCACCCGTCCGCGCTCACTGGCCATCACCCAGCTCGATCGGCACGCCCACCAGGGAGCCGTACTCGGTCCAGGAGCCGTCGTAGTTCTTCACGTTCGCCTGGTCGAGCAGCTCGTGCAAGACAAACCAGGTGTGCGCGGAACGCTCGCCGATCCGGCAGTAGGCGATGGTGTCCTTGGCGAAGTCCAGCCCGGCCTCGTCCCCATAGAGGGTGCGCAGCTCGTCGTCGGACTTGAACGTGCCGTTGTCGTTGGCCGCCTTGGACCAGGGCACGTTCTTCGCGGTGGGGATGTGGCCACCGCGCTGGGCCTGCTCCTGCGGCAGGTGCGCCGGGGCGAGCAGACGGCCGGAGAACTCATCCGGCGAGCGGACGTCAACCAGATTGCGCTTGCCGATCGCCACCACCACCTCGTCGCGCATGGCCCGGATCGCGGCGTCCTGCTCCTGGGCCGTGTAGGACGTCTTGGGCCGGTCCGGGATGTCCTTGACCAGCTCGCGGGAGTCCAGCTCCCACTTCTTGCGACCGCCGTCGAGGAGCTTCACGTTCTGGTGCCCGTACAGCTTGAAGTACCAGTAGGCGTACGCGGCGAACCAGTTGTTGTTGCCGCCGTACAGGATCACGGTGTCGTCGTTGGAGATCCCGCGCTCCGACAGCAACGCCTCAAAACCGGCCTTGTCCACGAAGTCACGGCGCACCGGGTCCTGGAGGTCCTGCTTCCAGTCGATCTTGATGGCGTTCGGGATATGCCCGGTGTCGTACGCACTGGTGTCCTCGTCTACCTCGATGATGGCTACCCACGGGTCATTCTTGCGGGCCTCCACCCAGTCTGCGTCCACCAGGACGTCTGGACGGCTCATACAGCAACCTCCTTGTCGGACTCCGGGCCGGCCATCCCCTGCCGGCCGGGCCGGAGTCGCTTGATAAGCAGATACATCTCGCAGCCCAGGCAGAACCCGAAGGCTGCGTTGAGGAATGCCGCGGCGAGCGCCGCCGCCGCGGCCGCCATGCCCAGCGGGGCTATCCCCACCGCGTACCCGATCACCCCGATGACGCTGATGACCAGGCCCACGGCCTGGGAGAACCGCGGTGGCGCCTCGGCCTCCAGCTCAGCCGGCGGCCCCAGGCGCGGCCGGACCGCGAACCGGTAGATGAGGCCGTATGGCGCGTACCGCAGCCCGAACACAGCCCCGATGCCGAAGACCACGGCCTGGAATCCGAGCAGCCATCCGCTGCCGGTGATCAGGACAATCACCAGGACGATGGCGGACAGCATGGCGTTGAAACGCTGACCCCTGGGATCGACGCTCATGAGTGTTATCTCCCCTTTGCGGGATCGGCAGGATAAGGCCAGAACGCGGGGAACTGCCTGCGGGCCACGCCGTTCTGGCGGCACGGCCGTGCGCCGTGCGGGACCCGCCGGGCTAGGAACGGCCTTGCGGGCAGGGCGCACCCGGACACAGTGCGGCGGTGACGTGGCAATAGTCCACGACGCGCCGCCTGGTCAGCGGCGGCCGCGACCGGCCGCCATCCACCAAGACATCCGGGATGGCCAGGGAAAGCACGTCCCCGATGGTATGCGCCAGCGGCCCCGGTGTCACTCCCCACCTTTTCGGTAGGATATTCTCTTTTCCCCAATTTCGTCCAGGGCGTCCAGTACCTCGGCCTTGTTCATCAGGCCGCTCCCCCGGCGGGCGATCTCTCCCTGCGGGCCCAGCACGAACACCGTGGGGGTGCGACGCACGTCCAGCAGGCGGACCAGGTCCATCCGTTCACCCGCGTCCACCTCAACATGGCGGACCCCCTCAGCGCCACTGGCCACCTCGGCCAGGATCCGGTGGGTGGCGCGGCACGGGGCACAGAATTCCGAGGAGAACTGCAGCAAGGTGGCCTGAGGGCCGAGGGGCTGGCCCAGCTCGGCGGGGCCGAGCCGCAGGCCGCCCGCCGCGGCCGGCCGCGGGCCGGCCAGCTTGCCGTCCCGGCGGCGCCAGGCCACCCCGAACGCCGTCGCCCCGGCCAGGACCACCAGGCACGCGATAAGTCCGCCTATCACGGCCTGTACAGCGTGACCGCGGCCCATCGCATTCCCGGTTACCCGGCGCGGCGCCTAGTGCGCCATGACTTTGACCAGGACCTTGCCCTGCGAGGTGATCTCGAAGCTGCGCACGCTGTCCAGCGAGACCGCGGACGAGCCGGGGTACCACACGGATCCCTCGTCGTACGTGGTCCGCCAGCCGCCGACGACGGTGGTGTGCCCGCTGGAGTCGGTGACAACAAGCTGGCAGCGGGCCCCGGCCGGCACGTTCTTCACCCGCGTGTCCAGTACTGTCCCCCAGTCCTTGGCTGCGTACCGGACGGTCGCGGCCACGTGGGTGGCCGGGTTGGTCGCGGAGACCGACGTGAAGTGCGCAGCCGTGGGACTGCCGGCGCTCCCCGCGCCGTGGTGAAGAGCGCCCCAGCCCACCGCGCCAGCTGCGCCGGCCACGAGGACCACGGCCGCTGCGGCGGCCAGGCCGCGCCAGCGGCGGGCCTGGCGGGCCTGCGTCGTACGGCCCAGCAGCGAGCGGAGCATCTGATCGGAGGGCATCTCGGTGCCGGGGAGGTCCTCCAGGTCATCCTCGGCCAGCTGCTGGGCCTCCCCGACCGGGATCCGGCGGAGCAGGGCTGGCAGGCCGGCCAGGCCGGCCAGTTCCTCGCGGCACTCCGGGCAGGTGCTCAGGTGGACGTCCACCACCGACCGCTCGGCGGGGTCAATGGCCCCGAGCACGTAGACACCGAGCGCGTGCCGGATGTCGCGGCAGTCCGCTGAGCCGGTCATGGCGCGAGCCCCCGTTCCTCAAGCGCCAGTTTGAGCGCCTTTAGCGCATAAAACGTCCGAGATTTCACTGTCCCGCCCGGGATGCCGAGTTCCGCGGCGGCCTCGGCGACTGAGCGGCCGAGGTAGTAGGTCTGCACGAGCACCTGCCGGTGTTCTGGCCGCAGGTCACGCAGGGCGTCGGCCACCGCCCACGATTCGAGCACGCGATCCGCCTCGTCGGCCACGGGTACCAGTTCGAGCGCGGCCTCGCCGACTTCCCTGGGCCGCGCGTTGCGCGCCCGGTGGGAATCGACCGCGAGGTTCCTTGCCACAGCGAACAGCCAGGGCCGCGCCGGCCGCTCCGCGATCGCCTCAGGATGCAGCCAGGCCCGGAGCAATGTTTCCTGCACGATATCTTCCGCCCGTTGCCGGTCGCCGCTGGTCAGCCGGAGCGCATAACGCAGCAGCGGCGCCGCGTGCTCGGCATAGAGCGCGCGGACCAGCGCCTCGTCACAGGCTCGCTCGCCAGGCTCGCGGCCCTGGGTTCCGCGGTGATGTGCCACGACCTAGGTAACGGGCTGCCTGGCCAGCCGGTTCACTGGCCGGCCGGCATTCCGGGGCTCGGCGGCGTTCGTCCGCCGGCGGGCAGGGGTCATCATCCCCCGGCGAACGGGGGCAGCACCTCCACCACCGCCGCCTCCGGGAGCGTCACGGTCTCGGGCGCACGGGTGCCCACCGGGGTGCCGTCGACCAGGAACGAGGACCGGGCGAGAACCGCGCGAAGGTCGCAATCCGCGCCGGTGGCACGATTGCGCTCACGTGCGGACAACGCCGCGTCGAGCGCGGCGGCGAGAGTTTCGGCCCGGATCGTCTCCTCGGCGACCCCCGCGGCCTGCTTCGCCGCAGCCCAGTAGCGGATCGTCACTGTGCTCATGTCCGCTATCCTCGCTCACAACGGATCCGGGCAACGCCGCCGACGGGTCCTTGTGTGCATTGATGGGTAGTTTCTCCCGCAAGAGACCCACAGTTCTCCACAAGAGACCACAGGGCGGAGGTGGCAGCACCGTGAGCGATCTGCTGCTGCTGACCAGCGCCCTGGAACCTGCCTCGGAAATCCTTCCTTCGCTGGGATTGCTGCTGCATAGCGTCCGGGTCGCGCCGCCTGAGGTGCCTGCGCTGGCGGATGCGCCACCTGCGGACGCCATCCTGGTGGACGCCCGCCGCGACCTGGCCCAGGCCAGGAGCCTGTGCCTGCTGCTGCGCACGGCGAGCCTGGATGCCCCGCTGCTGGCCGTGGTCACGGAGGGTGGCCTGGCTGCGGTGACCGCCGAATGGGGCGCCGACGATGTGATTTTGCACACCGCCGGGCCCGCTGAGGTAGAGGCCAGGCTACGGCTCGCCATCGGCCGCAAGGCGAGCCTGGCCCCGACCGCCCCGGACGAGATCCGGTCCGGTGACCTGGCTATCGACGAGGCCACCTATACCGCCCGGCTGCGGGCCCGCGCCCTCGACCTCACGTTCAAGGAATTCGAGCTGCTGAAGTTCCTCGCCCAGCACCCGGGCCGGGTGTTCACCCGGGCCCACCTGCTCCAGGAGGTCTGGGGATATGACTACTTCGGCGGCACCCGCACGGTGGACGTGCACGTGCGCCGCCTCCGGGCCAAGCTCGGGACCGAGCACGAGGCGCTGATCGGGACCGTCCGTAACGTGGGCTACCGCTTCGTCCCGGCCAAGGGCGGTGACGAGGGACGGGCACCACGGTTGTCGCGCCCGGTGGACCCGGATCAGGCGAACGGCGGCGTGACTGAGGCGGACGGCCTGGCCGTGGACGGCCCGCAGGCCAAGGCGGGCTCGCAGCCGGACGGCCCGGGAAGGGCCGCGGAGCAGAAGGAGGCCAGTGCCGCACCCGCCGACCGGCGCTGAGGCAGCCCCGCCCGCCGGGGACGAGGCCCCGCGTATCACGGTGACCGGAACGCTGGCGGAGCCGGACGCCGCCCGTGCGCTGCGGCTGGCCGGGGCAGCCGCCGAGCGTGACGCCGTCGCCCCGCTCTCGGAGCCCGTGCTGCTGCACCTGCGCTACGGCGGCGACGACCAGGCCCGCAACCTGCTGCTGACGGCCAGCCCCGCGCTAGCCGACCCAGCACCAGCCGACCCAGTGCTGGCTGGCTATGCGCACCTCGATGCGGCCGATGAGGCCGATCCGGCCGAGGGCCCGGCCGCGGAACTGGTGATCCACCCGGACTATCGCGGGCACGGGCTGGGGCTGGCCCTGGCCCGCGCGCTGCTGGCCGAGGCGGCCCCGCGGCCGCTGCGGGTGTGGGCCCACGGCGACCTGCCCGCCGCCCGGGCCCTGGCGGCCCGGGCCGGCTTCACCCGGATCCGGTCGCTATGGACCATGTACCGTCCGCTGGCGGACCTGCCACCGGTCCCGGCCTTTCCGCCGGGGGTTACGCTGCGCACATTCGCCGTGGGCACGGACGAGGCGGCCTGGCTGGACGTCAACCGGAGGGCGTTCGCGCACCACCCGGAGCAGGGCTCGTGGACGGCGGAGGACCTGTCGCTGCGCGAACGCGAGCCGTGGTTTGACCCGGATGGGTTCTTCCTGGCCGAGCGGGACGGGAAGCTGGCGGGCTTTCACTGGACCAAAATCCACCGCCCCGCAGATAACGACAATCCGGCCGCCCCCGGTCATGAGCCAGTCGGCGAGGTGTACGTGGTGGGTGTGGACCCCGCCGGGCAGGGCGGCGGGCTGGGCCGCGCACTGACCCTGGCCGGGCTGCATTACCTGCGCTCCCGGGGGCTGGCCGAGGTGATGCTCTATGTCGACGAGGACAACACGCCGGCCATCCGGCTGTACGAGTCACTGGGCTTTGCCCACCGGGGCACCGACGTGATGTTCCTGCATCCCGGGCCGGGATAGCCAGCCAAGCCAGCTTGTCAGCACCCTCAGGTCAGCACTGCTTGATCAGCACTGCTTGATCAAGCCTGGCTGTGCGCCCCGATCACAGCGGACTCGATGCCCAGCACAGCGTCGAGTTCTGCGTCGGTCAGCGGCTGTTCCCGCATCGCCACCGCACTGAGAACCTCGGCGTAGAGCTCAATTTCATCGAGCGCAACGCGATCGGGGACGCGAAGATCGAGAGTCTCGCGCACCGCGCCCACCTCCATCGCCAAGCGGATTCGCGGAAGCCTGACCACAAGGTTACGACGCGGCCCTATGCCCCCGCATGACCCATCAGGGTCATTTCTGGACCAC
>DATCFY010000194.1:0-5311 GCA_036509255.1 Streptosporangiaceae bacterium
CCGCCGCGACGTCCACGCCGCAGGCGGCCAGGCGGGCCTCGAAAGCGGCGCAGCGGGCGGTGGTGGCCAAGATGACGGCCGCGCCCCCCTCGGCGATCGCGTCGGCGAGGTAGTCGCCCGCGCTCTCCGCCAGCTCCTCGTCACGGTCGTAGAACTGGACGACGTGACGGTGCGGGCGCAGGGCGGCGGCGGAGGAAGATTCGCGAGACACGGGTCCTTCGCTTAGCTTGAGTGGACCAGCTGGCTTGGCAAACCCGGCGGGGATGGAGCACCGGCTGGCTGTGGGACACGCAGGACCAGGTCACCGTAACCGTACCCCCGCGGGCTGGGGCGAATCTCCTGGCCGGGCAGGTTCCCGCTGGTCCGGGCTGAGCTGGGTTTGGTGCCTGGGCGCGAGAGCAGTACGAACGGTCTCACCCGCGGGCGGGCGGGAGAGCCGCCCCTGACCGGAGAGGATCGGCTGATCAACGGCGACGATCAGGTGGCCCGGCCGCGATCCGGGAGTCCGCCGGGCGATCTCGGCACCATGGTGTCCGGTGAGCATCTGTGTGTGCTGTACCAGGATCAGGACGACCGGCGCCGGCTCACCGCCGCGGTGGTCCGGGGCGGGCTGGCGGCCGGGGACCGGGTGATGTACGTGGTTCCCGGGGCACGGGAGGTGGCCCTGGCCCGGCTCGAGGCGGGCGGGATCGAGACTGGCCGGCCGCTGGACGGCGGCCAGTTGCTGGTGCAGAGCTTCGGCGAGGTCTACGGCGACCCGGCCACCCTGGACCTGTCCGGGCTGGTGGCCAGATTCCGGCTCGCCCTCAGCGAGTCGGTCGCAGCGGGATTCCCGGGGCTGCGGCTCACCGGCGAGATGGGCGGCTATCCCTGGCCGGTGGAATCGCTGGAACAGCTCGTCCGCTGGGAGCGGATGGTGTCGCGAATGCTGGGTGAAGTGGGCATCGCCGCCATCTGCCAGTACGACCAGGGGCGGCTGGATGAGCCAGCGGCGGCCGTCATCGCGGCCGAGCACAGCGGGGTGGCCACCAGCGGGCAGCGCCTGCCGCTGGCGCTGTTCATCGCCTCGGCCGCGTCGCTGGCGCTGCGCATCGAGGGCGAACTCGACCTGACCAACGGCCCGGCGCTGGCCCGGGTCCTGCGGGCCCGGCTGGCGGCCCGCCCGCGACTGCGGATCGACCTGGGCGCGGTCACGTTCGCGGACGTCGGCTCGCTGCGGGAGATTTACCAGATCGCGGCCGGCCTGCCGTCTGGCGGGCAGATCACGCTGGCCAACGCCACCGAGCCGGTCCGGCGCATCCTGGATCTGGCCGGTTTCCGATCCGACGCGGTGGTGATCGAATCATGAGCGGCCCCGCAGGCGGCGACGGCACCCACCGGGCGCTGCTGTACCGGGATGAGCCAGAATTCCGCGGCACCGTCGGGGCGTTCATCCGCCAGGGCCTGGCCCGGCACGAGCGGATTCTCGCCACCGCGCCCCTCGGCCGGCTGGACTGGATCCGGGCCGAGCTCGGCGCCGACGCCGCGGCCGTCGAATTCGCCGATTCCGCGGCCATCTACCGCCGTCAGGGAGACGCGACCCGCGCTCTGGTCGACTGGCTGCGCCGGCACGCCAGTGATGGACGGCGGGCCCGGATCGTCGCCGAGCAGGCGCTGTCCCGCCGCACCCCCGCAGAGGTCGCGGACTACCTGCGGATGGAGGCGGCGGCGAATGTCATATACAGCAGCTTTCCCGTCCAGATCCTCTGCCCGTATGACACCGCCGAGGTGCCCGGTGACGTGCTGGCCGGCGTGCGCAGAACCCATCCCGAGCTGATCGAAGGCGACGATGTCCGGCCCAGCGGGTCGTTCGCCGACCCGAGCACGTTCATCCGCGACCATTGCCTCGTGGTCGAGCCGCCGCCCGGGGCGGCCTCGATCGACTTTGACCGGGGCGACGATCTGGCTGGAGTCCGCTTTTTCCTGCGCGAGCAGATGCGCGCGGCCGGAGTTGACGGCGAGGCAGCCCCGTTGCTGCTCGCCGGGGCGGGTGAGGTGATCACCAACGCGCTGGTGCACGGGGCCGCACCGCGGCGGGTCTGGGTGTACACCGAAGGGCCCGCGCTGGTCTGCCACGTGCACGACCGCGGCCCGGGTATCGCCGACCCGCTCGCCACCTACCTCGCGCCCGACCGGCACGCTGACCGCGGTCATGGGCTGTGGCTGGGACGCCAGGTCTCCGACTCGCTCGAGGTAGCGGCCAACGCGACCGGGACGCACGTGCGGCTGCTGACCATCCTGCGCCGGAGCGGTCAGCAGCCCGTCCCCTAGGCTGGGGGGAACCAGGATCACCGACAGAGGGGCACCGGTGGATATCACGCAGCTGATCCTCGACGACCATCATGAGCAGCGCCGGCTCTTCGCGATCCTGGAGCAGGTCGACCGGTCAGACACGGAGACCCTGGGCGCGGTCTGGAACCGGCTGGCGGCCTTCCTGGAGTTGCACGCCGCGGCGGAAGAGGAGATCTTCTATCCCGCGCTGCTGCGGGTGGGGATCCAGGCCCGGCGGGCCGGGACCGCGGAGGACGAGACCCTCGACGCGATCGGAGACCACAACGACATCCGCGACGCGGTCATGTCCGTGCCGGGCCACCCGGTCGGCAGCGACGAGTGGTACGCCGGGGTCGCCGCGGCCAACCTGGCCAACAGCGATCACATGGGCGAGGAGGAGCGGGAGGGCCTGACCGACTTCCGCCGCCTGGCCAGCCTGCAGCTCCGTCACGACCTGGCGGTGGCCTGGGTGAGGTACGAGGCACAGCACTACGCCGGGGTCCAGCCAGTGGACAAGGACCCGGCCGGGTACATCCGCGAGGAAGAGCAGCGGCAGGGCCTGCAGGGTGCGGGTTTGCTGGACGACAGCCTGCCGGATGGCGCGGCCGCGGACTCCGGCGGCACCGAGGACGGGTCGCTCAGCATCGGCAGCCTCAGAACGTCCTGATCCGCGCCGGTCATGACGGACGTGCCGTACCAGCAGTTGCTCGATCGCGCCCGGGCCCTGGCCGGCCGGCCAGGGCGGACCATCCTGGGGATCACCGGGGCGCCCGCGGCCGGCAAGAGCACCCTGGCCGGGAGACTGCGCGACGAACTGGCCGCGGCCGCCGCGTACGTGCCGCTCGACGGCTTCCACCTGGCCCATCAGCTGCTCACCGAGACCGGCCTGGTGGGACGCAAAGGCGCCCCGGACACCTTCGACGCGGCCGGATACGTGGCGCTGCTGCGGCGGTTGCGTGATCCGGGCGAGGGAGTCGTCTACGCGCCGCGCTTCGACCGGGACATCGAGGACTCCATCGCAAACGCGATCCCCGTCCCGCCGGACGTGCCGCTGGTGATCACCGAGGGCAATTACCTGCTGCTCAGGTCCGGACCGTGGGCCGACGTGTCCGCCTTGCTCGACGAGGTCTGGTACATCGACATCGCTGAGGAAACCCGGCTGCGGAGGCTGATCAGCCGGCACATGGAATTCGGCCGGGACGCCGCCGAGGCCCGGGAGCGGGCGACCGGATCCGATCAGCGGAACGCGGTGCTGATCGAGGCCAGCCGGGAACACGCCAGCCTGGTCGTGTCACTGGGCGGGTCCTGAATTTCGTTGCGGAGAAAGCGGCGGATGGGAGCGCGGCAGGTCAGGGTGCGCGGCCTCAGCCAGCGGGGACCAGCAGCCCGCGGCTAGCGAGCCGGCTGGTCCGCGATGAGCTCGGCGTACCAGCGGGCGCTGGCCTTGGGGACGCGCGCCTGCGTGCCGAAGTCCACCCAGACGAGCCCGAACCGGCGGCTGTAGCCGTCGGCCCACTCGAAGTTGTCCATCAGCGACCAGACGAAGTAGCCGCGGACGTCCACCCCGGCCTCGATGGCGGCCAGCGTCTCGCCGAAGTGGGCGGCCAGGTACGCGACCCGTTCCACATCGTCCACGCCGCCCTCCGGGTCGACGTAGTCGTGGTACGCCGCGCCGTTCTCGGTGATGTAGAGGGGGAGCGGGGTGGCCTCGCGCACGCGGCGCAGGACGGCGCCCAGGCCGGCCGGGCGGGCGTCGATGCCGTTCGCGGTCAGCTCGGCCGGGTCCAGGTAGTGCGCGGCCGGGATGACCCGGGCCTGGTGGTAGGGCTCGCCGATGTCCCCGGCCACCAGCTTGGTCTCGTAGTAATTGACGCCCAGGAAGTCGGCGGGCGCCGCGATGACCTCCATGTCGCCGTCGCGGATGAAGTCCGCCGCGACCTGCTGCTGGTACCACTCGAGCATGTCCGCGGGGTAGCGGCCACGCAGCACCGGGTCGAGGAACCAGCGGTTCTCGTGGCCGTCCAGTCGCCGGGCCGCCGCCAGGTCCGCTTCGGAGTCCGAGGCGGGATGGATGTCCGAGAGCAGGTGGGTGATGCCCGCCTGGGCCTGCGGGGCGCGATCCCGGATGATGCCCATGGCCTGGCCGTGGGCGAGCAGCACGTGATGGGCGGCGGCCAGTGCGGAGTGCAGGTCAGCGACGCCCGGGGCGTGCCGGGCCTGCAGGTGGCCGATCATGGCCGAGCAGAACGGCTCGTTCATCGTCACCCAGCCCGGGACGACGTCGCCGAGGCTGTCCAGCACGAGCTGCACGTAGTCGCAGAAGTGGGCCACGGTGTCGCGGTTCACCCAGCCGCCTGCGTCCTGCAGCGGCTGCGGCAGGTCCCAGTGGTACAGGGTGGCCATCGGCTGGATGCCGCGGGAACGCAGCCCGTCCACCAGGCGCCGGTAGTAGTCGAGGCCCTTCTGGTTGACGGTGCCGGTGCCGTCCGGCACGATCCGGGGCCAGCCGATCGAGAACCGGTAGGCGTTCAGCCCCAGCCCGGCCACGAGATCCAGGTCCGTGTCGGTCCGGTGGTAGTGATCGCAGGCGATGGCGCCGGTATCGCCGTGGGTCACAGCCCCCGGGACGTCGCCGAACGTGTCCCACATCGAGGGGCCGCGGCCGTCTTCATCGGCGGCGCCCTCGATCTGGTACGCGGACGTGGACACGCCAAACAGGAAACCTGGCGGAAAGCGCATGGACACTGCCGACTGCTCCTTCACTGCGCATCAGGGATGGCGATGTGCGGCGCCGTCGGCACCGAAAGTGTTTGATTGGTCCAGCGTTGATTAGTTTAGAACTTATGCTAAGCCTTGAGCAAAGTCGGGTCAAGGGATCCCAGGGCGGGCCAGAAGGGTGCCGATTCGCCCGAGGGGCGGGTCAGCCGGGAGCGGCTACGGAGCGGCTACGGAGCGGGTCCGGCGCGGCTGGCCCGGCTGCCTGGGCAGGACCGCGCCCGCC
>DATCFY010000195.1:0-20995 GCA_036509255.1 Streptosporangiaceae bacterium
ACATAACAACCCGATTCTGCGGCCACGGCAGGCGGCAGGGAAGCAGAACAAGGCGACCGCCCGACGATCATGAACCCAGCCATGATCAACGCTCCTGAAGCTGGCCGGCGCGGCGCATCACCAAATAAGCCAACAGGGTCCGGGAACAGCACCAATCGTTAGATCACGAACCCTGGCTCGCGCGCTACGCCGGCGTGGGGCTGCCTGGGGCACGTGGTCCGGTCACCCGAACCCCTTTTCCGGGATTCGGATCACCGGTAAGGAATTTCTTACCTATTATCGGGGCATGAGCATCCGTCAGGTTCAGCTGTTCTCGCTGCCCGTCACCGACCAGGACCGGGCCCGCGACTTTTACGTGGACACTCTCGGCTTCGAGCTCGTCGCCGACACCTCGATGGGCCCGGATCAGCGCTGGGTCCAGGTCAGGCCGCCGGGAGCCGCGACCTCCATCACGCTGGTGACCTGGTTCCCGACCATGCCTCCCGGGTCCGTCAAGGGCACGGTGCTGGAGACCGAGGACCTGGACGGCGACGTGGCGGCGCTGCGGTCCCGCGGCGTGGTCATCGACGCCGGCGTCCAGGACGCACCGTGGGGCCGGTTCGTGACCTTCGAGGACCCGGACGGCAACGGCCTCATCCTGCAGGTCACGGCCCCGGCTCCGCCGGCTGGCGGCTGAGGCCGGCCGTGCCCGGGCCCGACGTCTTCGACGCCATCGCCAGCCCGGTCCGCCGGGCCCTCCTGGACGTGCTGGCCGGCGGCGCCCGGTCGGTGCACGACCTGGCGGCTCCGTTCGAGATGAGCCGCCCGGCCGTATCCCAGCATCTGCGGGTGCTGCGCGAGGCCGGCCTGGTCGCCGAGGAACGGGTCGGCCGGGAACGGCACTACCGGCTGGACGCCCGCCCGCTGCGGGCCGTGGCGGACTGGACAGGCCACTACGAGCGGTTCTGGCTGCGGCACGCCCGGCTGCTCCGCGAACTCCTGGAGGAGGAGGGCTGATGGCGTCCATCGAGGTGGATGAGTTCCTGCCCCGGCCACCCGGGCGGGTGTGGCAGGCTCTCACCGACCCGGCCCTGCTGGCCCGGTGGCTGATGCCGAACGACTTCAAGCCGGTGGTCGGGCACGCGTTCACGTTCCGCACCGAGCCGGTCCCCCAGCACGGGTTCGACGGCATCGTGGCTTGCGAGGTGCTCGAGCTGGAGCCGCCCCGGCTGATGCGGTTCAGCTGGCGGTCGGCGAACCTCGACACGGTCGTCAGCTGGTCCCTCGCCCCCGAGGGGACGGGCACCCGGCTGCTGATTGCCCACGACGGCTTCGATGACACCGACCCGGGCCAGCGCATGACGCTGGGGATCCTGGGCGGGGGCTGGCGCGGCCACCTGGTCCGGCGGCTGGGCGCCCTGCTCGAAGAGGACGCCGGCTGAGGCACCGGCCCCAGGGTGGTCACCGCCGATCACCGTCGGCCCCCTGCACTGCTGGGAGCCTGGCCGCAGCAGGCGGCTGCGCGGCTGGACAGGGCGGGCGGGATCAGGCGGGCCCGGTCGCGACGGGGCGGGTGGGGTCGGTGATCCACTGGGACCAGGAGCCGAGGTAGAGGGCCGCCGGGATGCCCGCGATGGTCAGCGCAAGCACCTCGTGCGCCGCGGTGACCCCGGAGCCGCAGTACACGCCGGTCGTCACGGCCTCGCCCGGGCCGCCGGGCGCCCCGGCCTCCATCCCGGCCCCGGCCCCGAGCCTGGTGAACCGGGCCCGCAACTCCCCCGGCTCCAGGAACCGGCCGGACGGACCCACATTCTCGCTGGTGGGCGCGTTCACCGCGGCCGGGATGTGCCCGGCGACCGGGTCGGCCGGTTCCACCTCGCCCCGGTAGCGCTCCGCCGCCCGGGCGTCCAGCAGCACGCCTTCGCGGGCCATCCGGGCCGCGCCCTCCGCGTCGAGCTGTGGCAGGTAACCGGGCCGGGCGGTGAAGGTGCCAGCCGCCGGGGCCGGGGCGGGCCCGGTCTCGATCGGCAGGTCGGCGGCCAGCCAGGCCTGGTAGCCGCCGTCCAGGACCTGCACCTGCTGGTGCCCGAAGTAGCGCAGCAGCCACCAGGCGCGCGCGGCGGCCGTCGAGTCGTTCTCGTCGTAGGCCACCACGGGCTGGCCGTCGTTGACCCCGGCCCGGCGCATGGCCGCCTCGAAGGCTCCCGCATCCGGCAGCGGGTGCCGTCCCCCGGCCCCGGGCGGCCCCGCGAGATCGCGGTCCAGGTCCACGAACCGTGCGCCGGGCAGGTGACCCTCGCGGTACCGGTCGATCCCGGGCGGGCCGCCGAGCCGCCACCGCACATCCAGCAGGACTGGCGCCGGGTCGGCCGCCAGTGCGGCCGCGAGCGCCGCGGCATCGACGGTTGAATCCACCGTTACACCCCTTCCGCCCGTACTGGGCGTTAGCATCCCGATTCTGCCCGGATCAGCCCTCAGGCCAGGATCGTTCTGTGGATAAGAGACCTGCTTCTGTGGACGAACGGTTATCTGCTCTTGGATTTGCCCGATGCGTAACTGTGGATAACCCGGCCGCACTGACCGCGCAAAGCCTGGCCGGCCCGCCGTCCGGGTGGCCCCCGGCCGCCGGGCCGATCAGATACTGGTGACGCTCAGTAGCGGGACGAACTGGTCACCGGGAGTCAGCGAGCCGTGCATCCCTACGAGCGAGGACTCCAGCGGCTCGGCTTCGGTCGCGACGAGCGCCCAGGACCCGGCGGGCGCGGCCACGACGTCACCGATCCGCGGGACGAACCGCTCATCAACCGGGCCGAACCAGCCCGCATCGATGGCCTCCTCGCGCGAGGCCACCCAGGCCCGGCCGCCGAGCACGCCCTGCCAGGTGGCCAGGACGTCGGACGCCGCCCCGGGCACGGCGTACACGTGCCGGGCCCGTGGCTCGCCGCCAAGCAGGGCGACCCCGTCCCGCAGCCCGGGAACCAGGTCCACGTCGATCTTGTCGTCCGGGGCCGCGTCCACCATCCCGTGATCGGCGGTGACGTGCAGCGCGGTGCCCGCCGGGAGCGCGCTGGCCAGCTGCTCGGCCAGCTTGTCCACGTGCGCGAGCTGGTAGGACCAGGCCTCGGACTGCGATCCGAACACATGGCCGGTACCGTCGAGTTCCGCGTGGTAGACGGTGACCAGGGCCCGGTCCGAGTCAGCCAGCGCCCAGGACGCCTGCGCGACGAGCGCGCCCAGGCTGTCCGCGGGCCGGTAGGCGGCCCCCCGCATCGCGGCCATGGAGAAGCCGGTCTTCTCCAGCCCCCGCGCAGCGACGCGGTAGGCGGCGACGTCGGCGGCCGCTGCCCGCTGGTAGATCGTCGGGGCAGGCTGCCAGCTCACCGGGTCCACCTGCTGGTCCCACCGCAGCCCGTTGAGCAGCCGGTTCTGGCCGGGCACGGCAACCTGGTAGCCGAGCATCCCGTGGCGTCCCGGCGGCAGGCCGGTGCCCAGGGAGCTGAGGCTGGTCACCGTAGTAGCCGGGAATCCGGCGGTGAGGGCCCGGCCGGTGGTGGTGAGCTCGGACAGGAACGGGGCCGCCGCCTGATGGGCGCGGAGCAGTTCCCAGCCCAGGCCGTCCACGATCACCAGGCAGGCCCGGCGGGTGGGAGCCAGCCCGAGCGGGTTGGGCGAGTCGCCCACGCCCAGCGAGGCGAGCAGCGAGTTGGCCAGATCGGGCAGCGTTCCCTCGCCGTAATCAGGCACAGTGGCCGACGTCATCGGCTCCGCGGTCATACGGGCGCCCGTCAGTGGCCGGGGTGGGTGGTCGCCTCAGTCAGCGCGACCGCGAAGGCGAGCACTTGCCGCACAGCCTCGTCACCGTCGGCGGCCTCGCTGACCCGCATGGTCAGGTCGTCGGCCGTGATGGTGCCGGTGTAGCCGTGGTCGGCCTCGCAGTTCTCGTCACCGCAGTGAGCCGGCTCCAGCTCGACATGCGACAGGACGTTCCAGCCGATGGTGAGGACCACCTCGGTCGGCATGGTTACGCCTGGTACATACGAGGCCGGGTCAGGAACGACCCGGGTCACGGCCACCGACGAGATGCGCGAGAACCGGACCGCCTCGGTGCTGGTCTCCGCCTGCGGCCGGGCACCGGGCTCGTCGTCCGCGGGGTTCTCGTCGGTATGGGAATAGACCAGCCGGGACGGGGTCAGCACCAGGACGGTCATGTGGCGGCGGACCTCCATGGCCGGATCGAACAGCGCATCGGACTGCACCACGTACGACACCACGGCCTCCGCGCCCAGGGCGGAGAACACGGCGTCCGCTACCAGCCCGGGATAGTAACCGCTTCGCTCGATCGCTGACCGCAGCCCGACAGCTGTGGTTCGGGTATCCCTCATGGCTCCATCCTGCCCTGCCTGAGGACCAGAGCTCACAGAACGGGCCATCAAACGTCGTAGGGAGGCTTTGCGGGCCCGGGGCACGCTGCTCATCCGGTGCCCGCAGCGCCCCGGCCGCGGCAGACCGGCCAATCGGCCATAACCGTGACGATATGCCCGCGAAACCGCAAATGGCACCCCCCCGCTGCATCCGTGCGCCGCCAGGCTATCCGTTCGGTGCCATTTCCGACACACAGCCCGGAACCGGGGCACAGACTCCCGGGACTCGGCATGATGGTCACCCGGGCCATAGGGACCCCTTGGAGGGCAATGATGGTTCCGCAGCCGGCATTAGCGCCGCTGCGCCGGTGGGATCCGGAAAGTATCGGGCCGTTCGCGCTCCTCGGCCGCCTCGGCGCCGGGGCCATGGGACAGGTGTACCTGGGGCGGTCCACCGCGGGCCGCCTGGTCGCGGTCAAGACCATCAAGATCGAGTTCGCCGAGGAAGCCGGCTTCCGGTCCCGTTTCGCCCACGAGGTGGCCGCCGCGCGGCGGGTCAGCGGGGTCTTCACCGCGGCGGTCGTGGCCGCGGACGCCGACGCGGACATGCCCTGGCTGGCTACCGCGTACATCGCGGCCCCGTCCCTGAACCGGCTGGTGCGCAGCGGCGGCCCGCTGCCCGTGCCCGCGGTGCGCTGGCTCGCCGCCGGGTGCGCCGAGGCCCTGGAGTCGATCCACAACGCCGGGCTGGTGCACCGGGATCTGAAGCCCTCGAACGTGCTCGTCTCCCCCGACGGCCCCCGCGTGATCGATTTCGGGGTGGCCCGGGCGGCCGAGCGGATCCAGCTCACGGTGACCCGGGGCGCGCTGGGCACGCCCGCGTACATGGCCCCGGAGCAGGCCCGCGACACCCGGCAGGCCTCGGGGGCGAGCGACGTGTTCTCGCTCGGCGCGACCTTGCTGTTCGCGGCGACTGGGCACCCGCCGTACCAGGGCGACACGGTGATGGACGTCCTGGTCCGGCTGGCCACCGAGCCGCCCGACCTCAGCGGCCTGCCGCCGGACCTCACCCGGGTGATCACCGCGTGCCTGGAGCGCAGCCCCCGGAACCGGCCGACTTCGACGGCACTCCTGGCTGAGCTGGCCCCGTTCGTCGGCGCGACGAGCAACCCGGGATCGGGGCACTCCTACCTGCCCGACGACGCGCTGGCCCTGATCGGCCAGTACCAGCGCAGTCCCAGGCCAGCGGAACCAGAGGCCGGTCACGACCAGGACCAGCCGCAGCTCACCGACGACGTGAGCGAGGACGCCACGTACGGCTCGTACACCGCGCTCCCGGCACCGCCCCGGTCCCGCTGGCGGCACGGGCGCGGCACCGGGCAGAAGGCCGACCGCGGGACGGGCCGCCGGGCCGCACCGGCCGGGGCGGCGCGTCCGGGCGGGCGGCGCCGCAGCCGGATCCTGGCCGGGGCGGGGCTGGCGGCCGGAGCCGCGGTGCTGATCGCGGTGGGCGGGGTACTGGGGGCCTCGCTGACCGACGGACTGGGGCAGGGAAAGACCGGGAAGACGCCCGCCACGGCCACCGCGACGTTCCCGACCCTGCTTCCCGCGCCCCCGAATCCGGGACCGCCCCCGACGACGCTGCCCAGCGGGACGAGCACGACGCCGAAGCTGACGCTGGGGCAGCTCTACGGCGACGGCTTCACGGTGTTCGTGGTGCACGGCAGCGGGTTCGTCCCGCTGACCCAGGTGCGGGTGGAGGTGATCGGGCACGGGGTGGCGCCGTTCCGGCCGACCGTGGATCACAAGGGGACCTTCAACTACGCGATCGACCAAGGCCACGTGTTCTTCACCGGGCCGATCCCTGTGGGCCGATACCACGTCCTGGTCACCGGGCCCCGCGGCCGGCAGGCCACCGCGACATTCCAGGTCGTGCCGCAGCAGCCAGCCCCCTCGGGGGGCCCGTCACCGTCGGCGTCGGGCCGCCCGCCCTCGTCGGCCAGCGCCCGGCTGACGGGACGCGGCTCCCCCGTTCAGGGGGCCTGAGTCCACCACAGGTCCTCCTGGCGGGAGCACCAGGCCGGGTCGTTCAGCCGGCCGAGGTCCGCCGCTGTGATGATGCCGTGCTCGATGAGCACCCGGACGACCACCTCATCGGAGAGCCTGGTGTCCGCGCGGACCAGGCCGCGGTCGGTGATCTTGCGGCGCAGCACCTTGATGTGCTCGGCCACCCGGGCGGAAAGCCGGTCCCGGAACGCGGGGTCGGTGTCGAACCGCTCCAGCTCGTGGTAGGCGCCGGTCACCTCCAGGGCCGCCTTGGCGATCTCGGGGGTGCGCGGCAGCGGGGTCGTCCCGGCCGCGTCGAGCAGCCAGGGGCGGCACCACATGAGTGCCACCAGGAAGATCTTCGTCATCGGGTCCAGGTACAGCGGGAGCAGGGTGGCGTCGCCGTCCTGCCACACCCGCGTGCCGTCCGCCGCGGAGTCCCACCCGCCGGACTGCCCGGCGACCATCACGCAGAGCGGCTGGCCCTCGTCGAGCATCGCGCGGGAGCCGACCAGGGTCATCCCGGCCCGGAGGAACCAGCCGCCGGACGGCTCGCCGTTGTCCTCCATCCGGGGCAGCCTGATCCGGTACCCGTCCCCCTCGGTGTAGAGCGCATGGGTCCGGCTGATGTTGGCGATCCAGACGCCGTCCCCTACTGCGCTGATCACCCCGGCCCGGCGGGACAGCCCCCGGCCGGCCGCGATGGTCAGGTCGGAATCCGGCCCCCGGCCGAAGACCAGGCGGCCGCCTTCGGGGATGCCAACGACCAGCCCGGCCGGCGTGCTCACGCGCGCCGCCGGGGATGTGGCCTGCCCGACCGCCATCGCCATTGCCTGCCCGGTTGCCTCAGATCACCTGGAGCGAGCCCCGGGGCCGCGCATGGGCGACCCCTCTCGTTCCGGGCATTCTAGGGCCTGCGGCGGCGCAACCCGGATCCCCTAGTCCGGGGATACCGGTACGTGCCGGGCAAGGGTTAGCTATGACCCAGCCCGGGGCGAGCATGGACATGGCTCGCCGGAGGGCCTGCCCTTGCGGCAGGCGGGTCCGTGCCGTGGGAGGTCACGGCATGGGTTGGGGTGCACGAAGGATTCGCTTGGCTGCGTCATCCTGGGACTCTCCGGGGGGACTCCGGCCAGCCACAATCTCGTGCCCGCCCCGGGCAAGGGGGCATGTGGGGGGAAGGGCAAGGGGGCATGGGGGGAAGGCAAGTCCGGCTGGGCCGGGCCCGCGCACCGGTGCGGCCCGGCCGGACACCTCGCCCGGAAGGCTGACCCCGGGCCACCCCGCAGGATGATGCCCACGCGGGGGGCGTGCCCGTACTCTTGACCCGTGGCCGTCTTCTACCTCTGGCTGCGCCGCCATCCCCGGCTCGTGGACGGCGTGCTCGCCGCCGCCCTCGGTATCCCGGCCCTGGCGTCGGCCGTTGCCGCCGGGCAAGACAGCCTCATCCTCATCACGCTGGCCCTGGTCATCCCGCTGATCTTCCGCCGGGATCACCCGGTGGCGGCCTTCGCGGTCGCGGTGATCGTCGGCGGCCTCCAGGTGCTGCGCGACATCCGCGTCAACATGATCGACGTGGTGATCGTGATCCTGCTCTACACCCTGGCCGCGTACTGCCCGCGCCGGGTGTCCGTCACCGGGCTGGCTGTCTCCCTGATCGGGTCGGCCGTCGCGGTGGCCCGGTGGGCGCCGCCGTACCTCGTCCTGGCCCACTGGATCGTGCTCGGCTCGGTCGCGTTCGCCGGCTCGTCGCTGATCGCCTGGGTGCTCGGGGATTCCGTGCGCTACCGGCGTGGCTACTACGCCTCGCTCGAAGACCGCGCGGCCCGGCTGGAACGGGAACGCGACGCGCAGGCCCAGATCGCCGCGGCCGCCGAGCGGGCCAGGATCGCCCGCGAGCTGCACGACGTCATCGCGCACAACGTCAGCGTCATGGTGGTGCAGGCCGACGGGGCGTCCTACGCGCTGGACAGCTCACCGGAACGGGCCCGGCAGGCGCTCGGCGCGATCGCGAGCACCGGGCGGCAGGCGCTGGCCGAGATGCGCAGGATGCTCGGCGTGCTGCGCAGTGACGACGGTGAAACCGGCGTGGTGCCGCTGCCCGGCATCGGCCAGCTCGGCGAGCTGCTCGAGCAGACCCGGGCCAGCGGGCTGGCCGTCTCCTTCACCGTGCAGGGCGTCCCCGCACCGCTGCCCGGCGGGCTGGCCCTGGCGGCCTACCGGATCATCCAGGAATCCCTGACCAACACCCGTAAGCACGGGGGGCCCCGGGCGAGCGCCCAGGTCCTGCTGCGCTACTGCGAAGACGAGCTGATGCTGGAGATCACCGACGACGGCTACGGCGTGGCCCACGAGGACGGCGGTCACGGGCTGACCGGGATGCGTGAGCGGGTAGCGCTCTACAACGGCACGCTGCACACCGGCCCGCTGCCCGGCGGTGGCTATCAGGTCACCGCCCGGCTTCCCGTCGTCCGGGGCGCGCTCCCGGCCAGGCACCCGGAACCGGCCGGCGCTGCCCCGGAGACCGCCGCGTGACCATCAAGATCATGCTGGTCGATGACCAGGAGCTGGTCCGGACCGGGTTCCGCATGGTGCTGGATGCCCAGGACGACATGTGCGTGGTGGGCGAGGCCGGGGACGGCCTGGCCGCGACCCAGATGCTCCGGTCTCACCCCACTGACGTAGTGGTGATGGACGTGCGGATGCCGCGGCTGAACGGCATCGAGGCGACCCGGCAGATCTGCGCGGCCGGCGACCGGCCGCGGGTGCTCATGCTCACCACGTTCGACTTGGACGAGTACGCGTACGCCGCGCTGAAGGCCGGGGCCAGCGGCTTCCTGCTCAAGGACGTCCCGCCGGAGGAACTGCTGTTCGCGATCCGGGCGGTGCATTCCGGGGACGCGGTCGTCGCGCCCTCGACTACCCGCCGGCTGATCGACCGGTTCGCGCCGCTGTTCCCGGCGCAGAACTTCCCCGCGCCGCCCGGGCTGGACATGCTGACCAGCCGGGAGCGCGAGGTGCTGGCCCACGTGGCGCAGGGGCTGTCGAACGCCGAGATCGCGCAGCGGCTGTTCGTGTCCGAGGCCACGGTGAAGACGCATGTGGGCCGGGTCCTGGCCAAGCTCGGGCTGCGCGACCGGGTCCAGGCCGTGGTGTTCGCCTACGAGACCGGCCTGGTCCGGGCGGGCGGGACGGGCTGACCGCCGAACTGGCTGCTCAGCCCGCCGCCTCGAACGCGCGGCCGACCGTGGTGGCCGACGGCCCGGTGCGGAACAGCCCCATGCTGCCGTCGGTCGGCGTGGCCTCCAGCCCGAACCACGCGTACCGCTGGACGTAGCTCAGCCGCTGCAGCATGGCGGTCGCGGCGGTGAGGAACGCGGCCTGCTCCCGCCGGGTCGGGGTTTGCGGGGAGCCGCCGAAATTGGCCAGGGCGAACTCGGTCAGCCAGATTGGCTTGTGGTAGCGGGCGTGCACGGCCTGCAGGTAGCTCTCCAGCTGGCTGACCGCGGGACCGGTGGCGAAATCGGCTCCGTACCAGTGCAGCGTGATGAAGTTGACCCGGTAGCCGCGGGCCGCCGCGCCCGACATGAACTGGTCCAGCCAGCCGCCGGGGGTCGCCCCGCCGTCGGCGACCGCCGGGCTGCCGAGCTTCAGCCCGGTAGCCATCAGCTGCGGCCACAGGCTGAGGGCCTGGGCCGGCGTCATGTTCGCCTGTCCGCTCATGTCCGGCTCGTTGAAGCCGAGCAGGTCGGGCCCCTCGCCGCGCACCTGGCTGAGAGCGGCGGCGTTCACGTTCGCCGCACCCCAGATCAAAGGCACGAAACGAACACCTGGCGGGCTGATGATGCCTCCCGCAGGCGTGGCGGACCAGGTGTAATACCAGGACGCCCCGGACTGGGCCAGCGCCTGCCCGGCTCCGCTGAACGCCCAGGCGGCGACGCCTTTCTTCGCATTGCTGGCCGGAGCAGCAGGAGCAGGCGGCGCGGGCTTGCGGGGCGGGTGGGTCTGGCGGACCGGCTTCGGGGACGGCCGGGCCAGGGCCTGGGTGACCGGGGTGGGCAGCGCCGCCGGGGCGGCCTGCACATGGTGGGTGGCCGCGGCCGGGCGCGCCCCGTGCAGGTGGACCACGGCGACTCCGCCGGCGGCCACGCAGCTGGCGGCGACCGTGGCGGCCGCCAGCTTGGCCGGCACCGACCCGCCGGCCTTGGCCAGGATCCGGCTGTGGCAGGAGTGCCGCGCGGCCCGGCGGAGCCCCCGGGCGCGGAACGCGCGGGTCCCGAGCGCACGGGTCCCGAACCCGCCGGCCATCGTGGCCGGCAGCGGGACCAGGGTCAGCCCGGCCAGCAGCCGCTCGGCCGGGATCAGCCCGTCCTCCTGGGGCCCGCAACGCCGGCACGCCCGGATATGCCGCGCGATCCGCTTGCGCCACAGCGGGCTGGGCACCCCGTCCCAGCCCGCCATGGTGAATTCCAGGCCTGGGCAGGGTGGTTCCGCGCGCAGCACCCGCACCACCACGCGGCAGGTGATGAGCTGCTCCTTCATCCGGCCGATGCGTACCGCGACGTGGGTCGCGGGCAGCCCGAGCGCGGCGACGAGCTCGCCGCGGTCCAGTTCCCCGGCGGCCTCCAGCCACCACAGCGCGAGCAGCTCGCGGTCCCCGGGGTCGAGCCAGCGGGTCGCTTGCGCGGTCTCCTCGCGCTGGCTGGACAGCCCGAGCCGGAGGATGGTCAGGTCCACGAAGTCGGCCTCGGGATCGGCCACCTCGTCGGTCAGGTCGGCGGCCGGAACGGCCTGCCGGGCCCGGTAGTGATCGCGCATCTGCCGGATGGCCACCGCGACCAGCCAGGACCGGAACGCGGCGGGATCGCGCAGGTCGCCCAGGCCCCGTACGGCCCGGAGCATGGTTTCCTGCACCACGTCATCGACGTCGGCATGGCCGCTGAGGCCCCGGCCGACGATGTTATAGATCAGCGGCAGGTAGCTGGACAGCAGGCTGTCCAGCGCCTCCGCGTCCCCGGCCTGGGCGGCGATCACCGTCTGCACCCCGGGGCCGCCGCTGCGCGGCTCGTGCATGGCACCTCCCGCTTGTGGTGTGGGCACCTCGTCGGTGTGGGGCGATCGGACTCCGCCCTGAAGGGGAGACGGCGCGAACCCGGGCCAGATAACAGAAAAGCCCCAACCGCATGATCCCGCGCCGCGGGGGCCACGGCGGGTGTTTCGCGGGCGGCCGTGTGCCGGCCGGGCGTGTTTCGCGGACGGCCGTATGCCGGGCCGGGCGTGTCGCGGGCGGCCGTGTGCCGGGCCGGGCGGGCGGCACCGGCCCCCGCGGCGCCGGCCCGGGCGGATCCCGCGGGGGCCGGAGGTTTTCGTTATCTGCGCTGGGCGGGAGCGTCTCCAGGGCAAGGCGCGCAGCCGACGCGCGCCCCAGCACATCCTGCGCAAGGAGGACGGCCCCCATGGTTACTGGCCGGAGGAAGAGGCGCTCGCTGCGGATGGCCGCGCTGGTCGCAGCCGCGGGGCCGGTCGTGGCGCTGGTCACGGCCTGCTCGGCCACGGGAGGAACCGCCGCCGGGACCGCCGCGTCCGGGCCCGCCGCGAACCTGCACGCTGCGCCCGGGCCCGCTGCGGGCGGGCCTATTGCGTCCCGGACGGCGGCGCGTGCGGGGAGCGCCCCGGCCGCGGACGTGCGGGCCGCCGTGGTGAGCCCGGTCACGGCTACGCCCCCCGCGATTCCCTCCTCAGGTCCCGCTGGCGCCGCGACCTCCCCGGCGGCGGTCCCTGTCTCCCCGGCCGCCGCCTCCTCCCCCGGCGCGCCCGCCCGCGCCGCCGCGGCGGCCGGGGCCCACCTGGTGACGTTCGTCAACCGGGTCACCCAGACCATCTGGGTAGCCGCCGCCCAGAACCCGGCGCACCCGCTGGCCCGGACCGGCTGGACGCTCAGGCCCGGGCACAGCCTGACCATCACCGTGCCGGAGCACTGGAACGGGCGGTTCTGGGGCCGGACCGGCTGCGTCTTCCGCGCTGGCCGCGGCCACTGCCAGTCCGGCGATTGCGGGGGCCGGTTCCAGTGCACAGGCAACGGCGCCATCCCGGCCACGCTGGCCGAATACGACCTGAACGCCTGGGACGGGCTGGACTTCTACGACGTCAGCATGGTGGACGGCTCGAACCTGCCGATGTTCATCAACGTCACGCACGGCACCGCGGCTCACCGGGTCAGCCGGCGGGGTTGCGTGCCAGCCGGCTGCACCACGCCGGTGAACTGCCCGAGCGTGCTGCGGGTGAAGGCGGCTGGCACGGTGGTCGGCTGCGAGTCGGCGTGCGCGCGGTTCGGCACCGACCAGTACTGCTGCCGTGGTGCGTGGGCGGCCCGGTCGGCGTGCAACCCGGCCCAGTGGCCGGTGGACTACGCCGCCGTGTTCAAGAAGGCCGAGCCATACGCCTACTCCTACGCGGATGACGACGCAACCAGCACGTTCGTCTGCAAGGGCCGGTGTGATTACCGGATCACGTTCGGCCTCACCCCGGGGGGCTGAGCGCTCCCTGAGGTCAGGACTTCCCGGCCGTCGCGTGCCGCAGCGACCAGCCGAGCGCGATGATCACGCCGGCCGGCAGCAGCCACCAGGCGTTCACGCCGGCCGCGTGCACCAGCAGGGCAGTCAGGGCCAGCGCCGTGGCGACGACCGCGGCGCCGCGCCAGTCATCGCCGATGACGAAGTCGTACCAGAACGCGCCGAACGAGCGGAGCCAGCGGCTCATCGGGGCATCTCCTCACTGGTGAGCGGGCCGGCCGGCCCGGTGGTGGCGGTCTGGGTGGCGGCGGCTGGGGCCGGCCCGGCGGTGCTGCTCCCCGTGGCCGGCTGCGGCGCGACCCGGGCGGGCGCGGCGGCCCGGGTCCGGCGCAGCAGCGCGGTGTAGCCGAGGCAGACGAGCGCGATGACCGGGATGAGGCCCAGCAGGGACGCATCGTTGCCGGGCCAGTGCACCCCGGCGCCTTCCGCCCCCCAGAAGGTGCCGAACGAGGTCAGCATGACGCCGACCGCGAACTTCATCGTGTTCTCCGGCACCCGGGCCAGCGGCGCCCGGGCCGCCACGCCTACTCCCGCGATCACCAGCACGGCGGCGGCCGCGGCCAGCGCGGCCAGGCCCAGGTTCCCCTGGTTGTCGCCGAACGTGATCGCGATGAACACGACCTCCAGGCCTTCGAGCAGCACCCCCTTGAACGCGAGGGTGAACGCGTACCAGTCACGAACGCCGTACCGGCCGCCGGCGTCCGCGGCCCGGGCCGCGGCGACCTGCCGTTCGTAGATGCCCGCCTCGTCGTGCAGGCCCTTGTACCCGGAGGCACGCAGGATGGCCTTGGTCAGCCACATCAGCCCGAACACGGCCAGCAGGGCGCCCACCACCAGGCGGAGCGCGCCCAGCGGGAAGAGGGTCAGGGCGGGCCCGACCGCGGCGACCACCACCGCCAGCACGACCAGGGCCGCGGCCATGCCCTGGAAGGTGGAGCGCCAGTCCCGGGCCAGCCCGGCGGCGAGAACGATGGTGAGCGCCTCCACCGCCTCCACGGCACAGGCCACGAAGACGGTGAGGAACAGGGCAGCGGCATTCACGGAACCTCCAGTGGCGCTGCCAGGGACGGCGCGCTGTTATCAGGCACGGGGTTATCACGCACCAGGTGACCGGTGATCTCTGAAAGAATGAGCGCATGGCTGACGCCGACCGCGCGCCGGATGAGGGCTGGCTGGTCCTCATCTACCGGGTGCCGTCCGAGCCCAGCCGCCTCCGGTCGGCGGTATGGCGGCGGCTCAAGAGCCTGGGCGCTATCTACCTGCAGAACTCCGCCGCCGCGCTGCCGGCCAGCGTGGGCAACGAGCGGGCGCTGCGCAAGCTGCGCAGCCAGATCCTCGACATGGAGGGCACGGCGGCGCTGCTGTCCTGCCGCGTGCTGGCGGGCGAGCAGGAGGTGCGGGCGGCGTTCCAGGCGGCGCGGAACGACGAGTACGAGGAGATCGTCGACCGCTGCGAGGACTTCCTGGGCCAGGTGAAGAAGGAGCACGCGGCCCACCACTTCACGTACGCCGAACTCGAGGAGAACGAGGTCGACCTGGTGAAGCTGCGGACCTGGTTCGCCCGGGTCCGGGCGCGGGACGCGTTCGGCGCGAGCGGCCGGCCCGAGGCGGAGAAGGCCCTCGAGGCCTGCCAGCAGTCGCTTGACGACTACGCGGCGCGGGTGTACGCGGAAGAAGAAGACGGCCACTGACCGCCCAGGGCGGTACCTGCTGGCCACCTCCCACCTCCTGTCGCGGCCCGCGTGACTCTTGCCGGCCTTCCTGCATACACGCAGACCCCACCCCTGAGTCAACCCAAACCAGCCTAACGTTTGTCAGATCTTAAAAGTGACAGCTGTTAGATCCGTCCTGTACTGCACGCTTAACTTGCAGGCCACTATCTGTACATTGTGCGTACGAACAGCTAGTGCATTCTGCCGCTCATGAACCGCACCTCACGGCGTCACAAGCTCCTCCTGATCTCAGGAATCATCACGGCCGGGGCGGTCGCCCTGGCCGGCTGCGCCTCGACGAAGGCGTCGAGCTCCGCGAGCTCGAAGCCCAGCAAGGTCACCCTGGTCGTGTACTCGGCGCAGGGCTACGACCACGCCATGACCGCCGCCTTCACCAAGGCCACCGGCATCCCGGTCAAGCTGGACGACAACTCGACCGGGCCGCTCCTGACCCAGATCGAGGCGTCCAAGAACAACCCGAACTGGGGATTGCTCTGGGTGGACGGCGCCACCGCCTTCGCCGGCCTTGACCAGCAAGGCCTGCTGCAGAAGGGCTTCGAGCCCAACGTGAAGTGGGACTCGCTCGGCCAGGCGTCGGTGCCCTCCGACAAGAGCTATACGCCGACGGGCGTGACGCTCATGGCGGCGATGGTCTACGACAAGACGAAGGTGAGCAGCCCGCCGTCGACGTGGCAGCAGCTGCTGTCCCCGGCGTACAAGGGCGAGGTCGGCATGAACGACCCGTCCCAGTCCGGGCCGACCTACCCGTTCATCGCCGGGATGATGAACTACCTCGGCGGGGTGAACGCGGGCGAGAGCTACTTCAGCAAGCTCAAGGCCAACGGGCTCATCATCCACCCGACGAACGGTCCCACCCTGCAGGCGCTCACCAGCGGCCAGATCAAGCTGGCCCTGGTGCAGAGCTCGGCAGGAATCGGCGCCGTGCTCGGCGACAAGAAGCTGACCGTTAAGTACCTGGACCCGGTGACCGTGCTGCCCAGCGCGATCGGGATCGACGCCAAGGCACCCGCGGCCGAGCGCGCCGAGGCGGAAAAGTTCGTCAGCTTCGTGCTCTCGCCGGCCGGCCAGAAGGTCATGCAGTCTGGCGACCCGACCGGCGACTCCCTGTACTACCCCGTGCTCCAGGGAGTCAGCCCGCTGCCCGCACTGCCCTCACTGGCCGGCGTGAAGACCCAGACCATCGACCCGTACACCTGGGGAACCAGGGAGGCCACCATCAACACCTGGTTCGACGGCACCATCGTCCGCTGATGACGCCGTTCCAGGTCACCGGGGGCGGGCGCCAGTGACCGCCGCCAGGAACGTGCTCGTGCCCGGCTCCGGCCCGGCTCCGGCCGGGCCGGAGCCGGGCCAGCGCCGGCGCAGGCTGGCCGCACCGCCCAGGCTCACCGCCCTGTTCGGGCGGCTGGGCCTGCCGCTGTTCTGGGCCGCGCTGATCTTCTTTATCCTGGTCCCCTGCGTCAGCTCGCTAGCGCTGGCCCTGTCGCCCCGGCTGTTCAGCCAGGGCACCCAGTGGTTCACGTTGAGCTACCTGGACCAGGCCTTCACCGGCGCGACCGCGATCGCCATCACCAACTCGCTGTGGGTGAGCGCCGCCGCGGCCGCGCTCGGCCTGGCCATCGGCTTCCCGATCGCGTGGCTGGCGGGCCGGACCACCCTGCCCGGGCGCCGGTTCGTGGCCGGGGGCATGTGGCTCGTGCTGCTGCTGCCCTCGTGGCTGCCCGCGCTGGGCTGGGAGCGGCTGGTCCAGCCGGACGGCGTGATGTACCGGGTCGGGCTGGACTGGCCCTGGGTCACCCACGCCATCATGGGCCCGTTCGGCGTGGTCCTCCTGCTGGGCCTGCGCTGCGTGCCGTTCACCTTCCTCGCCATCACCGCGTCGCTGGCCGGGCTGGGCCAGGAATTCGAGGACGCGGCCCGGGTGCACGGGGCAGGCCGGGCCGCGACACTGCGGCTGATCTGGCCGATGCTGGCCCCGGCCATCTGGTCCGCGCTGGCCATCGGGTTCGCGGAGTCGATCAGCGACTACGGGGTGGCGGCGACGCTCGCCTACAACTCGAACTTCAGCCTGGCCACTTACCAGCTCTTCGCGGCGATAGGCAACTTCCCGCCCAGCTTCCCGCTGGCCTCGGCCATGGGCATGCTGCTGGTCGCGGCCATCGCCATCCCGCTCGCGCTGCAGGCGCGCGCGCTGCGCGGCCGGTCCTACCAGATGCTGTCCGGGCGGACCCGCCAGGTCATCCGGCGCCAGCTGAGCCGGCCGGGCGCTCTCGCCGCGGCCGGCGGGGTGGGACTGTTCTACCTGGTCGCCCTGGGTATACCGGGCTTCGGGGCGGTCAGCGCCTCGCTGCTCGGGGACTACGGCGGGTCCTTCACGCTGACCCTGGCCAACTACCGCGCGCTGCTGCACGAGACCGGGCAGATCGGCCCGCTGGAACGTTCGCTGATCTACGCCGCGGTCACCTCGTTCATCACGGTGACCGGAGGCTTCATCGCCGCGTGGCTGCTCGCCCAGCGGCGTGCGAAGTCGTCGAAGGCCCTGGATTTCCTGCTGCTGGCGGCGATCGCGCTGCCCAGCGTGGTCTTCGCGGCGGGCTACATCTTCGCCTACAACCTGCCGCTGGCGTCCCGGCTCGGCATCAACCTCTACCAGACGACCACGCTGCTGATCATCGCCTACGCCGCGTCCAGCCTGCCGACGAACGCCCGGGTGCTGGTGGGCGCGGTCTCCCAGCTGCAGCCCTCGCTCAAGGACGCGGCCCGCACGCACGGGGCCGGGGCCGCGGCCGCCTGGGCCCGCGCCGTGCTGCCCGTGGTGTCCCGGCCGATCACCATGGCCTGGCTGCTCACGTTCTGCGGGGTGTTCCTGGAGCTGCCGATCTCCCAGCTCCTCTACGCGCCGGGTTCCCCGCCGGCCTCGATCGCCATCGAAGACAACCTGAGCAACTATCACTTCGGCGTCGGCATGGCGCAGGCAGTCCTCGCCGTCAGCATCGCCCTGGCCGCGGTACTGATCGTGCTGGGCGGCTACCGGCTGATCGCGCCGGCCGGGTGGCGCCGGATCGGAGGAGCCTCCCGTGGCTGAGCAGATTTCACTGGACGCCGTCAGCAAGACCTACCCGGGCGGCAACCAGGCCCTGCGGGACGTCTCCCTGGACGTCGAGCCCGGCACCTTCCTGGTGCTGCTCGGCCCGTCCGGGTCGGGCAAGACCACGCTGCTGCGCTGCCTGGCCGGCATCGAGCGGGTCACCGCGGGCCGGATCACGATCGGCGGGCGGGCCGTCGCGGACAACCGCGCCCATGTCCCCCCTGACCAGCGGAACCTGTCCATGGTGTTCCAGGATTACGCGCTGTGGCCGCATCTGAAGGCCCACGACAACGTCGCGTTCGCGCTGCGCCGCCGCAAGCTGCCGCGGGCCCAGACGCAGGACCGGGCGGCTGCCATGCTGGACCGGGTGGGCCTGGGCGCCCTGGGCCAGCGTTACCCCAACGAGCTATCCGGCGGTGAGCAGCAGCGGGTCGCGCTGGCCCGCGCCCTCGTCGCCGACACCGGCCTGATTCTGTGCGACGAGCCACTCTCCAACCTCGACGCGGACCTGCGGGAACGAATGCGGCTGGAAATCTCCGCGCTGGTCCGCGAGGCCGGGGCCACCACCGTCTACATCACCCACGATCAGGCCGAGGCGTTCGCCCTGGCCGACCGGGTCGGCGTGCTAGAACGGGGCCGGCTGGTCCAGCTGGGCACCCCGGAGGAGATCTACACCCAGCCCGCGACGCCGTTCGTGGCCCGCTTCACCGGCCTGTCCGGCGAGCTGCCGGTCCAGGTCCGCGGGCGGGCCGGCGACGGGACCGTCGAGGTGGAACTGGCCGGGCCGGCCCAGGCGCGGCCCTTCCAGGCCCGGGGGCCGAGCCTGCCCATCGGCGAGGCGGCGGCGCTGCTGATGATCCGGCCGACCGGGGTCCAGCTGTGCGCCAGCCACACGGGCGAGCACCACGTCACGGGCACCGTCGCCGACGTCGCGTTCCGCGGCCGCGGCTACGAGCACGCCATCGACATTCCCGGGCATGGCCGCCTGACCAGCGTTTTTTCCGACAACCGGGCAGGCCGTGGCGAGCTCGTCGGCCTTCGCCTCGACCCGCGCGGCTGCCACCTGTTCAGCGCCGGGCCCGAGGCCCCGGGCCAGCCCGCCTCAGCTAGCCTCGAGCCTGCGCCGGCTGAGCCCTAGCCTGGTCTCCACCGCGATCTTCGTCACAGCTATTGCCCCTGGCGGCCATCACCATGCTCGACGCGTGATCGTCGCGCCCGGGCAGGGGCTAGCATCAGAGCCGTGACCACGACGCTCACCATTACTACCCGCGCGCCCAGCTCGATCGACGCGGACGCCGTCGTCATCGGGGTGATCAAGGGCCAGGACGGACCCGTCCTGGCGCCGGGCGCCACCGACCTCGACCAGGCGATGGGCGGGGGGCTGGCCGCGACCCTGGCCACTCTCGGCGTCACCGGCCAGGCGGAGGAAGTCACCCGGCTGCCGGGCGGCGGCCCGGTTACCGCACCGCTGATCGCCGCCGTGGGCCTCGGCCCGGACGGCCCCGGCCCCCTCGACCCGGAGACCCTGCGCCGCGCGGCGGGCGCGGCCGTCAGGACGCTGACCGCAGCCGGCCGGGCCGCCGCCAACGGCGACCGTACCGGCCTGCGGATTGCGCTCGCCCTGCCCGCCGGCGACCCGGAGGCGGCCGAGGCCATCGCGGTCGGCGCGCTGCTGGGCGGCTACGCGTTCACCCGGTACCGGCAGGACAGCCGACGGCCCGCCTCGATTACGGTGCTGACCCAGGCGGACGACCCGGACAGTATCCGCCGCCGCGCCCAGGCCCTGGCCGATGCGGTGTCGCTCGCCCGCGACCTGGTCAACACGGCTCCCTCGGACCTGTTCCCGGCGACGCTGGCGGACGAGGCAGAGCGGGTGGCCGCCGCGGCTGGCCTGCAGGCCGAGGTGCTCGACGAGAAGGCGCTCGAGCAGCAAGGCTACGGGGGCATCGTGGGCGTCGGGCAGGGGTCAGTGCACCCGCCCCGGCTGGTGCGCCTGGAGTACGCGCCGCCGCAGGCGGAAAAGACGGTGGTGTTCGTCGGCAAGGGCATCACGTTCGACTCCGGCGGTCTCTCGCTCAAGCCGCCGAAGTCCATGGAGACCATGAAGTCGGACATGGGCGGCGCGGCCGCGATCATCGGCGCCATGCAGGCCATCGCCGTGCTGGCCCCGGCCGTCCGCGTAGTCGGCTACCTGCCAATGGCCGAGAACATGCCGAGCGGGACCGCGCAGCGCCCCTCGGACGTGCTCACCATGTACGGCGGCAAGACCGTCGAGGTCCTCAACACCGACGCCGAAGGCCGGCTGGTGCTGGCCGACGCGCTGGTCCGCTCGGCTGAGGACGCTCCGGACGTGCTGGTGGATGTGGCCACGCTGACCGGGGCCCAGGTCGTTGCGCTCGGCATGCGGATCTCCGCGGTGATGGCCAACGACGACGCGCTGCGGGACGGGGTGGTGGCCGCCGCGGGCCGCGCCGGGGAGGCCATGTGGCCGATGCCGCTGCCCTCCGAGCTGCGCAAGGGCCTGGATTCGGCCGTGGCCGACCTGGCCAACGTGGCCGCGGACCGCAGCGGCGGGATGCTCGTCGCGGGCCTGTTCCTGCGCGAGTTCGTGCCCGCCGGGGTGCGCTGGGCGCACGTGGACATTGCTGGCCCATCCTTCAATGATGGACAACCACACGGGTATACCCCCAAGGGCGGGACGGGCGCGGCCACCAGGGCTCTCGTGCAGATAGCGCTAGACGCCGCGGAGGGAAGGCTCTAACCGGGCCTAGGTGTTACAGGCGGTCGGTACAACTGATCGGAGCAAGGAGCACATCTGTGGCGGACAGCAATAGTTCCTACGACATCGTCATCCTCGGTGGTGGCAGCGGCGGCTACGCTTGCGCGCTGCGCGCCGCCGAACTCGGCAAGCGCGTGGCGCTCATCGAGAAGGACAAGGTCGGGGGGACCTGCCTGCATCGTGGCTGCATTCCCACCAAGGCGCTGCTGCACGCCGCGGAAGTCGCCGACCAGGCCCGGGAGGGCGAGGCGTTCGGGGTCCGGTCCACCTTCGAGGGGATCGACATGCCCGGCGTCCACGCCTACAAGGACAAGGTCGTGGACCGGCTCTGGAAGGGACTGCAGAGCACGCTGGCCAGCCGGAAGATCGAGATGGTCTACGGCGACGGCACGCTGGTCTCGCCGACCCAGGTCCGGGTGGGCGACACGGTCTACGAG
>DATCFY010000196.1:0-24681 GCA_036509255.1 Streptosporangiaceae bacterium
AACGCCCACAAGAAGCGCAGGGTCGTCCTTGAGCGGGCGAGCGGCTACCGTGGCCAGCGGTCACGGCTGTACCGCAAGGCCAAGGAGCAGGTCCTCCACTCGATGACGTACGCCTACCGGGACCGTAAGGACCGGAAGGGCGATTTCCGCAGGCTGTGGATTCAGCGGATCAACGCCGCCGCCCGCCAGGATGGCATCACCTATAACCGCTTCATCCAGGGGCTCCGGCTCGCGGACGTGGAAGTGGACCGCCGCATGCTCGCTGAGCTTGCGGTCAATGACGCGGCAGCGTTTTCCGCGCTGGTCGAGCTGGCTAAGGCCGCGCTGGCCGACGCGGGTTCGGACGCCAGCACAGCGGCGGCCTGACGCGCCCGTGGGCTGCGCCTGATGCTGCCTGCCGGCGCCGAGCTCACCAGCATCCGCTCGCCGCGGGTCAAGGCCGCGCGTCAGCTCGCCAAGCGGGCCCTCCGGCAGCGGGCCAGGTCCTTCCTGGCGGAGGGGCCGCAGGCGGTGGGCGAGGCGCTGGCCACTGATGGCGTGGTGACGCAGTTGTTCGTGACGTCTGCTGCGCAGGCCCGCTACGCGGAGCTCATCAGGCTCGCCGCCGCGCAGGGCGCGGACGTGCACGCGGTGAGCGGCGAGGTCATGACCGAGCTGGCCCAGACCATCACCCCGCAAGGGGTGCTGGCCATGTGCCGGTTCATCGACGTGCCCATGGCCCAGGTGTCTGCTGAGGCCCCCCGGCTGGCGGTCATCCTGGCGAACGTCCGGGATCCAGGGAACGCGGGCACCGTCCTGCGTACCGCCGACGCGGCCGGAGCCGGCGGGGTCATCTTCGCCGGGTCCGCGGTCGATCCGTACAACAGCAAAGCGGTCCGCGCCTCCGCCGGGAGCCTGTTCCACCTCCCGGTGGTGACCGGCGCACCAGTGGAAGAGGCGGTGCGCGCGCTGCGCGAGCGCGGCCTGCGGATCCTCGCGGCGGATGGCAGCGCCGCCACCACACTGGACGATCTGCAGTCGGCCGGGCAACTCGGCGAGCCCACCGCGTGGCTGTTCGGCAACGAAGCCTGGGGCCTGCCCAGCGATGTGCTGAGCCTGGCCGACGAGGCCGTCGCCGTCCCCATCTACGGCCGGGCGGAGAGCCTGAACCTGGCGGCCGCCGCCGCGGTGTGCCTCTACGCCTCGGCGCGCGCGCAAGTGCCCCGCGTGCGCTCGGCGCGTCCCGGCGGCCCCGCGGCAAACCTGACGGAGCTGTGACGTCCCCCGAACGGCTGGCTTGGGGGTCTGCCGTTTCCCGCAGCGCAAGCGCTAGAGTCTGATCACGTTGCGTCATTCAGCGGGACTCAGTTCAGGAGCCGGACGGAGGCGGCGGTCAGTGGACAGCTCCAGGCCCGACTCGTCGGCGGCCTCCCTGGCGAGCGTGCCCGCCGGCCAGGTCGTGGCCTCGGGTGGCCTGGTCTGCGCCGATGACCTGCCCGACGGGCTTGTGGTGGCCGATCACCTCGGCCGGATCGTCGTGTTCAACACGGCAGCCAGCCGGCTCACCGGTATCGCAGCGCTCAACGCACTGGGCCGGGACGTCCGGCAGGTACTCCCGCTGCGCGACGGGGAGGACCGCGGCTGGTGGGCGTGCATCGACCCCTACCGCGGGCTGTCCACCCGCACCCGCCATCCGGAACTGCCGCTGTACCTCCCGGACGGCACCGAGTTCCTGGTCACCATGGGCTACGTGCGAGTGCCCCGCTGCTCCCCGGCGGCCGGCCTGGACTGGCCCGGCCCGATCAGGGCCGGTGACGTCCAGCGCCTCACGATCAGCCTGCGCGGCACGCAGCAGCGCAATCGCCTGGAGCGCAGCCGCGCTGACCTGGTCTCCACCGTCGCCCACGAGTTGCGGTCCCCGCTGACCAGCGTGAAAGGCTTCACCGCCACGCTGCTGGCCAAGTGGACCCGGTTCACCGACGATCAGAAGCGCGTGATGCTGGAGACCGTCAACGCGGACGCTGACCGGGTGACCCGGCTCATCACCGAGCTGCTGGATGTGTCCCGGATCGAGGCCGGCCGGATCGAGGTGCACCGCCAGATGGTGGACATCCCGCAGCGTGCGGAGAAGATCGTGGCGGGCCGGGTGGCCTCCGGTGACCAGCCGGACCGTTTCCGGATCGAGGCCCCCCAGGAGCTGCCGGAGACCTGGCTGGACGCGGACAAGGTCGACCAGATCCTCGGCAACCTGGTGGAGAACGCGGTCCGGCACGGGGCTGGTACCGTGACGATTGTGATACAGCCGGTGGACGACCTTCCCGCCCGGGCGATGAGCCGCCCGGAGGGCACCGGTGCGGTTAATGGTTCTGTTGTGGCCCATGGTTCTGCCGGTGCGCCCGCGGTCGCGGTCTCGGTGCGCGACGAGGGTGACGGGGTACCGCCCGAGATGGTACCGCGGATCTTCCGGCAGTTCTGGCGGGCCAAGCGCCGCGGAGGTGCCGGGCTCGGCCTGTACATCGTGAAGGGCCTGGTCGAAGCGCATGGGGGGACGATCACCGTGCAGCGTGCGCCCGGTGGGGGCGCCGAATTCCGATTTACCATGCCCGCCGGGCTGCCCGACTTCGGGTAGGCGGGGGGCGGAGTGCCGCGGCCGGGGGTGTCCCCGGCAGCGGGCCCGGGTGGCCCGCGGCGGTCGCTTCGTGACTCGCCCCGGTGGGCCCCGCAGGCTACGGACTCCGGGCGGCAGCTGCGCCGCGCCTTAGCCCTTCGGCACAATGATGGGCCGTAGCCGCGCAGCCTTGTTCCTCATCTCACCTGGACGCAGGAAGCAGGACGATGTCCGCACCAAATAAGCAGTACGACCCCGTGGAGGTGGCGAGCTTGTCTCCCGGGGAGGTATCCCGCATGCGGGACGAGGCGCTGGCCGCCATCGCCGCGGCGAGCACGCTGGACGAGCTGAAGACCGCCCGGCTGGCGCACGCCGGGGACCGGTCGCCGCTGCGCCTGGCCAACGGCGAGATCGGCGCCCTCCCCCCGGAGGCGCGGGCCGAGGCCGGCAAGCGGATCGGCACGACGATGCGCGAGGTCAGCCAGGCGCTCGCCACCCGGCAGCAGGTGCTGGAGGAGGAGCGCGACCAGCACGTCCTGATCGAGGAGGCCGTCGACGTCACGCTGCCCTGGGACCACCATCCCCAGGGAGCCAGGCACCCGGTCACCACGGTCGGCGAGCGTCTGGCCGACGTCTTCGTATCCATGGGCTACGAGCTGGCCGAAGGCCCTGAGATAGAAGCCGAGTGGTACAACTTCGACGCGCTCAACATCCCCGCCGACCATCCGGCCCGGGAGATGCAGGACACGCTCTTCGTGGCCGGCCCGGACGGCGGCAAGTCCGGGATGGTGCTGCGGACACACACGTCGCCCGTCCAGATCCGCGCGATGCTCACCCGGCCGCTTCCGCTGTACGTGGTCAGCCCGGGCCGGTGCTACCGCAACGAGGCCCAGGACGCTACCCACAGCCCGGTCTTCCACCAGATCGAGTGCCTGGCCGTGGACGAGGGCCTGACCATGGCTGACCTGCGCGGGGCGGTCCAGGCCTTCGTGGACGCCATGTTCGGCGAGGGGCTGCGGACCCGGTTGCGGCCGGACTACTTCCCGTTCACCGAGCCGTCCGCGGACGTGTCCATGGAATGCCACGTCTGCCGGGGTGCCTCGACCAGGCCCGGCGGCCCGGCCTGCCGGGTATGCCGCTCCCAGGGCTGGATCGAGCTGGCCGGCTGCGGCATGGTCAACCCGCGGGTGCTGGTCGCCTGCGGCATCGACCCGGACCGCTACAGCGGCTTCGCGTTCGGCCTCGGCATCGAACGGGCCCTGATGGTCCGGCACGGGGTGACCGATATCCGGGACACCCTCGAAGGGGACGTCCGGTTCAGCCGGGCATTCGGGGTGGAGGCCTGATGCGCGTCTCACTGAACTGGGTGCTCGAAGTCGCCGGCCTGGCGCCGGACACCGATCCCGCGGAGGCGGGCCGCCGACTCACCGCGGCGGGCCTGGAAGTCGAGTCCATCGATCAGTTGGGGCACGACATCGAGGGCGTCGTGGTCGCGGAAGTCACTGCGATCGAGGAACTCACCGGATTCAAGAAGCCGGTTAGGTACTGCCAGGTCGCCATCGGCAACGGCGAGTCCCACGGGGTCATCTGCGGGGCCGTCAACTTCTCGGCCGGGGACCGCGTGCCGCTGGCGCTGCCCGGGGCGCGGCTGCCGGGCGGATTCGAGATCGGCGCCCGCAAGACCTACGGGCACATGTCGGAGGGGATGATCTGCTCCGCCGCCGAGCTCGCCCTCGGTGAAGATCATTCGGGCATCCTGGTGCTGCCGCCAGACGCGCCGCTCGGCGCGGACTTCGTCGAATACGCCGGGCTCGCTGACCACGTGCTCGACATCGCGGTCACCCCGGACCGGGGATACGCGCTCTCGGTCCGCGGCGTGTCCCGGGAACTGGCCACGTCCTACGGGGTCCGGTTCACCGACCCGGCCTACGTCGATCTGCCCGCCGATGTCGCCGCGGTGTCTGACCAGGTGCACCCGGCCAGCATCGAGGACCCCACCGCGTGCGACCGCTTCGTGCTCCGCGAAGTGCGAGGCTTCAACCCGGACGCGGCCACGCCGCTGAGCATGGGGGTCCGGCTGGCCCGGTCCGGCCTCCGCAGCGTGTCCCTGGCCGTGGACATTACCAATTACCTGATGCTCGAGCTGGGCCAGCCGCTACACGCGTTCGACGCCGACCGGCTCAGCGGGCCCGTCGCGGTCCGCCGGGCCCACCCGGGCGAGAAGCTGGAGACCCTCGACCACGTCGTGCGCGAGCTCGATCCCGATGACGTTGTCATCGCGGATTCCTCCGGGGCCATCTCGATGGCAGGCACCATGGGCGGCCTGTCCACCGAGATCTCCGAGAGCTCCACCCACCTGGTGATCGAGGCCGCGCATTTCGACGCCTCGTCGATTGCCCGGGAGAGCCGGCGGCACCGGCTGTTCAGCGAGGCGTCGTACAGGTTCGAGCGCGGCGTGGACCGCGAGCTGCCCCTGCGGGTCACGGCCAGAGCGGTGGCGATGCTGGCCGAGCTGGGCGGCGGGACGGCCGTGCCGGGGTGCAGCCACGCTCAGGCGGACGTGCCGCAGGTAACGATCACCATGGCCGTGGACTACCCCGACAAGGTGGCGGGCACGGTGTACGGCCGCGACGCGGTCCTGCGCCGGCTGCACGACGTGGGCTGCGAGGTGTCCGAGCCGGCCACCCGGCCGCAGGAGCCCGACCCGGCTGGCGGGACGGCCCAGGCCCGCGGGGCCACCGGCACCGGTGCGAACCGCTACCAGCGCCCGGACCACGGCAAGCATGACCGCAGCAAGCAGATGCTGGCGGTCAGCCCTCCGTCCTGGCGGCCGGATCTGCGATACCCGTGGGACCTGGCCGAAGAAGTTATCCGGCTGGAAGGCTACGAGAACGTCCCGGTGCGCACGCCGCGGGCCGCCGCGGGCCGCGGGCTCACGGAGCGGCAGCGGCTCCGCCGCACCACCGGCCGCTCCCTAGCCTGGTCCGGCTACGTCGAAGTGCTGAGCATGCCTTTCAGCTCCGCCGCCGACTTCGACCGGCTGCTCCTGCCCGAGGACGACCCGCGGCGCCGCGCCCCGGTGATCGCCAACCCGCTCAACGACGACGAGCCGCTGATGCGCACCATGGTGCTGCCCGGCCTGCTGCGGGTCCTGGTCCGCAACATCGGCCGTGGCTTCGCCGATGTCGGGCTGTTCGAGACCGGGCGGGTCTTCCTGCAGCACCGCAACGGCCCGCGCGCCGCTCCCATCCTCCGCACCGACCGTGGGCCAACGGTCCAGGAGGTGGCCACCCTCGAAGCGGCGCTGCCTGAGCAGCCGCTGCACATCGCGGCCGTGGTCGCCGGCGAGCGCGAGCTGGATGGCTGGTGGGGCAAGGGGCGGCCGGCGGGCTGGCAGGACGCCATCGAGGCCGCCCGCCAGGTCCTGCGCGACAGCCGGGTTCCGTTCCACATCCGGGCCGACCAGACGCCGCCATGGCACCCGGGGCGCTGCGCCGCGCTGTTCGTCCAGGCGGAAGAAGGCCAGGAGTGGCTGGCCGGATACGCGGGTGAACTGCACCCGCGGGTCATCGCCGCGTTCGGGCTGCCGCCCCGGACCTCTGCCATGGAGATGGACCTGTCGGTGATTGAGACCGCCGCCGCGGCACTGGGCCCCGTCGACGCGCCATCGATCTCGCCGTATCCGGTGGCCACCCAGGACGTCGCGCTGCTGGTACCGGAGAGCGTGCCCACCGCCGAGGTAGAAGCCGCACTGGTCGAGGGCGTCGAGCACAGCGAGTACCGGGGGCTGCTCGAGGAGGTCCGCCTGTTCGACGTGTACACCGGCGAGCAGGCCGGTCCGGGGCGCAAGTCCCTGGCTTACACGCTGCGCTTCCGCGCGCCAGACCGGACGCTGACGGTGGAGGAGACCACCGCGGCCCGGGACGCCGCCGTCGAGGAGGCCGCCCGCCGGCTGGGCGCCCTGCTCCGCGGAGGTTCTGAGCAGAGTTAGTCAGCCCTGAGCGAGCCGGCCGGTCCTAATCAGGGCCGGCCGGTCCCGCGCTGGGTCGCCCTGGGTGCCCGGGGACCCAGCCGGGTGCCCGGCCACGGCCTGGCCGCCGTGCCCTTTCTTGACAAGGACAGTGACGCAGATTGGTATGTCGGTAACGTTCCTACTAGAGGTTCACAGGCGATCACGGATCGCGACCAGGTGGCGGAGACGGTCCAGCCTGCACCAACTGAGTGACCGCCGCCGCGCAGTGGCGCAAGGCTGGCCGGCCTGAAGGAGGAGCAGATCGCTAGCGGGGAACCTGGCATCCCGTATGACGGGCAGAGCCCGGCTGACACGGTCACTGCGCTTGAGGCCCCCTCGACCTTTCGTCAGGTCTTCAGAATCTCGGAGTTCAGAGCGCTCTGGATGGCGCAGGTCCTGTCCGTCGCGGGGGACCAGTTGGCCAGGGTCGCGCTCACCCTGCTGGTCTTCGCGCGCACTCACTCGGCGTTGCTGGCCGCGATCACGTTCGCCCTCAGCATCGTGCCGGCTTTCGTCGGCGGCCTGACCCTGTCCGGGCTGGCCGACCGGCTGCCGCGCAGGCAGGTCATGATCGCCTGCGACGTCAGCCGCGCGGTGCTCGTGGCGATCATGGCGCTGCCCCGGATGCCGCTAATCCTGATGGTGTGCATCTTCGCCGTGGTGACCACGATCGGCGCGCCGTTCACCTCGGCCCGGGCTGCCCTGTACCCGGACATTCTCCCCGGGGATCTGTACGTCCTCGGGACCGCGGTCACGATCACCACGCTCCAGTTTGCCCAGGTCATCGGCTTCGCGGCCGGTGGCGCGATAATAGGGGTGTTCGGTGTCCGGACCTCACTGCTGGCCGACGCGGCCACCTTCCTGGTCTCGGCGCTGATCACCCGGATCTTCGTGCGCGCCCGGCCGTCGGCCCGCGGCACGCAGCGGGTCCGTGTCCTGTCGCGGTCGGATCTCACCGCCGGGCTCAGGCTGGTGTTCGGTAACCCGGCACTGCGCACCCCCATGCTACTGGGCTGGCTGGTCGCGTTCTACGACGTGCCCGAGGGCGTGGTCGCGCCGCTCGCCCAGTCACTGGGCGGCGGCGACGTGGCCGCAGGCTTGATCCTCGCGGCTGGCGCACTCGGCGCCTCGGCCGGCGCGGTGGCCTTCAGCCGGCTGGTCAGCCCGGCCCGGCGGCTCCGCTGGATGACCCCGCTCGCGGCCACCGCTTGCGGGTTGCTCATGCTGTTCGCTTTCCATCCATCGTTGCCGGCTGCCCTGATCATTCTCACGATCAGCGGGATCTTCGACTGCTACCAGCTGGCGGCGAACGCGGCCTTCGTCAGGAGCACACCGCCAGCCCAGCGAGCCCAGGCATTCGGCATCGCTCAGGGCGGTATGAGCCTCGGCCAGGGTGCAGCTATGGTCCTAGCGGGCGCTGCCGCGCAACACTTCGAGCCCAACCTGGTCATAGCCCTCAGCGGCGCCATCGGCGCCGTGACGGCCATCGTGGTCGCGTTGAGCCGCACTGTGACGCGCTGATCAGCGGCATTCCGGCTTCCTGCGCGGTCAAGTCGTAATCCTGGCTGGCGGGCAGCGCTTGGTGGTCTTGGGGTTAGCCCCATCCGCCGGTCATCGGGTGCTCCTTCCTGCTGGGCTGCTGGTCGTGGGTGGTGTCGGGGTTAGCCCCATCCGCCGGTCATCGGGTGCTCCTTCCTGCTGGTCGCTGGTCGTGGGTGGTGGGGACCGCTCTCGCCCGCTGGGCGGGTCGGCAGCCTCGTCATCTGAGCGGGACGTCCCCGCTTGGGCCGGTCTGCACCGCCGAGGTCAGATTTCCACAGGCTGTGACGCTATTGTCGGAAATATGCCTCTACGGAGGCCAGCCGATGTCAGACTTGACTCGCCAGGTAACGTAGAGTCATTGAACGTTCAGTCAGGTCGGCCAGAGTGATGGCGATGCGTAATGGGGGGTTGACAGGAGGCATACTGGCTCTGTGACAATACGGGGCAATGCTCTTACCCCCTGCAATGAGCGCCGTCACCTTAGGGCTAGTCGATCTCGCGAGGAGGCTTTGATGCGGCCTGGTGCGTGCAAACGAATGCATGCGTCGGTTCGGGCTGCCCGAGCCTGGCCTGTCTGGGAGCTTCCGACCTGGCTTTCGGCCTACATCCTCGCTGTGGCTGGCACCTACCTTCTGGTGCTCGTGACCGTTAGCCGGCTCTACACCCTCTCCCCGCGCCAGCTCGTCATCCTTGCGGCGCTGCTCTTGTGCGCGGGGGCGACCGTAGAGCTGACCAAGCGCTCGGGTGAGAACGCTGGCCTGATCAGAGACGTCTACGCAGTCTGGGAACTTCCCGTCGCCATTTTGCTGCCCCTGGGCTATGCGATGGTGGTGCCCATCATCCGGCTGGCCCTGACTCAGTGGCGTGTCCGGCGTATCCCTTTGCACCGCCGGATCTTTACCGGGGCGATAATCGGCCTCTCCTATGCGGCCAGCGGGGCAGTGTTCCATGAGTTGTCGGGCACCAGCTTTGACGCGGTGGCCAGCCCGCTGAGCAACCCGACCGTATGGGTGCTGGCCGTAGCGGTGGCTGCCCTGACGCAGTGGACGCTCAACACGGCCCTGCTCCTGCCGGCCATCAAGGGTTCCGACCCCGGGGTCCGGACTCGAGACCTGCTGCTGGCCCGGGAACGCGTCCATAATGACGTGGCTGAGTTGTGTGTCGCGGTTCTCGTCACACTCGGCATAGCCATCAGCCCTCTCACAATCGTCTTCGCTCTTCCCTTCGTGACATTGCTGCAGCGCTCGGTCAGGCACGCCCAGCTGATGGCCGCTTCGCGTATTGACTCGAAGACGGGTCTGCTCAACGCAGGAACATGGGAGCGTGAAGCCGCTTCCGAAGTCGCCCGCGCTGTTCGTACCCGTACCCCACTGGCGCTCGTCCTGATCGACGTCGATCACTTTAAGTTGGTTAATGACCTTCATGGTCACCTGGTCGGAGATAAGGCCCTTCGGGCGATTTCGCGCACTTTCAAGATCTTCTTGCGTGACTACGACCTGGCCGGCCGGTTCGGCGGCGAAGAGTTCGCGCTACTGCTGCCGCAGACTAATGCGGTCGATGCACGGCATATTGCCGAGCGTGTGCGCGTTCACATCGCGGAGATGCCGATCAGCATCAGCGATGAACCGGGGGCCGAGTCACTTCAGGTTACTGTGTCAATCGGGGTGGCGGCGCTCGGTACCACCTGGGAGCGGACAACGGGCAGCCAGTTGACGGACCTGCTCGCGGGTGCCGACCGGGCCCTCTACCAGGCCAAAAACGCGGGCCGGAACCAGGTGTGGATGTTCACCGACACCGAGACCGTGGGAGCGGTAGTCACCGCTGCTGAACTTCCCCGGCTATCACGTTCTCAGTCGCAGGGGATCCCTGCTTCCGATAGGAATTAAGTACGCATTCCTAGGACGCCGTGGCCAGCCTCTGGGCACACGGAATGGGAGCCAGCGAATCATGGTGACGGGACACTTATCCGCAAACCGCCCCACAGCCTGCGGATGACCTCCAGCCTGAGGGTCATTGCTTTCCCGGTCGGCTTTGCTGCGATCTTCGGCGGCGCAATCGCACGCGAACTGACCCGGCGCACCGGTCGACTTCCTGCGCGGACAAGTCGAACTGGTGCCGCCGAATCAGCTGCACGGTGATTGGCCTGGTTAGCCCCAGCCAGTGGTGGCGGTCATAGCGCGTGCTCCTTCCGGTGGGTGCGGGGGATGCGGGGGTGGCTGGTCAGCCCCAGCCGGTGGTGGCGGTCATCGCGTGTCCTCCTAGCGGTGAGGATGGGGGCGGGGGTGCGGGGGATGCGGGGGTGGCTGGTCAGCCCCAGCCGGTGGTGGCGGTCATCGCGTGTCCTCCTTCCGAACGCTTTACCCCTCGGGGGCAGCCGAGGGGGTCGGAAAGCCTAACGTCGGGGTGACCAAAAGGTACATAGCGCGTGTTGCGGTCTCGCGCGAAGAGGCCGCCTAGGCGGGGTTCCGCTCGGCCAGAACCGGGGTCAAGTCGTGACAGTAGGTCACGAATGTCGGTCAAGTCCCCGAAGGTGGTATCGGTGCGTAATGGGGGCTTGACAGTGGGCGCACCGGCTCTGTGACAATACGAGGCAGCGTTTTGCCGTTACCCCCTGTCCTGCACGGCGTGTATGTGAAGGAGCGTCTGAATGCCACTCGCCGTGTGCAAACGTATGCACACTGGCGCGCCGAACCTCCGGGCATGGCCGCTGTGGGATCTTCCCCTGGGGCTCTCGGCTTTCATCGTCACCACTACGGCGGTGTACGCCGCTGCCCTCGGCCTGGCCGCCGACGGGGCCCAGCCGACCGGTCATGACCTGTTCCTCTTCACGGCGCTGATGCTCTGCGTCGTGACCACGGTCGAGCTCACCAAGCGGGCCGGAGAGAACGCCGGGGTCATCAAGGACGTCTACGCGGTCTGGGAACTCCCCATCGCCATTCTCCTGCCGCCCGTGTTTGCCCTGCTCGCGCCGCTGATCCGGATTGGCTTGACCCAATACCGGATCAGGCGGATTCCCACCCACCGGCGGGTGCTCACCGCCTCCGCCATCGGGCTTTCCTACGGGCTTGCCTCGGTCGGTTTCCATGCCATCGCCCGCCTCGTCACCGGACCGGGAGTAGTGATAACCCCGGGACGTTACCCCCCGGCCGAGGTGACCGGCTGGCTGCTCGTGGTAGCCGCGGCAGGCGTGATTCAGTGGGCGGCCAACCTGGTTCTGGTGCTGCCCGCGATCAAGGCATCCGATCCGTGCTTGCGGGTGCGCGACATGGTCTTCGACCGGGAGCGCCTGCTGAACGACGCCGCCGAGTTGTCGGTCGCGGTGCTCGTCACGCTCGGCGTAGCCGTCAGCGCGATCACGATCGTCTTCGCCCTGCCCTTCGTCACGTTGCTGCAGCGCTCGGTGCGGCATGCCCAGCTGCTGAATGCCTCCCGCATCGACTCCAAGACCGGGCTGCTCAACGCGGGCACCTGGGAACGGGAAGCCGGCTCTGAGGTCGCCCGGGCGGTCCGCACGCGCACACCCCTGGCCCTCGTCCTGGTCGACATCGACCATTTCAAGATGGTCAATGACCAGCATGGCCACCTGGCCGGGGATAAGGCGCTCCGGGCCATTGCGCACGTGTTCCGGATCTTCCTTCGTGAATACGATCTGGTGGGCCGGTTCGGCGGCGAGGAGTTCGCGGTGCTGCTGCCGCAGACCAGCGCCACTGACGCCCGCCGGATCGCTGAGCGCGTGCGCCGTCACATCGCGGAGATGCCGATGAACATCAGCGATGATCCGGCCGCCGACCCGATCCAGGTCACGGTGTCCATGGGCGTGGCGGCTCTGGATGAGACCTGGGAAAGCACGACGGGCAACCGCCTCACGGACCTGCTCGCCGGGGCGGACCGGGCCCTGTACAAAGCCAAGAGCGTCGGCCGCAACCACGTGTGGATGGTCACCGACACCGAGAGCAGCGGCACGCTGGCCGGCGAGGGTGGGGCGACTGCCGGTCAGGCGGCCAATCCCCGGTCGGCCCCGTCTTCAGGCTGACGGCGACGACGAGGGCATCTGCAGCACGGCGACCACCTCGGAAGGCCCTTCTGAGCACTTGGATGTGTCGCCGGTGCGCAGGATCTCGGGCGTGTTGAATCCCTGGCACACCCACCCCTTGACCGAGACCGGCCCGCCACCGCCGTTACCGGGCGCGTGGCCCGACGCGAGCGCGGCCGCATAGTCCCGCTCGATCTTCAAGGCCGTCGGGCACCCCACGGGGCCCGTCCCGATCTCAACCAGGACCGGGACGCCCGCCGCCGTCTTCCCCGTCCCGCACCGGTGGCCGGTGGCGGCGGGCACCGGCGACTGCGCGGGGGATGTCGCAGCCGCGGGCTTAGCCGAGCCGCCGGCGCCGCACCCCGTCAGCGCGCAGCCGGTGAGCACGCCCAGGACCAGAAAGGCAGGGAAAGCCGTGCCAGCGGTCCGCACGGGGAAACGGCGCATGGGGGTCTCCTTTCGCGCCCCTCATCATGCCGTGATTCGCGGTGCCATACGGCGCCGGCTCCCCATGTCGTCAGGTCTTCATGACGACCCGACCGCGTACGTCCGCGGCCTCGCGCGCCGGGGATCATGATCCCGGTAACTGAGGGGTGCTATGTGGCAGAAATTGACCTTCATCATGGTCGGGGCAGGCCTCTCCGCGTGCGGCTCCGCGGTTGCATAAGTAGTCATGATCATGCATAATTTTACGAGAGAGGCCGGGGCCCCCGAGTCTCTGGAGGCCCCGCCGGGAGCGCCATTCCCGTCGCGACGCAGGGTCGCGACGCACGGTCGCGATCAGCCGCCGTGGACCGCGTTCCTGGCCAGAGAGTCCCGGGAGTACACATGGGTGTCCGCGTGGCGGTTGCTGGGGCCAGCGGCTACGCCGGCGGTGAACTGCTCCGCCTGATCGCCGGGCATCCCGACCTTGAGCTGGGGCCGGTCACCGCGGGCTCCAACGCCGGGGCGGCGGTCACCGCTCTACACCCTCACCTGTCCCAGCTCGCCGACCGGACCTTCGAGGAAACCGATCCGGACCGGCTCGCCTCCGCCGACCTCGTCTTCCTCGCCCTGCATCACGAAGAGTCCGCAGCCATGGCGGCCCGCCTCCCCGCGGACGTCCCGGTCATCGACCTGAGCGCTAGTTTCCGGCTCTCCGACCCGGGGAACTGGGCCGCCTTCTACCGGACCGAGCACGCCGGCCGCTGGGTGTACGGGCTGCCCGAGCTCCCAGGGGCCCGGGAAAAGATCGCGTCGGCCCGCCGGGTCGCGGCACCGGGGTGCTACGCCACGGCGATCATCCTGGCCCTTACCCCCCTGCTGGTGAGCGGGGTGGCCGAGCCGGCCGACATCGTGGTCGTCGCGGTGTCCGGCACCTCGGGCGCCGGCCGGACCCCGACCCACTCACTGCTGGCCACCGAGGTGATGGGCTCAGTGTCGGCTTATCAGGTGGGCGGCGTGCACCGGCACACGCCGGAGATCGAGCAGGCGTTCGCGGAGGCCGCCGGCGACCCGGCCACGGTCTCGTTCACCCCGCTGCTGGCCCCCATGCCGCGCGGGATCCTGGCCACCTGCACCGCCCGGCTGACCCCGCCCGCCGGATCTGCCGCAGAGCAGGGCCCCGCCACCCCGCGCGGGACGGCCTCCCCGGGGGCGCCGCGCCAGGCGCTGGCCAGCGCGTACGCGGCGGAGCCGTTCGTCCACGTGCTGCCCGAAGGCCGCTGGCCCAGCACCGCGTCCACCGTCGGATCCAACGCGGTGCACCTGCAGGCGGTGGCCGACGACCAGGCCGGCCGGGCTGTGGTCGTGGCCGCCCTGGACAACCTGGTCAAGGGGGCGGCCGGGCAAGCGGTCCAGATCGCCAACCTCATGCTCGGCCTGCCAGAAGCGGCCGGCCTCACCGCCAACGGAGTCGCACCATGAACCCTGCCGTGGCCACTCATCCTGGAACCAGCCAGGCCCGGGGAGCCAGGGTATGAGCGTTACCGCCCCGCTGGGTTTCCGCGCGGCCGGCGTGATGGCCGGCCTCAAGGCCTCAGGCGAACGTGACGTCGCGGTGGTGATCAATGACGGCCCGTCGCGGACCGCCGCCGCGGTGTTCACCAGCAACCGGGTGAAGGCGGCCCCGGTGCTCTGGACGCAGCAAGTTTTGCGGGGCGGCCGGGTCCGGGCGGTCGCGCTGAACTCAGGGGGCGCCAACGCCTGCACCGGGCCGCTCGGCTTCCAGGACACCCACGCCACCGCCGAGCGGCTGGCCCAGGCGCTTGCCGTGGCGGACGGGACCGAGGGGGAGTCCGCGGGCGAGATCGCGGTGTGCTCCACTGGCCTGATCGGGGAACGGCTGCCGATGGACCTGATCCTGGCCGGTCTGGACGCCGCCCTGGCCGACGCGTCCCGCAGCGGCGGCACCACCGCCGCCGACGCGATCAGGACCACCGACACGGTCAGCAAGATCGCATTCCACCGCGCGGACGGGTACACCGTCGGCGGGATGGCCAAGGGGGCCGGCATGCTGGCCCCGGCCCTGGCCACCATGCTCTGCGTGCTCACCACCGACGCCGATCTGAGCCCGGCCGAGCTGGACCAGGCGCTGCGCGAGGCGACCAGGGTCACCTTCGACCGGCTGGACACCGACGGCTGCATGTCCACCAACGACACCGTGCTGCTGCTGGCCAGCGGCGCCGCGGAAACTAGCCCCGACCCAGCAGAGTTCGCCGAGGTGCTGACCGAGGTGTGCGCGGACCTGGTCCGCCAGCTCCAGGCGGACGCCGAGGGAGCCAGCAAGCTGATCGCCGTGGAAGTGGTCGGCGCGGCCAGCGAGCAGGACGCGGTCACGGCCGGCCGGGCGGTGGCCCGGTCGAACCTCCTCAAGTGCGCCATCGCGGGGGAGGACCCGAACTGGGGACGGGTGCTCTCCGCGGTGGGCACCACGGACGCGGCGTTCGAGCCGGAGCGCCTCAGCGTCGCGATCAACGGCGTCTGGGTCTGCCGCAACGGCTGCGCCGGTGACGACCGGTCCAAGGTGGACCTGCATCCCAGGAACGTGACCATCACGGTGGACCTGTCCGCCGGGCCGCACGCCGCGACGATCACCACCACCGACCTGACTGCCGCGTACGTGCACGAGAACTCGGCGTACTCGTCATGACCGCTACCGGGGCAGGAGAAGATACGGCCGCCACGGCGCTGGCCAAGGCAGAGACCCTCATCGAGGCGCTGCCCTGGCTGAGCCGGTTTCACGGTCAGACCGTTGTGATCAAATACGGCGGCCACGCGATGACCGACGACGGGCTGCGCCTCGCGTTCGCTCAGGACGTGGTGTTCCTGCGGCACGCTGGCATCCGCCCGGTCGTGGTCCACGGCGGCGGCCCGCAGATCTCCGCCCAGCTCGACCGGCTGGGGGTGCCCAGTACGTTCAAGGCCGGCCTGCGGGTCACCTCGCCGGAGGCCATGGACGTCGTCCGCATGGTGCTCACCGGCCAGGTGAACCGGGACCTGGTCGGCCTGATCAACCGGAACGGCCCGTTCGCGATCGGCATGTCGGGCGAGGACGCCAACCTGTTCACCGCGAGCCGCCGCGGCGCCGTGGTGGACGGCGAGCCGGTGGACCTCGGCCTGGTCGGCGAGATCGACACCGTGGACCCCGGGGCGGTGCTCGCGCTGCTGCGCGACGGCCGGGTCCCGGTCGTCTCCAGCGTGGCCCGCGGCGAGGACGGCGAGATCTACAACGTCAACGCGGATACCGCGGCCGCCGCGCTGGCCGTCGCACTGGACGCGGCCAAGCTGGTCGTGCTCACCGACGTGGAGGGGCTGTACGCCAACTGGCAGGGCGCCGGCCAGAACACCACCGCCGACGTGATCAGCCTGCTCAACGCGACCGAGCTGGAGAAGCTGCTGCCCGGCCTCAGCGCCGGCATGATCCCGAAGATGGAGGCCTGCCTGCGGGCGGTGCGCGGCGGGGTGCCCCAGGCGCACGTGCTCGACGGGCGGCTGCCGCATTCGGTGCTGCTGGAGATCTTCACCGACTCCGGGATCGGCACCATGGTCACCCCAGACCCGGACTCACCCTGATGACCCGTCCCACGCTCGTGGATGTGAGATTGGTGTCGTCAGGACGGCACCAATCTCACATCCACGTCGCAGGGGCAGGGGCAGCGGCAGGGCCGGCGGCGGCAGGGGCGCCGGCCGCCGGGGCCGGCGCGGCGAACTGGACAGCTGATGTGAAAGGAGTGCCGGCATGAACGCAACGGAGCGGCTGCAGGCGCGGTACGAGGCGGCCCTCATGCCCAACTACGGCATCCCGCCGCTGGCGCTGGCCCGCGGCGAGGGATGCCGGGTCTGGGACGCCGATGGGCGCGAGTACACCGACATGTTCGCGGGGATCGCGGTCAGCTCGCTCGGGCACGCGCACCCCGCGATCATCGAGGCGGTGAGCAGGCAGGTGCGCACCCTCGCCCACACCTCCAACCTGTTCGTGCACGAGGGGGAGGTCGCGCTGGCCGAGCGGCTGCTCAGCCTGCTCGGCGCTAGCACCCCCGACGGCACGGCCCGCGGCCGGGTGTTCTTCGCCAACTCGGGCACCGAGGCTAACGAGGCGGCCATCAAGCTAGTCCGCCGCTGCCAGGGCCCGGATCGCCCCGTGTTCGTGGCCGCCGAGGACGGGTTCCACGGACGGACCATGGGCGCGCTGGCGCTGACCGGCAAGAGCTCGATCCGCGAGCCATTCCGGCCGTTCGGCCTCACGGTGCGGTTCGTGCCCTACGGCGATGTGGCCGCGCTGCAGGCCGCGACCCGGGACGACACCGCGGCCGTGTTCCTGGAGCCGGCTCTGGGCGAGGGGGGCGTGGTCCCCCCGCCGCCCGGCTACCTGCGGGCCGCTCGGGACGCCTGCGACGCGGCCGGCGCGCTGCTCGTCGCGGACGAGATCCAGAGCGGCATCGGCCGGACCGGCGCCTGGTTTGCCTGCCAGGCCGACGGGGTGACACCCGACGTGCTCACCCTGGCCAAGGGGCTGGGCGGCGGGCTGCCCATCGGCGCCTGCATCGGCCTGGGCGACGCGGGCACCGCGTTCCACAAGGGCGACCACGGCAGCACGTTCGGCGGCAACCCGGTGGCGTGCGCCGCGGCCCTGGCCGTGCTGGACACGATTGAGGCCGACGGCCTGCTGGAGCACGCAGCGCAGGTCGGCCGCCAGCTCGCGGACGGCCTCACCAAGACCAGCCACCCGCTCCAGGCCGGGGTCCGCGGCCGTGGCCTCTGGCTGGCCGCGGTGCTGACCCAGCCTCTCGCCGCCCAGGTGGAAGCGGCCGCGCGGGACGCCGGCTTCCTGGTGAACGCCGTCCAGCCGGACGCGATCCGGCTGGCGCCCCCGCTGATCCTGGGCGAAGACGAGGCCGCCGCGTTCCTCGACGCCTGGCCGGCCATCCTCGACGCGGTCTCCCTTCCAGGCGGGCCAGTCCCGGCCGGGCAGGAGGCCTGACATGGCCCGGCACTTCCTCCGCGATGACGATCTCAGCCCGGCGGAGCAGGCCGAGGTGCTTGACCGGGCGGCCGCGATGAAGGCCGACCGGTTTGGCGACCGCCCGCTCGCCGGGCCCCGCACCGTGGCCGTGCTGTTCGACAAGCCATCCACCCGGACCCGGATCTCGTTCTCGGTCGGAATTGCCGAGCTGGGCGGCAGCCCGCTGATCATCGACGCGGGGTCGTCGCAGCTCGGCCGCGGCGAGCCGATCGCGGACACGGCCCGGGTGCTGAGCCGCCAGGTGGCCGCGATCGTCTGGCGCACCTTCGGCCAGCAACGGGTGGCCGAGATGGCGTCGGCGAGCACCGTCCCGGTGATCAACGGGCTCACCGACGAGTTCCACCCCTGCCAGGTCCTCGCCGACCTGCAGACGGTCCGGGAGGCGCACGGCCTCCTGGCCGGGCTGACCCTCACCTTCCTCGGCGACGGGGCGAGCAACATGGCGCACTCCTACCTGCTGGGCGGGGCCACCGCCGGGATGCGGGTGCGGGTCGCGGCGCCGCCGCAGTACCGCCCGGATCCCGCGGTCGTCGCCGACGCGCAGGCCATCGCGGTGCGGACCGGTGGCGCGGTCGAGGTGACCGGCGCGGCCAAGGCAGCCTGCGCCGACGCGGACGTGCTGGCCACCGACGTGTGGACCTCGATGGGCCAGGAAGGCCAGGAAGCGGGCCGGTCCGCGGCGCTTGCGCCGTACCGGCTGGACGAGGAGAAGCTGGCCCTGGCCAGTCCTCGCTGCGTGGTGCTGCACTGCCTGCCCGCGCACCGCGGCGAGGAGATCACCGCCGGGGTGCTCGACGGTCCGCACAGCGTCGTCTGGGATGAGGCGGAAAACCGGCTGCACGCCCAGAAGGCGCTGCTGGCCTGGCTGCTGGAGCGGTCCTGATGGCGCCCGTGAGCCCGCTCACCAAGACCGCGCGGCAGGCCCAGATCGCCGGCATCCTGACCCAGACCAGGGTCAGGTCCCAGGAGGATCTGGCCGAGCGGCTCGCCGAGCGCGGGGTACGCGTCACCCAGGCCACCCTGTCCCGCGACCTGGACGAGCTCGGCGCGGTGCGGCTGCGCGGGCCGGATGGGGCGCTGGTGTACGCGCTGCCAGATGAGCCGGGCGGTCCCGGCTCACGGCCCGGCGGCCTGCCCGGCGGCCTGTCCACCCTGTTCAGCGGCCAGGACGGGGCGGCGGCGCCGCTGGCCACGCAGGCCGGGACCCGGGTCGGTGACAGCAGCGCCGCGGACCGGGACCCGTCCGGGCGGCTGGCCCGTATCGCGGCCGAGTTCCTGCTCAGTGCGGAGGCCAGCGCGAACCTGGTCGTGCTGCGCACCCCGGCGGGCGCGGCCCAGTTCCTCGCCTCGTCTGTCGACCACGCCGCCTGGTCCTCGATCCTCGGCACCGTGGCCGGGGACGACACGGTGCTGGTCATCACCCGCGAGCCAGACGGCGGCAGCGACGTCGCCAGGGCCCTGCTGCGCATCGCGGAGCGGAGGAACTAGCCATGCGGACCCGGACCCGGACCCGGACGCGGACGCGGGCCGCATGGGTCGGCTTCCCGCCCTAACCAACCCCCTGGCGGCCGCGGCCCCGGACCCCTCGACGCAAGGAACGGACCCACGATGGCACAGCGCGTAGTACTGGCATACTCCGGCGGCCTGGACACCTCCGTGGCCATCGGGTGGATCGCGGAGCAGACCGGGGCCGAGGTGATCGCCCTGGCGGTGGACGTCGGCCAGGGTGGCGAGGACCTCGAGGTCATCCGCCAGCGGGCGCTGACCTGCGGTGCGGTCGCCGCCGAGGTGGCCGACGTGCGGGCCGAGTACGCGGCGGACTACTGCGTGCCCGCCCTCCGGGCCAACGCCCTCTACATGGACCGCTACCCGCTGGTGTCCGCCTTGTCGCGGCCGCTGATCGTGCGGCACCTGGCCCGGGTCGCCCGCGAGCACGGCGCCGACGTGGTGGCGCACGGCTGCACCGGCAAGGGCAACGACCAGGTGCGGTTCGAGGTGGGGCTGGCCGCGGTGGCGCCCGGGGTGACCGTGATGGCCCCGGTGCGCGACTCGGGCATGACCCGGGACAAGGCGATCAGGTTCGCCGAGGAGAAGGGGCTGCCGATCGACGTGTCCGCGCGCTCCCCGTACTCCATCGACCAGAACCTGTGGGGCCGCGCGGTCGAGACCGGGTTCCTCGAGGACATCTGGAACGCCCCGGTCGAGGACGTCTACGACTACACCTCCGACCCGGCGGTGCCCCGCGAGCCGGACGAGCTGGTGCTGACCTTCGCCGAGGGGGTCCCGGTCGCGATCGACGGCCGTGAGCTGTCCCCGCTCGCGCTGATCGCCGAGCTGAACACCCGGGCCGGGGCCCAGGGCGTCGGCCGGCTGGACATGGTGGAGGACCGGCTGGTCGGCATCAAGAGCCGGGAGATCTACGAGGCGCCCGGAGCCATCGCGCTGATCACCGCGCACCAGGAGCTGGAGAACGTCTGCGTCGAGCGGGACCTGGCCCGGTTCAAGCGCCAGGCCGAGCAGCGCTGGACCGAGCTGGTCTACGACGGCCTGTGGTTCTCCCCGCTCAAGCGCGCGCTCGACGCGTTCATCGAGGACGCGTCCCGGCACGTGACCGGCGACGTCCGGCTGAAACTGCACGGCGGCCGCGCGGTGGTCACCGGCCGGCGCAGCCCGGTCTCGCTGTACGACTACAAGCTCGCGACCTACGACACTGGTGACACGTTTGACCAGTCAATGGCCAAGGGCTTTGTGGAACTATGGGGCCTGCCCAGCAAGATTTCGGCCCTGCGGGACGCCGCGGCCGCGGGCTGAGGCCGCCGCCTGGCCTGCGCGACGCGAAGGCTGGGGCAGGAACAGGCAGATAACGAAAACCGGGCCGTGGTGCCCGCCCCAGGAGAGGACCGTAGTGGCCGCCGACGCGCAGACTCCCGAGGAACGCACGCCGACCAGGCTGTGGGGAGGCCGGTTCGGCTCCAGCCCCGCCGAGGCGCTGGCCCAGCTCTCGGTCAGTGTCCAGTTCGACTGGCGGCTGGCCCCATACGACCTGCTCGCCTCCCGGGCCCACACCAGGGTGCTGCACCGGGCGGAGCTGCTGGACGACGGTGAGGCCAGCCGCCTGCTGGCCGCGCTCGACGACCTCGACGAGGCGTGCCGGGAGGGCCGGTTCCGGCCCACGGTCGCGGACGAGGACGTGCACACCGCGCTGGAGCGGGGCCTGCTCGAGCGGGTCGGCTCACTCGGCGGAAAGCTGCGGGCCGGCCGGAGCCGCAACGATCAGATCGCCACCGACCTGCGGCTGTACCTGAGGGATCACGTCCGGCGGGTGGTCTTGCGGCTGGCCGAGCTGGAGACGGCCCTGCTCGCCCAGGCCGCGGAGCACGTGCACACCCCGGCGCCGGGGATGACGCACCTGCAGCACGCGCAGCCGGTGGTGTTCGCCCACCAGCTGCTCGCCCACGGCCAGGCCTTCGCCCGGGACGTGAGCAGGCTGCGGGACTGGGACAAGCGGGCCGCGGTGTCCCCGCTGGGGGCGGGGGCGCTGGCCGGCTCGTCGCTGCCGCTGGACCCCGAGGCGGTCGCCGCCGAGCTGGGCTTCGACCGGGCCGCGGAGAACTCCATGGACGCGGTCAGTGACCGGGACTTCGCGGCCGAGTTCTGCTTCGACGCGGCGCTGCTCGGGGTGCACCTGTCCCGGCTCGGCGAGGAGATCGTGCTGTGGTCCACGTCGGAGTTCGGCTGGGTGGAGATCGACGACGCCTACGCGACCGGCTCGTCGATCATGCCGCAGAAGAAGAACCCGGACGTGGCCGAGCTGGCCCGCGGCAAGGCCGGCCGGCTCATCGGCGGCCTCACCGGCCTGCTCACCACGCTGAAGGGCCTGCCCCTCAGCTACAACCGCGACCTGCAGGAGGACAAGGAGCCGGTCTTCGACGCGGTGGACACGCTGCTCGTGGTGCTGCCCGCGCTGGCCGGCCTGGTCAGCACGCTGCGCATCCATCCGCGGCGGCTGGCGGCTGGGGCCAGCACCGGGTTCGCGCTGGCTACCGACCTGGCTGAGCTGCTGGTCCGGCGGGGTGTCCCGTTCCGTGACGCGCACGAGGTGGTCGGGCACCTGGTGGTGTGGTGCCAGGTACACGACTACGACCTGCCCGACGTCAGCGACGAGGACCTGGCCAAGATCTCGGAGTACCTCACCCCGGACATCCGGGAGGTGCTGTCGGTCGAGGGCGCGCTGGCCGCCCGCCGGGCGCCCGGCGGTACTGCTCCGGAACGGGTGGCGGAGCAGCTCGCGGCGCTGCGCACGGTGGTGGACGAGCACGCCGCGTGGGCGGCCCGCTGACCGGCCCGCTGACCGGCCCGGGGCCTGCCGTGGGCGCGGGGCCGACAGGGCCGGGGTCAGCGGGGCCGGGGACAGCGCTGCTGACCCGGGAATTCTTCGCGGGCTCCTCGCTGAAGGTGGCTCCGAGGGTGCTGGGCTGCGTGCTGGAACATCAGACCCCCGGGGGGCTGGTCGCCGTGGAGCTCACCGAGGTCGAGGCGTACGAGGGGAGCGCGGACCCGGCCTCGCACTCCTACCGCGGCCGCACCGCGCGTAACGCGGTGATGTTCGGGCCGCCCGGGCGTGCGTACGTGTACTTCACCTACGGCATGCACTTCTGCGTCAACCTGGTCTGCGGCCCGGAAGGCACGGCCGTCGCGGTGCTGCTGCGGGCGGGCCGGGTCATCGAGGGGGCGCCGCTCGCGGCCGCCCGGCGGCTTGCGGGCCGCCCGGCGGCGCGGCTGCCGGACCGGGACCTCGCCCGCGGTCCGGGCCGGCTGTGCCAGGCCCTCGGCATCGACCGTGCCCAGGACGGCGCGGACGTGTGCGATCCCGCGTCCCCGCTGCGGGTTCGCGCGGGACCACCGGCGGCGGCGCCCAGGCCGATCAGCCGGGGGCCCCGGGTCGGGGTGAGCAGCGCGGCCGACCGGGCCTGGCGGTTCTGGCTGACCGGGGATCCGACGGTGTCGGCCTACCGGCCGCACGTGCCGCGGACCAGGCCGAAACCAGTTTCACCCTCGGCTGCGGAAGGTGGCACCATGGGCCGGTGAGCGACATCATCGACGAGCTGGCCTGGCGTGGCCTGATTGCCCAATCCACTGATCTCGAGGAGCTCCGCAAGGCCCTCGACACCGGCCCGGTCACGCTGTACGGCGGTTTCGACCCGACCGCGCCCGGGCTGCATATCGGCAACCTCGTCCTGCTCCTCACGATGCGCCGCTTCCAGCTGGCCGGCCACCGGCCGGTCGCCCTGGTCGGCGGGGCGACCGGGCTGATCGGGGACCCCAGCGGCAAGTCAGCCGAGCGGGTGCTCAATCCCCGCGAGGTCGTCGCCGGGTGGGTAGAGCGCATCCGCGGCGAGGTATCCCGGTTCCTGGACTTTTCCGCCGGGCCCACCGGCGCGCTGGTCGTGAGCAACCTGGACTGGACCGAGCCGCTGTCCGCCCTGGAGTTCCTGCGCGACATCGGCAAGCATTTCCCGGTCAACCAGATGCTCAGCCGGGAGTCGGTCCGGGCCAGGCTGGAAGCAGGCGGGATCAGCTACACCGAGTTCAGCTACCAGATCCTGCAGGCCAACGACTTCCTCGAGCTGTACCGCCGCCAGGACACCACGCTGCAGCTCGGCGGCAGCGACCAGTGGGGCAACCTGGTGTCCGGCGTCGACCTGATCCGCCGGGTGGAAGGCGCGACCGCGCATGCCCTGTCCACTCCGTTGATCACCAAGCCGGACGGGACCAAGTACGGCAAGACCGAGGGTGGCGCCATCTGGATCAGCGCCGACCTGATGAGCCCGTACGCGTTCTACCAGTTCTGGCTGAACCGGGCCGATGAGGAGGTGCCCGGCCTGCTCCGGGTGTTCAGCTTCCGGTCCCGCGAGGAGATCGGGGCCCTGGAGCAGGAGAGCCAGGACAAGCCCGCCGCCCGGGCCGGGCAGCGGGCCCTGGCCGAGGAGATGACCACCCTGGTCCACGGAGCAGAGGAGACCGCGAAGGCCATCGCGGCCAGCCGTGCCCTGTTCGGCCAGGGTGATCTCGCCGGGCTGGACGAGAAAACCCTGGCCGCCGCCCTGGCCGAGGTCCCGTCCACCGCGGTGCGGGTACCCGGCGGCGGTGCGGCTGAACTGCCGGCCGTGGCCGACCTGATGGCAGAGACCACCCTGGTGCCCAGCAAGTCGGCTGCGCGGCGCGCGATCGCCGAAGGCGGCGCCTACCTCAACAACCGCAAGGTCACCGAGCCCGACGCCCGGCCGGGCCCGGCGGACTTGCTGCACGGCCGCTTCCTGGTGCTGCGCCGGGGCAAGCGCACCGTGGGTGGCGTCACGGTCGAGCGCGGCTGATCCGGAAGCCCTCGGCCGGCTCAGCGCGGACGGGCCGAGCGTCCTGAAGCGGGCCAGGTGGCGGGAAATTTTGCCCATCGCGTGGCGGTTGCAAACCTCACTGGACGGCCTCCAGGGGCCTCCTGAGGGCCTCTCAGAGCATCCCGGTGGGTGCCGCGCGGCGCGGATGATCTCTCCGGCGCAGCTCAGCGGCGGAGAGCCGGACAAGGCGGTTCCGATTTGACGGGAACTGCTTTGCTGCTTAGTGTTCTACGTGCCCCAAGGGAAACCGGAACGCCGCTGGCGGACCGCCCCGCGGGACGGCAGGGCCAGAACGTAGCGGCCGTCAGCTGACGGCCAACTTGAACTGGACCGGCTGCGAGACGGAGCCCGGACACGGGTGGTCCCGGACCGCAGTAAGGTGAAGTAGAAGGTACGTTGCAGGGTCACGAGCCTCCAAGCTCAAGTCAAAAAAACCTGGTGACAGGGTTTGACAGCCCGAAGACGTGCAGGTAAGTTAGAAGGGTTGCCCCGGTGTCAGGCTGGTTGGCCTGGTGGTGGTGTGCGTCCGCTCCTTGAGAACTCAACAGCGTGCTAAAAGCCAGTGCACATGCACTAAAACCCCCGTTTGCGGGGTTCTGGCCGGTTTCC
>DATCFY010000197.1:0-2275 GCA_036509255.1 Streptosporangiaceae bacterium
GCAACATGCCCCGCACTCAGATGTGCACCGCCTGATCAGCAGCACCCCGAAGATGATCTTGCCTACCTACAAAATTGACGTGCACCCCTGCCCGCCGGGTGCACGTCAGATTCGTAGGGGTTCTGGATTGCGGCTGGCTGCGGGGCCTAGTCTGAGTGTTGTAAAACACTCAGACTAGGAGGCGGCGTGCCTGACGTGTCTGATGAGGTGGCGGAACTTGAACGCCGGCGGGAGGAGCTTTACCGGGACCTGGGGCAGGTCGGGGACTTCCGGCGGGGGTCGCTGAACGAGGTGCGGCGCAAGTGCGGGAAGCCGAACTGCGCGTGCGCCGCCCCGGAGCACCCGGGCCACGGGCCGCAGTGGAACCTGACCCGGACCGTGGAGGGCAGGACGCGGGCGGTGCACCTGAGACCCGGCCCGGAGCTGGAGAAGGCCCGCCGGGAGGTGGCCGAGTACGAGCGGTTCCGGGACCTGGTCGGGCAGGTCACGGAGGTGAACGAGGCGATCTGCCAGGTCCGCCCGGCGGTGCCGGGAGAGGCTGGCGGCGATTCCCCTTCTGGGACGGGAGGGGAAAAAGGGGGCTCCGGGCGGCCCTCGCGCAGGAGAAGGCCGCCGAGCTAGGACGGCTCGCCGCGGAAGCCGCCCGGTCGCTGGGCTGCGGCGATGCCGGCATGGAGGCCGCGGAGGCGGTGATCCGGGCCGGGCTGCTGCGGCTGGGCGGCAGCATGCTGGAGCAGGCGCTGGCCGCCGACCGGGGCCATCGCGGCCCGCGCGTCCCGTGCGGCCGGGGGCACGAGGCCGTGTTCGAAGGCTACCGGGACAAGTCCTTCGACACGGTGCTCGGCCTGGTCACCCTCACCCGGGCCTGGTACCACTGCGCGGAGTGCGGGCACGGCCTCGCGCCGCGCGACGCGGAGCTCGGCATCGCCGGCGCGTCAATGTCGCCGGGCCTGGCCGCGATGAACGACAAGGCCGCAGCGGCCGTGCCGTTCGCCAGGGCCGCCAGCCTGCTGGAGGAACTGGCCGGGATCCGGCTCACCGCCAAGCGCGCCGAGCGGGCGGCCGAGGCCAGCGGCGCCGCCGCCGCGAAGGCCGGCCGGGACCGCGCCCGGCTCATCGCCGCCCGCAGGCTCGTGCCGCTGCCGCCCTCGCCGCTGCCGGACAAGCTCTATGCCGTCATCGACGGCACCGGCGTCCCCATGACCTCGAAGGAGACCGCCGGGCGGGAGGGCAAGGGCGAGGACGGGCGCGCCCGCACCCGCGAGGTCAAGCTCGCCGTCTTCTTCACCCAGGACAGGCTGGACAAGGACGGCTACCCGGTCCGCGACCGGGACTCCGCCAGCGTGATCGCGACCTTCGAGCCCGCCAGAGCGTTCGCGGACCTGGTGAAAGCGGAAGGGATCCGCCGCGGCGCGGACCACGTCCGCCAGTTCACCATCCTCGGCGACGGGGCCGCCTGGATCTGGAACATCGCCACCGCCAGGTTCCCGGAAGCCACCCAGATCGTGGACCTGTTCCACGCCCGCGAGCACCTCCACGACCTGGCCCGGTCACTGGAGTTCATGCTCGGCGACCGGAAAGGTGAATGGCTCGCCGCCCGCCTCGAAGACCTCGACTACGGCTACATCGACGGCATCACCGCCGCCGCCCGCGAGTTCCCGCTGGCCGGGGTGAAGAAGGACGAGATGGACACCGCCCTGGGCTACTTCGAGAACAACGCCCCCCGCATGCGCTACCACTGGTTCCGCCAGTGCGGCCTCTTCGTCGGCTCCGGCGTCGTCGAGGCCAGCTGCAAGACCGTCATCGGCCAGAGGCTCAAGCAGTCAGGCATGCACTGGACCGTCAACGGAGCCGACGCCATCATCGCCCTCCGCTGCAAAGAAGCCAGCAGCCCCCGGGAAGCCATCTGCAACATGCCCCGCACTCAGATGTGCACCGCCTGATCAGCAGCACCCCGAAGATGATCTTGCCTACCTACAAAATTGACGTGCACCCAGTCGGCAGGGATGTTCACGATTCGGAGAGCAGGGACTCATATGCTCTCACGCTGGGTAGCGACAGGCGGCCCGTGAGATGACGGCGACGTGGGAGAGGTGTCAGACCCTCCGGGCGCGGTCGTTAGGCGAGTCGTGTCCACTGCTGACGGCACATTCGCCTGGCCGCGTGAGACTTCGAATATAGGATCGACGACTGTGGGAGCGGGCAGTTAGAGTAGCCACCGGAAGATCATTACGAGGGGCAGAGTGGTGCTTGCGAGGGCTGGCCTGAGTCAGTC
>DATCFY010000198.1:0-5266 GCA_036509255.1 Streptosporangiaceae bacterium
TATTGCCCGAGGACTCAGAGACGGCGAGATGGATGACATCGGCGGGGGCGACCTGACTCAGGTCCGGCCCAGGGCCAGCAGGCGGCAACTCCCGGTGGGGACGCGGCTGGATTTCTGGCTCGACGCGGTCATTCTGGTGAGTTGTTTGCCTACAGCTACGGGTTCACGGGGGACGCGATCCATGAATGGCTGGGCCTCGCGCTCGGCTTGGTCCTGCTGGTCCACCTCACCCTGCACTGGGACTGGGTGGTGCGCATCACTCGCAAGCTGTTCGGTCGGCGAGGTCACGACCGGGTCATCTGGCTGGTCAACCTGGCGCTGCTGTTCGGCATGACACTGTGCATCGTGTCGGGCATCGTGATCTCCAGGGTGGCGCTGCCCTCGCTGGGATTCTTCCTGACCACCAACTTGTTCTGGAACCGGCTGCACATCCTGACCGCGGAGATCACGCTGGGCCTGGTCCCGGTTCATGCCGCGCTGCGCTGGCGGTGGATCGCAGGGGTGGGGCGCCGCCTGCTTCCCCGGCGCACCGGCGGCGTGGCGTGGGAGCACAGCAGTGCGGCCGGCTGGATCACTCCGTCAGGCAGCACGATCGCTGTGAAGTTTCCGAGCCATGGCCGCGTGGTCAGGGGCGGCGGCATCATCAGGCTGCCGCCCGGCGCGCATCCTCCGCCCGGAGCAGTACAGGGCCACGTCATTCACGCGCACGCCAACGCTGTCCAACTCGACCAGACCGACATTGGCAACCTGACCTCGACCGCCGAGATCGTGGTGGCCGCCATGGCCGGGGTGATCGTGCTCGAGATCGCGCGGCGTCGGGTGTGGCGGGCCAGGCGTGCTGCGCGCCTGGCGTCGGCACGACGCCGCCAGGCTCCCTTGCCGCGCGACGGTGAGGGAGTTACCTGGTCGGCTACGGCCAGGGCCACGCGTTCGCGCTAGACCCTGCGACCACTCACAAGGGATTCTGCGTCGACGAGGGACAGGGCAGTGCCTTCCGCTGGCCGATTGCCAAGTGCAGGTCGCCAGGCCATGATCTGACCATGCTCGCCGAGCCCGTAGCGTATGAAGCTCGTTATCAGTGGACGCCGTTTATCGGATGGGCGATTGCAGGTGACGTTGCGTTCGTCCTGATCGGCGCGCTACTGCCCATGCCGCTGGTCATCCGGGCAGATCAGACTGGCATCACTCTGGGCGGCGGACCATTCCGTTACGGCTCTACGACGTACTTCTTTCCATGGGCGGACATCAGGCAGATTATCCTTTGGCAACGTCAGATACCCTGCACAATCTGGCGCTGACGGCGTTCTCGATCCCGATTCGTTACATCGGCTTGCAGCGCCGCAGGGACGCACCCCATATATCCCGTGACGGAACGTGACGCGCGGACCGGCCGGGATTCACTGCCCCTGTGCCGGGCATCACGGCCGGAGCGGCGCGGAACATCACGGCGTGGTTGCTCAACACCGACCAGCTCGCCGCGGCCCTGGCCGCTTATGCCCCGAACGTGCCAGTCGAGGCCCGGAACGGCAGCCCAGCAGCGCAGACCGGGCGATGATCAGGCGTTGTTGGCTTTGGAACGCGGAGCGGCGCGGACGTGGATGCGTTCGCCTTGCATACGGGCCCGCGGTGGCACGCTTTTCCGTCCCCCACGACATCATCGGAGCGCGCATCTGGCCGTTCGCGCTCGTGCTGATGGCCTACGCCGAGGTGCTGTCCCGCCTCGGTGTCCTGCAGCTCCGCCGCATCCGCGCCCGAGCACCAGCGCGCGCACGCGAAGCGTCGGGTCAACCAGTCCTATGCGGACTCGGGCTTGACGAGTTTGGTCACGACCCGGCGATGCTTGCCGATCTTCCGGTTCCGGGTGAAGCCCAGCTTCTCGTAGGTCGACAGCGCCCCGTTGTACAGGAACCCGGCGGGCACCGAGTCGGCGGCCTCGGGGTATCCCTCCACGGTTCCCCCGCCGAGGGCGGCGATCAAGCCCAGCGCCCCGGCGAGCGCGGCGGCAGCCACGCCCTGCCGGCGGTGTCCCTTGCCGACGTAACAGCACGCGATCCGCCAGTCCGGCGGCACCGTCTGGCCTTTCTCGTAGGCGGCGCGGCTCTTGATCCGCGGCAGTTCCCCGGGCGTGCCGAACTGGCACCAGCCCAGGCACTCGTCGCCGTCGAAGACGAGCGCCGCGTGAGCTGTTCCCGCACGCACGCGGGCCAGCTTGCGGTCACGGTTCAGCTCCGCCGTGGCGTCCTTGCCGACGCCCTCGGGATGGAACCCCATGCACCAGCAGCCGCCGAAGATGCCGTTATTGTGCTCCACCAACGCGGCGAACGCGGGCCACGTCAACTCGTCGAGAGGTCGGACACTGTAGGTGGGCGCTCCCATGAGATCAACGTAGCGCCGCCTGACCAAGATCACGGCGCGGGCGGCGTCCCCGGCCCCCGCGCGGGGACGCCGCTCCTGCTCACCCGATAGGTTTCCTGGTCCAGTTCGCCGGGTTGGCGCCGAGCAGCCGCAGGTGGTCCCGGAACAGGCTGGCTATGTTGATGGGGGGGTGCGCCCCGAACTCGCTGATGTAGAGCGCCAAGCCGTCAGCGCTGGCTGCGCACAGGTTCTGTCTGGACGCAGTGCCGGCGACTTGGTGGGTCACGACCACCCGGTAACCGTTGATGATCTCGGAGGCCGACTTTCCGCAGAAGCTCCTGCGCGAGGCGACGGGGTCGGTGACTGAAAAGTAGGGCAGGTTCGTCTGGTATTCCAGGCCGCCGTCGGCGCCAAGATCGGGGGTTCCCGTGCCCAGCGCAAACCGGCTGCCCCGCAGCACCCCGGCGTCCGGCACGTAGTACACACTGCTCACCCGCCACCGGCTGGGCAGGCGGGTCAGCTGGGCCGCAAACACCAGCGGCGGCGTGGCCGCACCGTACCGGACGTGGTCGGCTATCTTGACCGCGTCCCGTTCAGCCGCCTTGCGCTTGGCCGCGTCACTCAGCTTCGGGCTGCCATACGAAATCGGGAGCAGCAGCCCCGCCCAGCCGCCGCGGGCGTATGGCCAGACCAGGTACGGGCCGGCCCAGAATGCGCGGTGCCCGCCGACGGCTGGCGCGCGCCCGGTGATCCGCGCGGTGAGGCCCTCCAGGGCCGGGGTCGAGCATTTCAGCTCCCGGGCCGGGCCGGTGAGGTGGCACTGGCCGGCCGCGTAGACGACGAGGTCCCAGGTGGACGGGGCGTCGATGGTGCGCCCCGCGGTCAGGTACGTCGCTTCCGGGCGCACGCCGCCAGCCAGCAGTGAATCACCGGCGGGCAGCCAGCCGAACGAGAGGTACGGGACCAGCGGGTTGAACTGGCGCGGTGCCGCCGGCCCGGCGGGCGGCCCGGAACCGGGCCGGCCCGGGAGCACCCCCACGACGAGGGCCGCGACCACGACCGCGGCCAGCACCGAGGTGCCGGCCATGCAGGCCCGGCGCCAGCGAAGGCGGGCCCGGCCGCGGCGGCGGGCGAGCTGGACATCCACCTGGGAAAGGGCCGCCTCGCCGCCGTCGGCTATCTCCGCCAACAGCGCGCGGACCTGGGACTCAATCATGGCCGGGGCCTCCCGGGCAGATCTGGTGCTCCGCCGCCGCGGCGGGCTGGCCACCGGAACCGGCGGCGTGCGCCGGTCCGAGTGCCTTGCGCACCGCGTCCAGGGCCCGGGCCGTCTGGCTCTTCACCGTCCCCGGTGAGCAGCCGAGGATCTCGGCGGACTGATCGACATTCAGGTCGCAGAAGAAACGCAGCACTAAAGTGGCGCGCTGCCGGGCCGGCAGCGCCGCGACCGCCGCGCGCAGGTCGAGTGCAGTGTCATGATCGACCGCGGTGGCGGGCGAGTCGGTCACCCTGCCGCCCAGGCTCACCCGCTGCACCCAGGCCGAGCGCCGCTCGTGGATGAACTCGCGGACCAGCACGGCCCTGGCATAGGCATCGGGGTGGCTGGCCGTCCGGACCCGGCCCCAGTGCACATAAATTGTGGTCAGCGTGGCCTGCACGAGGTCATCGGCGCGCTGCCCGTCATCGCACAGCACCGCAGCCAGCCGCCGCAGCGACGGCAACCTGGCCGAGACGTACTCGGTGTACTCGGCGTCCCGGCTGCGGCTCACCGCCGACCGCCATGCCTCATCACATGCTCCACAATCCCTAGAGGCGCGCGGCACCGCGTTCGGTTGTCACCCGCGGCCAGATTCGTCCGCCGACCCGCACACTGAGCGCGTGGTGCCCGCGGCGGCCCTGCCCCGCTCCCCCGCTGGCCCAGCCAACCGTCGAGATTCCCGAACGGTCCGTTCGGGAAAATGGAACCAGAACCGGCCTGCACACCGGGGCGGGTGCGCGGTGCGCGGCGGTCAGGGTGCGGTGGCGGTGGCCAGGACCCGGCGCAGCAGCGGAAAGATGATCAACGACCGCACCCCTTCGTCGTGGAAGGACGTCAGCGCCGGGTCACCGCCGGGGTCCAGCGCGGCCGCCTCCTCCCACATGGATCGCTCTGCGGCCCGCCAGCCAGGGCGGTCGGTGACCTCGACGCGAGTGAAGCCAGCCCCGGCCAGCCCGGCCGCGAGGCCTACCCGGCGCAGCCGGTCCGGCACCCGCGAGTCAGCCGGGTCGACAGGCTCCCAGCAGGTCAGTACCGCGCGACCGCCGGGCGCCAGGACCCGGCGCAGTTCGCGGTAGGCGGCATCTGGCTGCGGGGCAAACTGGATGGCGTCCACGCACAGCGCCGCGTCAGCCTCGCCGGTGCCCAGTCCGGTCGCGGAGAGGTCCCCGACAGCGAAGTCCGCCGTGCGGCCCAATCGCCGCGCCTGCTCGCGGGCCTGGCGCACTGCCTCGGCAGAGAAATCAACGCCGACTAGCCGGGCCCTGGTACGTGCAGCGATCTCAAGGCCGTAACCGCCGCGCCCGCAGGCCAGATCCAGCAGGGTGGCGCCGGGAGAAAGCTCCAGCGCGCTAGTGACCTCAGCGATCCCGTCCCAGCCCAGCAGGCTGGTGGACTGCAGGTGCGGGGGCAGCCCCAGATGACGACGCTGGATCTCATCCTTGACCGGCGAGACCCTCATCCCCGCGTACCAGTCGTCAAAGTACTGCGCCAAAGCCGGATCCCGGGTATCCACCCGCCCAGTATTGCAGCGGCTTCCTCCCGGCATGGATGGGCCTTCTTGGGTGCCATCCCATCGAAATCGGCCGTGGAAGCATGCAGCAGGACGCGGGGTCGCGCGTCTCTTCTTGTGTGAAGCCTAACGATCCGGGCGAT
>DATCFY010000199.1:0-32657 GCA_036509255.1 Streptosporangiaceae bacterium
GGTCTCGATCGCCGCCCCGTACCCGGGGACCGCCCTGTACGAGCAGGCCAGGGACAACGGCTGGCTGCCCGAGGACGACGCCACGCTGATCGACGAGCGCGGCGTGCAAGCCGCGGCCCTGAGCTACCCGAACCTCAACCGCACCGAGATCTACGAGTCCGTCGAGACCTTCTACCGGCAGTTCTACTTCCGGGCCGGGAAGATCGCCGAGATGTCCGCCGAGATGGTGCGCAGCCCCGAGATGATGCGCCGCCGGCTGCGCGAGGGAGCCGAGTTCCTCAGCTTCCTGCGCAAGCGCGACAGCTCCGTCTCCTGACCCGGTTCGCTTCCGTGCCGGGATCCGGATCGCTTCCGTCTCCTGGGCCAGGCCCAGGCAGGGTTATTGCGGGTCGCGGCCCGGCTCGGCCGTCCGATCACCGGACGGCCGGGCGCTCGCCTGCCCGCCGTTCGCGCCTGCGTTCTGCCCGGCGTCGCGCAGGGGCGACTGGGGTTCGGCCAGGCCATCCGCGACGGCCACCGGTCCGGTGGGCACGTGCTCACCCAGGGGCGTGACATTGGGGTCGGCCTTGGCCCGGAAGTACCGGCGGGCCTCCCGGTCGTTCGGGCCGGCCTTCCCGTGCCGGACGATTGCGTATACCCCCCCGCCGATGATGAGCACGACGATGATCGCCCCGAGCACCCAGTTGAGTATGACGGCGCCGCTCATGCCTGGACCTCCTTCTGTCTAGGCAGGACTTGGAAAGTCAGCTGAACTTTGATCTTGGGAAATGCCCTTCTCAGAAGTCCTAAACATCGCAGTAGCGCGGGTGGGGGACGATGCCCCGCTCGGCGGCCTGGTCCCGGAGCATGCCCCGCAACTGGCGGCGGGCCCGGTGCAGCCGGGACATCACGGTGCCGACCGGGCAGTGCATGATGTCCGCGACCTCCCGGTAGGTGAAGCCCTCCACGTCAGCCAGATAGACGGCGGTGCGAAAGTCGCGCGGCAGTTCCCTCAGCGCCCGGATGACCGCGGAGTCGGGCAGCCGGTCGAGTGCCATCTCCTCGGCGGACCGGGGGGCCGCGCCGAGGCCGGCCCAGGCCTGGGTGAGCTGGCTGTCCTCGATTCCCGTGGTGGAGACCCGCAACGGCTCGCGCTGCCGGCGCCGGTAGGTGTTGATGAACGTGTTGATGAGGATCCGCAGCAGCCACGCCCGGGCGTTGGTGCCTTCCCGGAACTGGTGGAAGCTGGCGTAGGCCTTGGTCTAGGTCTCCTGGACCAGGTCCTCGGCGTCATGAGGGTTACGGGTCATGGCCGTAGCCGCCGCCCGCAGCGGATGCGGGGACGCCTGCGCCGCTCGCGCCCGGGAGCAATGGTCACCCCGGGTTTGCCGTTGCCTGTCACGGGCATCCCAGGCGCATGATCAAGGGACTCATCAGGGGTGCCGCGGCCGGGGCCGCCGGAACCACCGCGCTGAACGCCGCGACCTACCTGGACATGGCCTGGCGCGGGCGGCCGGCCAGCAGCACGCCGCAGCAGGCGGTCGAGGAACTGGCCAAGCGGGCCGGGCAGGAAATCCCGGGCAGCGGCGAGGAACGGGACAACCGCCTCCAGGGACTCGGGGCGCTGGCCGGGATCGCCACCGGGATCGCCGTCGGCGCGCTCGCCGGGGAACTGCGGGCCGTGGTGCTGCGGCTGGGCCCGGTGGTCGGCCCGGTCCTGCTCGGTGCAGCGGCGATGGCGGCGACCGACGCCTCACTGACCCGGCTGGGGCTGACCGACCCGCGGGAGTGGGACGCCACCGCGTGGCTCAGTGACGCCGGGCCGCACCTGGCTTTCGGCGTGGTCTCCTACGCCGCGCTGCGCGCCATGTCCCGCCGTTAGCAGCGGTCTGCAGGCCCGCCGCACCCGCCGCCTCAAGGCACGCAACGAAGACCGCTCGCGCCCGCCTCCTGCGCCTCAGCCGGCGTCGAGCAGGGTCCGGAGGGCGGCGTTGGCCCGGGTCGCGTGCCGCCGGACCGCGGCGCGGCTGATGCCGATAGTGTCCGCGGCCTGCTCTTCGGACAGGTTGGCGTAGTAGCGCATGACCAGCACCTCACGCTGCCGGGCGGGCAGCGCGCCGAGGGCGGCCAGCAGCGGCGTGGACCCCGACGGGTATCCGCCGGCGGCCGGGGCCGGGGTGATCCCATGCCGCAGCGCCGACCGGGACCGGTTCAGCACCGCCTGGCGGAGGAAGTCCAGCGCGCCGTCGTTGACCGCGTGCCGCCGCCCGGTGGCGGCCACCGCCACGAACGAGTCCTGGACGATCTGTTCTGCCGTCGCCGTGTCGCGGACCAGCAACGCGGCCAGCCGCACGAGCGAGGCGTAATGCTGCTCGTAGAGCGCCCTCACCGGGTCACCGTAACTCGCTGGCGGGGAGGCCGCCCCGGTTCCGTGCGGACTGCCCGGGCTCTCGTTCCCGTTGGCGCCGTTCCCGTTGGTGCGGTGGGCGCAGCTGCCCTCCCCGGGGGCCTCGTTGGACAGGGCGCGCAGGCCGGCCGGGCGGATCCCGGGCCCGGCCAGCCTGGCCCCCGGCTGATGGGCCGTCGTGGCCAGGCCCAGCCCCGCGTCCGCTGATCCCGCGTGGGCTGATCCCGCGTCCGCTGATCCCGCTGCGTCCGCTCTCATGCCCGGCGTGGCGGCCCTGGCCCGGGGCGGATCATCGGGCCGGTCAGCAGCCCGGGCTCGGCCAGACGGCGGCCCGTTCCCGTTCCCGGCCGGGGCTCCGGCCGCACGGGCCCGCAGCCAGCCCGCGAACCGGTCCAGGGCGGCCACCGCGTCGCAGTCCGAGCGGAACCGGGCCATCTTCAGTTCGGTGAGCCGCCGGTGCGACGGGGAGACGAACGCGCGGCCAACCAGGTGGCCGGTCTGGCGCTCGGCTGCCGAGGCCAGTGTCTCCCGCAGCCAGTCGTGGCACTGATCGGCGGGCAGGCCGCCTAACGTGCACCAGACTGTGGCCGCCGCCTCGAACGTGGCCTCGACCAGATCGCCGGCCAGAGGCCGGTTACCGTCGGACAGCACACAGGCGTAGCCGAACAGGTCCCGGGCGTGGACGGTGAAGCACGCGGCTAGTTCTTCGGCGTCGCGCGACCAGTTCTGGTCTTTCTCAGCCACGCGAGCCTCCGCGGGAGAACCACTGACGACGACCAAGTCCATGATGATGACGCAGCACGGCGATCACTGAGCCCTGACCGCTGCACTGATGCCGCCGGAGATCTCCGGCGCGCTGCGGTGACTGCTGACCGCGCGTGGCCGCCCTCCTCCCCACCCCGGGTAGCCTGTCGCGAATGGCGCTCATCAAGGATAAAGCGCTTCAAGCGTAGAAAGCCAGATCCTACTGCCTGGCTGCCGTACTAGGCCACGAATAAGACGTGTCCGAGGTTGTCCGGTCATTTAACCGCCTGGTCCGGGCCTCTGACCTGGTGATACTAGGCGGTCTCTTAAGGGATGTATCGGCAGGTCATCCACGTGGTTGGACAAGATTAGCGCGCTTTGTGTTTTCCCCGACCAACAGGGATCCCCGAATTAGGGGATAGGCATTTCCGTGATCGCCGGCTTAGCCGGGACGCCCATCTCAGCCCGGGACTAAGAGCATCACAGCGAGGGCGGTGGCGGCCCCAGGTGGGCGGCGGCCACCCGCGCGGGTACGACCATCCGCCACGCGTCGGTGACGAACTCGCGCATCTCCGCCGGCCCCAGGCTGTCCATCCGGCTGTCGATCCACTGGTAACGCTGATCGCTGGCGCGATGCAGGAAGAACCGGTCCGGCTCGGCCGCGATGAGCGCGGGGCGCTCGTCCCGGGGGAATCCGAAGCCCATGATCGTCTCGTCGGGGGAGACGGCCACGTAGACGATCCGGCCAACCCGGAACTTGACGCAGTCGCGGATCAGGTGCTCCTGCGTGCGGGGCAGGGACAGCGCTACGGCGCGCACCTCGGCCACGGTGACCATGACCCGATTCTGCCTCTCGGGCCGGTGGCCCAGGGGCATAACGAGACGCGGCCCGGGGTTAGCCGCAGCTGGGACGAAGGACTGAGCTAACCCGGGGCCGACCTAGCTGGGCCACCCCGAGCAGGGAGAACGGAGTAGCGATGCCGAAGGCAGTGCGGTTCGACGAGTACGGCGGGATCGACGTGCTCAGGATCGAGGACGTGCCCCGCCCGGTGCCGGCCGAGGGGCAGGTACTCGTTCAGGTCAAGGCAGCCGGGATCAACCCCGGCGAGGACAAGATCCGGCAGGGGCTGCTGCACGAGCGGTGGCCCGCCACGTTCCCCTCTGGCCAGGGCAGTGACCTGGCCGGGGTCGTGGCGGAGACCGGCCCGGGGGTAACCGGGTTCTCGGCCGGGGATGAGGTCCTCGGCTGGACCGACAACCGGGCCAGCCAGGCGGAGTATGTCCTGGCCGAGGCCGCGAACCTGACCCCGAAGCCGGCCGGGCTGCCGTGGGAGGTAGCCGGGGCCCTGTTCGTGGTCGGGACCACGGCGTACGCGGCGGTGCGGGCGGTCAGCCTCACCCCCGGCGACACGGTGGTGGTAGCCGGTGCGTCGGGCGGAGTCGGCTCGATCGCGGTCCAGCTGGCCCGTCGGGCCGGAGCCACGGTGATCGGCCTGGCCAGTCAGCCGAACCACGCATGGCTCAGCGCGCACGGTGTGATCCCGGTCAGCTACGGCGAGGGTGTGGCCGGCCGGATCCGCGAGGCCGCCGCCGGCCAGGTGGACGCTCTTATTGACACCGTCGGCGGGGACTACGTGACCATCGCCCTGGAAGAGCTGGGCGTCGAGCCGTCCCGGGTGGATAGCATCACCCGCTTCGACCTGGTGGAGAAGTACGGCATCAAGGCCGAGGGCAGCGCCTACGCGGCCAGCGCCGCGGTGCTGGCCGAACTGGCTGGGCTGGTGGCCGCGGGCGAGCTGGAGGTCCCGATCACGGCGACGTTCCCGCTCGACCAGGTCCAGGACGCGTACCGGCGGCTGGACCAGGGGCATCTGCTCGGCAAGATCGTCCTGATCGTCTGACGCTGGGCTGCGCCAGGGCCGGCCCAGTCCGGGCCGCCCCTGGCGGCTGACCCGCCAGCCCGGCCGCGCCGCACCACTTGCGGCCGAGCCCGTTCCCGGGCGCGGGGTCAGTTGATGTCGGCGCGCAAGGGGTAAACCGCGTTCGCGGCTCCTGCAGACGCAACACCATCTGCCTCATCGACACCCCTGGCCACCTGAACGCTGGGCGGGTCAGCCTGCCCGGGGCCCAGCCACCCGAGCGGCCCCGTTTCGCCCACGCGTCGATGGGTAGCCGGGTCGCGCCAACTGCAGGCAACGCAGGCGGTCCGGCCGATAGGGGAGTTTCCAGCCATGGCACGCAATGGCCAGCGCACATCCGCGCAGCCTCAGGTTGATCAGCAGCGCAGCATCCCTCCCGGACGTCAGGTCGTCGGCGGCCCAGATTCGCCGCTGGAACTGGGCGCGACCGGGTGGCGGAACACGCTGAAGCGCACCGGGAAGAAGTTTTCCCGGGACCGCTGCTCCATGACCGCGGGCAGCCTGGCTTACCACTGGTTCCTGGCTTTGTTCCCGGCGATGATTGCGATCCTGGGCGTGATCAGCCTGGTCAAGGTCGGGTCGAGCACGCTGACGAAGCTGGTGACAGGCCTGACCAAGGCGCTTCCGCCGGGGGCCTCGAAGGTATTCACCGAGGCGGTGACCAACGCGGCCACGCACAAGTCCGGCGGGCTGACGGCCGTGATCGTCGGGCTGGTGATCGCGCTCTGGAGTGCCTCGGGAGGCATGGTCGCGCTGACCACCGGCCTGGACATCGCGTACGAGGTGCCCACGGACCGGAAGTTCGTGGGCAAGCGGCTGGTGGCGCTCGTGCTGATGGCAGCCACGGCGGTCCTCGGCGGGATCGCCTCGGCGCTGATCGTGTTCGGGGCGTCGATCGGCTCCGCCATCGAGGGGCATGTTCCGTTCGCCGGGGCCGCGTTCGTGATCGCCTGGACCGTGATCCGCTGGGTGCTCACGGTCGTGGTGATTTCGCTGCTCTTCTCCGTGTACTACTACGTCGGGCCCAACCGGGAATCACCACGCTGGCAATGGGTCAGCGCCGGGGGAGTGGTCGGGACCGTGATCTTCCTGGCCGCCTCGCTGGGCTTCTCCTTCTACGTCGCCAAGTTTGGCAACTACGGCAAGACCTACGGGACATTCGCGGGCGTGGCCATCCTGATCTTCTGGCTGTACCTGGCCGGCCTCGCCGTGCTGATCGGCGGCGAGATCAACGCAGAGACCGAGCGTGAGGCCGCCGCAGAAGCCGGCCATCCCGGCGCGCAGGCCAGCGCCCAGCAGGTCGGCACCTCCCCGGTTCCCTCTTCGTCGGACGGGAACCGCTAGGGCGGACGGGCGCCCCTGGCGATGGCGTGGCCGCCTTCGAGTACGCGTCGGCGCTGGACGCCGCCGGCCGGGAGGCCGAGGCCATCGGTGTCTACCGGCGGGCGCTCGCGTGCGGCCTGCCCGGCGAGCTTGACTACCGGGCCCAGGTGCAGCTCGGCAGCTCGCTGTGGCCCTGATATCGAGTACTACCGCCGGCCGCTGACCGGCTACGCCACGGATCTCCCCGCCGACCCGAAGTAATTTCCGCTCGTCCTCGTGAACCAGGCGCCGCCGCAGTGCAATAGAGAGGCGATGGACGACGAGGAGCTGGTAGCCCGGGTGGCGGCCGGCGATGACACAGCGCTGCGGGAGCTGTTCAGACGGCACGCGCCGTGGCTGGCCGCCCGGCTCCGGTCGGTGCTCTCCGCGGCGGACGTCGAGGACGTGCTCCAGGAGACGTTCCTCGCGGTCTGGACAGGCGCCGACCGCTACCGGCCCGAGAGCCCGCCCGGCGCCTGGATCTGGGGGATCGCCCGGCGGCAGGCCGCGCTGTTCCTGCGCCGCCGGGGCCCGGCGGCGCTGCTCCTGCCAGTCGTGGTGGCCGAGGACGGGCAGCACGCCAGCGATCCGGCCGAGGCGGCTATGTCGCGGGCACAGATCACGGACGCGGTGACCGCGCTGGGACCGGAAGGCAGCCCGGACCGGGAGGTGTGGCAGCTGATGTACGTCGAGGACCGGCCGGTCTCCGAGGTGGCGCTGCTGATGGGAATCCCGGAAGGCACGGTCAAGAGCCGTGCGTACCGGGCCCGGCGGCTGCTGCGGGCGGCGCTGGGCGGGCGCCCGGCTACCCAGGGAGGATCACGATGAGCGAACGACCGGGTTGGGACGCGGCGCCGCCTGACGTCGATCTTCGCGGAGTGTGGACCGCGGTCGCGGCCCAGGTGTGGCGGCGGAAGCCCGGACCATTCGAGCGCCTGGCCGGCTGGCTGCTGCGCTCACCGGGGCTGGCCCGGGCGCTGGTCACCACGCCGTCGCTGCTGCTCGGCTGGATCATCGCCACCGTGGTGGTGCTGGCCGCAGGGGCGGTGGCCACTTCCAGGGCCGGCGTGCCGCTCGTGGCGCTGCTCGCGCCCGCGCTCGCCGCCGCGGGCATCGCCTACTCCTACGGGCCGGGTATCGATCCGGCCTGGGAGCTGACCCGGAGCATGGCCATCAGCGACCGGATGGTGCTGCTGGTCCGGGCGCTGGCCGTGTTCGGGCTGAACGCGGCGCTCGGGCTGGCCGCCTCGGCGGCGTCCCTGTCGTCCGGCTCGGGGGCCGCGGCCGCGGTCACGTTCGGCTGGCTGATCCCGATGACGGCGATCTGCGGGCTGGCGCTGGCCGCGGCCACCCTCGCGCACTCGGCCAACGTGGGTGTGGCAGCGGGCCTGGGCGGCTGGGCCATCACGGTCGTGGCCGCCGGTGGCTCGGCCGGGCGGTTGACCGCGCTCACTGACTCCTCGTTCGTCCTTCCCTACCTCGCGTTCGCGGCCTGCTGCGGCGCGGTCGTCGTGTACGCCACCCGGATCCCGAGAGGAATGTCATGAACGTCGAGATCGCAGGCCTGACCCGGCGGTTCGGCCGGAATCAGGCCGTCGCCGGGGTGGACCTGGAGGCCGGCCCCGGGGTGTTCGGGCTGCTCGGTCCTAACGGAGCCGGGAAGACGTCGCTGCTACGCATGATGGCGACTGTGCTCCCGCCCTCCTCCGGGAAGATGCGGCTCCTCGGCCGCGAACCCGGCAGCTACGGGCCGCGGCGGGAGATCCGGCGCCGGCTCGGATACCTGCCGCAGAATCTGGGCTACTACCCGTCGTTCACGGTGGTCGAGTTCGTGGAGTACTTCGCGCTGCTGAAGGAGATGCCGGCGGCGCGGGTCCCGGCGGCGGTGGCCGCCGCGATCGAGCGGGCCGACCTGGGCGACAAGGCCCGGGCCAAGCTGCGCACTCTGTCCGGCGGGATGCTGCGCCGGGTCGGCATCGCCCAGGCCATCGTCAATGACCCCGAGCTGCTGCTCCTCGACGAGCCGACCGCGGGCCTGGACCCGGAGCAGCGCGTGGCCTTCCGGGCCCTGCTGCGCAACCTGGGGGAGCGCGCCACGGTCGTGGTCAGCACTCACCTGGTCGAGGACGTCGGTGCCGCCTGTACCGAAGTCGCGCTGATGAACGCGGGGAAGATCGTCTTCCGCGGAACCCCGGAGCAGCTCACCGCCAAGGGCGAGGGCCACGGGGTGGGCGACGCCCCGCTGGAGCGCGGGTACAGCGCGGTCCTGACGGAGGCCCGGTCATGACGCTCACCGACGCGCTGGCCCGTCCGCGGCCCCGCGACGCCGGCCACGCGTCCCCGATGTCGCTGTGGCGGCTGCTGTGGCTGGAACTACGCCGCAACGCGATGCCCTGGATGTTCCCCCTGCTGGCCGCGCTGTTCGTGTTTGACGCCTTCCGCTCCGCCATGGGCTACGGCCCGTTCTGGGATCTGCGGGCCTCGGCCCTGGAGAACAAGCTGCTGCCCGACTTCGTGGCGTTCGTGGCCGGCGTGGCTGCCTGGATGGGATCACGGGACAGCCGCCGGCGCACCCGCGACCTGGTCGACGCGACGGCCCGGCCCCGCTGGACGGCGCAGCTCACCACCTGGGCCGCGACCACGCTGTGGGTGGCGGCGGGGTTCCTGTGCTGCGTGGCCGTGCTGTACGGGGTCACCGCGAGCCAGGCCACCTGGGGTGGGCCGCCCTGGTGGCCGGTAGCCGTCTGCCTCGCGGAACTGGCGCTGATGAGCGCCCTCGGGTTCGCGGTGGGCACGTTCTTCCCTAGCCGGTTCACCGCACCGCTGGCCGCGGTCGGCGCGTTCCTGCTCTCCCTCGAAGGGTTTCGGAATGCCGTAGGCCGGTCCAGCGCGTACGCGCTGCTCTCGCCGACCACGTACGTGCCCGACGACGACACCGGCCTGTTCCACCACTACCTGCCGGACGTGTCCATCGCGCAACTGATGTTCCTGATCGGGCTCACCATGGTCGCCCTGGCCATCCTCGGCCTGCGGCGGGCGGCCGACGCCGGGCCGCAGCTGCGCCGCGCGGCCGCAGTCATCGCCGTGGCCGGCCTGGCGGCGGCCGGCACGGCCATCGGGCTGATCGGCACCGCCCGGACGCAGGCCTACGGCACCGTCATCCCCGCGCTGCACGATGCCGCCAATGACCGGCCGATTCCGTACACGCCGGTCTGCAGCCAGGCGGCCGGAGTGCCGGTGTGCGTGCACCCGGCCTACCGGAACTTCCTGCCCGATGTGACGGCGGCCCTGGCGCCGGTGCTCCGCGAGATCGCCTCGCTGCCGGGCGCGCCGGCCCGGGTGGACCAGGTCGTCGTAAACGACCTGATCCCGAGCAACGGCGCGGCCATCACCGGCGTCCCCCCGGTGTTCCGGCTGCCCATGCCGGCCACGCCCGACGAGACCTCGTTCGGGCAAAACGCCGTCTCGTTCACCAGCTATCTACAGGCCACCCTGGTCACCGTCTTCGTGGTGGGCGCACACGGTTTCGTTACCTTGGGTCCCGTGGGCGGCACCCCGGCGCAGCAGGCCGTGGTACTCGCCCTGCTCCAGAAGGCGCGCACGGCCACTCAAACGGGCAGCGGACCGGGGAACGGGTCGCACACGAAGGCGGACCAGGTCGCGGCGGCAGCGAGGAGGTTCGCCGCGCTGCCGGCCACCACCCGGCACGCCTGGCTGGCTGCTCACCTGGCCACGCTGCGGGCGGGCGACATCACCCTGGCACAGCTGCCGTGACCGCCGCCGGCCTGCAGAAACCCGAACCGCGGGCGGAGGCGTCCCGGCCGCGCGGGCTTCTGCATCACCCCGGCCTGCGCCTGGTGCGGCTGCACCTGGCCAGCCGGCGCATCCCCGGCGCCCTGGCCGCGCTGGCGCTCTGCGCGCTCGTCCTGAGGGCCGGGCTGTCCTGGCACTGGAGCCTGGGCAACGGGAACGGCGCGCAGCAGGTGCCGGTGCTCATTGAGGCCGGGGCGGCGTCCATCATCGCGGTCACCGCGCAGAGCCCGTTCGGCGACCCGGAGCGGGCCACCGGCCGGTGGCTGCCCTACCTGCGGCTGGGCACGGCGGTGGGGCTCACCGCGGCGGCGTTCGCGGCGATGGCCGCGGGGGCCACGGCGGACCACCTGCCCGGCGGCACCCTGGACATCCTGCGCAACACGGCCGGGATGACCGGCATCGGCCTGCTGCTGGCCGCGGTGACCGGCGGCGCGCTGGCCTGGACCGGCCCGATGGCCTACATGATCGTGGCGCAGATCGGGCTGATAGGGGACTGGACCAGCCCCTGGGTGTGGCCTGCCCGGCCGCCGCACGATCTGGGCGCGGGGTTGTGTGCCGGGCTTGTGTTCGCCGCCGGGATCGTCGTCGCGACCGTCCGGGGAGCCCGCGCCGTCCGCGAGATATAAGGCCCCGTCCCGAGGTCTGGCCGCGCGGCTGGGGGTCGGGAATTCTGCCTGGCAGGCAGAGGCCAGGTTGAGGCCGCTCGGGAACGAACGTGGGCACTGCGGCGCGTCACTCGCGGTGCAGCCAGGCCAGCAGGTCCGGCGGTGCCATGCCAGTCACGCGAGATCGGTACCGGGCTCGCTCATCGGGGGTGAGCACCGTGCGAGCCGAGCCGGATTGCCCGCGCCGGAAGAAGGCGGCCGTATCCTTCAGGATTCCTGGCGGACCCTGGGCCAGGTAATCAGCCCGGGACCGCATGCTGTCGAAGCTCGCGGCCTGCACGAGATCCGGCCAGATGGGGTCAGGAACGGCGATGCCCAGCCGGCCCGCCACGCGGCGCATTTCGCCGTCCAGATCAGCGGACAGGTCGTCGTAGTGCACGAGGAGGACGTTCGGTTCTGTCTGGCGTGACCAGGCGTCCCGGAGGTGGCCCATGACTCCGGGCAGAGAGTCCGGGTGCTCCTGCGCCGTGGTGTCCTCGCTGGTCCACGTCAGCAGCCAATCGTGCAGCGGGGCCATCGGCGCGGGCGGCCCGGGCTCCGGCCGGCGCGCGAGATGGCTGATCCGCCGGACGTCGAGATTCGCGTAGTGGTGGTACAGCGATACGGCCATGTCCAGGGGGTGCCGCGCGACCACGATGTAGGTGGCCCGCGCGTCGAGCGGAATCCCGTCGAGCGGCGTGTGGGTCTTGATGAAACGCCGATGCCGCTGGGCGCTAAGGGTGGCGTACACGTCGGCCCGAGGAATGGTCAGCCAGTCCAGCCATGGGGACAGTTCCGACAGCGGAGCAGGAAAGGCCGGTGTCTGGAAAATGAGCAAGGCACAGATCATCTGCATCCAGGTCGTCCCGCTCCTGGACCGGGTGCTGATCACGATGTCACCCGGGCGGAACCCGAACCCGGCCCAGCGCGCGCTGTCGGCATGCTGGGTGCGATAGCGCACAGGCCCCTCAGCCATTGGCCTAGCGGTAGCGGAAACCGTCCAGGAAGCGGCGGAAGACCCCGCCTTCACGGGGCAGTGGCGCGGCCGCCGGCGGCGAGGTGGCGCGCTGCCGGGCGATCGGCTGGTCGTAGTCGGTCCGGGCGATGGTGTCGACGACCTGCTGCTCATCGAAGTCCTCGGACCCCTCGATCTGCGGCACGTACCCCACCAGCATCCCGTCCCGCATCACCTGCGCCTCAAGCCCAGCCGTGCCGTCGGTGTCCCACTCGGCCTCGCGGCCATCGTGCAGCGACACGCGCACGCCGTACTGGTCCACGCTCGCTTTAGCGAGGTGAGCATCGATGCCGCGGTCGCGCAGCGCATCGGCCACCCGCCGGGCCCGGTTCTCGTCCATGCCCAGAATGTAGCCGGACGCCCGGTATGCGCGGTCCCCGCGGCGTGCATCGGGACCGGTCCCGATCAGAAAGCGAGACCTGGCAGCGGCTGGAGCTCAATGATCTCCGTGTCAATGAGTTTCGCCATCACCAGCGGGAGCGCGTACACCACACCCTCGACTGCTTCCTTGCCCGCATCGAAAATCAGGATCGCCCCCGGACCGCCCGGAGAATAGGCCTCGGCCAGGGTTCCCTCGGCCTTAAGTTGCCTCAGCGCGGCTATCTCGGCGGCCCGGTGCCCGGCAATATCGGCCGTGGTTACGCCGGGCCGCGGCCGGCCGATAACGAGCGTTTTCATGCCGCCAAACTACCTCGGCCGCCGCGGCCGTCACCGGGACACAAGTAATCTCAGAACGTGAACCTGGCCGGGTCGTGGGAACAGCACGCCGACGCATGGATCACCTGGGCGCGTGCGTCGCCGCATGACGGGTTCGCCGAGGGCACCTGGCCGGCCCTCCGCGAGCTGCTTCCCGAGCCGGGACCCGGGCCAGTGATCGATCTGGGCTGCGGAGAAGGCCGGGGTAGCCGGGAACTCCGTGCGCTCGGCCACCACGTGGTGGGCGCCGACTACTCACCTACGCTGACCCGGGCCGCGGTGGCATCGTGCCCGGCTATTCCGGTGGTGCAAGCCGACGCCGCCGCGCTGCCCTTCGCCCGCCGGAGCGCCGATCTCGTGGTGGCCTGCATGTCACTTCTGGATTTCGACGATTTCGGGGGCGCGGTCGCCGAAATAGGCCGGGTCCTGCGGCCCGGCGGCCAGTTGTGCCTGGCTGTCGTGCACCCGTTCATCAGTGCCCAGGATGAGGACACGGTGCACACGTCGTCGTTCCGGCTTTCCCGGCCTTACCTGGAGGCCCGCCGTTATACCGACCACGTTGAGCGCGACGGCCTGGAGATGACCTTTTCCAGCATGCACCGGCCGCTCAGTGCCTATACGACCGCCCTATTCGGCCAGGGCATGGTCCTGAGCGCGCTGACCGAGCACGGCGATGGCGTAATCCCGTGGCTGCTGGCCATGCGGGCGGACAAGGTTCCGCGCTGACGCCCGCCCGCTGCGATCCGCCCGGTCCGCGGCAGCGGCGTCCTCACCAGGCGAGGTCTTTCGTGAGCCACATGATCAGGTCGTCGTCCATGGTCACGCGGGTGCCGTGGGCGAGCGGCCGCTGTCCTTGGCAGGCACCCCGGCCATCGGGGACGTAACCGTGCTGCGCGTACAGCCGCTGGGCCGGGCCGTACGCGGAGAACAGGCCCACGGTGATGCCGAGCGTGCTGACGCCCCGGTCGCGGGCCAGTGCTTCCGCGGCGTCCATGAGCCGCGTCGCGAGACCCTGCCGGCGGTGTGACTCCGCCACGCAAAGCTGGTGCACCAGCGGGATGCCCTGATCCCTGAATCCCGGGTAGGCCGATTCCCACAGCAGGCAGACGATGCCGATCACCCGGTCATCCCGCACGGCGATCAGGCTGGCGCCGCCGTCGCCGGTGTGATCAGCGAGGTACTCGCGAGCGTCGGCCCCGGCGTCCAGCACCCATTCGGTGAGGAACGCGACGGCTGGTTCGGCGTTCCCAGCCGCCACGGGCGCAATGAGCATTTCGGGATGGATCACGGCACCAACCTGGCACACTCGCGCGGACCACGCTGTGGCCGGACACGTGCTGGCCGGACACGTGCTGGCCGGACACGGCCGGGGGCGCTTATCGTGGCAGCATCACCGGCCAATGGGGGTCCCCGTGCTGCACGAGCTGGACTATGACGACAGCGACGCGCCTTCGATCGGCCTGGTTCCGCCCGGTGTGACGTGGGAAGACGTCTACGACCACATCAAGATCGCGCATCACCCGCTGCTCGTGGCGCTGGATGACGGCGCGGATCACGTCGGGGCGTACTGGGACGGCACGAAGATGATCGTGGCCGAGGACCTGGGCCCGGACCAGGACGAGGCCGTCGCCGAGTTCCGCGAACTCCTCCGCGAACGCGGCGAGCACTAACCTGGCCGAGAACTAACCTGCCCGAACGCTGACCTGGCCGAGCGCTGCGTGAAATGTCAACGCCGCCCATGATCAATGTGACCTGTGGTGCGGGTGGTGCGGGTCCGGCCTGGACGGGAGCGTCCCCCCGGGCGGTCCGGGCGTGATCCGGCTGGTGGTGCGGGTCCAGTCCGGGGTGCGCTAAGCGAACTGGTTTTCGGTCTATCGCCGTGACCGGCGGGTGGACGGATGAATGTTCGGCGAATTCGAGGGAAGTGCTTCCTGGCAGCCAAGCCAGGGAGAGAACAGACGACCGAGAACCCGGTACAGAAGGACCCGGCCAAGTGGACGACCGGGGACGAGCCGATGACGGCGGCACAGGAGTCCTACCTGAGCACGCTGGCCCACGAGGCCGGGGAGGACGTGCCGGACAACCTGACTAAGGCCCAGGCCTCCGAGCTGATCGACAAGCTGCAGGGCCGCAGCGAGCGCCTCAAGGGCAGCTGACCCGGTCCGCATCAGCCGGCCCGTCCGCAGCCGCGGGCGCGGTCGCCGCGGCGCCGGCCTTCGGGGGCGGGGAGGCCGGCGCCATCCCGGCGGAACGCCGGTGGACCAGATGGCGGGTGAGCGCCGCGGCCGAGGCCAGCGCGGTGAGCCCGGCGATGCCGCCCCACCCGAACTCGCTGTAGGCCCGCACCCCCAGCCACGAACCCACGCTGCCGCCGAGGAACGCGCAGGTCATGTACGCGGTGTTGCGGCGGGCCCGGGCCTCGCCGGGAAGCCCGAAGATCCGGGCCTGGTTGGCCACCTGGCCGCACTGCACCGCCACGTCCAGGAGCAGCATCCCGGCGGCCAGCAGAACCAGACTGGCTGCCCCGTGCAGGATGGGCACGGCCGCCAGCGCCAGCAGCGCGGCCGCCCCGAGGCCGCCGGTGAAAGACACCAGGCTGATCCGGTCCGGGCCGACCCGGTCGATGCGCCGCCCGGCGACCGGCGTGACCAGCACGGCACCCGCCCCGATCAGGGCGAACACGCCGACCGCTGCGGTGGACAGGCCGTAGGAGGCCCCGGTCAGCAGCAGCGCGATCGACGTCCACGCTGCGCTGAACGTGCCGAACATCAGCGCCTGATACACGCACGACCGGCGCAGGTCCGGCTCGGCCCGCATCAGCCGCACGGGCGCGGCCAGCAGCGCGCCGTAATGCTCACGGTTCGGTGGCGAGGTTACCGGCAGCACCCGGGCCAGCACGATGGCCAGGATCAGCATGAGAACGGCGGCGGCCAGGTACGGCGTCCGCCAGTCCAGCCAGTCACCCAGCGCGCCAGAAAACGTCCGGGCCAGCAGGATGCCGCCCAGCAGGCCGGACAGCAAGGTGCCGGTCACCGCGCCCCGGCGCTGATCCGGGACCAGCCCGGCAGCCATCGGCAGCAGGATCTGCGGGACCACGGTCGTGATGCCCACCGCGGTACCCGCGACCAGCAGGACCGCGAGGGTCGGGGCGGTCCCCGCGCCGACCAGGCCGAGCGCGGTGAGGATGATCAGGGTGACGATCAGCAGCCGCGGGCGCACCTGGTCGCCTAGCGGCACCAGCAGGTACAGCCCGGCCGCGTAGCCGAGCTGCGTGGTGGTGACGAGCAGCGCCGCGGTGGCGGGCGTGGCGTGCAGCTCCCGGGCGATGAGCGGGCTCAGCGCCTGCGGGAAATACACGTTGGCCACGCATACGCCGCAGGCGATGGCGAAGACCAGGATGACGGCGCGGGTCAGGCTGGCGGGGGCTGCACGGGCAGGGTCGGTTGAAGGCGTCGGGGGCACATCTGCCTTCCGGCTCGGGATCAGGGAGTAACCAGCACTGTGGTTACTTCTCCGCAACGAAAACCATCATGGGGCCCGTGACGTTCCCTGGCCGGCGCCGGGCCCGGTACAGCGGCCGGCCACGCCTCGACGTCGTGAACTGCCGCCGGAACCGGGAGGCCGGCCGCCGGTTTGAGCGTTAACAACGATCTTGTTTATTTCATCACGATTGGGTAGCCAATTGTTCGCGGGAAAGGAGCATGCCTTGGCTCGCATCGAGATGGCTCGCATCGAGATACGGACAGACCGGCCGGTAGGGACGGTGGATGAGCGGATCTTCGGCGGCTTCATCGAGCACCTCGGCCGCTGTATCTACGGCGGCGTGTTCGACGAGGGATCGCCCCTGGCGGACGCGCGGGGATTCCGCACGGACGTGCTCGGGGCGGTCCGCGACCTGGGCCTGCGGCATGTCCGCTGGCCGGGCGGGAACTTCGTCTCCGGGTATCACTGGACCGACGGCATCGGCCCTCCTGATCAGCGGCCCCGCCGCACCGAGCTGGCCTGGCACAGCGAGGAATCCAACCGGTTCGGGACCGACGAGTTCATGGCCTGGTGCGAGGCGGCCGGGGTCGAGCCGGTGCTCTGCCTGAACATGGGCACCGGGTCCCTGGACGAGGCGCTGGCGTGGGTCGAGTACTGCAACGGCACCGGCGACACCTACTGGGCCAACCAGCGGCGGGCCAACGGGCACCCCGAGCCGTACCGGGTCCGCTACTGGGGCCTCGGCAACGAGATGTATGGCGACTGGCAGCTCGGGCAGCGGACGGCGGCGGACTACGTCACGACCGCGCGCCAGTGGGCTAAGGCCATCAGGTACCTCGACCCCGCGGTCTCGCTGGTCAGCTGCGGCCAGACCGGCGTGGATGACTGGGACCAGGTCGTGATCGACGGCCTGGCCCAGTACGTGGACCTGCACAGCATCCACCTGTACACGGGCTCTGGCGACTACTGGTCCAACGTGCTCGCCCCGCAGTTCGCCGAGCGGACGCTGAGGGTGACCGGGGCGATGATCGAGCGGGCCCGGTACGCCCAGCAGATCAGCCACGAGATCGGCGTGGCCTACGACGAGTGGAACGTCTGGTACCGCACCGACGACGGGCAGCTGGAGGAGCGGTACACCCTGTCCGACGCGCTGGCCGTGGCGACCTACCTGAACGTGTTCGTGCGCCAGTGCGCGGTGCTGCGGATGGCCAACCTGGCCCAGCTCGTCAATGTGATCGCTCCCATCGTCACGTCGCCGGACGGCATGTTCCGGCAGAGCATCTACCACCCGCTGCGCCTGATCTCGACCGCCACCCAGGAGGTGGCGCTGGACACCTTCGTCGACTCCGGCACGCACGCGCACACCGACCAGGCGGGGGAGCGCTGGCCCTACCGGGTCGCGGACCTGGGGCCGTTCCAGTTGCTGGACGTGGCGGCGACCCGGGACGCGGGGAGCCAGCGGCTGACGATCTCGGTGGTGAACCGGGACCCGGACCAGGCCCTGGACACACGGATCAGCCTGTCTGGCGCCCGTGCGGCCGGCCCGGTCATGGTGCACGAGGTCACCGGGGAGAGCCCGGACGCGGCCAACACCGCCGCCGAGCCGGACGCGGTCACGACCGTGAGTACCAAGCGCGACGTGAGCGGCGACGTTCTCGACGTCCGTTTCGCGCCGCACTCCTTCACCCTGCTGGAGGTGCAGCTGGCATGAACGCGGGTCGTCATGAACACGGCTTCAATGAAGACAGCGCAGTGGGCATGAACGCGACCAGGCTGGTCGGGAGGCGCGGCTTCCTGGCCGGGGCGGCGGCGCCGCAGGCGCTGATCGTGCCGCTGTTCCGCGAGTTCCAGACCGTGCACCTGATCAACACCTACTGGGCGCTGGTGCTGCCGCAGGTCCCCGCGCCGATCGCGGTGTTCATCTTCAAGAAGTTCTTTGACGGCATCCCGATTCAGCTGGAGCAGGCCGCCGAGGTCGACGGGGCCAGCTGGTGGACCAGCTACCGGAAGATCGCAATGCCGCTGGCCCGGCCGGCCATCGCGGCGGTTGCGATCTTCACCTTCGTCTGGACCTGGAACAACTTCCTCTGGCCGTTCCTGGCGGCCACCAGCCAGACCATGATGACCATCCCGGCCGGGATCGGCACCGTGGTCAGCGGGGTCGGCATCGTGAACGCGCTGCAGATGGCGTCCGCGGTGCTGGGCGCATTGCCGCTGGTGTTCGTGTTCCTGCTGGCCCAGCGGCACATCGTGGAGGGCGTGGCCGGGACCGGCCTGAAGTAGACCGGCTGATGGAAAACGGTTCGCCGGGAGGACCGTTAGGGAGAGAGAGTGGGGACCGCGCGGTCCCCACCACCCACGGAGCCCCATGGACATCCTGCGCCAGCACGAGATAGCCGAGGCCGGCCACCGGATCCTGAACCCGTTCACTGACGCGAAGCTGGAGCTCCTGGGCGAGCTGTGCCGCTGGCGGCGGGACATGCGGCTGCTCGACCTGGGCAGCGGCAAAGGCGAGATGCTGTGCACCTGGGCCCGGCGGTACGGGATCCGGGGCCTGGGGGTGGACCTCAGCGAGATCCACGTGGCGGCGGCGCGGGCACGGGCCTCTCACCTGGGCGTGGCCGACCTCGTCCGGTTCGAGCGGGCCGAGGCCAGCACGTTCGGCGTGGGTGAGAACTCGTTCGACGCGGTCGCGTGCATCGGGGCGACCTGGATCGGCGGCGGGCTGGCGGGCACGATCGACCTGATGCGGCCGGCCCTGGTCCCGGGCGGCCTGCTGCTGATCGGCGAGCCATTCTGGACAGAGCCCCCTCCCGAGGAGGCGTACGCCGCGCTGGGCTTCGCCCCGGAGGAGTTCGTGTCGCTGCCCGCCACGCACGACCGGTTCGCGGCCGCCGGGCTGGAGTTGCTGGAGATGGTGCTGGCCGACGAGCACAGCTGGGACCGCTACGTCGCCTCGCAGTGGTGGACCGTGGCCCACTGGCTGGACGAGCATCCGGATCACGCTGACGCGCCCGGGATGCGCGACTATCTCAAGCGTTCCCGGTGGTCACATCTGGCCTATGGGCGCCGCTACCTTGGCTGGGGGGTGTTCGTGCTGCGGGCCGCCCCGCGCTGACCCCCCAGGAGGGCGGGCAGCACGTGGCGGGCGAAACGGACGTTGCTGCGGGCGAGCCGTTCGGGGTCGGTGTCCCGCGATCCGGGGACGACCACGATCCGGTCCAGGCCGAGCGCGATGAGCTGCTGGAGCCGGTCAAGGCACTGCTCCGGGGAGCCCACCACCGCGAACCTGGTGAGGAACGCGTCGTCCAGCATCTTGGTGTGGGCGGCGTGGCTGAGGCCGTGCCGCGCCTCGTCATAGGCCGTCCCGACCTCCCGCACCGTGGCCGCCTCCTGCGGGCTGAATCCGCTCGCCCCGGATCCGGTGGTGCCGGGTCCCGTGGTGCTCGATCCGCCCATGCTGGAGAAGTGGGCGAAGATCGCGGCGCTGCCGCGGATCAGGCCGCAGGCCACGGCCAGGTCCGGATCGCAGGCCACGTTGACGTAGGCACCCATCCGCAGCCCGGCCGGGTCCAGCCCGGCGGCGGCCCGGGCCTGCCGGGCCACGCCGGCTGCCCAGGCCACCCGGGACGGCTCGGCGCCCACGGTGAACATGACCCGGTCCGCGAGCGTGGCCGCGAGCCCGATCGTCCGCGGGCCGGTCGCCGCCAGTTCCACCGGCACGGGGGGCTGCCCGGTCTCCCCGATCCAGCTGATCCGGCTGGCGGTGCCGCCTGCCTCCACCTCTTCACCGCGTAGATAGCCGCGGACCTCGGTGACGAGGTCCCGCAGCCGGGCTGCCGGGGGAGCGGCCACCCCGATCCGCGCCAGGGAGGAATCACCCCGGCCGACCCCCAGCACGGCCCGCCCCCCGGACTCGACCTGGACGCTGGCGATCGCGGCGGCGACCACCGCGGGATGCCGGGTGACCAGGTTGACGATCCCGGTGCCCAGCCCCATCCGGTGGGTCACCCCGGTGGCCACGCCCAGCTCTACGAACGGATCCCCGACCAGGTTCTGGCTGTCCGCCAGCAGCAGCCCGTCGAAGCCGGATTCCTCGGCCTGCCGGGCCAGTTCCGCGGTGCGCCCCGGAACCGGGAACCCGTGCGTCCAGACCTGGCATGCCCCCGTCGTTTCCCCCATAGCTCCTATATACCCAGTCCGGCCTGCACTTTGATCTTGAATGGCGCGGAGCCCCAGGGATTGTGAGCCGCATCGAGCCATTTTCTGTCGGACCCCGTCGGTAGCTTGGCCGGCATGAGTAGTACGGAGCAGGCGGCAGGTAGCGGGCCCGCCGGATCGTCCGGGCAGGTCGTGGCCGATTACTGGGCGGCGGCAGAGGCCAGGGACTGGGCGGCGTTCGGGGCGCTCCTGGCCGAGGACGTGGTGTACGAGGCGCCGCAGACCCGGGAGCGGGTCAGCGGCCGGGAAGCGTACCTCCGGTTCAACTCGGAAGGCTTCCCCGGTGACTGGCACCTGGCGGTGCAGCGGATCGTCAGCCAGGACCGCGCGGCGGTGAGCATGATCCAGTTCTCGGAGGGAGAGCTCACCCAGCCGGGGCTCTGCTTCTTCGACCTCGATGAGGACGGCAGCATCGTGCGGATCACCGATTTCTGGCCGGACCCCTACGAGGCTCCGGCGGGCCGGGCGCATCTGGCCGGCCGGTACTGACCCGGCCGGTACTGGGCTGGCCTGATCCCTGGCGGGCCTGGTACTGAGTCAGCCGGGGCGGCCGGCGGGCACTGACCAGCCGAGAGGCCAGTGCCCGCCGACCGGCCCGGGGCAGGGGTACCGCTTCGTGGCCGTCATCGCCACAGCTGGTGAGGACCGACCGCTAGCCGCTTATCGTGCGAACACGCCGTCCCGGGGAAAGGCCCCGGCCTTCATCGCGGTGCGCGTCATGGCCTTGCCGATCCGCACGACCTCCTCGGTGCGCTCGTCGCCCAGATGCTGCCATGGTGCCGCGGCCAGACGATCGGTCTGGTCCTCCACCTGGGCGCGGAGCGCCTCGCCCGCCGGGGTCAGTGCCCCGTCGGCGCCGAGGAGGCCGCGGGTGGTCAGCGCCTCGACGGCGCTCTTCCACTCCTCCTCACTCCAGCCGCGGCTGGCCTGGGCGAACCCGGTGAGGAATCCCTGGCCGGTGGCGGTATGACTGACCAGGGCCTCGAGGCCGGAGAGTTCCGCGGCGACCAGGGCGCAGATATGACCGTCGCCGCGGTGCTCCCGCAGCAACGACAGCGCATGCCACATCACGAGGTGCGGCGCTTCCGGCCAGTCCAGGCCGGCGTGGCCGGCGTACAAGGGCCGGCCTTCCGGGCGGCAGGCCACCGTGGCTTCCCGGGTCAGCTCCGCCATCGTGATCATGTCCGGGGAGGCGATGACGTCCGGGCCGAGCAGCCGGGTCAGGGCGGCGTCAGCCGCCGCGAAACGGGCGCCGATGATGACGTCCGGGCGGGCGAGGTCCCACGCCTGCGGGATGCAGCGGGCGACCAGGCCCGGGCTGAAGTTGTAGAAGGTCGCGGTGACGACACCGCCGCTCACCGCGCCCATCGGTGCCGCCCGCCCTGCGAAATAGCACATCCGGCCGGGCTTGAGACCCACGCTGGTGAGCTGCTGCTCGGTCTCAGGCGCGAAGTAGATCAGCGAGTGCAGGGCGTTGGTGGCCACATGCGCACTTCGGACCAGCGGGAAGCTCATGATCGCACCATAACGGGATGTTTCCTGATCCGGCAGGGCGGGCGGCGCGGCCAGGACGCGGCGGGCCTCAGCTGGTCACGTCGGCGGTCGTGAACCGGGCCCAGGTGAAGGCTCCGAAGATCACCAGGTACATCCCGAACGACAGCAGGCCGCGCATCAGGGTGCCGGTGTCGATCGGGACGCGGAGCAGGGAGTCGAAGGAGATCCACCAGTGCGTCGGCAGGTACGGATGGATCGCCGCGAACTGGGGCACGTTGTCCACCACCTCGCTGGTCACCACCACGATCGCGGTCGCGCCGATCGCGCCGACCGCGTGCTCGGTGAGGGTCGAGATAGCCATGCCGACCATGCCGAGCGAGGCCATCGCGGCCGACACGTACATCATGACGAACAGCAGGCGCAGCATCGCATCGGCGATCGGCACGGTGGTCCCGGACAGCAGCGTCACCGGCCCGATGGGGAACAGGGCGGCGCCCGTGGCCAGGGCCACCGCCGTCACCATGAAGGTGACCGTGACGGCAAACACCACGATCGCGGCGTACTTCACGCTGAGCAGCCGGACCCGCCCGGCCGGAACGGCCAGCAGGGAGCGCAGCGTCCCGTAGCCGGCCTCGCCGGCCATCGAATCCCCGGACACCACCGCCACGGCCAGCGGCATGACGAGGATGAGCAGCAAGGACAGCGCGATGAAGCTGAGGAATACCCCGTTGCCGGCGAGCTGGCCGATGAACGCCACGCTGGGGCCTCCGCTGTTCCCTCCCTGGTCCGCGAGTCGGAGCCCGATACCGATGACGAGGGGAAAGAGCGCGACCACGGCCAGGAGCGCCTGATTCCGGCGGCGGCCGAAGACCAGCCGCAGCTCCGACCCGAAGAAACGCAGCCACGCCCAGACGGGGGTATCGCGTCCCTGGCTGGCCACCATCGCTCCGCCGTCGTAGCCGGCCCCGGCGGGGGGTGCCCCGGCTACCGATCCCGGCGCCGGCGACCCGGCCAGCAGCGGCTCAGCCATCGATATCGAACCCCTCTCCGGTGAGTCCCACGAAAAGCTCCTCCAGGCTCGGGGTGACCACGCCGAGCCCGCGGACCCCGACGCCCGCCCCGACGAGTTCCGCGCAGATCTGCTCGGGCTGATCGTCTGCGAGCTGCGCCGATACCTCGTTTCCGGTGACCCGGGGGTCGGTGAGACCGAGCCGTTCGAGGACCACCGCGGCCGCGGCCGGGTCCGCGGTCTCCACCCGGATGCGGGCGGCGCCCGTGGCGCGCAGCTCCTCCAGCGGGCCCTGGAAGACCAGCCGGCCGGTGCGCATCACGCCGACGTGCGAGCAGACCTGCTCGACCTCGGCGAGCAGGTGCGACGAAACGAACACCGTGATGCCGTCGGCGGCGATCTGCCGGATGAGCCCTCGCACCTCGCGGGTGCCCTGCGGGTCGAGCCCGTTGGTCGGCTCGTCGAGCACGATCAGCTCTCGCGGCGTGAGCAGGCCGGCGGCGATGGCGAGCCGCTGCTTCATACCGAGTGAGTAATGGCGGTACCGTTTCCGGGCGGCAGCCAGCAACCCCACCCGGTCCAGCGCCTCGCTGATCCGCGCGGCGGCAGTCCGCGGATCGGCGGTCCGGTCCGCGGCGTCGCAGCGGGCCAGGTTGTCCCGGCCCGTCAGGAACGGGTAGAACGCCGGCCCTTCGATGAGGGAGCCCACCCGGGGCAGCACCCGGATGGCACCCGACGGCATCGGCACGTCCAGCAGCTCCGCGCGGCCAGTGGTCGGGAAGGCCAGCCCCAGCAGCATCCTGATCGTGGTCGTCTTCCCGGAGCCGTTCGGGCCGAGGAAGCCATACACCGAGCCGCGCGGGACGGCCAGGTCGATGTGGTCGACGGCCACCTGACCGCCCCGGAACCGCTTGGTGAGATCGCTGCTCGCCACCGCCAGCGCGGTCACTTCGACCTCTCCGCAGCGGCCGCGTGGTGTCGCAGGGTTGCTGGGCTGTGGCCTGCCTGCGTGGCCGCCTGGTAGAGGACGTCGGGCGTGACGGCCCCGATCAGGATCCGGCCCTGGCTGGTGATCAGTACCGACAGCAGGCTGGTCCGCAGAAGGCGCCCGCTGCCCCAGGGTCCGCTGACCCGCTCGGCGGACTGGAGCACGGCGCCGAAGATCGCGCCGGTGTCGCCGCCGAGGGCCGGGCTACCGGAGCCGGCCGGTCCGCTGGCCGGTCCGCCGGACCCGGGAGCCGCCGATGCGCTGGAGCTGCGGAACGGCCCGAGACCCGAGCCGCCGGGACCGCCGGGACCGCCGGGGCCGGTCAGCGACGGCAGTGCGGACTGCGGCAGGGCGGCGACGGCCAGCCATCCCTGGCCGATCACGGCCAGCCCCTTCGTCATGCTGGTGCTGCGCGCCGCCTGGCCGGAGGCCTGCCTCCCGGACCCGGCACGCTCCTGCGTGACCTTCGCCCCGGCGGGCGGCCGGAACGCGAAATTAGCCGCGGCCGGCTGGACGAACGACACCGAGGTGAAGCCCACCTGGATCGCCGGGCTCTGCGCGCCCTTCGCGAACACCTGGACCCGCAGCGGCACGTTGTGCTGGGCGTCGATGGCGATGCGCACCTGCCCGACCAGCGAACGGGAACTCTTCGGCGCGAGCACGAGCTGGTAGGCGGCCTCGCCGGCGACGGTCAGGTTGCTGTCCACGCTGACCGCCGTGGTCGGCCCGACCCGGGCGAGCACCTGGCCAGCGGCCTGCTGCGGCGTCAGGGGTATGGACGGCACCCGCGGGAGCGGTGCGCCGGCCGGCAGCGCGATGTGCGTCACCGTGTTGGTGGAGCTATCCCACAGCCAGGCGCTGCTGCCGTTCCTAATGACGTCACTCTCGCTCATGCTCTGCGGGACGGCCAGCCGGAAGTGCGCCGGGTCCGAGAACCACACCTTGATCGTGTGCGAGCCGGTGAGCAGCGACGGCAAGGATGCCGGGCCCCCTGTAGACGGCAGCGCAGGCAGTCCGAGCGACGCCGTTTCCACCACGGTCCCGGTCAGCGGCGGCGCCGATGTCTTCCCGGCCAGCGCGGCGAGCAGCTGGGCCGGCGTGCGCGACGGCAGCAGCGGCGCCGCCTGGGCGGCCGGGATCACCGATGCCGCCAGCACCCCGCCGGTCACGGCCACGGCGCCGGCGGGAACCGCCCACCGTGCCCAGCGGGGCAGATTCGCGGACTGCTTCATGACGCTTCGCCTGTCCTTTCCCATGTTCCCGGATTCACTGATGTACCGATTCACTGTTCGCTTGGTTCACGGCCTGGTGGTCAGGCGTCGCGTAGCCGCAGGAGCAGGCCGCCGCCCAGAACGGCGGCCGAGGCCCAGGCGGCGAGGACGCCCAGGCCGGCCCAGGGGCTGATCGGCAGGCCGCGGAGACCCGTGGTGGCCTGGATGGCCAGCCCGGCGCTCATCGGCGCGTACCGCTCGATGTCGTTGTGCCAGTGCGGACTCCGCACCACGGCGGCGATGATCGGGGAGAGGTAGAGCAGGCCGAGAACAGTCCCGATGGCCGCCCCGGAGTCCCGGATGATCGTGGCGATGCCCAGGCTGAGCAGCGCGATGAGGGCCAGGTAGAGGACCGAGCCCGCGGCGGCGCGCAGCACCGGCCCGTCGCCCAGCGACAGTGACGGGTAGCCGTGCGCCGGGGTGAAGCCGTGGCTGGACAGAAAAAGCCGCCCGGCCAGCAGGGAACCAAGCACGGCGATGGTCCCCGCCGCCAGGACCAGGCCGGTGACGACGGCCGCCTTGGCGGCCAGCATGGTGGTCCGGCGGGGCATCGCGGTGAGGGTAGAGCGGATCATCCCGGTGCTGTACTCGCTGCTGATCGCTGCGACGGCCAAGATCGCGACGACGGCCTGGCTGAGGTCGATCCCGGTGAGGCTGAGCTTGGCGGGGTCAACGCTGCAGCCCCTGGATGGGCAGCTCATGGCAGCGGTCGCTGCGGAGCTGACCGCCACGGTCGCCGCGATGATGCCGGCCAGCAGCCAGATCGTGCCGGGCAGCGTGCGCAGCTTGGTCCACTCCGCGTGCAGTGCCTCCCGCAGGCTGGTCCATCCGGCCTGCAGCGCGTTCTGCGGGCCGTCCGGGTCCGCCGGCCGTTCGCCCAGCAGGCTGGCTCGCTGCGCGGGCGGGGCCTGGCTCATGCGTCCCTCCGGCGGAGCAGGACGGTGGCTAGGGCGAGGGCGAGCGCCGCCCAGGCGCACAGCACGGCGAATCCGGCCCACGGCGCCAGCGGGAAGTAACCCGCCGTCGGCGTGTAGCCGGCGTTGACCTGCGGGTAGGCCGGGAGGCTCTGCTGGACGGCGAAGGCGGCGGCCGGGGTGACCCGCAGCAGCCAGTTCTCGGCGCCGACCGGCAGGACGGAGGCGATCCCGAGGATGTACGGCAGGACGATCACCACGATGACGGCGGTGACCGCCCCGGCGCTGCGCCGCAGCACGGTGCCGATGGCCACGGCGAGGACGGCGGCCACGGCCAGCACCGCGGCGGTGCCGACGATGACCCGTATCTCGGTCAGCGAGGTCACCGGGAGCATGTAGCTGCCCTTGGCGCGGTCGAGGCGTTGAGCGAGCGGGACCGTGACGAGGGCGGCGGCCAGCCCGGCCGCGAACGTGACGGCCCCGGCCACGATGGCCTTGGCCGCCAGCACCCGGCCGCGTCGTGGGCTCGCCGCCAGCGTGGTGCGGATCATGCCCCGCCGGTATTCGGCGGTGATGAACATGACCGCCACGACGACCACCGCGATCAGCCCCGCGAAGGCGCCTTGCAGGCCGCGCTCAATGGTCGAGGTGGGGAAGCCTGAGCCAGCCGGATCGAAAACGAGCGGCGCGATGTCGCCAGATCCGGTCACGGTGAACCTGCCGTCGGCCTGGTGAAACCCCTCGGCCGCCCCGCTGCCTGCCCCGCTGCCTGCCCCGCTGCTGGCTGCCCCGCCGGTGGCCTGGCCGCCGACCGCGTCGCCAGTCCAGGCGGCGCCGGGCGACGTGCCCGACAGGCTGACGTGGTCGAAGACGGCGGTGTCCAGGCTGGGGCCGCCGGAAGTGCTGCCTCCGCCAAACGACTTGGATATCACCGTCGAATGGGCAGGCGAGGTGGCGAACAACCCAGCCTGCACCGTCGAGGGCAGGCCAGCCAGGCGAACTGTGCCGACCCGGGTCCAGTGCGTGCCGTCGGCCGAGTCGTAGCCGGTGAGCGTGTCCCCGGAGCGGGTCAGCCGCAGCCAGCGCGGGGAAGCCGCGGAGACGGCGCCGGGCAGGCCGGCCGTGTCGTGGGTGTAGTCGTCCTGCATCCGCACCCCGCGGCGGCCGGTGACCATCATCGCCCCGTACGCCGAGCCCGGCCGGGTGCTGGCCTGGATGATGACCCCGGCCTTGGACCAGGGCTGAAGGCCCCTGGTCATGGGCGAGCCAACCGCCGTGGCGCCGTTCGCGTACAGGCCGGTCAGGGCGGGCACCCGGACAGTGATGCTGCCGTTACCGGCCAGCGGCTGGCGGACGAAGTAGAACTGGTCGGTGACCGCCTGGCCACCGGGCCCCACCGGAACGGGCGGTAGGCAGGCCGCGCCGCTCAGCACCGGGCCGGTGGGGCTGTTCTGGCAGGTGCTGCTGCCGCCCCCGGCGATGAGCAGCCCGAGCCCCACCGTCACCAGCGCCGCGACGACCATGCCGATGACCCAGCCGCGGACGGTCCGGAACTTGGTCCATTCCGCCCGCAGCAGCTGCGCGAACCCGTCCCGTGCCTCTTCCCGGGGCGGCCGGTAGGGCGTCGTTACCTGCGCGGTCATGGCGCCACTTCCCCGGCCGGCTCCGCGCGGAACTCGACCTCGTCCCTGGTCAGCTCCATGTAGGCCTCTTCGAGGCTCGCGTGGTGCCCGGTCACCTCCGAGAACGGCACCGCGCTCTCGCCGAGCAGGGACACGACCCGTTCCGCGGGCAGCCCGGAGATCGTCAGCGTGTCGTGGCCGGTGGCGGCGACGGTGGCCCCCGCGTGGGCCAGCACCGTCATCGCCTCCGACCGCGCGGACGTGCGCACCGTGATCCGGTCGCGGGACGCGGCCGAGAGCAGCGCCTGGACGCTCGTGTCGGCGATGACCTTGCCCCGGCCGACCACGACCAGATGGCCGGCCGTGTCCTGCAGTTCGCTCATCAGGTGGCTGGACACCAGCACCGCGCGGCCCTGCCCCGCCAGCGACCGCAGGAACCCGCGCATCCACACGATGCCCTCGGGATCCATGCCGTTGAACGGCTCGTCCATCATCAGCACCGGCGGGTCACCGAGCATGGCGGCGGCGATCCCCAGCCGCTGGCGCATGCCCAGGGAGAACCCGCCCGCCTTCCGCCGGACCACCGACTGCAAGCCGGCCTGCTCGATCACCGCATCAACCCGGCGCGCGGTCAGGCCCTGCGAATGGGCCAGCCACAGCAAATGGTTGCGGGCGCTGCGGCTGGGCTGCAGCGCGGCCGCGTCCAGCAGCGCCCCGACGTGGCTCAGCGGATGCCGCAGGCTGGCGTACGGCTGGCCGCCGATCAGCGCGGTGCCGTCGTCGGCGGCGTCCAGGCCAAGGACCACGCGCATCGTGGTGGACTTCCCGGCGCCGTTGGGGCCGACGAAGCCGGTGACCTGGCCTGGGTGGACGGTGAACGTCATCCCGTCCAGCGCCAGGTGGGGCCCGAACTTCTTGCGCAGCCCCGATATCTCGATAGTCGCTTCCATGCCAGCCACGCTAGGGAACGGGACCCCTCCGGGTCGTCCCGCCGGGGAGCGGTCTTGCCGGCCGCCGCCCCGGGGGAGGCGGCCGCCGGCGCATCCCCCGCAGGAGGGACAGCGGGATACCTGCCCGGAGTGACGCCAGGGCGCTTGAGCGGCAGCGACAATGAGTGACATGGGCCGAGTGGATGACGGGCGCGGCGGAGGAGCCGCCGCGTGGCGGCGACCCGCCGCGTGGCCGTACGCCCCGATCACGGCGAGCGTGCTGCTCGGAATGCTCGCGGTGGCCCAGGCGATTTGGGTGGCGGTGAGCCCGCACGGCAGCCTGGCCGGCCAGAGTGCGTCCACGGACTGGCCGTTTGTGCTGGTCGTTCTCGTGCTGGTCAGCCTGGCCACCACGCTGCCGCTCGGGTTCCTGTGGTCGAAGCCGTCCGGGGCCGCGCTGGCCCTGTCCGCGGCCAGCGTGCTGTCGCTGGCCGCCTTCCAGACGCTGACCGTGCCCGGCCTGGTCGCGCAGCTGGCCGGGGCGTACCGGCTCGGCCGCCGCGGATCACCGCTGCTGGCCGCCGCGCTCGCCCTGCCGTTCCTCATCCTCGCGCTGGCGTCCCCGGCGGGCTCGTCGGCCAAGATCCCGGCCGTCTTGCTGGCCTCGCTGGGACCGGTAGCCGGACTCGCCGGGAGCGCGAGCCGGGTGCATCGTGAGGCGATCGAGCACAGCGCTGCCCGGCAGGCCATCGCGGGCACCCTGCTGGAGCACACCGCGCGCGGGGAGCGCGCCCGGATCTCCCGGGAGCTGCACGACGTGGTCGCGCACCACATCTCCATGATCGCCGTGCAGGCGGAGACCGCCCGGCTGACCACCCCGGGAATGCCCGCGGCCGGTGCGCAGCGGCTGTCCTCGATCGGGGACACCGCGCGGGCCGCGCTGACGGAGATGCGGCGGCTGCTCGGCGTGCTCCGGGAGGACACCGAGACCGACGTGGCGGACCGTCAGCCGCAGCCGGGACTGCGCCAGCTGAACGAGCTGCTGGACGAGGCCCGGGACGCGTCAGGTACCGGTGCCCGGCTGATCCTGCGCGGTGCCCCGATCGCCCTCGATCCTGGCGTTGAGCTCGCTGCCTACCGCATCGTGCAGGAGGCCCTGACGAACGCCCGGCGGCACGCGCCTGGTGCGGCCGTCGACGTGGAGCTGCGGTACGCCGAGGACCAGCTGTGCCTGCTCATCCGGGACAACGGGCCGGGTCCGGCTCCAGCCCGGCCGGATGAGGCTGTCCTGGACGCGGGCCACGGGCTGCTCGGCATGCGCGAACGGGCTGCGGCCGTCGGCGGTGAGCTGACCACCGGCGAGGCGGCCGGCGGCGGCTTCCTGGTTTCGGCCAGCCTCCCTGGCAAGGTGGAGGCGGCATGAGCAGCCTGACGCTGGCGATCCGGATCGTCGTGGCCGACGATCACCAGGTGGTCCGGACTGGCTTCGCCGAGCTGCTCGGCACCCAGCCGGACTTCGAGGTCCTGGGCACCGCCTGCGACGGGGCCGAGGCCGTGAAGATCAGCCGTGAGCTGCGGCCCGATGTCGTGCTCATGGACGTCCGGATGCCCGGCATGGACGGCATCGAGGCCACCAGGCAGCTGGCCGGCCCAGGCGCCGGACCGGGGCCTGGCGGACCGCGCATCCTCATCCTGACCACGTTCGACCTGGACGAGTACGTCTACGATGCGCTGCGCGCCGGGGCCAGCGGTTTCCTGCTCAAGGACGTGACCGCCGAGCGGCTCTTCGACGCCGTACGGATCATCGCGGCTGGTGATGCGCTGCTTGCCCCGACCGTCACCCGCCGTCTCATCGGGGAGTTCGCCCTGCTGCGGCCCAAGCCGGAGACGGCCCCCTCGGGGGCTGCCTTCGCCGCGCTTACCCCGCGGGAGACGCAGGTCCTGCGGCTTGTCGCGGAGGGCCTGTCCAACCCGGAGATAGCGGCCCGGCTGGTGGTCACCGAGGAGACGGTGAAGACCCACGTGAGCCGGGTGCTCAGCAAGCTCGGCCTGCGGGACCGGACCCAGGCCGTCGTGGCGGCCTACGAGTCGGGGCTGGTCGTGCCCCATTCCCGGGAACCGGGTTAGGGCGTGTCCGGGTCAGCCCACAGGCCAGCCTGGGTCAGCCCCAGGCCAGCCCGAGGTCGGCTCAGCCCAGGAAGCGAAGCAGCTCACGGTAGATCAGGCCGGGCGCGGTGTCGGTGGCCTCGTGCCCGACGCCCGGCAGGACGGCCAGGGTCACCTGGGGGAGGGCGGCGTCCACCGCGTGCGTGATGTCTGCTGCCCAGCCGGGGCTGGCCTCCCCGAGCAGGAGCAGTACCGGCGCGGTGACGTCGCCCGCGAGGGCCAGCGGGTCGGCTGACGCCAGAGCTTCGGCCTCACGCGGCAGCGTGGCCGACACGATGGGCAGCACATCCTGCGCGCCCGGAACGTTCCTCAGCTCGCTGACCTGCGCCATGCTCAGGCCGATGATCTCGGTCAGGAAGCTGATCATGGCCCGGCCGGGCTGGCCCCCTGCGGCCAGGGCGCTGGCTCGTTCCCGCCATTCACGCGGGACGGTCTGCGGTCCTGGCGGCTCGTACAGGGCCAGGCGCCGCAACGGAGCGCCGCGGGCGGCGGCACCGAGCGCGCAGAGCGCGCCATAACTGTGCCCGAACACATCGGCCGGGCGACCGTTGCGGTCCGCCAGGCTCGTGGCGACTGTGGCGACGTCGTCGTATTCCTTGCTGAGCCGGTACGGCTGGGTGTCGCCGCTGGAGCCACGGCCCCTGCGGTCCATGGCCGTGACCTGCCAGTGCTCGGTCAGCAGTCCCCAGAGGGGTTCCCATCGCTCCAGGCGGCCCATGCCCCCGTGCACGAGCAGCAATCCCGGGCCCGTTCCCGCGGTGAGCAGACCAATCTCAGTGCCGTCGCTGCTGGTGACCCTATGCCGGCGTCCCTGCACGGCGTCTCCTTCAGATGAGCCAGCCCGGTGAGGCTGGCCACCATGATCGCCCGCGGCGCGGGCCATTGAAACGGGTTTTACCGGAGCGGCATACTCGGCGGCATGCGCCAGGTCACGCCAGTCGATGGGTTCCGCCTCGCCTACGACCGGGCCGGCCGCGGCCCGGCGGTGCTGCTGCTGCACGGCTGGCCGGGGGACCGGACGGACTACCGCGAGGTCGCGCCCCTGGTCGCGGCCACCGCCGAGGTCATCACGCCGGACCTGCGCGGGTTCGGCGAATCCGGCAAGCACCAGGCCGACCCGGTGGCCGGGTACAGTGCAGCCGCCCAGGCGCGCAGCGTGGCCAGGCTCATCGAGGAACTGGGGCTCGCCCGGCCGGTGATCGCCGGCTACGACATCGGCAGCCGCATCGCCCAGACCCTGGCCGCCGACCGCCCGGACCTGGTCCGCGCGCTGGTGATCTCGCCTCCGCTGCCCGGCATCGGCGACCGGATCCTCAGCCCGGACGCGCAGCGCGAGTTCTGGTACCAGCAGTTCCACCGGCTCGAGCTGGCCACGGAGCTCATCGACGGCAATCCCGGTGCGGTGCGCGCCTACCTGCGGCACTTCTGGGAGCACTGGTCCGGGCCGGGCTTCGAGTTGCCCGCCGCGCACCTCGAGCACCTGGTGGCGGCCTACGCACCCAAGGGTGCGTTCGCGGCGTCGGTCGGCTGGTACCGGGCGGGTGCGGGATCCGTGGCCCGGTCTCTCGCGGAGCAGCCGCCTGCGCCGGCGGACCGGATCACGGTGCCCACCACGGTGCTGTGGCCCGCGCACGATCCGCTGTTCCCGCCGGCCTGGTCGGACCGGATCGGCGAGTTCTACGCTGACGCCCGGCTGATCCACCTGGCCGGCGCGGGGCACTTCACCCCGCTGGAACGGCCGGGCGAATTCGCCGCAGCCGTCACGGCCGCCCTCTGACCCCGGCCGCGATGCCGTACGGGTCAGGCCCGGGCGGGTCAGGCCCGGGCGGGTCAGGCCCTGCCGTAGGAGAACCGGGACGCCCGGTTCACGGCGTCCGTGCTCGCCGGGCCCAGCATCAACCCCATGCCCCCGCCGGCCATGATGACGTACCACTGCTGCGCGCCGAAGTTCAGGTCGGTCACCTTCCCGGCCCACAGCCAG
>DATCFY010000200.1:0-34873 GCA_036509255.1 Streptosporangiaceae bacterium
TCGTGCCGCCCCTGCGGCACGACCCGCCGTCCTCGCGGGCCGCCGAGGCGCGCGGCCCGGCCGGCGCCCGGGCCGGGGCCGGCGAGGCGACCGCGTACCGGCAGCTGGCGGCAGACCTGCGGCAGGCGGTCGCGTCCGGGCGCTATCCGCCGGGGCAGCGGCTGCCGACCGAGGCCGAGCTGGTCACCTCCACAAGGCTGAGCCGCCAGACGGTGCGCCGCGCGTTCCAGGAGCTCGTCTCGGAGGGCGTCATCTACCGGGTCCGCGGCCGGGGCACGTTCGCGGCCCCGGGCGAGGGCAGGTACCTGCGCTCGTTCGGCAGCATCGACGATCTGATGGCCCTGTCGCTAGACACCGAACTTCGCGTGGTGGAGCCGCTGCACGTGCTGGCCAGCGTGACAGTCGCGGACCGGCTGCGGGTACCGGAGGACAGCGTGATGGCCATGTCCTTCCTGCGCCTGCACGACGGGGTCCCGTTCTGCTTCACGCGGGTTCATGTGCCCCTGGAGATCGGGCGCAGGCTGCGGGAGCTGACGGAGCTAGGGGCGCTGAGCGAGCCGGGCGACCGCGCCCGCTTCACCGTGATCAGCCTGGTCGACCAGGTCAGTGAGCGGCAGATTAACAACGCGGCGCAGAACGCGACCGCAGTGGCCGCGGACCCGGACACCGCACGCCGGCTGGGCTGCCCGCCGGGCGTGCCGGTGCTGCAGATCGAGCGGCTGTACTGCGACCGGGACCTGGTGCCGCTGGAGCTGGCGGTCAATCATTTCCACCCGGACCGCTACTCCTACCGGCTGCAGATGCGCGGCCGGGTCGATCACTCCGGCACCGGCGGGGGCGCACGGTGAGCCGGGGCCCGGCCACGCTGAGCGGCCCGGAAAGGCCCGCTACCGCCCTTTCCGGGGCCACGGCGATCGTGACCGCGCTGGCCGCGGCGGGCACCCGGGTGATGTTCGGCGTGCCGGGCGGCGGCCCGAACCTGGACGTGGTCGGCGCAGCCGCCGCGGCCGGGCTGAACTTCGTCCTCACCCACACCGAGACCGCGGCAGCCATCATGGCCGCCACCAGCGCCGACCTGACCGGGGCGCCCGGAGCGGTGCTGGTCACCCGGGGACCGGGACTCGCCAGCGCGGTCAACGGGATCGCTCACGCGGCGCTGGACCGGCTCCCCCTCGTGGTCATCTCCGACACGGTGCGGGCCGCCGAGGCCGGCCGGGTCAGCCACCAGCGGCTGGACCAGGGTGCCCTGGGCCGGTCAGTAGCCAAGGCGGCGGTGGCCGTCGGCGGTGACCGGGCCGCCCAGATGGCCGAGCGGGTGGTCAGCCAGGCCCTGGCCGTGCCGCCCGGGCCGGTGATCGCGTTGATGGACGACGGGACCCCGGCAGATCTTGCGGGCAGCGCGGGGGATATGGCCCACGACGGTCACCGGCCTGGTGACCCGCACGCCGACGGCCTCGGATGGCCAGCCGATGATCTCGCGCCGCTGGCTGCCGCGCTGCGCCAGGCCCGGCGGCCGGTCCTGCTGCTTGGCGCGCACGCCCGCACGCACACCGCAGCCATCCGGGCAGCCGTGGTCGGCCGCGGGATCCCGGCACTGCACACCTACCGGGCGCGCGGCATCGTGCCGGACTCCGCGGGTGAAGCCGGCGGCCTGGTCACTGGCGGCACCATGGAATGGCCGTTGCTGGCCCAGGCGGACCTCATCATCGGGCTGGGCGTGGACGAGGCCGAGATGATCCCGGCGGCCTGGGACTACGCCGCGCCCGCGCTGCTGGTCGGCGACTGGCCGGCCGCGCGGACCGGGGCCACCGGCTACTTCACCGGGGCCACCACCCTGACGGCCCCGCTCCCCGCGGCCATCGATCTGCTGGCGGGCTGGACGCCTGTCGCCGGCCCGGACGACCGGGGTCACCCGGCTGCCCCGGACTCGGCCGGGCCAGGAGGGCCGGGCTGGGCGCCCGGGGCCGGGCTGGGCGCCCGGACCGACGCCGCACGGCGCCTGCGCGAGGCCGCTGCCGAGCCGCCGGCCACCAATACCCCGGACACCCCCTCCGGCGCGGCCACCGCCCCTCGCGGCGCACTCGCCCCGCAGCAGGTCGCCGCCGCAGTCCGGTCGCACACTCCGGCGGAGACGATCGCCACGGTGGACGCTGGCGCGCACATGCTGGCGGTGATGCCCTTGTGGGAAGTGGACCAGCCCGGCCGGCTGCTCATCTCCAGCGGCCTGGCCACCATGGGCTTCGCCCTGCCCGCCGCCATCGCCGCTGCGCTGTGCGCCCCCGGCCAGCCGGTGGTGGCGTTCACCGGGGATGGCGGCCTGGGCATGACGCTGGCCGAAATCGAGACCGCTGTCCGGCTCAGGCTGCGGATCGTGGTGATCGTGTTCAACGACGCCACCCTCAGCCTCATCAAGATCAAACAACGGGCCGCCGGCCAGGGGGGCGCCGAGGCCGTGGACTACGGCCCGGTGTCCTTCGCCGGGGTGGCCGCCGCGATGGGAGCCGCCGCGGCGGCCGTCGGCACTGAGCCGGAACTCATCGCGGCGCTGATGGCGGCGCTGCGCCGGGACGGTCCGACGGTGATCGACGCCGCAGTGGACCCGGCCTGCTACCCGGCGGTCATGGAGCTGACCCGCGGTGACGCCGGCCGCCGGGCCGTGCCCGGCCTGACCCAGGCGGGAGGAGACCCGACCCGTTGACCGCCTGGTACGGGCCCCGCGCCCGCCCAGGGCCATGCGCGACAGCAAAGGAGCGTGCGCAGTGAGCATTACCGTTGCGAAATTCAAGGATGTAGCCGAGGGAACCCAGCCCGGCCAGTTCACCATCGGCGACCGCGAGCCGGTGACGAGCCTGACCGACCTGGAACCGAGCTTCAAGCGGCTCCTGGACGAGCCGGTCACCGCGGTCGTGGCCGTGATGGGCCGGGCGGACCAGCCCAACCTGACTCCGGTGTGGTTCGACTACGAGGGTGACACGGTCCTGCTCAACCTGGCCACGCACCGCAAGAAGGTGGACTGGCTGCGCAAGGCCCCGTTCGCCACCTTCCTGCTGATGAACCCGGAGAACGCCTACCACTGGATCAGCATCAAGACCGTGGTGAAGCGGGAGATCTCCGAGGACGACCCGGTCGAGGGGCAGCGGGTCACCGACCAGCTGGACCGGATCTGGGTGAAGTACACCGGCAACGAGCCGCCCTACGGACTGCGGGATCCCTCCTTCGACGAGCGGCGCGTGCTGTTCGAGATGGAGGTCGTCAGCGTCGCGACCTTCGGCCGCCCCTGACCAGCCGGCACTGCTCAGGAGCGCAGCCGGTGTCACGGATGCCCCGGGTCAGCATCGCCGGCGGGTCGGTAGGCGGGCTCACCACGGCCCTGGTGCTCCGGGACGCCGGCTGTGACGTCCGGGTCTTCGAGCGGTCCTCCACCGCGCTGCAGGCCAGGGGCGCGGGTATCGCCGCACTCGACACGACCCTGGACTACCTGCTCCGGCGGGGCGGGTTCCAGGTCACGGACGTGTGCTCGTCCACCGGCTGGATCCGGTTCCTGAACCGCGACGGCAGCGTCCAGCACGAGCAGCGGCACCGCTACCGCTTCTCGTCCTGGAACACGATCTACCGCTCGCTGCTCAGCCTGCTCGATGGCGGGCGTTACCAGCTGGGCACCGAGGTGACCGGGTTCGCCGAGCAGCGCGGCACGGTCACGGTCACCCTCGGCACCGGCCAGCGCGTCGAGTCCGACCTGCTGGTCTGTGCCGACGGGGTCGGCTCGCCCGCCCGGGCCCGGCTGCTGCCCGCCGTACGCCCGGCGTACTCCGGGTACGTAGCGTGGCGCGGCACCGTCCCCGAGCGTGACCTCCCGGCCGGCGCCCGCACGATCCTCGGTGACGCGCTCACCTACCAGGTGCTGCCGGGCAGCCACATCCTCGTCTACCCGATTCCCGCCCTGGACGGCTCGCTGACCGAGGGCGACCGCCTGATCAACATCGTCTGGTACGTCAACGTCGCCCAGGGCACCCCCCTGGACACGCTGATGACCGGCCGGGACGGGGTGCGCCGACCGGTGTCGCTGCCACCCGGCGCGGCCACCGAGGCAGCAGTCGCCGGGATGCGGCAGGCCGCCCGGGACCACCTCGCCGAGCCCATCGCCGAGGCGGTGGTGCGTACGCCCGAGCCGTTCGTGCAGGTCGTCACGGACATCGAGGTGCCCCGGATGGTGTTCGGCCGGATCTGCCTGGCCGGCGACGCGGCGTTCGCGGTCCGCCCGCACGCGGCGGCCGGGACGGCCAAGGCTGCCGCGGACGGGTGGGCCCTGGCTGAGGAACTCACGGCCGCCGGCGGTGATGTGCCGGCCGCGCTGGCCGCCTGGGAGCACCGGCAGCTCACGCTCGGCCGCGATCTGCTGGCCCGCTGCCGGGAGATCGGCGATAGCTCGCAGTTCCGGGGGACATTCCAGCCCGGGGATCCGCGGCTCATCTTCGGGCTCTACGGCCCGGGCAATTAACACGACCGGCACCAGCAACGCGAAGGAGAGAACGGGATGGCTGCCACGATCATCCGCGAGGAGAGTTTCGATCCCGCCGACTACCGGGGAGAACTGGACGCCGCCCCGGAAAACCGGGACGTGGGGACCCGGCTCTGGTTCGAGAACGACCATATCCGGGTGTGGGAAGTACGCCTCATGCCGGGTGAGCGCGGCCCGTTCCACGCACACACCCGCCGTTATTTCTGGACCGTGGTGGACGGCGGGATCGGCCGCCAGCGCACCGCGGACGGCACGATGATTACTCGCGAGTATCACGTCGGCGACACCAATTACTCCGACCACTCGCCCGACCAACCGACGATCCACGATTTCGAGAACGCCGGGGACACGCCGATCCGGTTCACCACCGTGGAACTGCTCGACTAGCGGAACAGGCGGCGGAACAGGGCGGGCAGGGAACGGCCGCAGCTGGCGGAACTGCCCAACTAAATCCCTTAGTACTTAGCCGGGCTCTTTCGCCGGGGAGTGTGTTTATTTAAGATTCCCGCCGCGATTCGTGACCCACGGTCGCATACTGCTCCCTGACGTGCATGAAGGCTGCGGGTGATGGCGATGAGCGGGAGCGGCACAGAGAGCGTCTGGAGCCGGCCCCGGCGGGCGCCCAGCGGACCCTCGGATCGCGCCCTGCACCGGTTCGTGGGCTGGTACGCGGTCGGACTCCGGTTGTGGATCGCGGTGGCCGTCGTGGTGGCCGCGCCACTGGCGGCGACCGCGGCCACCTCCGCGGGGTGGCTCGCGGCCGTGCTGGTGACGCTGTGCGCATGGTCGGTGTTCTTCGCTGTCTGGGTGGGCCGCCGCGGGCTGTCCGGCGCGGTCGTGCTGGCGGACGCCGCAGTCATCGTGGCCATGATCGTCGTGCACCACCTGGTAGTTCCGGCCGCGCTGATCTCGGCGGGCACCACCTGGATGCTGCCCCTGGCCAGTACCGCGATCTACATCTCCCAGTTCGCCTTCCCGCCCCAGGTTGGCCTGCCTGTGGCCGCGGTGGTGACCGCCGTCTACGCGACCACCGTGCCGCACCCGGCGGGCGCGCTGTACCTGGTCATCCAGGCCCTGGCCACGGCCGCCCTGATGGCCCTGGTCCGCCGGGGCGGCCGGAACGCCGACGCCGCGATCGGCCGTCAGCTGCGGCTGGAGCAGGAGCTGACCGTCGAGGCGGCCCGGCGGGCGGACCAGCGGGAGCAGAACCGCCGGCTGCACGACACCGTCCTGGCCACCCTGACCATGGTCGCCTCGGGGGCACTAGACACACCTTCACCTGTCCTCGCCGCGCAGGCCTCCCGCGACCTGCGGTTCCTGCACACGCTCCCGGCGCTTCCCCGAGCAGGCACCCCGGCTGCGCTGCCGCTGGCAGACCGTCTCGCCGCGGCGGCCGCGGAAGCCGCCCCGTTGCAGGTGTCCACATCCTTCTTTTCCGCAACGCAGGAGCTTCCCTCCACCGCCGTCGACCGGTTCGCGGACTGCGCGGCCGAGGCGCTCCGCAACGTGGCCCGGCACGCTGGCACGGGCACGGCCGAGATCCGGGTCAGCGACGAGGACGGCCAGGTCGTGGTCGAGATCATCGACCACGGGCGTGGGTTCGACGCCGGGTCCGTGCCGAGGTCGCGGCGCGGGATCAGCGAATCGATCCGCGGCCGGATGGCGGAGATCGGCGGGACGGCGGAGATTTCCGGCGGCCCCGGCGCGGGGACCGCCGTGACCCTGCGCTGGCCCGGTGTGGGCACCGCGGAGGCCCAGCGCTGGCCCCGTGAGGACTGCGCCATAACGTCACCGTCCGGTGAGGCCGCCGCGACGGCACCGCCGTGGCATGGTGACGGCACGGTGACGACACCCCGGTGGCCCGGATGACCGGGCGGCCGGCTCCCCTCCCCCGCCCGGCTCCCGTCCCCCGGCCGTCGGCGGTGCTCGCCGCCCGGTACGCCCGCGCGCTCGACATCGCGGCGGTGGTCGCGGTGGCCGGCTGGCACCTGGCCGGCGCGGGCCCCCTGCTGGTGGCGCACCTGGGCAGTTACCCGTCAGACCAGTTCCAGATCGCGGCGTGGGGTGCGATCGCGCTGATCATCGCGGCGGGCTCGGTGCTGCTGCTGCGGGGCTCGCAGAGCCGCGGCACGGGCTGGGCGCTGGCGGCTGCTGCCCTGGCCATCAGCACGGCGGTCGCGGCGGCCTGCCCGCCGGACCAGATGCTGGCCACCGACTGGGCCTGGGGCACGGCAGGCTGGGTCGGGGTCCTGGTGCTGCTCCGCCGGCCTCTGGCCGAACTGGGCGTGTTCCTCACGCTGGAAGGCGTGGCCACGTTCGCCGTGCTCACCCGGGACGGGCTGCACCGCTCGACCGTGGCGGCGTTCATCACCGTCCTGGCCGGGTCGGCCGGGATCCAGCTGGCTATCGCCGTGGCCGCGGGGGCCCTGAACGTCCCGGCCCGGCAGGCGGCGGACGCCGCCACCCGGGAAGCGGACGTGACCGCCCGTCGGGCCGTGGCGGACCGGATCCGCGGCGCGCGGCGGGCCCGCTGGCTGGAGCTGCGGGCGACCGCCGAGCCGCTGCTGCAGGGCCTCGCCACCGGGACGGCCGACCCGGGTGATCCCGCGGTCCAGCGGGCCTGCGCGGTCGAGGCGGCCCGGCTGCGGCGGCTGCTGGCCGAGGGCGACGACGCCCCGGACCCGCTCGTTCACGAACTGCACGCCTGTGCGGACGTCGCCCAGCGGCGCGGGGTGGCCGTGGACATCGAGACCGCGGCGGTGATCCCCGCGGTGCCGCCCGAGGGCCGCCGGGCCATCACGGACCTGGCCATCGCGGTCCTTGTCAACGCAATGTCCCAGGTGCGCGTCACTGTAACTGGGACGGTCGACGGCGTGATCGTCAGCCTGGTCTCTGACTCCCCTGCCGAGCCGGACCTGCCCAGCAGCCCGGTCTGGCTGGCAGTGGACAGTCAGCGCGACCAGCAGAGCCTGTGGGTGGAGGCGCGTTGGAACACCATGTGACGGCCGCGATCGTGGAGGATCACCCGGTCGTGATCGAGGGAATCATCTCCTGGATCAGCGCGGATCCCGAGCAGCGCATCACTGTGACCCAGGTGGTCAGCGATATCACCGGGCTTGCCGCGCCCCGCGCGGCAGACGTGCTCATCCTCGACCTCGAGCTCGGCGGGCGCATGATCTCAGATGAGGTCACCCGGCTCGCGGCCAGCGGGTACCGGATCGTCGCCTTCTCCGCGCACGTCGAGCCGGCGCGGATCCTGGACGTCCTGGACGCGGGCGCCCACGCGTACGTGAGCAAGGACGAGGGGCGTGATCATCTCATCGAGGCGGTGCTGGCGGCCGCGTCCGACCGGCCCTGCGTGACCCGCTCGCAGGCCAAGGCGATCCTCGCCGATCCCCGCCCGGGCCGCCCCGCCCTGTCCGGCAAGGAACGGCAAGCGCTGCTGCTGTGGTTCCAGGGCATGTCCAAAGCCTCGGTGGCGCGCCGGATGTCCATCTCCGAGAACACCGTCCGGCAGTACATCGACCGGGCCCGGGTGAAGTATGCGACGCTCGGCCGGGCAGCCCGCACCAAGGACGCCCTGCTGGCCCGGGCCATCGAGGACGGGCTGATCCGGCCGGACGAGGTGGCGACCTACACCACCCTGGCCAGCCAGCCCCGCCCCGCGCTGTCCTGAGGCCGGGAACGCACTCAGCCAGCGCTGTCGGGCGCGGGCGGCAGCGGGGGCATGGCACCCGGCGCCGTGGGGGCCAGGAACTTCGCCACGTTGAGCCCCGATCCGACCATCTGCTTCAGCATGAAGTCGTGGTTGAGGTCGAGGATGGCCCGGGTCTCAGCGGCGATCACCGCGTTCCGGTTCAGGCTCAGCTCGTTGTCCTGCAACTGTTCCCCGGACAGGGACCAGTTGGTCGAGCCTTTCACCGTGTACACGCCGTCCACAATCACGATCTTCAGATGTGAGATGGCGTTGTGCACCGAACTGGTGCCGATCGCGATGCTGTTACCGAAGGCGTCGTTGTTCCACTTGGCCAGGATCTCCTTTTCGTGGACCCCTGAGGCCTGGCTACGGTCCAGGCTCATCTGGACATAGACCCGCTCGTCGGCCAGCTTGCCCTGGATGATCGTGTTCAGCTCGTCATCGTCGTAGCCGAACATGTTGACCACGATGGAGTGCTGGGCCGTCCCGAGCAGGGCGACCAGCAACCCGTGAACGTTGTCGCGCGGGGCGAAGAAGGTCCTCTCGTCGTCTGGATAACCATCCAGGAACGTGCCCTCGGCCTTGTACGTCCCAAGGTTTTCCCACACGAACGGCGCATCAGCCATTGTGACCCCCCTGTGTATACGTCAGGGGGAACGTATCCCGTCGCGGTGCGGCTGGCTATAGGCACCGGCGGCCGGCCGACCCGGAAAAGGGACCAGATGGACCGGGACCGGCCGACCCCGGCTTGCAGACGGTCAGCGGCGGGCGTAGTTGCTGGCCCCGTACCAGTCCACGACGACGACCGGCTCATCGCCCACCACCCAGGCGTCGTGTCCCTGGGGCAGCGCGGTGACGTCGCCCGGCTGGGCGTCGAATTCCACGCCGTCGGACATCACGATGTGCAGCGTGCCCTGCACGTGGTACTGGAAATGCGGCGCCTCGCACAGCTCGGTTCCGGCGAGCGGCTTGACGTCCTGGGACCAGCGCCAGCCCGGCTGCAGGGTGAGCCGGCCGACCTCCCCGCCGCCGATCCGGAGCAGGTGCAGGGCCCCGTGGTCGAAGGTTCGGGTCTCGTCGGGGGTCTGGAAGCTTTTCTGTTCCGGTTTTCCGGTCATGGCACTCACTTCTCCCTGGCCCGAAGGCCCGTGGCTGCTTTCCGCCGAGCCTGGCCGGCCTGGGTTGCACTGGCCTTGCAGCACCTCGCGTGGCCGTTACTGGCCAGGCCGCCACCGGCCGTGCCGCGGCTGACCTGGCGGTTCGCGCCGGGCGGGGGTTGGATACCAGCATGAGGTCGCTCGCGGTGCGGGTGCTCAACGACTTCGGCGTGGACGGGATGGAGCCGCAGTCGCTGGGCAGCCGGAAGGCGCGCCTGACGCTCCACCTGCTGGCCCTGGCCGGAGGGCAGGTGGTGACCTCGGGCGCGCTCGCGGACGCCCTGTGGGGTGATACGCCACCTGCCAAGCCCGACGATCAGATCGCGGTGCTGGTCAGCCGCCTGCGGGCAGTACTCGGCCGGGACCGGATCGTGCATCGTGACCACGGGTACCTCCTGCACTGCGACTGGCTGGACGCCGCCGAGCTGGCCGGGCTCACCGGGGAGATCGACCGGCGGCGGTGCGCGGGCCATGTGATGGGTGCGGCGGCCGCGGCCCGCGTCGCGCTCTCCCTGGTCCACGGCGACGGCCCGGCCCCGCTGCCGGGCAGCTGGGCGGAGCTGAAACGCGCCGACCTGGAGCGCCTGATCCGCCGCGCCCGCCAGGTGGCGGCCACCGCGCTGCTGGACGCCGGGGACTGGATGGCCGCCGCCGATGCGGCCGCGATCGCGCTGGAACACGACGCCTACGACGAGGTAGCTCTCCGGGTGCTGCTGCGCGCCCAGGTGATGGGCGGCCGGGTGGCGGCGGCCCTGGCGGCGTACGCCAGCACCCGGGAGCGCCTCGCCGACGAGCTGGGCACGGATCCCTCGCCCGAGACCGAAGCGCTGCAGCTGGCCATCCTGCGCGGCGAGCTGCTCCCGCCCGGGCCTGCCCCGGCCCCGGCCCGCCTGGGCCTCGTCGGCCGCGGCGACGAACTCGGCTACCTGGACGCGGTGGCCAACCACGCCCGCAGCGGCGCCGTCGAGGTGGTGGTCATCGACGGGGAGGCCGGCATCGGGAAGACCACCCTGCTGCGCACCTGGGCCGACGGCCGGGCGGCCGCCGGGGACACGGTCCTGATGGCGACCTGCGGGCAGCTCGACCGGGCCCTGCCGCTGGATGCCCTGCTCGCCGCGCTGGGCGCGCTGCTGCGCCGGCTGGGACCCGAGGCGGCCGCAGACCTGATGGGAGGGGACGAGCCGGTCCTCGGGCCCGTCCTCGCGACGAGCCCCGCCACGCGGGCACGGCCGGCTCTGGCGGACAGCCTGCTCGGTCCTGCGGTCTTGTACGCCGCTCTGGTCCGGGTGCTCGGGAGGCTCGCCGTCCGGGGGCCGCTGGTCGTGGCGATCGACGATGCGCACCTGGCGGGCCCCGCGCTTGCGGACTGGCTGCGCTTCGTGCGGCGCGGGGCGGTCCCGCTGACCGTGGTGGCCGCGGTCCGGCCAGGCGCGGGCGAGCCGCTGCCGGCCACCGGAGTCGTCCACCTGGGCGTGCTCGGCCGTGACGCCGCCGCGGAGCTGGTGGGCCTGGGGCGGGTGGACGAGCTGTACGAGCGCTCCAAAGGCCACCCGCTGTTCCTTACCGAGCTGGCCCAGCAGGTGGCGGGCGAGCCGCTGCCCGCCTCACTTGTGGAGTCGGTGTCCGCGCGGTGTGACGATCTGGGGCCGGCCGGCACGCTGCTGCGGACCGCCGCGGTGATCGGCCCCGAGCTGGACATCGACCTGCTGGCGGCGGTACTCGGCCGCGGCGTGGTGGATCTGCTGGGTGACGCGGAGCGGGCCGTCGCCGGGCAGTTTCTGGCCGACGAGAACGGGACCCTCAGGTTCCGGCACGAGCTGCTGCGGGAGGCCCTCGCCGCGAGCGCCACGGCCGGCCGGGCCGCCCTGCTACACCGGCAGGCCGGCCGCGTGCTGGCCCGCCGGCCGGACGCCGACCCGGTGATGGTGGCCCACCAGGCCCGCCTGGGCGGTGACCTCACGCTGGCCTCGCGCGCACTGCGGGACGCGTCGGCGCGGGCCGGGGAGCGCTTCGATCACGCCGCGGCCGAGGCGCTGCTGGACGACGCGCTGCTGCTGCACCCCGATCAGGAGGGGTGGCTGGCGCGGGCCCGGGTCCGCACCCGTCGCGGCCGGTACGCCCAGGCCCTGGACGACGTCCAGCGGGCCGGCGAAGCGGGCCCGGCCGCCCTCGAGGCCGGCGCCTGGGCGTCCTACTTCGGCCGCCAGTTCGCGCAGGCCGCCCAGTTCGCCGAGGATGGTGCACTGGCCGCGGTGGATCCGGCGACCCGGGCCCGGTGCCTGGCGGTGGGCGGCCGCACCCACCACGCCGCGGGAGACCTGGCCCGGGCCGAGCGGCTGCTCGGTGAGGCGTTCTCGCTGGCTGAGGGCCCGGACCGGGTGACCGCGGCCGCGTGGCTCGGGGTCCTCCGGGCACATCAGAGCCGGGCCGGTGAGGCCCTGTCGCTGCTGCGCCCGGCTGCCCGCGGGCATGTGGGGGTGGAGCACACTTCGGCCACGCTGCACGCGCTGCTGTTCACCGGGCACGCGCACGCGCTCGCCGGCCACCCGGACCTGGCCCTGGCCGCGTTCGCGCGCTACACCGAGGAGGTGGAGCGGCGCCAGGTGCCCCGTTTCGCGGGCCGCGCGGTGAACTTCGCGGGCTGGGTGCTGCGCAACCTGGGCGCGGCCGGGGAGGCCGCCGACCAGCACACGGCGGCGCTGGAGATCGGGCAGCGCCAGGGCACAGCCGAGGTCACCATTGCCGCCCTGGAAGACCTGGCCGAACAGCGCCTGGACGCCGGTGACCCGGACGGCGCGCGGACCCGGCTGGCGGAGGCCGCCGCGCTGCTGCAGGGCGATCTGGTCTTCGGCTGGCGACTGGACCTGAAGCACCAGCTGATCACCGGGCGGCTGGCCCTGCTGTGCGGCGACGCCGGGCAGGCCGCAGACGTGGCCGCCGGGCTGGAGTCACGGGCGGCGGCGCTCGGCGTCCCCCGCTACGTCAGCGTCGCCCGCCTTCTCCGGCATCGGGCGCACCGGGCCCTGGGCTGGCCGGTGGACCTGGACTGTGTCCAGGCCGACCTGGATCTGCTCGACAGCGCGGTGGCGGTGGAGGCCTGGTGGTGGACCGGCGAGGTGGCCGCCGACTTCGCCAATCGCGCCTGGCTGGACCGGGCCGCCGACCGGGCCGAGCAGCTTGCCCGCAGCGCCGGGGGGTACGCGGACGGGCTGCGGCGGCACGCAGACCAGCGCCTGAGCAAGTGGCGCGCCCTGGCCCGCTGAGCAAGTCGCGCGCCCTGGCCCGCTGAGAGCCGCGGCCAGCGGTCACTCACCCGCTTCAGCGGGCCGCGAGGACCAGCATGGAGACGACCAGCGGCCCCGTGCCGGCCACGGCCTGCTCGGCGGCGCGCCACGCGGCCGCCCTCCGGGCCGTGTCCAGCGACTGGACGAACGGGGCGATGTGCGCCAGGCCCAGCCGCCAGGAGGCCAGCTGCGCGGGGGTGGACAGGCCGGTCGGCACGGTTAGCGCGTCGACCCGCACGTCGGTAAACCCGGCCCCCGCCGCCAGGGCGCGGAGCCGCGGCCGATCCAGAGCATCCGGCCCGGCGTCCCGTTTCATCGACGCGTACCAGGCTGGGGGCTGGAAACCGAATGAGCGGAGCGCCTCGTCCACGGCCAGCTTGGCCGGGTGGGTCCAGCCCGGCTCGAACGTGCTGGCGGCCAGGCCCCGGCCCACCCGCCGGAGCTCACGCAGTACCTCGCCGGGCCGGTCGAGGTGGTTGAGGCAGAACGCGGCCACGACGAGATCGAAGGCCCGGTCGCGGAACGGCAGCGCCGCAGCGTCGGCCACCACCGGGTCCTGCAGCGGGCCGGCGCAGCGCAGCATGGCCTCGGCCAGGTCGGCAGCCACCACCCGGCCCGCACCCGCAGCCAGCGCGGCCCGGGCAGCCACGCCAGTGCCTGCGCCCAGGTCGAGTACCCGCCGGCCGGCCACCGGGACCGGCGCGGCCGCGATCAGGGCCCGGGCCAGCGGGGCGTAGAGCTGCGCCGGCCCGGCGGCCCATCCCGCCGCCGCCGCTCCGTAGGCCGAGCGCATATCCGCGGCCGGCCCGGCTGGGGCCGGCTCGGCCTCAGTCAGCTCGGCCTCAGCCAGCTCAGCCTCAGTCAGCTCAGCAGGGCGGCGGCCTGCACCGCCTTGGCCTCCCACCATGCCAGCTCCTCGTCGTAGCCGCCGAGCGCCTTCTCCCAGCCGAACTGGACCAGGGCGCCCAGCAGGCACAGGGCCAGCTGCCGATCCCACCATGGCCCGGTCTCGATGCCGCAGCCCTCCAGCGCGTCCCGGTAGACGGTGACCGACGTTTCCTTCGCCTGCGGGAGACGACGGCAGTTGATGGCCAGGTACCAGGCCAGGTCGCTGAGGGGCGCGCCCACCCCGGGCTGTTCCCAGTCGAGCACGACCGTCCGTCCCGCGTCGTCGGTGCCGAGGTTGTCCAGCTTCCAGTTGCTGTGCACGAACGTGTGCGGTGTCCCGGCCAGCGCGTCGACCAGCGGGCCGGGGTCGCGGGCCAGCGGCGTCACGACCGCTGCCGCGGCGGGAGCTACCTCTTCCAGCAGCGGCCACCCCTTGGCCACCAGCTGCGGCACGAGGTGCGCCGTCCCGGTGGCCGCCTCGGCTTGCGCCATCCAGGGCGACAGCTCGAGGTAGCGGTGCATGGCGGGGACCACGTCGAGCTCGGGACCGCAGGCCCAGAACTCGGCGTGCAGCGCGGCCATGTGCCGGAGGAAACGCTGGTGCTGGGCCAGCGGGATCGGCTCATCCGTGGCCGGGACCAGCCACGGCGTCACATCGTGCATCAGCAGGGCGCACCCCCGGGGCCTGGCCGGTCCCTGGCCCGGGCCAGGGCCAGCGCCGCTCCCCTCCGGGGCAGCCCCCACGATCGGCTGGTTGAAACAGCCGGGCAGGCGGGCCAGGATGCCCCGTTCCCACAGTTCCAGCGGGGCGCCCCGCAACGAGCCGGACGCCCGCATCGTCCAGTCCTCGCGCAGATCGAGGTGCTTGAGCACGTAGGGCTGGCCACCGATGACGACCCGCTCCAGCCGGGCCCCGGACTTGCCTGGGACTCCGTCCAGGGCCGTCCGCTCGGTCACCCCCGCGAGCAGGTCGGCCACGTCGCCATAACGCCGGGGCGGGGCGGGCACCACGTCGCCAGAGCGGCGGAATGAGGAGCCGGGGCCGCGATCAGGCATCGGCCGCTTCCATCTCGGCCAGCAGAGCCGCTGGCCAGCGGCCGCCGCAGAACACGGTGTCGGCGACGATCCGGTCGTCGCGCACCGTGAGCAGGTGCATGTGGTGGGCCGCGTGCGGCACACCGTGCTCAGTCCAGCTGAGCGTGTACTCGACCACCTCGCTCGCCCCCTCGGCCAGCGGATAACGGCGCAGCTCGTCGAAGTGTCCCCGGTCGGCGAACCACCGGGCGTACTCGGCGCGGATCGCTTCCGCTCCGGCGGCGTGCATCCGCCAGCCGGGCACGGTAGCGTCCAGCGTGGCTTCCGGGCTCCACACGTTGCAGCCAGGGATCATCGCACTCTCGATCGCCTGCAGGAACTTCCCGATCACTGGGGTGTCTGCCATCATGCCCTCCTCACCGGTAAGCTCCCAGCGTGCGCGCGGCGGCTTGCAGTGGGGTTGCAGTCCCGTCCATCGCCGAGTCCGGGCTTCGTCCGCTAGGGCAGCTGCCTGTGGCTGATCCACCTGGTGTTCGCGGTGGCGCTGGACTTCATCCTGGAGTACCCCCCGCACGTGTGAGACCGGCCCCTGGCACGGTGGCCGACGGCGCGGGCCGCGATCATCACTTCAGCGCGTAGACCCTGAAGTCATTGCTGCCGACATAGGCCGTCCCGTCCGCTACCGCGATCTGGGATGCTACGGGACCACCCGCGGTGAACCGCCAGATCTGGATGCCGTCACTCGCCCGCACGGCCCGCACGGTGTAATCGTTGCCGCCGGCGTACACGATTCCATGGGACACCGCGAGGCCCGAGGTGACCGGGCCGTCCGTGGACGCCTGCCAGGCCCGGGTGCCGTCGGTGGCCCGCAGCGCCAGCACGGTGCTGGCGTTGCTGCCCAGGTAGACCAGGCCGGCCGCGACTGCGACCCCCGATTCCACGGCCCCGCCGGCTGAGGCATCCCAGAGCTTGCGGCCATCGCGGACCCGCAGGGCGCAGAGATGGCCATCTCCGCTGCCCACGAAGGCCACCCCGCCGGCCACGGCCACGCCCGTGGCCCCACCGGCGCCGGTGGGAAAGTCCCAGATCCGGTGGCCATCACTGGCCCGGAGGGCGTGGACGGCGTTGTCGTCGGCGCCGACGATGACGGTCCCGCCGGCGACGGCGATGCCGGTCGCGCCGCCGCCGAGGGCCGTGCCCCAGAGCCTCGCGCCGTCCCTGGCCCGCAGCGCGTACACGGTCTCGTCCCCGCTGCCGAGGTAGACGGACGGCCCGGCCAGCACGATGGAGGACTGCACGGTCCCGCCGGCGGGGAAGGTCCAGAGCCTGGCCCCGTCGCTGGCCCGCAGCGCGTAGACGCTGGCGTCGTTGCTGCCCGCGTACACCCGGCCGCCAGCCGCCGCGATCTTCGACTGAACCGGAGCGCGGGTCGCGAATGTCCAAAGCCTGCGGCCGTCGCTGGCCCGCAGCGCGTACACCCGGTCGTCGGTGCTACCCGCGAACACGATGCCACCGGACCAGGCGAGCGCCGTCACCATGCCACCCGTGGAGAAGCTCCACAGTTCGGCGGGCGCGCCCGGACTGGCCGGTGGGCCCGGGCTCGCGGATGCGCTCGTACTCCTGGTCGCGCGCGGCCTGGAGGCCGGGTGGCTGAGCGTCGCAGCCGGCCCTGGCCGGTGGCTGCCCGGCGAGTGCGCGGCACCCTGACTCAGGGCCCATGCGGCGCCCCCCAGCCCGGCTCCGGTCACCGCGGCCAGCCCGAGGAGGACGCGCCGCCGGGTCACCCAGGGCACGGTGGGACCAGGCCCCGTCGCGAGCACCTGATCGGCCGGCAGGGCGGGCCCCCTGTCCCCCGGCTCCCGATCCGCTCCTGTGGCCGGCGCGGTGTCTCGCTGTGTCTTGGCTGCCACCTCCGCCGGCACTGTCCCCGCCGACACTGTCTCCGCCGGTACTGTCTCCGCCGGCCTACCCCCCGCCGGCCCAGCCCGCGTCGGCACCCTCCCTGCCGCCAGCTCCGTCGGCGGTGTCCCGGCCCGTGTCGTCTCCGCTGGTACCGTCCCCGCCAAGGCCGACCCGGCAGCCCCAGGCGCCGGACCTCCGGCTGCGGCCGTCCGCGGTGCCGTCGCCGCGGCCACTGTTCCGCTGACTCTCGCCACCTTGCCCGCAGCCAGCCTGGCCACAGCCGCCCGGTCCCCGGCCGGCGCAGGTCCGGTGGGTCCCTCCCGAAGCTCCATGATGAGCCGGAGCTCATGCGCGCGGATGAGCCTGGTCACCGGCAGGGACCAGAAGGAGGCCAGCTCATCGTCGTCACCGGGGACCCGGCCCGCGGCGATCGCCGCCTCCAGGGCGGCCAGCCCAGGACGGTCCGCGGGCACCTTGGCCAGGCAGCCCTTCGCGAGTTCCCGCAACCCGCCAGGAACCTCGGTGATGGCCGGTGCCGAGTGAACCACCCGGTAAAGCAGGGACGCCTGCGGGCCCTGGCCGAACGGGCCGGTCCCGGTCGCCGCGAACACGATCACGCAGCCGAGGGAGAACACGTCGCTGGGCGGACCCACCCGGGCGTCTTCCGCCTGCTCCGGTGACATGAACGAGGGGGTGCCGACGATCATCCCCGTGGAGGTCATCGCCGTTTTCTCCAGCGCGCGGGAGATCCCGAAATCGATGACGCGTGGGCCGTCCAGAGCCAGCAGAACGTTGGCGGGCTTCAGGTCCCGGTGCACGAGCCCGCAGGAATGGACCGCCTGCAGGGCCTCAACCAGCCCTCCGGCCAAGCGCCACACCGACGCCGTGGGTAAGGATCCCGCGGCGCCGGCCGCCTCGGCCAGGGAAGGCCCGGGAACGAACACCGTGGCCAGCCACGGTGGATCGTCGTCCGGTCCGGCCGCGACCACCGGGGCGGTATAGGCCCCGCTGACCGCGCTGGCTGCGGCGACCTCCCGTCGGAACCGGGTGCGGAACTCCGGGTCACGGGCCAGTTCGCGGTGGATGACCTTGACCGCGACCGCCCGGCCCGCCGGGGAGTAGCCCAGGAACACCTGCCCCATGCCGCCGGCTCCCAGCCGGGCGCGCAGCCGGTATACCCCCACCTGCCGGGGATCCCCGGCTGCCAGTGCTTCCACGATCCGCCTTACCGCCCACGCCGGATGGCTCCGGCTGCCCTCAACACGTGGCCAGCCGCAGGGCAGCAGGGGGTGCTCAGCCTCCTCGCGGCCGACTTAGCGGCTGAGACCCGCTGACGCGCTGACCGGGACAGGATGGGCCAGGGACTGGTACACGACGCAGTAACGCTCGGTCAGCCTGAGCAGCGTCGCGACCTGCTCGTCGGTGGCGTCGGTGTCGAGCTCGAAGCTCAGCCGGACGGCGGTGAACCCGACCGGGGCGTCCTTGGCGACCCCGAGCGTCCCGCGGAAGTCGAGGTCACCCTCGGCATGCACCGTCCCGCCGGTGACCGCTATCTCCAGCGACGTGGCCACTGCCCGCAGCGTGACCCCCGCGCAGGCGACCAGGGCCTCCAGCAGCATGTCCCCGGAGCAGAGCAGGGACCCGTCGCCGCCGGTGGCCGGGTGCAGCCCGGCGACTGCCAGGGCCCGGCCCGTGTCCACCGAGCAGCTGATGCCCTCGTCGCCCAGCTCGCCGCGGGCACTCAGGGTGACCACCGCCTGCTGCGGATCCTCCCGGTAGGCCTCCTTGAGCGGCTGTTGCACGGCGCGCAGTCCGGTGCTGTCCACCGGCGCCTCCTTTCTGGTGCTCAGCGACGGTCGCTGGAGTAGAGATACGGCCCGCGGCCGCCGGGGTCAACGGGGGCGGCCGCGGTTTCACCGCGCAGCCACCGGATCGCGGCCTGGATGCCCTCGCCGTACTGCGGGGGCGGGTACTGGCCAGGGTCAACCGGGACACCACCGGGACGGCCCTGCATCACGACCACGTTGGCCGCGTCGGCCTCGTAGTGCAGGTCAGAGGTGCTGGGCAGGTCAACCGGGCGCCCGCACAGCGGACCGGCCGCAGACTCACCCAGGACCCAGTCGAGCAGGTCGCGGACGCCGTGCAGCCAGGCGGCGTGCATCCAGCCGGCTTCCCAGCGCCACGGGTGCCGGGCATCCGAGGCGGACATGGTCCCGGGCAGGTCACCCTCCCGCAGCGCGTCCCGGGTGATCTCGCGGACCTCGCGCATCTCGTCGTCGGTACGCGCGTAATCGCCGCGGGCCCCGACGAAGCGGCCGCGGTTGTCCGCGTGCACGGGGATCTCATCGGTGCCGCCCGCGAGCCAGGCCAGGACCGCGCGGGTCTCGCGGAACTGGTCGCGGAAATCGGCCGGCACGCCGGGCGGGGCGGTCGAACCCTCCGGCCCCGCCGCGGCCTCGGCCAGGATCTCCTGCCGGGACGGCGGGCTGCCCGGGGCCAGGGACAGGGTCACCGGCGACGGCCGGGTCCCGGTCAGCGCCCACTGCCAGGCCAGGGCGGTACGGCCACGCGGGCCCATCTCGCGCAGGCTCTGCGCGAGAACCGCCTCGACGTGCGGGCGTGGCCGGACGATCGCGGGACTGAGCTGGTCGGGCAGGTACACGGTGGTCACAGGTTCCACGGTACGGGTGAGCGCTGACAGCGTCAGCCTGGTCCCGGTAAGCTGCGAGCGGGCCGTGACTGGCGCGCAAGGATGGGTAACCATCGGGGAGCGGCCCCGTCATCGGGACGTATGCCGGGCGCCTGGGCCTCTCCGCGAGCACATTGACACCGCGCCAAGTTTTGCGGCACCGGAGGTTTCCATGTCGTCACCGAGCACCGAATCGGCTGCCTTCCGCAGCGCACTGGACGTGGTCCGCACCGTTGAGCCGGGTGTGGCGGACGCGATCGCCGCCGAACTGGCCAGCCAGCGGGCCTCGCTCAAGCTCATCGCCAGCGAGAACTACGCCTCCCCCGCGGTCCTGCTGGCCATGGGCAACTGGCTCAGCGACAAGTACGCCGAGGGCACCATCGGGCGGCGGTTCTACGCGGGCTGCGCCCAGGTAGACACGATCGAGACGATCGGGGCGGGGCACGCACGGGAACTCTTCGGTGCCCCGCACGCCTACCTGCAGCCGCACTCGGGCGTCGACGCCAACCTGGTGGCCTACTGGGCGATCCTGGCCCGCCGGGTCGAGGCCCCGGCCCTGGAGCGGGCGTCCGTCCGGCAGGTCAACGACCTCAGCGAGCAGGACTGGTCGCAGCTCCGCCAGGAGCTGGGCAACCAGCGGATGCTCGGCATGTCGCTGGACGCCGGGGGGCACCTGACGCACGGCTTCCGGCCGAACATCTCCGGGAAGATGTTCGAGCAGCGGTCCTACGGCACCGACCCGGACACCGGCCTGATCGACTACGCCGTGGTGCGCGAGACCGCGCGCGAGTTCCGTCCGCTGATCCTGGTGGCCGGCTATTCCGCGTACCCGCGGCGGGTCAATTTCGCGGTCATGCGCGAGATCGCGGACGAGGTCGGCGCGACGTTCATGGTGGACATGGCGCACTTCGCCGGCCTCGTCGCGGGCAAGGTGCTGACCGGGGACTTCGACCCGGTCCCGCACGCGCACATCGTCACCACGACCACGCACAAGTCGCTGCGCGGGCCGCGCGGCGGCATGGTGCTCTGCCAGCCTGAGTTCGCCGAGGCAGTGGACCGGGGCTGCCCGCTGGTCCTGGGCGGCCCGCTGCCGAACGTGATGGCAGCCAAGGCCGTCGCCCTGGCCGAGGCGCGCCAGCCCAGCTTCCAGGAGTACGCGCAGCGCATCGTGGCGAACGCCCAGGCCCTGTCGGATGGCCTGATCCGCCGGGGAGCCCGGCTGGTCACCGGTGGCACCGACAACCACCTGGTGCTCATCGACGTCGGCGGCTACGGGCTGACCGGGCGGCAGGCCGAGCAGGCCCTGCTGGACGCGGGCATCGTGACCAACCGCAACGCCATCCCCCGCGACCCCCACGGGGCCTGGTACACCTCCGGGATCCGGATCGGCACCCCGGCGCTGACCACCCGCGGGCTGGGCACCGGGGAGATGGACGTGATCGCCGGCCTCATGCACGAGGTGCTGAGCCAGGCCCGGCCGGGAACCACGGCCAGCGGCGCACCGTCGAAGGCCACCTGCGCGGCGGACCCTGCGCTGGCCGAACGGGTCGCCAAGCAGGCCAGCGAGCTGCTCGCCCAGTTCCCGCTGTACCCCTCGGTCGATCTCGGCTGAGCACACCGGCGGAGCCAGCCCAGCGGATCAGCCGGCGAACTCGCTGAGCATCTGGCGGGCGAGATCGGGCCGGGGGGCGCGGCACCCCGGACAGCGCGGGCCCTGCCCCGGGACGTTGAGCCAGTAACCGGACACGGCCGCGCTGCTGGCCCGGATGGCCGCGGCCAGCTGCCGGCTGCTCACGAGCGGGCCCGGCGGGTTCGTGGACAGCCCGGCCAGCACAGTGACGTGCGGGTTGGCGGCATGGGCCTGAGACGCCGCGGCCCGGACGAACGCCCGGTAAACCGGCGGGTCGCGCTCCAGGCTCTGGGCTTGCACCTCAACCACGCCGGCCACCTTGGCGATCTGGCCGACCAGGTCCAGATGGAGGTACTGCCGCCACATCGGCCCGCCGGAGCGGGGCTGGGCAGAGACCAGGTCCAGCGCAGGGGCCACGATGAGGGTCAGGTGATGCGCCCGGGTGACGGCCGCGGCCTCCTGGGCAGCCCGGACGGGGTTGCGCTGCTCGGTCACGGGCGTGTACGGCCAGACCTCGGGATCGTAGAGGACGGCGCGGGTCCCGGCCGGGAGCTGTCCGCCCTCCACCGCCTGCCTGAGCGCGCTGACCGCCGAGAACGTCACTACCGGCTCGGCCCCGGCGGCCGCCAGCGGCGGCTGCCCGGGGAGGAGGATCTCGTAGACGCGGGCCCCCTCCAGCCGGGCCGCCACCGGGGGGTCGGACAGCACCTGGGCGAGGGCGCCACGGGCCAGCATCCAGGTCGAGCGCTCCCCCGGCCCCGTGCTCACCGGCCCCGGGCTCTCGGCCGACGGCGTCCCGGGGACGGACGAGGCCGACGCGGACGAGGCCGGGCCGGCCGCGCTGGAATGCGCGGAACAGCCGGCCAGCACGCAGCTGACGGCCGTGGCCAGGCTAAGGACCCACGCCCCTCGAGCGGTCAAGAACCCAGCTGCACGTTGGCGGTCATGCCGCCGAGCGGGGTGACCCGCTGGTGCCCGGTGATCCGCACGATCGCCTGGTAGGCCGTGCCGATGGAGGTGCTCACCGGCGTCGGCGAGACCTGCTGGATGGTGCCCCGGATCCCGCTCAGGCCGACCGCAGGCACGGCGACCGTCACGGCCTGGCCAGCATGGACCTGCTGGATTCCGCTCTCCGGCACCAGCATGGTGACTTGCCAGATACTCGAGGTCCGCAGCGCCATCATGGGCAGCGCGGACTGCGTCGAGCTGCTCTTCACGTTGGCCGCCGGACCCTCGGGAAGCAGGGAGAACGGCGGCGACTGCGACCCGGACGACTGCGACTGCGTGGCGTAGCTCCGGATCCCGGCCGCGGTGACGGTCTCGCCGGTCTGGCCGTTGATCGCGATAACGGTCCCGGCCGAGGGAGCGATGATCTGGGTCTCGGCCAGCTTGACCTTGTCGGAGGCCAGCTGGGCCTGGTCCTTGGCCAACTGGGCCCCGGCGGCCGCGACGCTGGCCGCCGTGGTCGTCGTGGTGCCGCTCGCCTTGAGCTCGGCCAGACTCGCCTTGTCCGCGGCGATCGCGGCCTTGTCCGCGCTGATAGCGGCGGTCGTGGCCGGCGATGTCTCGGTGGCGAGCACCTGGCCCGCCTTGACGGTCTGGCCCAGCAGGACCGGGACCTTGCCGACCAGGCCCGAGTTCGCGAAGTTCAGGTTGGTCACCCCGCTGCTGCTCACCGTCCCGGTAAAGGCCCGGCCATCGGCGCGGACGATCCGCGGCACATACCAGACCGCGGCGGCCACGATGATCACGGCGATCAGGATTCCGCCGACGATCTGCGGAGCGGTCACGGGCCGCCGGGCGGGCTCGTCGGCGTCGGCCACCGCCGGTGCCGCGATCACCGTGGGCGTCGAGGTCACCGTCGCTGATGCCGGTGCGGCCGGGCGGCCTCCCCCCCGGACTTGCTCTAGCTCCCGGGCCTCCTGCTCCCGCGCCGCACCCTGGGCCGCCGCACCCTGGGAATAATCCAGGGCCTGGCTCCCCAGCGTCATGTGCGCGCCAGAAGCATCCGTGTCCGCGCTCCCCGTCAGGGCCATGGTCCTCCGCCTCAGAATCAGTTCCCTCACCGGACATCGCCCGCATCAGCGCGGCGAGATCCAACGACCGGCAGGCCGACAGCACCGGCATGCGTCCCCGCATGACGGCAAGAGGCAACCGGCACCGGATATTCAGCATCCGCGCCGTGCCATTCGGGCTGACTTTCGCAGCAGTCCCGTACGGGACTCCACCTATCCCCGCGAACGCCTTCCCATTCTCCGCCGATCGGATCATACCGGACTCAATCACATTTGATAGCGCAGCTAATCTATTGCCTTCATGTCGCCCGGGTTAATTCCGTGTAACCAGACCTTACTGACATTCTCGACATGCAATATAGGAAAGCGCCTCTGGCTCCTGCCTGTCCGGCTATCGGGCTCTGAACAGGCACTTCGCCACGCTCTGTATAAGAGCGTTAACTCAATACACCATTAGTGACCTCCGTTACATCCGGCCTTACCCCAAAGGAGCAGTAAAGACGTCAGGTCAGCTCGGATGGCGGCGGAAATCGCTTCATGTGCGCACCACCCCTCATTTACGCTCCGGACATCATCGTCTGGTACGTTTCCACGCCATACGTTGCGAAAGAACCTTCTGACGGACTGCAGAGGATTTATGGATATACCGCTGCTCTTGGTGACGGCTGCCCTGCTGGCCGCGCTCGTGGTCGCATGCCTGCTGCCGACCTACGCGGACAGCGCGGACGACCGGGGTGACGGGCGGACGGAGGTCTTCATCCCGGGCCACGTCCGCACGCCCAACCACCGGCCGAGGACCTGGGCTTTCCTCGCCATCTCCGCGGCGGCGGGCCTGCTCTTCCTCGGCTGGAAGCGGCCTTCCCTGCCCCTCCTGTACTCCGAGGGCATGCGCGACGTGGCGGTAGCCCTGACCCACAATGCGGCCGCCGTGAACGGGTACGTCGCCCGGCTCCGCCCGGCCCTCGCGTTCTTCGCCGTCGCGTACATCATCGCCATCTCCCTGGTCGTGCGGGCCAGGCTGGGCCGGCGACTGGTGATGCTCCTGCACGTCCCGCTCTACCTCGCGATGACCCTGCTCACCCAGGCGCTCATGATCGCCATCGGCATCACCACCGGCTGGCCGGTGGGCCCGTTCGGCATCGAGGCGACGCTGGCGAACCTGCTCATCGGCGGCCTGGTCATGATGCGCATCACGTTCACGGCTTTCGCCCTGCCCCGGTCGACCACGGTTCCCTTGGTGCGCCGCCCGCGGCTGTGGGACAACGTCCTCACCTGGTGTGCCCTGATCACCGTGATCACGGTGCTGGTGGGCCTGTACGCGTTCATCTCCCAGCAGGCCAACCTGGGCTCGGTGTGGCAGGTCTTCGTGCCGCTGTACGCGGTCAGCATGCTGTTCCTGCTGATGTTCGCCCCGCTCTGGCTCCTCTGGTGGGCCAACCGAACGATGCCGCACGCGGGACCGGACCGCCCGCCAGTGGACATCATCGTCCCGGCGTACAACGAGGCGGATAACATCGTCCGGCTGCTGCGGTCGATCGACATCGCAGCCGGGCGCTACGGCGGCCCGGTCCGCGTGGTGGTCTCCAACGACGGCTCGCTCGACAACACGGCGGAACTGGCCGCGGCGGAAATCGCCACGTTCCGGTACGCCCACGCCGAGATCCTGACGAGCGAGAATGGCGGCCAGGCCGCCGCGCTGAACCGAGGCATCAAGATCACCGACGCGGAGATCGTCATCCGGATCGACGCCGACTGCGTGGTGGGCGAGGATGCCCTCGTCTACGCCGTGCCGTGGTTCCGGGACCCGGAGATCGGCTGCGTCGGAGCGATGGAAGCGCCGCGGACCGACTCAGTGACCTGGTTCCACCACATGCGGGCGCTGGAAGCGCTGTTCGTGTTCCGGTTCGCCCGACTCGGCCAGGCCCTGGTGGACGGAATCGTGGTCATCCCCGGCACCTTCACGGCGTTCCGGCGCGGCCCGGCGGTCACCTGCGGCGGTTTCCCGGTCGGGATGAACGGTGAGGACACCGACCTGACCATGCAGATCGGCCGGCTCGGCTACCGGGTGATGATCGACCCGCGGCTCATCTCCTACGAGGACGTGCCGCGGAGCCCCGGCGAGTTCGTGGAGCAGCGCACCCGCTGGGCCCGGGCCGGGTTTCACACGTTCGCGCGGCACGTCCCGATGCGCGCCGGGTCGGCCGGCCCGCGGGTCTGGTTCTGGACCATGCGCCGGGGCTTCTCCTGGTTCTCCATCCAGGCCGGCCTCGTCGCCCCCATTTTCCTGCTGGAACTCGTCCTCACCAACCCGACCTACCGGCAGAACATGGCCACGTTCGCGCTGCTTTACATCATCGGCGGTGGGCTCGAGCTGGCCATCAGCATTCCCTACGCGATCAAGTACCGGTATTGGCGCGCCATCCTGCTCTCACCCTCCTGGTTCATCTTCGCGTTCCTGCGCCGCCTGGCCACCCTGGAGGCGGTCATCTCCCTGCCCGTCCGCCCCTTCCCCGCGCGGCTGCGGCCCTGGAGGAAGGACAGCCAGCCCGAGCCGCTGCCGGTCCGGGTCGGGCCGAGCGGGGTCAGCGTCGGCGCCAGCGCGCGGTGAACGGCTCCCGTTCGGCTGACCGGAACGCCGGCCGCTGAGCGGCCAGCCCAGACAATTGGCCAGATCGTCAGCCGGAGGCGCCCGCCCGTCACCCGGGGTTGACAGGCTGGCGGTCATGTCCGCGACGGGGCCGCAGCGGGGGGCCCGGTTCACCGCCGTGATGGCCGCCGTCGCGGCCCGGCTGCCGTTCGGCCTGACCGGGTCGTGTCCGCGCGGCTGGCCGGTTTCGCGGTGATCAGCTCGATCACCTTCCCCGTGGACCTAGCCCTGCTGACCGCCTTTCACGGCGGGCTGAGATGGCCACTGCCCGTAGGCATTACCGCGGCTTACGCGTTGGCGTCCGGCCTGGGGTACATCCTCAACCGTTCGCTCAACGTCCGCTCGCACGGTGCCCTCGGCCCCCAGCTGACGGTCTACACCGCGGTGGTGACGGTCAACTTCCTGGGCCTGATCCTCGGCGTGACCACCGGGCTGGCCGCGCTCGGCCTGGACTACCGGCTGGCCCGGCTGGCCGCGGCCGCGTGTGAGTGCGTGTACATGTATGCGGGGATGCGCTGGCTGGTCTTCCGCGACGTGGCCAGCCCGGCACTGGGGGATCGGCGCCCGCAACCTGTGCACCCGCCGGCCCGAGCCCAGGATCGCTCATCTCAGTCAGCTTCCCTGCCTGGCTCCGGGCCCGTCCCGGGACCGCGCCATCCGTGCCACCATTCGGCCAGCGCCAGCTGCAGCAGCCCGGGCAGCAGGTCCCGGGACCTGCGGACCATCCAGCCGGTTCCCTTGGTGGCCATCCAGTGGGCCTGCCGCCAGGTGCTCGGCTCCGGGTTGGCGGGCTCGGGATCGGGCGGGGCGAGCGGCGGCATGCCCCGCTCGGCCAGCCGGGCCGCGAACATCCCGGCCAGCATCCGGTGCCCGCGTTCGCTGGGATGCAGCCGGTCCACTCCCCACATGCGCTTGTCGTAGATCTCAGGGCAGGCTGCGAGGTCTACGTGGACGAGGTCGTAGCGCACCGCGAGCTGGCCCAGGGCCGCGTTGATCTCGTGGGCCCGGCGGGCCAGCGGGCGGCGGACCGAGGCCGGGATCCGGAGCAGCAGCCCGGGGTCGGGGAGGCTCGCGGTGAGCACCACCGTGCCGGCGTGCCGGAGCGCGGCGACGATATTCTCCAGATCGGCGGCGATCGCGGCGGGGTCGAACTTGCCGCGCAGCGTGTCGTTGACTCCGACCAGGACCGAGGCGAGGGCCGGGCGCACCGAGAGCGCCACGGGCAGCTGCTCGCTGGCCACGTCCCGGACCAGGGCCCCGCTGCGGGCCAGGTTGCACAGCTCGACCTGATCCGGTGGCGCCAGCGACCCGGCCAGCAGGGCCGCCCAGCCGCGCCAGCCACCGTGCGGCATCTGGTCCCCGATCCCCAGTGTCACCGAATCTCCCAGGGCTGCGAAGCGCATCACCGGCTCGGGCACCGCGGTCCGGGCACCCGCCTCGGATGTGCTGGTCACCGCGGGTTCCTGCCCGGCCCGCGGGCCCCGGCGACGGCCGCGGCCACCGGGGGGAAGCCACGCTCCGCGGCCAGCCCGTGCGCGTCGAGGAAGCCGTGGACCGCGGTGGGCCAGTCGAACCGCTCGGCCTGCTGGCGCGCCAGCCGCCGGCGTCCGGTCACGTCCTGTTCCAGCACGCGCTGGACGGCGTCGGCACACGCCGCATCGTGGTCTTCCGTGGCCAGGCCGGCTGGCCCGACGATCTCGGGCAGGGCGCTCCGGCTGCTGACCACGACGGGGGTTCCGCTGGCCAGCGCCTCCAGGGCCGAGAACCCGAACGTCTCCACCGGCCCGGGCGCGATCACCACGTCGGCGGTGGCGAGCAGCCGGGCCAGCAGCCCGCGGTCGGAGACATGCCGCAGGAACCGGACGGGCAGGCCGCGGGCCTGGGCCTGCAGCGCCCGGCGCTGCGGGCCGTCCCCCGCGACCACGAGCACCGCGGGCACACCGCGGCGCGCTGCGGCCGCTTTTCCGGCGACAGCCGGCTGCAGTGCACCAGCAGGGCCTGGTCGCCCGGGGCGATCCGGGAGCGCAGGCCCTCGTCGCGGCGGTCGGGGTGGAAGCAGGCCAGATCGACGCCGAACGAGACCTGGACCAGGTTCGGCACGCCGAGCCGGCGGAATTCGGCCGCGGCCCACGCGGTGGTGCAGACCACCACGTCGTATGAGGCGGCCGTGCTGCGGTTGAAGCGGTCGGCGAGCCGGGCCGTGGGCACTGCGGGCGGGCTGAACATCTCCATCAGCCCGGCCAGGCTGTCGTGCGACACCATCATCGACCGGACCCCGTGGGCCCGGGCCCACGCTCCGGTCCAGCGCAGCGTGGTGCGGTCGGACACCTCGAGCCGGTCGGGCTCCAGTTCCTCGAGCAGCCGCCGCAGCGACCGGCGGGCCAGGATGGCGCGGTATCCGCCAGTGCCGGGCACCCGCCAGCCGGGAACGGTGACGACCAGGCCCTGCTCCGTGCGGTTTCGCCCTGGCTGGGGACCGGGGATGACGAGCACCGGTTCGTGACCGGCGGCCTGGTAGCCCGCGCCGAGCTCACGCAGCGCGGTGCGCAGGCCCCCTGAGGCCGGGGCCACGTAGTTGGCGAGCCGCACGATCCTCACGCACTGATCTTGACGTCACCAGGCTCAGTAATCGGCAACTCAGCGTGACAACTTCGCGAACAGTAGGCGGCATTACCGCGCGGGAAGCGGGTCCCGCCAGCGGGCGCCGGACGGCAGCGCGGCCAGCAGCGCCCGTGCCCAGTCGCGGTAACCAGCCTGGCTGGGGTGGAAGTAGTCCGACGCGAACTTGCCGCTCCAGGGCGGCCGGAAATGCGTGGACACCTCGGCCACCGGGAGCCCGCGCGCCCGGGCGTGGCGATGGATGGCCCGGTTGATCCGCACCACGTAGGGCACGCTGAACCCGCCGAGGACGCCCCACAGGCCGCCCGGCAGGGGCAGGTCCAGGACGACAGTCTCGTCGGGCAGGGTGGCCAGGAGCGTGCGCAGGTCGGCGAACAGCCGGGATGGCGCGGTGTACAGGATGTCGTTCACGCCGATTCCGCAGGTCACGAGGTCCGGGGCGGCGGGCAGCCGGGGCAGCTGGTACTGCAGGACGTCCCGGATGAGCGCGCCGGAGGTGGACAGGTTGAGCACCCGCCAGCGTTGCCCGGTCCGCTCCCGGAGTTCGGCCAGCACCTGACCGACGTACCCGCTTTCCGGGCTGGGCGCGCCGAGACCCTGGGCCGTCGAGTCCCCCAGCACCACCCAGAGTGGCCCGGACTCGGTGAGGATCCGGTAGTTGTGCAGCTGCCAATGGCTGGCGAACGCGACACAGTCGCCGCGCATGGCCACCACGCCGTCGGTCCACCGGCCGAACCAGCCGCCGCGCAGTCCGGACAGATCCGCGACCGGGGTCCGGGTCACGTACGAGGCCATGTTGGCCACGATCTCGACCGGTGACCGGCGCACCCCGTCGCTGCGTCCCGGGAACGCCTTCATCCAAGCGGGACGAGAAACCTCGGACGCCCGGTGCATGCGTGCTCCCTGCTCCGGTCACCCGGCGGTGTTGACGTAGAGATGAACGACGATAGGCATCTAAATCGACGGCTGTCAAAGTCCCGGTGTACGGCCCGCAGGGCCCGGGCCGTCCAGGCCGCCGGTGCGGGAGCGGTGGCGCTGGTGGCGTGGTAACCAGCCACCGGCGGGAGCCGCGCGGATTGTGCCGCCGCACATCGACAAGGGCCGCCTTCGTCCCCGATGCTTGATCTGTACCATCCTGACTATCGCGGGAGCCCCGGATGAGTCCTGACGCACGGACCGATATCGCTGACTCGATGGCCTCGCTTGGCCGGCACTGGATCTGGCTTCTGTCCTTTGGCATCCTCACGCTAATCGCGGGCGTAGCCGTGGTGGCGTGGCCCGGCCCGACAGTCATCGTCATCGCCGTGCTTTTCGGCATCCAGCTGATCGTGGCGGGCATCTTCCAGTTCGTGAGCGCGTTCGCGGGCAGCGACCTGACGGGCGGAGTCCGGGTGCTGCGCGCTGTGCTGGGGTTGCTTGCCTTCGTGGTCGGGCTGTACGCGGTGCGCCACGTGCTGATCTCGGTGGTGGCGCTGGCCCTGCTGCTGGGCATCTTCTGGATCGTCAACGGCTTCTCGGAGATCTTCAACGCACTGGCCTACCGGGACCACCCGCACCGGGGCTGGACCGGCTTCACCGGCGTGCTCAGCATCCTGGCCGGGATCGTCGTGCTTTCCTATCCAGGTATCTCGCTGGTGACGCTGTCTTGGGTGCTCGGCATCTGGCTGATCATCTACGGGGTGATGGAGATCGCGCTGGCGTTCCGGGTCCGGTCAGCCCTCGGCCAGGTCCGGCACGCCGTGGCCCACCCGTCTGAGCAGTCCGTCTGAGCAGTCCATCTCAACCAGGCGGAAGATCACGCGCGGAGCGCCGCACGGCCCGCGGCTAGGTTGGGCTACCGGGAAGGAGCCTGATGAGCAGCCTGGCCAGCGATATCACCGTCCCGGGACGGCCCGAGGTACACGAGGTGTCCGCCGGGGTCTACGCCTACATCCAGCCCGACGGCACCTGGTGGATCAACAACACCGGGTTCCTGACCGGGCCGCAGGGAGTCATCAGCATCGACGCCTGCGCGACCCACCGCCGGACCCGCGCGTACCAGGCCGCCATCGCGACCGTCACGCCGAAGCCGGTGCGCACGGTGGTCAACACGCACCACCATGGCGACCACACGTTCGGCAACTGCCTGTTCCCGGCCGCGGCCATCGTCGGCCACGAGAGCACGCGCACCGAGGCTCTCGCCTTCGGCCCGGCGCGTGACCTGGGCTTCTGGGACGGGCCGGACTGGGGCGAGCTGGTCCTCGACCCGCCGTTTGTCACGTTCACCGACGAGATCGCGGTGCACGCAGGTGACCTCCGCGCAGCCGTGCGTCACGTCGGTACTCCCGCCCATACCACTAACGATTCGATCGTCTGGATCCCGGACCGCTCCGTGCTGTTCTGCGGGGACCTCATTTTCAACGGGGGGACGCCCTTCCTCCTGATGGGCTCGGTGGCGGGGGCGGCCGAGGTGCTGGAACAGGTCGTGGCGCCGCTCGAGGCCCGGGTCACGGTGCCGGGCCACGGTCCTGTCTTCGAGGGCACAGGGCCGCTCGAGGCAACGCTGGACTACCTCCGGTTCGTGCTGGATGTCGCGGCCCGCGCCCGGGTGGCGGGGGTCGCCCCGCTCGCCGCGGCCCGGGACACCGACCTGGGCCGCTTCGCCGGCTGGGCCGACCCTGAGCGGATCGTCGGCAACCTGCACCGGGCCTGCGCCGAACTCGCCGGGACACCGCGCGGAGGACCCATCGACGTGCCTGCCGCGCTGGCCGACATGGTGGCCTACAACGGCGGGGCGCCGCTCAGCTGCCTGGCGTAGCCCGCCGGCTAGCGCGCACCGCCACCGGTGACGGCGCGTCGCCACGCATGAACTCCGGCAGCAGGCATTTGGGCTGGCCGCTACGCGATGGCCGGTGTTCGCCACGCGACGCCCGGCTTATGCGCAACTACTATGGGTAGGCGGACGATAGCGGCGTGGGGGGGGTATGACCGCGATGAGCAGCGCGATGCCCGCCGACGTGGCTGAGGCGGTGCGCAGCGTGCCCTGCGGCGGCTGCCAGGCCGCCCGGGCCGAACCGTGCTCGTGTGAGGGCACCCATCTGGCCCGCTGGGAACTGGCCGCGGCCTCGGGCCTGGTCTCGCCGCAGGAATACCACGCGGCGGCCGGTGCCGCCTGGCCCGTCCCGGCTGGGTCGCCTCCAGGCCTGGCCGTGGTCCCCGAACTGTCCGGCGTGGTGTGCACGGCCGCCGGCCACCCGTTGCGCTGGGCCGCCGGCGCACCGCTGCCGCACTGGGTGCACCTGGATCCGGCCACCGGACCGTCCTGCGCCGCCCCGGCCCTGCCCCGGCCGGCTCCCGGGGAACCCTGCCGTTTCCATCGCCGTCACTGGTTAATGGGGGTTCCGGCGGTGGCGGTCGCAGGCCCGGTGTCGGCCTGCCAGCGGTGCGCCCGCAAGCACGCCCGCCGGGCACGCAGGCGCTGGAACCGTGACCCAGCCGTGTCAGCCGGTCCCGGGCCGGTGCGCCCGTAGCAGGGCCCTGGTCAGCCGGGCGGGGGACCGCTGATGTGACGTGGGACGGTGGCCCTAGGTCCGGGGCCACGGCGGACAGCGTCCAGCCGTCCCCGGCCGGCTCTGCGGCCAGGCAGAACTGGTCCCAGCAGGTGCCCAGGCCGCGGGCCCACACGTCGCTGATCCAGCCGAACGGCAGCTCGGCCGCCATCCCGTCCCCGTCGCGGGCCAGGGCCGGCGGTGCCGCTTCCGGGACCATGGTCAGCGTCACCGGGAGGTCTGGCCGCCCGGTCCAGGCCCGCAGGGTGGCCACGACCCGGCCGTACAGCGCCGCGTGCAAAGCCGGCCGGGCCGCCCGGACCGCGGCGGCGTCCGCGGATGCCGTCCCGTCGCGCAGCCGCTCCCGCCAGGCCGCGGCCACGGTGGCCGTCAGCCGGGCCTGCATCGGGCCGCCCAGGCCGAGCAGCGCGCCCAGGCCGTGACCAGGATCCCGGTCCCGTGACGCCTGCCCGCCCATAATCGCGGTCATGGCCGCCCGGCGACGGGCCATCCGGCCCGCCCCCGGCCCCAGGGCCTGGCCCGGCGGCCCGTCCTCCGGCCGGCCAGGACGCTGAGGATCTGCTCACCCTCCAGGTCCGGGTGGTCGGGGGCCCGCAGCTCCCCCTGAGCCCAGCGCAGCTGGTGCTCCCGGCCGTCGCAGGACAACCGGGCCGCGGCCGGCGCGACACCCTGCCACCACGGAGCACTCATAGTTGCTCGTCCCAGTTCAGCGGCAGCCGGATCACGGCTCGCGCGGTCATCGTGGCCGGCATGATGTCGACCACGCGAGCGGCCGGGTCGAGGGCAGGCCAGAAATGGATCTGCCCGCCGGAATGCTCCTCGCTGGAATGCCAGCTGCCGGACTGGCCAAGGTAGTGATGGCCGCGGTCGTCCGCGGCCCACCAGGCCAGGAGCGGCTGGTCGACCGACGCCAGGAACCACCGCCAGTGCGGCAGACCAGGCACGAGCTCGACGTCGGCGGAGAACCCCTCGTCCTCGGACTGCACGGCCAGCACCGCGACGGTGATCCCGTCAAACTCCGGGGTGGTCACGCCGGCCACGACGAGCCCCCGTGGGCCGCCACCGCGGCCGCGCCGGGCCAGGAGGGATCGCCAGGGCTCCGGGAGCGGTCCGTGGCGGCCCGCGGCCCGGGTGCCGCCTGTGCCTCGCGAGAGCTGGGCTGCCACCGCCCGCACCTCGGCGATGGCGGGATCGTCGGAGGCCAGCGCGCCGACCGCGACGAGCGTCTCTATCGACAACTCGAGAGTGTCGGGACCATGGAATTCGGTCCCGATCGCGACCTTGGCCCACAGGTAGGCCACCGCCGGATCCTGGGCGGTCAGGGGCTCGACCCGGACGTCGGGGGACGGGGCAGGCTCGGCGGGCAAATCGACCCGCTCGCCCGCCACCTCGATCCACGCGGTGTCCTGGGCGAGTCCCGGGTTGGCCTCGAACTCGCCGTCCCACTCGCTGTCGTTGCCGCTGCCGGACAACCCGCCGGACACCGTCGTCCCGCGGTCGTCTGTGAGGGAGAGCTGCTGGGGCAGCCCGGAACCGCTGACGCGAGCACCCGGGCCCGGGCCTGGCCGGACCCTCCTGATCCTGGACGTGGCGCTCGCGAACCCTAGGCTCAGGGAGCGGGGCGCCGGGCCGGGGGTGGCTGGCGACGCGCGCATCGACACGTGCAGCGCGGTCGAGTCGGACCGGAGCACCAGGTAACGCAGGAACAACTGGCCCCACGGCTACTCGATTAGGCGCCCGCACGCCACCGCCCGCAGCGCGCCCGGGCCGGGCCCGCTGCCGCTGGGCGCGGACCGCGGCGCCCGGACGTGGCGGCGATGGCGATGCTCACCCCGGCGGTAGGCCTGCGCCAGCTGATAGTCATCCACGATCGCCTGGGCCTGGCCGGCCGTGATCGCTCCCACCGCAACCAGGACGTGCCCGGCTACGTCCACGGGTGACACCCCGCCCGGCCCGTCGCCGCCTGCAGCGTCCAGCAGCGTGCGCTCCCCGGCCACCCGCAGGTACAGCTCCGCGTCGAACTCCGCCACCCGCTCATGCTGTCACGCATCCCGGCCTGGTCCGGGATCCGCACGGGTCTCCCGTGAGCCACCGCGGCCGGCCGCGGCCACCGTCACCGGCGTCGCGGTCCGTGCGGAGCCGCCCGAGGAACTGGGCGGCTTCGTCATCAGGTGGCGGGCCGCCCGTCGCCCCCTACTCCGCCTCTACGGGATGCCGAGCGCCCGGACGACCTCGCCGATCGTGCCGAACTTCCGCCGGCCGGGCAGGGCGGAGATGGCGTCGACGACGTCGTCGGGCGCGCCCTCGTGCTGCAGGAAGCCAACCAGCGTGTCGCGGTCCGCAGGGAACTTGTGCGGGGGCAGCCAGCGGGCGATGTCGGCGCGCCGCTCCACATCAGCCGGGGTCATCCCCCGCGGGGCGGCGGGCTCTTCCCCCTCGGGCAGTTCCGTTTCCAGGTGACCCGGATCGAACGGCTCGGGTTCCCGCCACTCCTCGGTGCGCGCCGGCTGGCCCGACCGCAGGATGGTCTGGTCTTCTTCTTCCATTTCGTCGTCGAGTCGCGGACCGTGCTTGGAACTCTCGCGCTGCATATCGTGCCTTTCGTTGCGTGCCTTGGTTTTTCAGCCCGCTTGGGCTGGCACCTGCTGCCCGTCGGGGATGAAGGTCAGGTGGCCCTCCTGGACGCCTACGGTGACCTTCTGGCCCGGATTGATCCGCCCGTCCAGCAGCCGGCGCGACAGCTCGTTGTCGACCTCGCGCTGGATGACCCGGCGCATCGGCCGGGCGCCGAAGTCGGGCTGGTAGCCGTGCTGGGCGAGCCACTCCACCGCGGCGGGAGTGAGTTCCAGCATCACGTTCTGGGCGTGCAGGCGGCGCTTGGTCTCCTGCAGCATCAGCTCGGTGATCTGGCGGAGCTCGGTTTCGTCGAGCTGGCGGAATACGATGGTTTCGTCGATCCGATTCAGGAACTCCGGCCGGAACGACTCCCGGAGCCGCCGCATGAGCTGCTCCTGCAGGTTGTCCTGCTGCGTGGAGCTGGTGGTGGAGGAACTCCCGGCGAACCCGAGCGGCCCGGCCCGCCGGGTGATCAGGTCGGAGCCCAGGTTGCTGGTCATGATGAGGACCGTGTTCTTGAAGTCCACGGTCCGGCCCTGGCCGTCGGTGAGCCGGCCGTCGTCGAGCACCTGGAGCAGGATGTTGAACACGTCCGGGTGCGCCTTCTCGATCTCGTCGAGCAGGATC
>DATCFY010000201.1:0-49209 GCA_036509255.1 Streptosporangiaceae bacterium
CGCTGGCCGCCGGCCAGCAGCCGCAGGTTGTAGATGCTGCGGCGCAGGATCCGGCGCAGCACGTAGCCGCGTCCCTCGTTGCTCGGCAGCACCCCGTCGGCCACCATCATGACCGCGGTCCGCACGTGGTCGGCGACGACCCGCAGGGACACGTCGACGCGGTGGTCGCGGCCGTACTTCTGCTCGGTCAGCTCCGCCGCCCGGTCCAGTACTTTCCACAACGTATCTATCTCGTAAATGTTGTCGACGCCCTGGAGGATGGCGGCCATCCGCTCCAGGCCCATGCCGGTGTCGATGTTGCGGGACGGCAGCTCGCCCAGGATGGGCCAGCCTTCCTTGCCCGCTCCCTCGCCCCGCAGGAACTGCATGAAGACGAGGTTCCACACCTCCAGGTAGCGGTCCTCGTCGGCTTCGGGGCCGCCGGCCCGGCCGTAGTCGGCCCCCCGGTCGTAGTAGATCTCCGAGCAGGGGCCGCACGGGCCGGGCACGCCCATGGACCAGAAGTTGTCCGCCATCCCCCGGCGCTGGATGCGGCTCTCCGGCACGCCGACGGTGTCCCGCCAGATCCGGAACGCCTCATCGTCGTCGTGGTACACGGTGGCCCACAGCCGGTCCTCGGGGAACCCGAACCCGCCGTCACGCTCCGGCGTGGTGAGCAGCTCCCAGGCGAAAGGGATGGCCTGCTCCTTGAAGTAGTCACCAAAGGAGAAGTTGCCCAGCATCTGGAAGAACGTGCCGTGCCGGGTGGTCTTGCCGACCTCCTCGATGTCCGGGGTGCGCACGCACTTCTGGGCGCTGGTGGCCCGGTTGAAGGGCGGGGTGGCCTGGCCGAGGAAGTACGGCTTGAACGGCTGCATCCCCGCGTTCACCAGGAGCAGGGTGGGGTCCTCGGCGATCAGTGACGCCGACGGCACCACGGTGTGCCCGCGCTCCGAGAAATAGGTAAGGAAACGGCGGGCAATCTCTGCCGACTCCATCAACGGCCATCCTCTTCATGATCGGTGCGCCCTTCGAGGGCGGGACGTGACGCCTGGATCTGGCGCTGGCGGTAGATGTCCATGCCCTCACGGACATCCCCGGCGAACCGGGTTAGCTCCCGGGCCCGCGGGGCCGGCATGATGGCCCGGGCCACCGCGGTCACCCGGCGGTACCCGGAGATCCCGAGCGCCGCCCCGAGGGTCAGCCAGAACAGTCGGCGGATCATGACCGGACCCCTGGGCGCTGTGTTAGCCCGGGGGGACGACCCCCCGGAACCCCCCGCGACGCCTGGCTCGGAGAGGACACGCCTTCGGCGCGCCTCGCCTCACCACCCGTGGGGGGACGACCCCCCGGAACCCCCAGGGGCAGCTGCCTGCGCGCGCTGGCGGCCGCAGCGCGCAGTTCCGCGGCGTGCCGGACACCGTAGACGAAGGCCGAGACCCGGGCCAGCTTCGTGCTGGACGTGGCCGCGGCCAGCCTGGCCAGCGGGGCGAGCGCGGTCACCCGGCCGGTGAGCTCCGCCATGCCCGCGGCGACCTGGTCCATGCTCGCGGTGATCTCATCGGTCCGGTTCAGCTGCCCGGCGGTGGCGTCGATCGTGGCGTGCGCCCGGGCGATCACCGCGTCGCTGTTCTCCCGCAGCCCGGACACGGTCGCGGACGTCTGGGTGATCAGCCTGGACAGCTTGATCAGCACGTACACCGCGGCGACCACCAGGACCGCCCAGCACGCGGCGGCGATAATGACCGCCACCCATACCGCGTTCAGCATGCCTGCTCCCTCATCTGCCTGACCTTATCTCGCAGGCGGCCTTCTCATCCCCCGACCGCGGCACCGGGCAGCCGGTCCCGGCCGGTCACCCCGGAGCCGGTCCGCCGGCCGGGCCCACCCAGGGCCGGGAACCTCCCGGACCGGCGCCCCCGGCCCTCAGGAACCGTCCCGGCCGGCCCCGTCCGGACTCTGCTCGTCCGGTTGGCTCTGCTCGTCCGGTTGGGCCCGGCCCAGGATCCCCTTGATCCGCTCGGAGCGCTCGGCGAAGCGCGCTTCGGCGCCATGCCGTGACGGCTCATAGTAGGTGCGGGCGGCCAGCGAATCGGGGGCGTACTGCTGGCCGACCACGCCTTCGGCGTAGTCATGCGGGTAGGCGTAGCCCTTGCCGTGGCCGAGCCTCTCCGCGCCCGGGTAGTGCGCGTCCCGCAGGTGGGCGGGCACCGGCCCGGCCAGCCCGGCTCGGATGTCCGCGGAGGCCGCGCCGATCGCCTTGATCACGGAGTTCGATTTCGGGGCCAGCGCCAGGTGGATGGTGGCCTGGGTCAGGTTGATCCGGGCCTCGGGCAGGCCGACGAACTCGACGGCCTGGGCCGCGGCGACCGCTACCCCCAGCGCGGACGGGTCGGCCATCCCGACATCCTCGCTGGCGTGCACGATCAGCCGCCGGGCGATGAACCGCGGGTCCTCGCCGGCTTCGATCATCCGCGCCAGGTAGTGCACCGCGGCGTCGGCGTCGCTGCCCCGGATGCTCTTGATGAACGCGCTGATCACGTCGTAGTGCTGGTCACCGGCCCGGTCGTAGCGGACCGCGGCCCGGTCGACGGCGCGCTCCAGCACGGCGATATCGATGGTGGCGCCGCGGCGCAGCCCGAGCGCGGCCGACTCCAGGTAGGTCAGCGCCCGCCGGGCGTCACCGCTGGCCAGCCGGATCAGGTGGTCCAGCGCCTGGTCGTCGAGGATGACCGCGCCGTCCAGGCCGCGCTCGTCGGTCAGCGCCCGGCTGATCACCTCGCGCATGTCGCCGTCGCTGAGCGGTTCCAGGGTGAGCAGCAGGGACCGGGACAGCAGCGGGCCGACCACCGAGAACGACGGGTTCTCGGTGGTGGCCCCGATGAACGAGACCCAGCGGTTCTCCACCGCGGGCAGCAGGGCGTCCTGCTGCGCCTTGTTGAAACGGTGCACCTCGTCGATGAACAGCAGGGTCTGGGCGCCGCTCATGCCCAGCTCCCGGAGGGCGGCCTCGATCGCCGCGCGCACGTCCTTGACGCCCGCGGTGACCGCGGACAGCTCGACGAAGCGCCGGCTCGTGACCTGGCTGATCACGTGGGCCAGGGTGGTCTTGCCGGTACCCGGCGGGCCCCACAGCACCACGGACATGCCGGCGTCGTTCTCGGCCAGCTTGCGCAGCGGAGTTCCCTCGCCGGTCAGGTGCCGCTGCCCGACCACCTCGTCCAGGGTGCGCGGGCGCATCCGCACCGCGAGCGGAGCGGCCGCCCGCGCCGCCTCTTCCCCGGCCGCGTCGAAGAGGCTGTCCGCCTGACCGCTGCCAGCGGTGCCTGCCCTTACCACACTGCGACACTATCCGCTGCGGCGACCCGGTCAGGATCGAGAGGTCTCGGTCCGGGGGTCGGGATCCGGGGTGTCCCCGTCTGGCGGCACGGCGACGTCGATGCCTGCCTCGCGGCGCTGCTCGGCCGAGATGGGGGTAGGCGCGCCGGTGAGCGGGTCGGAACCGGACGCCGCCTTGGGGAAGGCGATGACGTCGCGGATCGTGTCCCGCCCCGCCAGCAGCATGATCAGGCGGTCCCAGCCGAACGCGATGCCGCCGTGCGGCGGCGGCCCGTAGTGCAGCGCGTCGAGTAGGAAGCCGAACTGCGACCGGGCTTCCGCACGGGACAGGCCGATGACGTCGAACACCTTCTGCTGCATGTCGGGGCGGTGGATACGGATCGAGCCGCCGCCGATCTCGTTACCGTTGCAGACCAGGTCGTAGGCGTCGGCGAGAGCACCGCCCGGCTCGTCGGTGAACTTGCCGGCCCACTCGGGCAGCGGCGCGGTGAACGGGTGGTGCACCGCGGTCCAGCCGCCGGCCCCGTCCTCCTCGAACATCGGCGCGTCCACCACCCAGGTGAACGCCCACGCGTCGGGGTCGATGAGGCCCAGCCGGTGGCCGATCTCCAGCCGCGCGGCGCCGAGCAGTGAGCGGGCCTGCTGGGCCGGGCCGGCGGCGAAGAACACCGCGTCCCCGGGCCCGGCTCCCGCGGCCGCGGGCAGCCCGGCCCGTTCCTCGGGCGACAGGTGCCGGGCGACCGGCCCGGAATCGGAGACCTGTCCCGCGTCGTCGATGAGCACGTAGGCCAGGCCGCGGGCGGCCCGGGCCTTGGCCCAGTCCTGCCAGGCGTCCAGCTCGCGGCGCGACTGCCGGGCCCCGCCGGGCATGACCACCGCCCCGACGTGGGGGGCCTGGAAGACCCGGAACGAGGTCTGCGCGAAGAACCCGGTCAGGTCGGCCAGCTCGCAGCCGAACCGCAGGTCGGGCTTGTCGGAGCCGAACCGGGCCATGGCGTCGGCGTAGGTCATCTGCGGGACGGGCCGCGGCAGCTGGTAACCGACGACCTCGGACCACAGCCGGGCGACCAGGTCCTCGGCGACCTCAACCACGTCCTCGCGGGTGATGAAGCTCATCTCGATGTCGATCTGGGTGAACTCCGGCTGCCGGTCGGCCCGGAAGTCCTCGTCCCGGAAGCAGCGGGCCAGCTGCCAGTACCGCTCCATGCCGCCGACCATGATCAGCTGCTTGAACAGCTGCGGCGACTGGGGCAGCGCGTACCAGTGGCCAGGCTTCAGCCGTACCGGGACCAGGAAGTCCCGGGCCCCCTCCGGGGTGGACCTGGTCAGGTCAGGGGTCTCCACGTAGACGAAGCGGTGGCTGCGCAGCACGTCGGTGACCAGGTAGGTAGCCTCCGAGCGGACCCGCAGCGCGGCGGCGGTCTCGGCACGCCTCATGTCCAGGTAGCGGTACCGGAGCCGGGTGTCCTCGTTGATCTCGCCTGCCCCGTCGATGGGGAACGGCAGCGGCTCGGCCTCGCTGAGGATCTCCAGCTCGTCGGCGGCCACCTCGATCTGGCCGGTGGGCAGCTCGGGGTTCTCGTTGCCCGGCGGCCTGCGGCGGACCTGGCCGGTGACCTTGACGCAGAACTCGGCGCGCAGCGCGTGGGCCGGGCCGTCCTCGCCCTCGCCCCGGAACACGACCTGGACGATGCCGCTGGCGTCGCGCAGGTCGATGAAGGTCACGCCGCCGTGGTCCCGGCGGCGGGCTACCCAGCCCGCCAGCGTCACCGTCTGGCCGTCCTGCTCGGCGCGCAGCGTGCCCGCCTCGTGGGTTCGGATCATTTCCTGCTCAGCCTCTCCATTACTGCCCCCGCGGCCCTTCCGGGCCGCTCTCAAAGTCTTGTGCCACGTCCCCGCCGCACCCCAGTTCCCCCTGGCCAGCCCGGCCGCCGCTAGAGCCCCGTCGGGCGTCCTGGCCGGCCGAACCCGCTGCCCGGCACCACGCCGGTCAGGAACGGGTTGCTGGCCCGCTCGGCGCCGATGGTCGTCTGCGGCCCGTGACCCGGCAGCACGGTCGTCTCGTCCGGCAGCGTCAGGCAGACCCGGGCCAGGCTCTCCATCATGGCGGCGCTGTCGCCCCCGGGCAGGTCGGTCCGCCCGATCGACCCGGCGAACAGCAGGTCGCCGGAGAACATGACGGCCGGGCCGGAACGGAACACCACGGACCCCTGGGTATGCCCGGGGGCGTGATTCACCGTGATCTCCAGGCCGGCCAGGTTCAGCACCGTCCCGTCGGTGAGCTCCTTGACGTCGTCCGGCTCGGTGAACTCCAGCCCGCCGAACAGCTGCTGCCCCGCGCCCAGCGGCAGGCCCCGGGCCGGGTCAGAAAGCAGCATGCGGTCGTCAGGGTGAATGTAGGCCGGGATGCCGCGTGCCCCGCAGACCGGCGCCACGGACCATACATGGTCGATGTGACCGTGCGTAAGCAGCACCGCGACTGGCTTCAGCCGGTGCTCGGCGATGATCTCCGCGATCCCGCGCTCCGCGTCTTCCCCTGGGTCGATGATCACGCACTCCGCCCCCGGTTCCGGGGCCACCAGATAGCAATTGGCGGCGAAGGAACCGGCCGGGAACCCGGCAATCAGCACGGGGTGACCTCCTTGCGGCGTTCGGGACAGAGGGCGCGACACACGGTCAACTTCCCCCGCTACAGGCTACCGATCTACTCAGCCCAGCCGCGAACCGATAACAGCGACGTCACGACCTCCCCGGTGCCGGTACCATTCGCGAAGTTTCGCTGGTAAGCAGGCAACAAGCAGCCAGGAGGAAGCGATCCGTGTCGGGTAAGAAGGAACGGCAGCGCAAGCTAGCCCGCGACCGCATGCTTCGCCAGCAAGCACGGCGCGCCGAGCGGGCCAGGAAGGCGCGCCAGATCACGATAGTGGCCGTGGTCTGCTGCGTCGTCGTCGGGCTGGGCGTGGGCGGCTATTTCCTGTTCTCCGGCCCCGGCAGCAGCAAGGCCGCGGCCGCCTCCGCGACGTCGTCCGCCACGCCGTCCGCGTCGGCTTCGGCCACCTCCTCGGCCTCGGCGCAGGCGGAGCCGGCCAGCACGTGCAGCTACCAGGCCAGCGGGACGGCCGCCCGGAAGGTGGGCCTGCCGCCGGCGAAGCCTGACGGCAAGGCGACCTACCAGGCCACCATTCACACCAACCGGGGCGATGTGGTCATCGACCTGCTGAACAGCAAGGCCACCTGCACGGTCAACTCCTTCGTGTACCTGGCATCCAAGAAGTACTTCAACAGCACGCACTGCCACCGGCTGACCACGATCGACCCGTACGTGCTGCAGTGCGGAGACCCGACCGGCACCGGCAGCGGCGGGCCCGGCTACACGTTCAATAGCGAAAACCTGCCGGGCGCCAAGTACACCGCGGGCACGCTCGCGATGGCGAACACCGGCACCCCCGATAGCAACGGCAGCCAGTTCTTCCTCGTATATAAGAACTCGAAGCTGGGGGCCAGCTACACGCCGTTCGGCGAGGTCGTCAAAGGACTCGGGATCATCCAGAATGTGGCCAAGGCGGGCAGTGACAACGCCAATGGGTCCGGGGATGGGCACCCGAAGGAGAAAGTCGTTATAGACAGCGTCACCATCAAGAAGACCTGAGCCTGGCAAAGTGGCCAGGACCCAGGGCTGATCAGGAGGTTAGCGGTGAGCACCGCCAACGATCCGTGGGGCAGGGTAGCTGACGACGGCACGGTCTACGTGCGTGCTGGCGGGAGCGAGCGGGTGGTTGGCTCATGGCAGGCGGGCAGCCCGGACGAGGCGCTCGCCTTCTACCGCCGCAAGTACGAGTCGCTGGAGACCGAGGTCGCCCTGCTCGAGCAGCGCATCGCCGCCACCGACCTGTCCCCCGGCAGCGCCCGGGCGACCATCGACCGGCTGCTGGAGGCGCTGGCGACCGCGAACGCGGTCGGTGACCTCGACTCGCTGCACACCCGGCTCGAGGCCCTGACCGGCCAGGTCGACAGCCGCCGGGAGGAGGTCCGGGCGGCCCGCGAGCAGACCCGGGTCGAGGCCAGGTCGTACAAGGAACGCATCGTCGAGGAGGCCGAGCAGATCGCGGCCGAGGCCACCCACTGGAAGATCAGCGGGGAGCGGATGCGCCAGCTGCTCGAGGAGTGGAAGGCCGCGCCGCGGGCCGAGCGGGCGGTGGAGACCGCGCTGTGGAAGCGGCTGTCGGCCGCCCGCAATGCGTTCGCCAAGCGGCGCAAGGCTTACTTCGCCGGGCTGGAAGAAGAGCGTGACCAGGCCAAGGCCCGCAAGGAGAAGCTGGTCATCGACGCGGAGGCGCTGGCCGGGTCCACCGACTGGGGGCCGACCGCGGCGGCCTACCGCGACCTGATGCGGTCCTGGAAGGCGGCGGGCCGGGCGGGCCGGGGCGACGAAGAGGAGCTGTGGGGGCGGTTCAAGGCGGCCCAGGACCAGTTCTTCGCCGCCCGGAGCGATGTGTTCTCAGCCAAGGAGAACGAGCTGCGGGAGCACGCCGAGGTGAAGTCCGCGCTGCTGGAGGAGGCCGGCCAGCTGGTGCCGGTGACCAACGTGCGAGCCGCCCGGGCGGCCCTGCGCTCCATCCAGGAACGGTGGGAGCAGGCCGGGTCGGTGCCCCGGGAAGCGCACGACCGCCTGGAGCAGGGGCTGCGCCGGGTCGAGGACGCGGTCCGCAAAGCCGAGGACAACCAGTGGCGGCGCTCCAACCCCGAGGCGCTGGCCCGGGCCCAGGGAACCGTCGAGCAGATCCGCACCACCATCGCCAGCCTGGAGGTCCAGCTGGCCAAGGCGCAGCAGCGGGGCGACACCCGCGCGGCCACCCAGGCCGAGGAAGCCATCGCGGCCCGCCGCTCCTGGCTAGCAGAAGCCGAGCGCACCCTGGCCGAACTGTCGGGCTAGGACGTTATCCGGTAGACGTCGTAGACGCCATCGATGGCTCGGACCGCCCGGAGCACATGACCGAGGTGCTTCGGGTCGCCCATCTCGAACGTGAACCGGCTGACCGCGACCCGGTCCCTGGTCGTGGTGACCGAGGCGGACAGGATGTTCACGTGCTGGTCGGAGATGGTCCGGGTGACGTCGGAGAGCAGGCCGGTCCGGTCCAGCGCTTCCACCTGGATGGCCACCAGGAACAGCGAGTCTTCCGTGGGCGACCAGCGCACCGCGACCAGCCGCTCGGGCTGGGAGTCGAGCAGGTGGCGCAGGTTCAGGCAGTCAGCCCGGTGCACCGAGACCCCGTGGCCGCGGGTGATGAAGCCAGTGATCTCGTCCCCGGGCACCGGGGTACAGCACTTGGACAGCCGCGCCCACACGTCGGAGGCGCCTTCGACGACCACCCCTGAATCGCCCAGCGGCCGGGGACGGGGCGGGCGGGTCGGCAGCGTCGCCTCGGCCAGGTCTTCCTGGGCCCCTGCCATCCCGCCGGCCGACTGGACCAGCTTGGACGCCACCGACTGGGCGCTGACGTGGCCCTCTCCCACCGCGGCATACAGCGCGGACAGGTCCGGGTAGTGCAGCTCGGTCGCGATGGCGACCAGCGCGTCGCCGGTGGCCAGCCGCTGCAGCGGGAGGCCGTGCTTGCGCATAGCCCGGGCGATCGCGGTCTTCCCGGTCTCAGTCGCCGCTTCCCGGCGTTCCTTGGAGAACCAGTGCCGGATCTTGTTGCGGGCCCGGGCACTCTTGACGAACCCGAGCCAGTCGCGGCTCGGCCCGGCGTCTTGCGCCTTGGAGGTAAAGATCTCGACGGTGTCGCCGTTGTCCAGCGCGCTCTCCAGCGCCACCAGGCGGCCGTTGACCCGGGCCCCGATGGTGCGGTGCCCCACCTCGGTGTGGATGGCGTAGGCGAAGTCCACCGGCGTGGCCCCCTGCGGCAGCGCGATGACCTCGCCGCGCGGGGTGAACACGTAGACCTCGGCGGCGCCGAGGTCGAAGCGGAGCGACTCGAGGAACTCAGCCGGGTCGGCCGTCTCCCGCTGCCAGTCCACGAGCTGGCGCAGCCAGGCCATGTCGCCGGTGCCATCCCGGCCCACCCGGCCGCCGCCAGCGACTTCTTCCTTGTACTTCCAGTGCGCCGCCACGCCGTATTCCGCCCGGCGGTGCATGCCCCAGGTCCTGATCTGCAGCTCAACCGGCTTGCCGCCCGGGCCGATCACGGTCGTGTGCAGCGACTGGTACATGTTGAACTTCGGCATCGCGATGTAGTCCTTGAACCGCCCGGGAACGGGGTTCCACCGGGCGTGGACCGTGCCGAGCGCGGCGTAGCAGTCGCGCACCGAGTCCACCAGGACGCGGATGCCTACCAGGTCGTAGATGTCATCGAAGCCCACGTTGCGGGCGATCATCTTCTGGTAGACGGAGTAATAGTGCTTCGGCCGCCCGGTCACCCGGGCCTTGACCTTGGCGTCACGCAGGTCGGTCGAGACGTCCTCGATGACCTCCTGGAGGAAGACGTCGCGGCGCGGGGCCCGCTCGGAGACCAGCCGGGCGATCTCGTCATACCGCTTGGGGTACAGCGTCGCGAAGGCCAGGTCCTCGAGTTCCCACTTGATGGTGTTCATGCCCAGCCGGTGGGCCAGTGGCGCGAAGATTTCCAGCGTCTCACGGGACTTGCGTTCCTGCTTCTCGCGGGGCAGGTAGCGCAGCGTGCGCATGTTGTGCAGCCGGTCGGCGAGCTTGATGACCAGGACCCGGATGTCGCGGGACATGGCCACAACCATCTTGCGCACGGTCTCGGCCTCGGCGACCTCGCCGTACTTGACCTTGTCCAGCTTGGTGACGCCGTCCACCAGGGCCGCGATCTCGTCCCCGAAGTCGGCCCGCAGCTGGTCGAGGGCGTAGTCCGTGTCCTCCACCGTGTCGTGCAGCAGGGCCGCGCACAGCGTCTCGTGATTCATGCCCAGCTCGGCGAGGATCGTGGCCACGGCGAGCGGGTGGGTGATGTAGGGGTCGCCGCTCTTGCGCTTCTGCCCGGTGTGCCAGTGCGCGGCCACATCGTAGGCGTGCTCGATCAGCCGGACATCGGCCTTGGGGTGAGTGGCCCGCACCGTCTTGATCATCGGCTCGAGGACGGGGTTGATCCCGCCGCCCCGGGTGGCGCCGAGCCGGGCCAGACGGCGGCGGACCGTGGTTCCGCCGCCTGCGGTCCCGCCGGTCGCGGCCGGGCTTCCCGCCGCGCCGCCTGCGGCCCGTCCCGATCCCGAGCCACGGCCGCCGTTCGCGCCCCGGCTCGTGGAAGGGCTCCGGCCGTTGGCCGACCGGGATCCGGTACGGGTCCGGGCTGGGCTCGCACCGTTGGCTGCCACGCCGGGGTCGGCCGCCGGGCCGGCCGGATCAGGGCTCGCGGACTCAGAACCCGCGAGTTCAGGGCTGGCCTGGTCAGGGCTGGCCGGGTCAGGGCTAGCCTGACCAGGAGGTGCGGCCACTCTGTCCTCCCCGGCCCCGGCGGGCTGGTCCGGGAGGGCATGAGTGGCACCGGCTCCGTCACTGCCGGTCGTTGCCACGTCACCGGCCACAGGCACTCCTCACGTCCGCCAAGACCCCATTCTATCGGCGGAGGATCCGGAAGGTGCCGAGCTCAGCGCCTCGTCACACAACGAGCAGTGAGCGGACGGGCGCATCGGGCAGCTGAGCCCGCCCGTTGAGGAAGCTCAGCTCCAGGATCACGGCGATCCCGGCGACTTCGGCGCCCGCCTGGCGCACCAGCTCCGCGGTGGCCGCGCCGGTGCCGCCGGTAGCGAGCACGTCGTCCACGATGAGCACCCGCTCCCCCGGGCCGAACGCGTCCCGGTGCACCTCGATGGTGGCGCTGCCGTACTCCAGGTCATAGCTCTGCGCGTAGGTGGGCCCGGGCAGCTTGCCCTGCTTGCGGACCGGCACGAAGCCGGCGCCCAGCTGGATGGCGACCGAGGGGGCCAGGATGAACCCGCGGGCCTCGATCCCGGCCACCTTGTCCACCCCGTCGTGGCCGCTGGACAGCGCGCTGACCACCGCGACCAGCGCGGTGCCGTCGGCCAGCAGCGGGGTGATGTCCTTAAACATCACCCCGGGCTGCGGATAGTCGGCGACATCCCGGACCCGGGCCCTGATCAGCTCGGCGATCTCCGCCGTACTCCGAAGGGCGGTGCTATCGCCCAGCCTGCCATCACCGGCCACATTCCCACCGACCGCCATCTAGCGGCGCTTCTTCTTGCCGCTGGGACGGCGCTTGGCCGCGGAGGCGTTCCGGCGCGGCTGCTGCCGCGGCCCGGGGCGCGCGCCCGGGGCCGGGCGCGGGGCGGCCCGCCCCGCCGTAACCCGGTCGGCATCGTCCGTCGCGGCGTCGCCGTCGTCCGTATCCGGCCCGGGGTCGCCGGTGTCAGCGATGTCCGTGGTATCCGGGTCCAGCACGGCCGCGGCCGCACCGGCTGCCGCCCCCGCACCCGCCACGGCGGCCCGCGGCGACTTGGCGGCGGCACGCTTGGCGGCGCGGGCGCCGGAGGCCCGCTGCGCCACCCGCTTGGCCAGCGCCTTGTACTGCGGGTCGCGTTCCTTGAGGTCCGCGAGCACCGGGGTGGCGATAAAGATGGAGGAGTAGGTGCCGGACAGCATGCCGACGAACAGCACGAGGGCCAGGTCGTTCAGCTCGCCCGCGCCGAGCAGGCCGCCGCCGATGAACAGGATCGCGGCCACCGGCAGCAGCGCGATGATCGAGGTGTTGATGGACCGGACCAGGGTCTGGTTGAGGGCCAGGTTGGCGGCCTGGCTGTAGGTGCTGCGAGCCGACCCGAGCAGGCCGGCGGTATTCTCCCGGACCTTGTCGAAGACGACCACGGTGTCGTAGAGCGAGTAACCCAGGATGGTCAGCAGCCCGATCACGCTGGCCGGGCTGACCGGGAAGCCGGCCAGCGCGTAGATGCCCACGGTGATCACGATGTCGTGCACCAGGGCGATCAGCGCGGCCGCGGCCATCCGCCACTCGAACGCGATGGACAGGTAGATGACGATCACGATGAGAAAGGCGATCAGCGCCTCGAGGGCCTTCTGGGAGATCTGCGATCCCCAGCTGGCGCCCACGAAGTTCACGCTGATGTTGCTCGACTTGATGCCCAGTTCCCTGGCCAGTGTGGACTGGACCTTGAGTCCCTGCGCGTAGTCGAGCTTGCCCGTCTGCACCTGCCAGGTGGCGCTGCTCCCGGAACCGACGTGCTGGACGATGGCGCCCTGGCCGTCGCCGGTCGCGGTGACCGCACTCTCGACCCGGCTGATCGAGGCCGCCGAGGAGGCAGGGAACTGGATGACCGACCCGCCCTTGAAGTCCACGGTGAAGTTCAGCCCGCGGCCGAACAGGCCGATCAGGGCGAGCAGCAGGATCAGCCCGGAGATCGCGTACCAGATCTTCTGCCGGCCCACGAAGTCGATGGAGACCTCGCCGCGGTACAGGCGGCCGCCGACGTTGCCGAGCCGCGACATCATGCCTCCTTAGCCGGGGCGCCGGCGCGCACGCGCGGGGTCCGGGTGGATCGCCACGGCGTGCGCGCGCCCAGCCGGACGGGATCGAGACCGGACAGGCGGTGTCCCTGGCCGAAGAACTTCGTCCGGGCCAGCAGGGTCATCATCGGCTTGGTGAACAGGAAGACCACCACCACGTCGATGATCGTGGTCAGGCCGAGGGTGAAGGCGAAGCCCTTGACCTCGCCGATGGAGAAGTACCACAGCAGGGCCGCGGCCAGGAACGACACGGTGTCGGAGACCAACACCGTGCGCCGGGCCCGTTTCCAGCCGCGTTCTACCGCGGTCCGCAGCGTCCGGCCGTCGCGGACCTCGTCGCGAAGCCGCTCGAAGAACACCACGAACGAGTCCGCCGTGATGCCGATGGCCACGATCAGGCCCGCCACGCCGGACAGCTCCAGCGTGAAGTTCTGGTACTTGCCGAGCAGGATCACCGACTCGAACACCAGGATCCCGGCGATGATCAGGCTGGACACCGCCACGATGGCCAGCCCCCGGTAGTACAGCAGGCAGTAGAGCACGACCAGGAACAGGCCGATGGCGCCCGCGATCAGCCCGGCCCGCAGCTGGGCGCTGCCCAGCGACGGCGAGATCGACTGGACGGACTCCTTGGTGAAGGTCAGCGGCAGTGCGCCGTAGTTCAGGATGTTGGCCAGGTTGGTGGCCTGGGCTTCGCTGAAGCTGCCGGTGATCTGCGCGGAGCCCTGGGGGATGGCGCCCTGGATGACGGGGGCCGAGATCACCTGGCCGTCCAGCACGACCGCCAGCTGGTCCAGCGCCGAGTTCACGCCGTACTTGCTGAACATCTTCTCGGTGATGTTCCCGAACGCCGAGCCGCCGGCCGAGTCGAAGTTGAGGTTGGTCTCCCAGTAGACGTTGGACGTCGACTGGGTGGCGCTGGCCGACTTGACGTCCTTGCCAAGGACGTGGGCCTTGTCCAGGACGTACTTGTATTTCACTCCGCCCAGGGAGCCGCAGGAGACGGTCTGGATGTTCGGGTTGTTGTACTGCTGAGCGGTGTAGCCGACCTGCTGCTTCCAGTTCTTGTCATCGCAGTTGAGCTTGTTGAACTGGGCTTGCACCGGGGCGCTGACCAGGCTGGCGTCACCGCTGGCGCCCGCCACCGTGGACAGGCCGGAGCCGCTGGTCGCCGACGGTGAGGCGGAGGCGCTGGCCGACGGGGTCGCGCTGGCCGAGGCGCTCGCGGACGCGGAGGCCGACGGGCTGGCGGACGCCTTCGCGTGCGAAGCGGTCAGCACACGGGTCCGGCTGGCCATCTCCTTCGCGGCTGACCCGCGGGCCGCCCCGCTGCCCAGGGCGCCGTTCTTCGCGGACGAGCTGGCGGATGCGGACGCCGAGGGTGACGCGCTGGCCTTGGCCGAGGCACTGGACGACGGTGTGACCGACGGGGTCGGCGTGGGCGTCGTCGTGGCCGTCGTGGCCCCCGTGTTCGGCGCCTCCAGGAGCACCTCGCGGAACAGCAGCTGGGCGGTCGTCCCGACCAGGCTCACCACCTTCTGGCTGCCGGCCCCGGGGACGGCGACATTGATGATGTTGCTGCCCTGCTGCTGGACCTGCGCCTCGGTGAACCCCGCGCCGTTGACCCGGTTGGCCATGATGTTCTTGGCCTGGGTCATGTCCGACGCGAACTGCGCGCTGGACACGCCCTTGGGCGCCTGGGCCTTCAGCGCCACCGTGGTACCGCTGGTCAGGTCCAGGCCCAGGTGGACCTTGAAGTCCTTGCCCCACTGCCCGGGCGAGCCGATGTTGCTGCCCACGATGATCAGGAACAGCACCACGATCACCGCGGCCAGCCCGGCCAGCACCCGGCCAGGCCGGGAGACGTTACCGCTTGGGGGAGCCAATTCTCGTCAATCCTTCGCTCGCGTGTCCCCCCGGCCCGACGCTGGGCACGGGGCAGGCGGTCAGTCCGCCGTGCGCTCGTCCTGAGCGGAGTGGTCCGCCGCGGTACTGCCCGGGCCGGAGCCGTTGCCGTTCAGGTGCTCGGTGGCCGTCTGGCCATCCGTGCTCCCCTCGGGGCTCGGGTCCGCCGGGCTGTCCTGCTCGTCAAACGAAGAGCCGTCCGTGTCCGTGCCCACCCCGGCGTCATCGTCCGGCAGGGTTTCCAGCACAGCCCGGCGCAGGAACCGCATCCGCACGCCGGGCGCCACTTCGAGCACCACATCCTGATCGTCGGCCTCGACGACCGTGGCGTACATGCCCGAGGTGGTGCGAACGCGCTGACCTGGCTGCACCGTGTTCTGCATCTGCTGAGCCTGCCGCTGCCGGTTGCGCTGCGGCCTGATCATGACGAAGTAGAGCAGCCCGAACAGGACGACGATGACGATCAGGAACGTGTAGCTCCCACCGCCGGAACTGCTGGCCGCGAGATAATGCATCTTCCCCATCGCGGGGGCTTCCTTCCAGTTGATGGGCTCTGCCTGGCCGCGCGCCGGGCCATGGGGCCGGCAGGGCCGCAAATCCGTGGCCATCCGGGCAGCGGATGACCAACTGCCGAAGTGTAGCGGCGCGCGGGCAGCGCACCAACAGGCTACGGCTTCCGGCGACTGATCGTGACATCCTCGCGACCAATTCGGGCGCGTCCGGACACGCCCGCGGGCGTGTCACCGGCCACCGTCACCTGCGCGTCAGTCGAACAGGCTGCCCGGCAGGGCCAGGCCAGGGGGCTCGGGCGGCTGGAGCCCCAGATGGAGCCAGGCCGCGGGGGTGGCCACCCGGCCGCGCGGGGTCCGGGCCATGAGCCCCAGGCGGACCAGGAACGGCTCGGCCACCACCTCGACCGTCTCGGCCTCCTCCCCCACGGCCACGGCGAGCGTGGACAGCCCGACCGGGCCGCCGCCGAACCGGGTCACCAGCGCGCTGAGCACCGCGCGGTCCAGCCGGTCCAGGCCTTCCCCGTCCACCTCGTACAGTTCCAGCGCCGCGCGGGCCAGCTCCCGGGTCACCACGCCGTCGGCCCGCACCTCCGCGTAGTCGCGGACCCGGCGCAGCAGCCGGTTGGCGATCCGCGGGGTGCCCCGGGACCGGCCGGCGATCTCGTCCGCCCCGTCGTCGCACAGCGTCACCCCGAGCAGGTCGGCTGACCGGCGGACGATGACCTCGAGCTCCGCGGGCTCGTAGAAGTCCAGGTGCGCGGTGAACCCGAACCGGTCCCGCAACGGCGCGGGCAGCAGCCCGGCCCGGGTGGTGGCGCCGACCAGGGTGAACGGGGCGATCTCCAGCGGGATGGCGGTCGCGCCAGGGCCCTTCCCGACCACGACGTCGACCCGGAAGTCCTCCATGGCCAGGTAGAGCATCTCCTCGGCGGGCCGGGCTACCCGGTGGATCTCGTCGATGAACACCACGTCCCGCTCGTTCAGCGTGGACAGGATCGCAGCCAGGTCGCCGGCCCGCTCGATAGCCGGCCCGCTGGTGATCCGCAGTGGCGCGCCCAGCTCGGCCGCGATGATCATCGCGAACGTCGTCTTGCCCAGCCCGGGTGGCCCGGCCAGCAGCACGTGGTCGGGGGCCCGGCCGCGCCGCAGCGCACCCTCCAGCACCAGGGACAGCTGCTCGCGGACCCGGGTCTGGCCGATGACCTCGGCGAGCCGCTTGGGCCGCAGCGCTCCCTCGATGACCCGCTCGTCCGCGTCGGCCAGCGGTGAGACGAGCCGGTCCCGGTCCGCCGCCGCCAGCGCGCCCCCCGGCGCGGCGGACAGGTTGTCCCGCTGCGCGGACAGGAGGGCCTGCTCTTCCAGGGCGGACAGGCCGGGGGCTTCCTGCTCCGCGTCCTCGGCGGCCGAGTGGGCGCCCCGGCCCGGCCCAGGCCCGGGGCTGGTCATGCGCGGCTCAGCTTGCGCAGCGCGGCCCGCAGCGCGACGGACACGTCCACGTCCCCGCCGGGGCTGGCGGGGCTGGCGGGGCTGGCGGCCAGGTCGGCGGCGACCGCCGCGATGGCCTGTTCCGCGTCGCGGGCGGGCCAGCCCAGGTTGACCAGGCCGGCCCGGACCTGGTCACGCCAGAGTGCGGCGCTTCCCGTGGCCCCGCCGGCGCCGGGTGGCGGGCCCAGGATCCCCGCCGGGGCGGCGGGCGAGCCGAGCCGGCCCGCCAGTTCCAGCACGATCCGCTGCGCGCCCTTGCGGCCGATGCCCGGCACCCGGGTCAGCGAGGTCACGTCTTCCGCCGCGATGGCCTGGCGCAGGCCGTCCGGGCTGAACGAGGCGAGCATGGCCAGGGCCAGCCGCGGGCCCACCCCGCTGGCCGTCTGCACCAGCTCGAACACGTCCCGCTCGTCGTCGCTGGCGAAGCCGTACAAGGTCAGCGCGTCCTCCCGGACCACCAGGGAGGTAGCGACCCGGGCCCGCTCGCCGGTGCGCAGCGTGGCCAGCGTGGCTGGCGTGGCCTGCACCAGCAGCCCGACCCCGCCGACCTCGATCACCGCCCCCTCCGGGGCGATGGCGCACACGATCCCGTCCAGATGGGCAATCACCGTAGGCCTCCTGCGTGCGGGGGGGCTGGCATGCGGCGCGGGGCCGGGGCCGCCGCGCGGGCGGCGAGCGCGGCGGCGGCCAGCCGGGTCTGCGGGCCGCGCCAGAGGTGGCAGATGGCCAGGGCCAGGGCGTCCGCGGCGTCCGCGGGCTTCGGCGGGTCAGCCAGCCGGAGCAGCCGCATGACCATGGTGGTCACCTGGGCCTTGTCGGCCCGCCCGCTCCCGGTCACCGCGGCCTTGACCTCGCTGGGAGTGTGCAGCGTGACCGGCAGGCCGCGCCGCGCGGCACACAGCACGGCCACCGCACCCGCCTGCGCGGTGCCCATCACGGTGCGCACGTTGTGCTGGCTGAACACCCGCTCCACGGCCACGGCGTCCGGCTGATGCTCGGTCAGCCAGGAGTCGATCTCCACTTCCAGGGCCAGCAGCCGGGCCGCGATGTCGGCGGTGGGCGAGGTCCGGGCCACACCCGCGGCGACCAGGCCGGGGGGCCTGCCGGGCGTACCGTCCACCACGCCAAGCCCGCACCGGGTCAGCCCCGGGTCGACGCCGAGCACCCGCATTTACGCTCCATCCCGGCCGGCCTGCCCGCCGATCAGGGCTATGACGAACACGTGTTCGGTCGGAACCGACCTTACCGGCCCGGGCCGCCCGGCGCGCCCAGCCTGCCCGGCGTGTCGGTTTTCCCGGCGGCTGCGGGTCCGCGGATGGCCCCGCCGAGGGCAGATAACGAAAACCGCGTCCCGGGGGCTCCCCCGGGACGGCTCAGAAGAATTCGAGCAAGAACGGGTCCGCCCCGAACGCCGCATCCAGGGCGGCATCGCCGCTGGGGTCACCGCCGGCCGCGAGCCCTGCCCGGCGCAGGGTGGCCAGCGGGGTGCCGGCGTACAGCGCGGCGAACCCGCGGGGCCCCAGGGCCAGCGGCGCGGCGGAGGTGTGCCGCCCGGGAGCCAGCGGCCCGTGCGCCAGCGGCGTGGTCCCGGCGCTGGCCAGCCCCGCCGCGGCCGGCCCGGCCGGGGTCAGCGTGCCCTTGCTCCCGCCGACGTCCAGCGTCCACCAGCCGTCGTGAGCCGGACGGTCAGGGTCAGCCAGCCGCAGGACCGTGGTCAGCTCGATCCCGGCCGGGAAACCGCGTCCGGCCACCGCGGCGGCCGCGTCCACCACCCTCAGCATCCAGGTCTTCCGGCTGCTCAGGCGGACGTCAGGGTCGGTCGTCAGCCACTGCACCGGGTCGGCGGGCCCGGCGCTGGCCCGGACAGTTTGAGCGATGGAGGAATGGGAGGCGACCATGCCCCAGATGGCCCGGGTGGTCGCGGGTGAGCTGGCCACGGCCCGCTCCACCAGGAGTTCCTCGTTGCCGTGCTGCCAGCGGTAGGCGAGGAACCCGCCGGGGGCCAGGTAGGCGAACCGGTGCTCGTCGCCAAGCCAGCGGGCTGTGGCCGACTCGTCCCGGGTGTTCGGGCCGCAGTCACGCAGGGCCTGGTGCACCCGGCCGAGGACGGCGAGCACCCTGGGGGCGTCGGCCGGCCCGCACCGGCGCAGCCGCGGCTCCGGTCCTGGGGGATCGTCTCGTGGCACCGCCGGGTCCGGGGCAGCCAGCGAGCGCAGCGCGCGGGACGGGATCGTGAGCTGGCCCATGCCGCCCGCGATCTCCCAGCCCAGCGACCGGTACAGCGCCAGGGTGGCCGGGTAGAGCACGGAAATCGGGTAGCCCCGGTCACTGATCAGCCCGAGCAGGGCCCGCATCAGCGCCCGGCCGGTGCCGCGGCCGCGTTCCTCGGGCGCCACCATGACGTTGGCCACGCCCGCCATCGGCAGGGGGCGGCCGTGCCACCACTGGATCATGTCGTGGTACCGGGCGGCGGCCGCCAGCTGCCCGCGCTCGTAGGCACCCAGGTACTGCCCGGCTCCCATGGCGGCGCTGGTGATGTCCTGCCAGCGCGGGCGGTCGGCCCGCGCGATCGGGCCGAAGGCCCGGACACTCAGGTCGAGCAGCGCGCCGGGGTCGTCACCGGGACCCAGTTCCCTGATGTCCACCCGTCAGCCGAGCTTCTCCATGACCTCGTCGGGCACAGAGTAGTTCGCGTAGACGTCCTGCACGTCGTCGGAGTCCTCGATCGCCTCGATCAGCCGGAACACCCGCTTGGCCTGCTCCTCGTCCAGTTCCATCTCGACGGTGGGCAGGAACGCCGCCTCGGCGGAGTCGTACTCGATCCCGGCCTCCTGGAGCGCGGTGCGCACGGCGAGGAGGTCGCCCGGCTCGCTGATCACCTCGAACGACTCGCCCAGGTCGTTGACCTCCTCGGCGCCCGCCTCGAGGACCGCGGTGAGCACGTCGTCCTCGGTGACCCCACCGGCCTTGGGCACGATCACGACGCCCTTGCGGTGGAAGAGGTAGGACACCGAGCCGGGGTCGGCCATGGACCCGCCGTTGCGGGTGAGCGCGGTCCGCACGTCGGCCGCGGCCCGGTTCCGGTTGTCGGTCAGGCACTCGACGAGCACCGCGACCCCGCCGGGTCCGTACCCCTCGTAGGTGATGTTCTCGTAGGCGGCGCCGCCTGCTTCCAGGCCCGCCCCGCGCCGGACGGCCCGGTCGATGTTCTCGTTCGGTACCGAGCTCTTCTTGGCCTTCTGCACCGCGTCATACAAGGTGGGGTTGCCGGCCGGGTCCGCGCCCCCGGTCCGGGCCGCCACCTCGACGTTCTTGATCAGCTTGGCGAAGAGCTTCCCCCGCCTGGCGTCGATGACCGCCTTCTTGTGCTTGGTCGTGGCCCACTTGGAGTGGCCGCTCATATCCGATCCCTCACCATGTCAACAAACAGCGTGTGCACCCGCAGGTCGCCGGTCAGCTCGGGGTGGAATGCGGTGGCCAGCGCCGGGCCCTGGCGGACCGCGACGATCCTACCGGTGCCCGGATCCGCCCCGAGTATCTCGACGTCCGGGCCGGTTTCCTCGACCCACGGTGCCCTGATGAATACGGCCCGCAGCGCGGGCCCGGGCATCCCGGCCAGCGGGATGTCCGCCTCGAACGAGTCCACCTGCCGCCCGAACGCGTTGCGCCGCACGGTCATGTCGATACCGCCGAACGTCTCCTGCCCCGCGATCCCGTCCAGCAGCCGGTCGGCCAGCATGATCATGCCAGCGCACGACCCGAAGACCGGCATCCCCCCGATGATCCGCTTGCGCAGTGGCTCAGCCAGCTCGAAGATCTCCGCGAGCTTCCAGATCGTGGTGGATTCCCCGCCCGGGATGATGAGCCCGTCGACCTGGTCGAGTTCGCCTGGGCGGCGGACCCGCAGCGGCCGGGCCCCGGCCGATTCCAGCGCCCTGAGGTGCTCGTTCACGTCGCCCTGGAGGGACAGCACGCCCACGGCCGGTCCCCCCGCGGCGGCGGGGATGTGGTCGGGCATAGCGGATCCTTCCGGGTGGTACTTCCGGGCACGGGGGCTGCTTCGAGGGTAGCGGTGTGAATGCAACGCCAGGAACAGGGCGGATCTTCCCGCCCGCCCTGGGTCGTGCGCTCAGCCCGCCGCGGGTCCGGCCTCTCCCGGCTCCTCCGGCTGCTGCGGCCCGATACCCAGGTGCCGCTCGATGGCGTCCAGTCGTTCGACGATGTCTGCCAGCCGGCTGAGGATCCCCGCCGGCTGCAGGGGCGTGCCCACTACCTGCGGGCCCGCCGGGCTCTGCCGCACGGCGCCGGCCACGCGTGTCCCGCCGGCCTCGCTCTCACCAAGCTCCTCGTCCCCACGCCCGCCGAGGAGCTGGAGCACCTGCTGACGAACCCGGTTCAGGTCCGCACCCATCTTGACCAGCACCTGCGCCGCGACGCCCTCAGCCTCGCGGATGAGGCCGAGCAGGATGTGCTCGGTGCCGATGTAGTCGTGCCCGAGCTGCTGGGACTCGCGCAGGGAGAGCTCAAGCACCTTTTTGGTCCGCGGCGTAAACGGGATATGCCCGGACAGCTCGTGCTGACCCCGGCCGATCATCTCCTCGACGTTCTGCCGTACGTCTTGCAGGCTGATACCGAGGGATTCCAGCGCCGTGGCCGCCACGCCTTCGCCCTCGTGAATCAGGCCCAGCAGAAGGTGCTCGGTACCGATGTAGTTGTGGTTGAGCATCCGGGCCTCTTCCTGGGCCAGGACGACAACCCGGCGAGCCCGGTCAGTGAACACCTCGAACATCTGCCGCTCCTCTCCCCCACGGGTGGGTGAAGACGGTGCGTAAAAGCAGGGAGCGAGGGTGCCCCGTCAGCGCTGGCGTGCAGCCAGCGCTGACGGGGGCAGGCCGCTCAGTCACCAGCCTCGGCTGGCGTAACGGTCGGCGGGCGGGAGGGTGTCGGTGCTGATCCCGACCATGGGCTCACCGAGCCCGCGGGAAACCTTGGCGACCACGTCGGGATCGTCGTGGAAGGTGGTGGCCTTCACGATCGCGGCGGCGCGGGCGGCCGGGTCGCCGGACTTGAAGATCCCGGAACCGACGAACACCCCGTCGGCGCCCAGCTGCATCATCATCGCCGCGTCGGCCGGGGTGGCGAGGCCGCCTGCGGTGAACAGCACCACCGGCAGCTTGCCCAGCCGGGCGACCTCGGCGACCAGCTCGTAGGGGGCCTGGAGGTCCTTGGCGGCCGCGTAGAGTTCCTCGTCCCGCAGGGTGCCCAGGGCGCGGATGGTGGCGGAGATGGAGCGCATGTGCCGGGTGGCCTCGACCACGTTGCCGGTGCCCGCCTCCCCCTTCGACCGGATCATAGCCGCGCCCTCGGCCAGCCGCCGGAGCGCCTCGCCCAGGTTGGTGGCACCGCAGACGAACGGCACGGTGAAGTCCCACTTGTCGACGTGGTGGGCTTCGTCGGCCGGGGTCAGCACCTCGGACTCGTCGATGTAGTCCACCCCGATGGCCTGGAGGACCTGCGCCTCCGCGAAGTGCCCGATCCGGCACTTGGCCATGACCGGGATGGACACCGCCTGGATGATCCTGTCGATCATGTCGGGGTCACTCATCCGGGCCACGCCGCCCTGGGCGCGGATGTCGGCGGGGACCCGCTCCAGCGCCATCACCGCGACGGCCCCGGCATCCTCGGCGATCTTGGCTTGCTCGGGCGTGACCACATCCATGATCACGCCGCCCTTGAGCATGTCCGCCATGCCCCGCTTGACCCGCGCGGTGCCGGTCTGGGTGGCCGGGCTCCCCGTGTTCCCGTCGCCGGCTGGCGCAGCAGGGCTCGTGGGGCTGGATGCGGTACTGCGTGACACGGTGAACCTCATTCAGATCGGTAGTTGCGTTATGTCCATGGTAGGCGGTCAGTCAGCTGGTCAGATGGGGCATATCTGAGCCGCCGGTCTTGCCCGTCGCGACGACCAGCGAATCGTCCATCTCGAAGAAGGCCGGCATCGGCGCTCCGCCGGCCAGCCCCAGCACCCGGGCCAGCCAGCGGCGCCGCGCCGCCTGGGTGGCCGCGACCGCGTCGTTGTAGAACTTGCGGGCCAGGAACACCTGGTGCGCGGCGGATTCCAGCTCGGCGAGCAGCTCGTCGGCGCTGCCCTGGCGGTCCAGCGAGGGCCGGAAATCGGGCTGGCTGAGCACCGCCCGCAGGGCCCGGGTCAGGTCGCTCTCGGCGAGCTCGTTGGGCCCCCCGGCCGCCCGCGCGTCGTGCGCGGCCCCGGCCAGGAGCAGGCTGGTGGCCGGGTCGAGCAGGCCGCACGCGGCCAGTTCCTGCGCCACCGAGCTGCGCCGGACCAGGGCGGCGTCGAGCGCGGCGCGGGCCTTATCCACCCGGGCGTGCATCCGGTCGAGCCGGCCGGCCCGCCAGGATACGTACACGCCGACGAGCACCGCCGCCACGGCGATGAGGATGACGTCGATCAGCATGAGTCAGCCACCGCCTCGGCCAGCACACTACGCCCGCTAGTACTGCGCCCGGTCACCGGACCACCCCGACCTGCCCGTAGGCCGCCACCACGGCCTCGTAGACCCGGACCACGTCCCGGGCCACCACTGGCCAGTCGTAGACCCGGACCGCCTCGGCCGCGGCCTCGGACAGGGCGGCCCGCCGCTCCGGGTCGTCGAGCAGCCGACCGGCGGCCTCGGCCAGCGCCGCCGGGTTGCCGGTCTCGAACAGCTCACCGGCGCGGCCGCCGCGCAGGACCTGGCGGAACGCGTCGAGGTCGCTGGCCACGATCGGCGCGCCGGCCGCCATGGCCTCGGCGAGCACGATGCCGAAGCTCTCCCCGCCGGTGTTCGGCGCGCAGAACACGTCGACGGAGTGGTAGACGCGGGCCTTGTCCTCCTCGCTGACCTGGCCGAGCAGGACCACCCGCGGGCGGAGCGGCGCGGGCACCTTGGCCAGGACGTCGTCGGTGTCCCCGGGCCCGGCGATCAGCAGCCGCAGCCCGGGCCGCTGGGCGCCCAGCTCGGCGAACGCGCGCAGCAGCACGTCCAGGCCCTTGCGGGACTCGTCCATCCGGCCCAGGAAGCCGAGCGCGCCGCCTTCCCCCGGCCAGCCGGGCAGGGGAACGGCCTTCTCGTACCGGCTGACGGTCACGCCGTTCGGGATGAGCACCGCGTCCCCGCCCATGTGCTCGACCAGGGTGGTCCGGGCGGCCTCGGAGACCGCGATCCGTCCGGTGATCTTCTCCAGCGCGGTCTGCAGGGCCGGGTAGGCCGCGTGCATGATGCGGGAGCGCGGGATGGCGGTGTGCATGGTCGCCACGATCGGCCCGTCCGCTACCCAGCAGGCCAGCAGGGACAGGCTGGGCGCGGCCGGCTCGTGCACGTGCAGCACGTCGAAGCCGCCCTCCTTGACCCAGCGCCGGACCCGGCTGGCGGACAGGAACCCGAACGCCAGGCGGGCCACCGCGCCGTTGTATGGCACCGGGACGGCGCGGCCGGCGGGCACCACGTAGGCGGGCAGCGGGGTGTCGTCATCGGCGGGCGAGATCACCGACACCTCGTGGCCCAGCCCGATCAGCGCCTCGGCCAGGTCCCGGATGTGCTGCTGGACCCCGCCGGGCACGGCCCAGGTGTAGGGGCAGACGATGCCGACTCTCACGGGCTGCCGCCCATGCCCGTGCCCGCACCCGGGCCAGCGTCCGCGCTGGCGGGCTCGCCGCTGGCCGCGCGGTCCGCCGCGGCCAGCCGCTCCGGGTCAAGATCCGCGACGAAGACCTTCTGCAGCATGTGCCAGTCCTGCGGATGGGCGCGGATGCCGTCCTCGTAGGCGCGGGCGACCGCCTGGGTCATGACCGCGACCTTCTCCCGGCGGGTGCCGGTCTCCGGGACCGGGATCTCGTCGCCGATGTGGGCCCGCCAGCCGTCGCCGTCGAACCACAGGGTTGTTGGCAGCAGCGCCGCCCCGGTCTGCACGGCCAGCGCGGCCGGGCCCGCCATCATCCGCGCGGTTTCCCCGAAGAACTCCACGTCGATGCCGCGGCCGGTGACGTCCCGGTCCGAGACCAGGCAGACCAGCCCCCCGGCCCGCAGCCGCTGGGCCAGCACGCCGAACCGGCTGCTCCCCCCGCTGGCCGGGAGCACCTCCATGCCGAGCCCCTCGCGGAACTCCAGGAAGCGCTGGAACAGGGACTCGGGCTTGAGCCGCTCGGCGACCGTGGTGAACGTGCCCACCCCGCGGCCGATGATCCAGGCCCCGGCCAGCTCGTAGTTGCCGGTGTGCGGCAGGGCGATGATCACCCCGCGGCCCGCGGCCAGGTTGCTCTGGATCCCCTCCTCGCCGGTCGCCTGCATGTCCGCCTGGATCCGGTCCTGCCCGATCACCGGCAGCCGGAAGGCCTCCAGCCAGTAGCGCGAGTAGGACCGCATGGTCTGCCGGGACAGCGCACGCAGTTCCTTGCCGGTGGCGGCGGGGCCGATGACCCGGCGCAGGTTGGCCTCGAGCACCTGGACCTGGTGACCCTGGCGGCGCCAGGCGAGGTCTGCGCCGAACTCGAAGGCGCCGCGGGCCCACGGTTCCGGCACCCGGCACACCAGGGACCAGCCCGAGGCGTACGCGGCGTCGGTCAGCCGCTCCCGTACCGAGGTCACGCCTTATCCTTTCGCGCGCCACCAGCATCAGTGTCGCGAACCGCCGTGGCCGGGCCGGCACCGGGGCTGCCGTTACCCGTCACCTCCGGGCCGACGCCGGCCGGCCCGGAGCCGGCGCTGCGGGGCGCGGCACCAGCGGGGCCTGCACCCACGGGGCCGGTGGCGGCCTGCGGCGCGGCGCCCGGGCCGGCCGCCTTCCGGACGACCAGGACGCGCTGCACAAACGTGACCGTGCTGCCCGCCGCGACCAGCCACAGGCCGATGGGCAGCACGAACGGCACGCCCAGCCCGGTCAGGCCGGCCGCGACCAGCACCACAAGCAGCCGCTCGGAGCGCTCGGCCACGCCCACATCGGCGCGCACGCCTATCCCCTCGGCCCGGGCCCGGGCGTACGACACCAGTCCGCCAGCGACCAGGCAGTACAGCGACACGCAGGCCAGCACCGGCTGATGGTCGCGGGCCAGGTAGATGACCAGCCCGGAGAGGACCGCCCCGTCACCGATCCGGTCCAGGGTCGAGTCGAGGAAGGCGCCCCAGGAACCGGTGGTGCCCTTCACCCGGGCCAGCAGGCCGTCCAGCATGTCGAACATGGCGAATCCCCAGCACACCAGCGTGCCGGCGAACAGGTGGCCGGTGGGGAACAGCCAGAGCGCCCCCACGGCCACGCCCACCGTCCCGATGCAGGTGATCATGTTCGGCGTGATCGGGGTACGCGCCAGCGCCTCGCCGACCGGCCGGAGCAGGCGGGCGAACAGGGGTCTCAGGGCTTTCAGCATGGCCGTCCGATCCTACTGGCGGAGTGGACAGGAGGGACGATTCCGGCTGGGGGCTTGTGGTCGGGTGTCCGGCAGGTTAAGGCTGGTCGTGAGGCAGCCGAACAGCGTCGTAGGAGGCGAGTACTCATGACTGACAGGAGAGGATCGAGCGCTACAGGCGGTACAGCAAGGGCCGACCAGCCCGGCAGCGTGCGGAATGTCGCGCTGGTCGGCCACTCCGGATCGGGCAAGACAACTCTGGTGGAGGCCCTCCTCGTCGGCACGGGCGCGATCCCGCGGGCCGGACGGGTGGAGGACGGCACCTCCGTCAGCGATTTCGATGAGGTGGAAGTCCGCCAGCAACGCTCAGTGAACCTTACTCTGGCGCCGGTGGTGCACGCCGGGATCAAGGTCAACCTGCTCGATACCCCAGGGTACGCCGACTTCACGGGCGACCTGCGGGCCGGCCTGCGGGCCGCGGACGCCGCGCTGTTCACGGTGCCGGCCACCGACGGCGTGGACGGGCTGACCCGGATGCTGTGGGAGGAGTGTGCCTCCGTCGGCATGCCCCGGGCCGTGGTCATCACCAAGCTCGATCACCAGCGGGCCGACTTCGACGAGGCCCTGCAGGCCTGCCAGGACGCGTTCGGCGACTCCGTCGCCCCGCTCTACCTGCCGGTGACCTCGGGTCCCGGCGCCGTGGCCGGGCTCATCGGCCTGCTCTCCGGGCGGTTCTACGACTACACCAGCGGGACCCGCACCGAGCGCGACCCCGATCCGGACCAGGCTGGCCGGCTCGAGGAGATGCGCAGCTCGCTGATCGAGGGGGTCATCCAGGAGAGCGAAGACGAGACCCTCATGGAGCGGTACCTGTCCGGTGAGGAGATCGATCCCAAGGTCCTCATCGAGGACCTGGAGAAGGCGGTCGCGCGGGGCAGCTTCTACCCCGTGCTCACCACGTCGGCGCTGCAGGGCATCGGGCTGGCCGAGCTGCTGGAGATCATGACCCAGGCTTTCCCGGCCCCGGGCGAGCATTCCCTGCCCGGCGTGACGACGCTGGACGGCCAGCCCGTGACCGGCCTGTCCAACGACCCGGACGGGCCGCTGCTGGCCGAGGTGGTCAAGACCACGTCCGATCCCTACGTCGGGCGGATCAGCCTGGTCCGGGTGTTCTCCGGGACGCTGCGGCCGGACGCGCCGGTGCACGTGTCCGGGCACGGCCTGGCCGAGCGCGGCCACGCCGACCACGACATGGACGAGCGGATCGGCGCGCTGACCTCCCCGCTGGGCAAGCAGCAGCGTCCCCTGCTGCAGTGCGTGGCCGGGGACATCTGCGCCGTGGCCAAGCTGTCCAGCGCCGAAACCGGCGACACGCTGTCGGACAAGGAGCACCCGCTGCTGATGGAGGCGTGGTCGATGCCCGACCCGCTGCTGCCGGTGGCCATCGCGGCCAAGTCCAAGGCCGACGAGGACAAGATGTCCCAGGCGATCGGCCGCCTGGTGGCCGAGGATCCGACGCTGCGGATGGAGAACAACGCCGAGACCCGCCAGCTCGTGCTGTGGTGCATGGGCGAGGCCCACTCCGACCTGCTGCTGGACCGGCTGTGCTCGCGGTACGGGGTGGGCGTGGAGACCAAGGATCTCCGGGTCCCGCTGCGCGAGACGGTGGGCGGGAAAGCCCGGGGGCTGGGCCGCAACGTCAAGCAGACCGGCGGGCACGGCGAGTTCGGCGTGTGCCAGATCGAGGTGGAGCCGACGCCGTCGGGCACCGGCTTCCAGTTCGTGGACAAGGTCGTCGGGGGTGTGGTGCCCCGCCAGTTCATCCCCTCGGTGGAGAAGGGCGTGCGGGCTCAGCTGGAGCACGGGGTGCTGGCGGGCTACCCGATGGTGGACGTCAAGGTCACCTTGTTCGACGGCAAGGCGCACTCGGTGGACTCCTCGGACATGGCCTTCCAGAAGGCGGGCCGGCTGGCCCTGCGGGACGCCGCGGAAAAGGCCAAGGTGCTGCTGCTGGAGCCGGTGGACGAGCTGTCCGTGCTGGTTGCGGACGACTACGTCGGCGCGGTCATGTCCGACCTGTCCTCCCGGCGTGGCCGGGTGCTCGGCACCGAGCCGGTGGCCGGCGGCCGCACCCTGGTCAAGGCGGAGGTACCGCAGCTGGAGATCACCCGGTACGCGATCGACCTGCGCTCGATGTCGCACGGCACCGGCTCGTTCAGCCGCCACTACCTGCGCTACGAGCCTCTCCCGTCCCACCTCGCCGACAAGGTGGCCGCAGCCTCGGCGCCCGCCAGCTGAGCATGGCGAGCCTGGCCGGCGGCTTAGGTCGCCGGCCAGGCGTCAGCGATGAGCTTTCTGGTGTCCCGGAGCAGCTGCGGGAGCACACGGGTGTGCCCGACCACGGGCATGAAGTTGGTGTCCCCGCCCCACCGGGGCACCACATGCTGGTGCAGGTGCGCCGCGATGCCCGCGCCCGCCACCGAGCCCATGTTCATGCCGATGTTGAATCCCTGCGCGCCCGACGCGGTGCGCAGCGCGGTCATGGCCCGCTTGGTAAACCCGGCCAGCTCCGCGGTCTCCGCCTCGTCCAGCTCCGTGTAGTCGGCCACGTGCCGGTACGGCAGCACCATCAGGTGCCCGGCGTTGTACGGGTACAGGTTGAGGACGCTGTACACCAGCTGCCCGCGGGCCACGATCAGCCCGTCCTCGTCGCTGAGCGCGGGGATGCGGCAGAACGGGCAGCCGTCGCCCTCCCCGGTGCCGGCCGGCTTGTTCTCGCCCTTGATGTAGGCCATCCGGTGCGGCATCCACAGCCGGGCGAAGCCGTCCGGGACCCCGGCCCCGTCCTGCTCGGACATCTCGGGCGTGGTTGGCTCGGTCATCTAGATGCTCTGCCTCTGATCTGTGGCCCGGTGCTCAGACCTGGATGCGCTGCTGGACGGCGCTGACGATCTCGGCGATGGCCTCGGCGACCGGGACCCCGTTGCGCTGCCCGCCGTCGCGGAACCGGAACGAGACCGCGCCCTTGGCCACGTCGTCGTCCCCGGCCAGCAGCATGTACGGCACCCTCTGCCGCTGCGCGTTCCTGATCTTCTTCTGCATCCGGTCATCGCTGGTGTCCACCTCGACCCGGATGCCCTGCTCGCGCAGCTGGGCCGCGACCTTCTCCAGGTAGGGCACGTGCCCGTCGGTGATCGGGATGCCGACCACCTGGACCGGCGCCAGCCACGGCGGGAACGCCCCGGCGTAGTGCTCGAGCAGGATCCCGAAGAACCGCTCGATCGATCCGAACAGGGCCCGGTGGATCATGTAGGGGCGCTGCCGTGACCCGTCGGGGGCCTGGTACTCGATGCCGAACCGGCCCGGCTCCTGGAAGTCCACCTGCAGGGTGGACAGCTGCCAGCGGCGCCCGATCGCGTCCTTGACGTGCACGTCGATCTTGGGGGCGTAGAACGCGCCCTCACCCTCCGCGATCACATACGGCAGGCCCGACGCGTCCAGCGCGTGCTTCAGCGCCGCCTCGGCCGCGTCCCACTCGGCGGGATCCCCGACGAACTTCTCCGGCCGGGTGGACAGCTCGGCCTCGAACTCGGTCAGGCCGAAGTCCCGCAGCAGGCCCACCACGAAGTCCAGCAGCGAGGCCAGCTCGGGGGCCAGCTGATCCGGGGTGCAGAAGATGTGCGAGTCGTCCTGGGTGAAACCGCGGGCCCGGGTCAGCCCGTGCACCACGCCGGACTTCTCGTACCGGTACACGGTGCCGAACTCGAAAAGCCGGAGCGGAAGCTCGCGGTAGGACCGCCCGCGCGAGGAATAGATGAGCACGTGCATCGGGCAGTTCATCGGCTTCAGGTAGTACCTGGCGCCGTCCAGCTCCATGGGCGGGAACATGCCCTCGGCGTAGAAGCCCAGGTGACCGGAGGTCTGGAACAACTGTTCCTTGGTCACGTGCGGGGTGTGGACGAACTGATAGCCGGCTTCCTCGTGGCGGCGGCCCGAGTACTCCTCCATCACCCGGCGGACGGTCGCGCCCTTGGGGTGGAAGACCGGCAGCCCGCTGCCGATCTCGGTCGGGAACGAGAACAGGTCCAGTTCGGCGCCCAGCCGGCGGTGATCGCGGCGCTCCGCCTCGGCCAGCAGCTTCAGGTACTCGTCCTGCGCCTCCCGCGACTCCCAGGCGGTGCCGTAGATCCGCTGGAGCTGCGGGTTTTTCTCGCTCCCCCGCCAGTACGCGCCCCCGGAGCGCATCAGCTTGAACGCCGGGATCTGCCGGGTGGTGGGCACGTGCGGACCACGGCACAGATCCTTCCAGCACTCCTCGCCGGTGGCCGGGTCCAGGTTGTCGTAGATGGTGAGCTGGCTGCCGCCTACCTCGACGGATTCCTCGACGCTGACCTCGGAGGGTGCGCTCGGGGCACCGGCGGCCGACGAGGTGGCGCTGCCGCCCTTGAGCCCGATCAGCTCGAGCTTGTAGGGCTCGCCGGCCAGTTCCCCGCGGGCCTGCTCGTCGCTGACCTCCCGGCGGGAAAAGCGCTGGCCCTGCTTCACGATCTGGCGCATCCGCTGCTCGATGGCCTTGAGGTCGTCGGGGCTGAACGGCGCGGCCACGTCGAAGTCGTAGTAGAAGCCGTTCTCGATTGGCGGCCCGATGCCCAGCTTGGCCTCGGGGAACCGTTCCTGGACCGCCTGGGCCATCACGTGGGCGGTGGAGTGCCGCATGATCGCCCGGCCGTCGTCACTGCCGATCTCGACCGGCTCGACGCGGTCCCCGTCGGCGACCGGCGCGGCCAGGTCGCGCAGTTCGCCGTTGACCCGGGCCGCGATGACAGCGGATCCGGGGCCGGCCTTGGGACCGCCGTCCGGCTGGCCGGAGCGGAGTGCGTCACCCGCCGTAGTGCCCGCGTCCACCACGTGCTCGCGACCGGCGAGGGTGATGTGAAGCTGCTGGGCCGACACGGCGGGCTCCCTGGATAGTTCGGCGAGTGGGGCCACTGCCCCAGCTACCGATGCTATCGAGGCGCGGCCGTGGCCGCGCCTCGATATCGCCCCGGCTGCTTCACGTAGCGGTCAGCGGACGGTGACCAGGGTGCCGTAGGTCATGTAGGGCCACACGAAGTGGGCCTGGTCGTAGGGAAGCTCGACGCAGCCCAGGCTCTGCGGGGCGCCGTAGAAGCCCCGCGGGAAGTAGTGCACCGCGTCGCCGCCGTTGAAGTAGGACACCCACGAGACCGGGTCGGAGTAGTGCGACCCGTCCGGGTTGGTGCCCGACATGATCTGGAACGAGTAGCGCAGGTACACCGGGAACGTGCCGTCCGCGGTGGGCGCGACCGGGATGCCGGTGTTGGCCAGCGTGTGCAGGATGACCCGCCCGTTGTGCCACACCGTCAGTGTTTCCGGACTCGCCTTGCTGGCCAGCGCGTAGGTGTAGCCGTTGGGGTTGTGCTTGCCGGCGGCGGCGGCCCGCACCACATCCCGCCACAGGGCCGGGGTCATCACGCCGGTCATGGTCAGGCCCGCGTTGGACTGGAAGGCCCGGATGGCCCCCTGCATGATCAGGCTGGACTGGCCGCCCCAGAAGCTGGTCAGGATGGACGGGTAGCCCTTCTTCCAGGTGAAGCTCCCGGGCAGCGGCGAATACATGGCGGACAGCTCGGTGGCGACGTTGTCCGGCTCCATCGCGGTGGCGTTCTGCGGCGCCCACTTGAGCGGCAGGTACCCCATCTGGGCCAGCATCTGCTTGAGCCGCAGCGTGGACCAGTGCTGGGTGGTGAGCCGCGCGGTCACGGCCTTGGCCACCAGCCCGCCGGCGGCGGACCGGAGCCCGGACCCGCCGGCCGGGATGATGACCCGAACCCGGCTGCCCGGCCAGAACGGGGTGGACGGGGTGAAGGTCAAGGTGCTGCCCGACTTCGCCCAGGTGCCCGGGACGGCAGGGTGCACGGCCGGCATCGGGGAGTTGCTGGCCAGCGGGCTGGACAGGGTCACCCGGATCGGGCTAGCGCCGTCGGTGTGGGTCACCGCGCCGCCCTGGGTCACGGATTCGACCTGCAGCGGCGGGGCGCTGCTGGCCTGGCCGCCGCTGGAATGACCGTCCGAGACGTCGGTCGCGTGCCCGGCGGGGCGGGCGGCGCCGAGCGTGCCGATGGTCACGCCGGCGACCACGAGGACAGCCACGCCGGCCCCGGCGAGCAGGGCGATCTTGGTCCGCCGGGATCCGCCAGCGGCCCCGGCCGCCGCGCCCTGGGCCGCGCCGTCCTGCGGCGCGCCGTCCTGGGCCGCACCATCCTGCGCTGTGCCGTCCGGCACGGGCCCGCCCGGGGTGTCTGCGCCCTGGGCGGCCGCGTTCCAGGCGGCACCGCCCTCGGCCCCGGATGACACGTCCGCCGTGGGCCGCCGCATCCAGCCTGGAGTCTGCACGTTCCGCTCCCTCGTGTTACCTATGCCCGCCCAAGGCCCGCGGGACCCCTCGCCCGCCTGGCCTGCCCGCTGTAACGCATTCCCGACATACCCGGTTCCCGCCCGCCGGCGTGTCCCGCGCCTTCGCCTGTCCTATGCCACAGATCGTGCCCCCGGACCGTCCTCAGGGGGTGATATCCGCACCCGGGACAGTCGTCTTGAACTGCGCAAATACGACCTAGAGCCAGTCTCTCCTGCGGAAGATGACATACAGGCTCACCGAGATGCCAATCATGACAAGTGCGGACGTCCAGAAGCCTTCAATCTTCCCAAAACCGGGATAGGGAACATTCTGCCCGTAAAAGCCGGTGACTGCGGTGGGCACGGCGATGATCGCGGCCCAGCTGGTGACCTGCTTCATGATCACGTTAAGCCGGTTGCCGCGCACCGTGAGGTGAGTCTCCAGGATGGTGGTGACCAGGTCGCGGAGAGACTCCGTCCATTCGGTCGCGCGGAGGACATGATCGTAGATGTCGTGGAAGTACGGCAGGATGTCCCCGTCCACCACGTGCAGGTCGCGGCGCAGCAGCGAGTTGAGCACCTCGCGCATGGGCAGCACCACGCGCCGCAGCAAGACCAGGGACTTGCGCAGCTCGAAGGTGCGGCGCTGCATCTCCTTGTCCCGCGGGTTGTCGTCGAACAGCTGGTCCTCGAGCGTCTCGATCTCGGTGTCCAGCGACTGGACCGCTTCGAAGTGGGTGTCCACCACGTAGTCGAGAAGGCCGTAAAGCAGGAAGCCCACCCCGCAGGTGGCCAGGTCCGGCGAGTCGTCCCAGCGGCGGACCACCGCGTCGATATCGAACCCCTCGCTGCGCCGCACCGTGACCAGCGCGCGGTCGGTGACGAACGCATCGATCTCGTCGGTCTCCAGCTCGCCGGTGTCGTCGTTCAGCTTCACCCCGTACGACGTGACGAAAATATGGCTCTCGTAGCGGTCCAGCTTGGCGCGCTGATGCTCGGCCACGGCGTCCTCAACCGCCAGCGGATGCAGGCCCAGTTCCTGGCTGATCGAGGACAGGTCGTCCGCGGTCGGCTCGCACAGGTCGAACCACACGACCGCGGTCGGGTCGGCGAGATAGTCGGACACCTTGGCGACGGGGAAACCCTCGTCCTCCAGGATCCCGTTGCGGTACATCCGGGTACGCGGCATGGTGGCCAAGATAAGGGCATCGGCGGGGATCCCGCGGCTCCGCCCCCGCCGCCACGCGACGGCCGTCCCCGGCATGGCCGGGCGCGGGCTGGCATGATCGGGCGTATGACGGTTATCAAAATCAATGCGATCACCGTGCCGACGGAGAGCGGTGACGAGCTGGCGCACCGGTTCGCGGCCCGGGCCGGCGCCGTGGACAACCAGGACGGGTTCGAGGGGTTCGAGCTGCTCAAGCCCACCGATGAGCGGACCACCTGGCTGGTCGTGACCCGGTGGCGCGACGAGGAGTCGTTCGCCGGCTGGCTCAACTCTCCCGCGTTCGGCCACGGGCACCGCTCGCAGGCCGAGCGGGAGGGCGGCCAGGCCCCGCCGCCGGTCGGGGTGTCCAGCGAGCTGTGGTCCTACGAGCCCGCGGGTGGTTCCGCGGCGCAGCCCGGCTGAGCCGGGTGAGCAGCTGGGCGCCGCCCGGCGGCGCGGTGGCGACACCCGCCGTCCTGGTGGACGCCGTCCGCCTGGACCGCAACCTCGGGGCGATGGCCGCCAGCGCCGCACGCCGTGATCTGGTGCTGCGGCCCCACGTCAAGACGCATAAGTCCATCGAGATCGCTCGGCGCCAGCTGGAGCACGGGGCAGCCGGGATTTCGGTGGCCACCCTGGGCGAGGCCGAGACGTTCGCCGACGCCGGCCATACGGAGATCTTCGTTGCGTATCCTCTGTGGGCTGACCCGCTGCGGGCGCCGCGGGTACGCGACCTGGCGGAGCGGGTGCGGCTGACCGTCGGGGTGGACTCGCTGGCGTCAGTGCATCAGCTGGCCGAGGCCGTCTGGGGGCACACCGAGCTGCGCGTCCTGGTCGAGGTGGACTGTGGCCTGCGGCGCAGCGGGGTCGAACCAGCCGGCGCGGGCCGGATCGCGGCCGGGGCGGCCCGGGCGGGCCTGGAGGTGGACGGCGTGTTCACCTTCCCCGGGCACAGCTACGGGCCGGGCATGCCCGGCCGGGCCGCGGCCGACGAGGCGGCCGCGCTGGCCGCCGCCGCGGACAGCCTGGCCGCGGCGGGGCTGACCTGCCCGGTGCGCAGCGGCGGGTCCACCCCCAGCGCGGCCCAGGTGCCGGGCCGGGCCGACGGCGGCCCGGTCACCGAGCTGCGGCCGGGGGTGTACGCGTTCAACGACGCCCAGCAGGTCGTCCTGGGCAGCTGCACGCTGGACGAAGTGGCGCTGACCGTGCTGGCCACCGTGGTCAGCACCCCGGCACCGGACCGGTTCGTGCTGGACGCGGGGGCCAAGGTGCTCGGCTATGACCGCCCGCCGTGGGTGCCGGGGCACGGGCTGCTGCCCGCGTTTCCCGGGGCCACGGTGACCGGGCTGTGGGAGCACCACGCGGTGGCCGTCACCGCGGGCGGTCCGCGCCCGGCGGTGGGCGACCGGGTCGTCGTGATCCCCAACCACGTCTGTACCGTCGTCAACCTGGTCGACGAGCTGCATGTGGTCCAGGACGGCCAGGTCACGGACCGGTGGCCGGTGGACGCCCGGGGCCGCAACACGTAGATCGCTGACCGGGGAAATGCGGCCACGCTAGGGTAAACCCATGTCCACCCTCGAGGAACTGGAGCGCCGCGTCGAGCAGCTAGAAGACCAGGTCGAGCACGCACTCCCCGCGAAGATCGACGCCGTGGCCTACTTGCTCAGCGTTGTGCACGAAGAAACCCGGGCCATCCGCCAGGTCCTGGATGGGCACGGTCAGATGCTGGAGGAGATCCTGCGGCGGCTCCCCCGCCCCGAAGCCTGACCTCCTACGCACCCTGGCGGGACAGCCGCTCATCCTCGGAGGCGCCCGGGGCGGCCAGCCCCTCAGCCTGGGTCAGCAGTTCCCCCGCCCGCCGGGTCGCGGCGGGCCGGGCCAGCACCACGGCGATCCCGATGACGAGCCAGGCGATGGCCACCGACGGCCCCCACCAGTTGACTCCGGTGGGCAGCGGCCAGACGTTCCGGTACAGGGTGTAGCCGAGGACGATGATGCCGAGGACCGGGATCACGATCTCCCAGCGGCGCACGGTGCCGACCCGGGGGGAGGACTCCCCGGAGCCCCCCGGACGCTCGGCGCCGGCACGACCGGGGAAGAACACCAGGCGGACCATGCCCATCGTGGCCAGGACGTACACCACCAGCAGGATCAGCGTCCCGATCACGCCGCTCTCCAGGAACAGCGTGAACGGGTCGCCGCCCAGCACGAACCAGGTGAAGGCGATGATCACGTAGACGGCCAGCACCACCGCCGCGGCCGCCGTGGTGGGAGTCCGGCGCCGGGGCGAGACCCGGCTGAGCCGGGCGGGCAGGACACCGTCCCGGCTCATGGCGAACGTGAGCCGCGAGGCGCCCACCGTGGACGCGAGCGCACACCCGAACGCCGAGATCATCGCGCCGGCCGTGATCACCGTGCCCAGCCAGGACGAGACGTAGCTGGTGCCCAGGTCACCAACGAGGGAGGTGGAGTTGATGAACGCCTTGACGCCGTTCGCCGACGCCCCGAAGCCCATGACCTCGACCGCGGTGACCACGAAGAAGTAGATGCCGCCGAAGATGGCCACGCCCAGGATGGCCCGCGGGATGTCGCGCCGGGGCTGCCGGGTCTCCTCCCCGAGGGTGGACGCGGCCTCGAACCCCGCGAAGGACAGGAAGCCGAACACCACCCCGAGGAAGATCGCTGAGATCGGCGTGCCGGACGGGAGGCTGAACACCGACCAGTCCACGCCCAGCCCGTGCGGGGCGCTGTGCCCGGCGAGCTTGGCGAACACGATCACGATCACGATGAGGATCAGCAGCACGGTGACGGCCTCGGCGGCCAGCAGCACCCGGGTGCCGCCCCGGGCCGGGGTGATCGCCAGCCACCAGACCAGCACCATCCCGATCATGCCCAGCAGGAACCCGGACCAGGTCGGCGGGTTCTTCCAGACGCCGATCGCGTTCAGGAAGTTGGCCGCGAACCGGCCGCCGGCCATCGAGGTGACCACGGCATAGAACGTGTAGGTGCCGGTCAGCGCCCAGCCGGAGACCACCCCGGCGCGCGGGCCGAGCGTGGCACCGACGAACCCGTACACCGACCCGGAGTGGTGGAAGCGCTGGGTCAGCCGGACGAACGTGTAGGCGACCAGCAGCACCCCGACGAAGGCCAGGGCGAACGCGATCGGCACCGCCCGGCCGACCGTGGTCGCGGTGCCCTGCGGGTTGATGCTGGCCGCCATGGAAGGCGCCATCAGGGCCAGCGAGATGCCGATGGCCTCCCAGACGCTCAGGTTGCGGTGCAGCTTCGGCTGCGCGGTCTCGTTGCTGGCCGCCATTGCTCAGCACCTCCCACGTACAGGGCTCGTGTGCAGATGATGCCCCGGCAAGGACGCGGGCACAAGATCCCCTTTACGCCTTTCCGGCCGCCTCTGGAGCCGCCCTCCAGCCTCATGGTAGTGTTCTAGAACTCTAGAACTTGACGGGTGATAACCCCGCCCGGCGGAGGTGGTTCGTGATGAAAGTCGCGGAACGGGTCATCATGGGTGACCCGGGCCCGGCGGGCCGGTTCGGGCCGTTCGGCGGCCGGTTCGTGCCCGAGGCCCTGGTTCCGGCCTGCGAGGACCTGGAGCGGGAGTTCCGCGCCGCCTGGGCGGACGAGGGGTTCCGGGCCGAGCTGGACGGCCTGCTGCGCGAGCACGCGGGCCGCCCCACGCCGGTCAGCGGCGCACCGCGCCTCTCGGCGGAGCTCGGCCTGCGGGTGCTGTTCAAGCGGGAAGACCTGGCCCACACCGGCAGCCACAAGATCAACAACGTGCTGGGGCAGGCACTCCTGGCCCGGCGGCTCGGCAAGACCGCGCTGGTGGCGGAGACCGGCGCGGGCCAGCATGGGGTGGCCGCGGCCACGGTCGCCGCGCACCTGGGCCTGGGCTGCACGGTCTACATGGGCGAGCGGGACATGGCCCGGCAGCAACTCAACGTGTTCCGGATGGAACTGCTGGGCGCCACGGTGCGGCCCGTGTGCTCAGGGTCGCGCACGCTCAAGGACGCCACCAGCGAGGCGCTGCGGCACTGGGTCACCACGGTGGACACCACCCACTACTGCATCGGCTCGGTGCTGGGCCCGCACCCCTACCCGTGGCTGGTGCGCGAGTTCCAGCGGGTCATCGGGGACGAGGCGCGGGCCCAGTGCGCCGCCCGGCCGGAACTGGGGCCGTCTGGCCGGCCGGACGTGGTGGTGGCCTGCGTGGGCGGCGGGTCGAACGCGGCGGGAACGTTCGCGGGCTTCGCGCACACCCCGGCCCGGCTGGTCGGCGTAGAGGCCGCGGGCGGGGCCGCGATCAGCCACGGGCGCCCCGGCGTGCTGCACGGCGTCCTGTCCTCGGTGCTGCAGGACGAGCACGGCCAGGTCATCGAGGCGGAGTCGGTCTCGGCCGGACTGGACTACCCGGGCGTCGGGCCCGAGCACGCCTTCCTGGCCGCCCGCGGCCGCGCCGAGTACCAGACGGTGACCGACGAGGAGGCGATCGCGGCGGTGCAGCTGTGCGCCCGCACCGAGGGCATCCTGGCCGCGCTGGAGTCCGCGCACGCGGTGGCCTGGGTGGCCCGGGCCGCGCGCGACGGGGGCCTGCCCGCCGGGACGAGCGTCCTGATCACCATGTCCGGCCGCGGCGACAAAGACGCCGCCGCGCTGAAGGAGCTCACCCGGGGGCCCGGCCATGAGCAGGGTTGAGACGGTGCTGGGCCGGGCCCGCGCGGCTGGCCGGCCCAGCCTGGTCAGCTACATCACCGCCGGCGTCCGGGCCGACTGGACCGACCTGCTGGCGGCGATGATCGATGCAGGCGCGGACGCGGTCGAGATCGGGCTGCCGTTCTCGGACCCGATGCTCGACGGGCCGGTCATCCAGCAGGCGTCGGGCACTGCGATCCGCCGCGGCGCGAACACCACGGCGATCCTGGCCGAGCTGCGCCGGGCCCGGCCGCGGGCCGGCCAGGAGGGCGCTGTCCCGCTCATCGCGATGAGCTACGCCAACCACGCCTATCACCGGGGCCTCGCCCGGTACTGCGGCGAGCTCGCCGAGGCCGGCTTCAGCGGGACCATCATCCCCGACCTGCCGGCCGGGGAGGCGGACGAGTACCTCGCGGCGGCGGCCGGGGCCGGCCTGGACGCAACCCTGATGGTCACTCCCGCCACGCCGCCGGCCCAGATGCGCGCCATTGCCCGGCGCACCCGTGGTTTCCTCTACGTGATGAGCGTGATGGCCACCACGGGAAGCACCAACGAGCGCGACGACGAGCGCCGGTGGGCGCTGGCTGCGCGGGCACTGGCTGCGCGGGCACTGGCTGCCCAGGGCCCCGCTGCCCGATCGGCTGCCCAGGGCCCGGCTGGCCTGGGCCCGGCCGCGCAACCACAGGCCGCTTGGGCAGGGGACGTGGGCGGACGGACCGTTGGGGAGGAAAAAGCCGTCCGGGAACCGCAGGACAGCGCGCGGCCGGTGCTGATCGGCTTCGGTATCGACACCCCGGCCCGGGCCGCCGCGGCTGTCCGGCACGCCGACGGGGTCATCGTGGCGTCGGCCCTGATGCGGCGGGTCCTGGACGGGGCGGCCAGCCCGGATATCGCCCGTGCGGTCGGTGACCTGCGAGCCGCGATCGACAGCGCGCGGTGAACGCCGCCCTGGCCCGGCGGACCGCGGACGACCGGCAGCCCAAGTACCTGCGGATCTACGCCGAGCTGCGGGACCGGATCAGCAGCGGGCAGTGGCCGGCGGGCAGTCCGCTGCCGGCCCAGCGGGAGCTGGCCGGGGAGTTCGGGGTCAGCATCATGACCCTGCGGCAGGCCCTTCAGCTGCTCACCGACGACGGGCTGGTCGCCGCCCGGCACGGCAGCGGCACCTACGTGGCCGCCCGGTACGCGTACGACCTCGGCCACCTGCGCAGCTTCGCTGCCGACCTGGCCGATCAGGGCGCCGAGATCAGCACCCGGCTGCTCGCCACAGAGATCATCACGCCGCCCCCTGAGGTCGGGGCCCGGCTCGGCGGGCCCGGCCAGGTGCTGCAGCTGCGGCGGCTGCGGCTGGCCGCCGACCGGCCCCTCATCGTGCAGACCTCGTACCTGCCGCTGCCGCTGGCCGGCGGCCTGGACCCGGCTGACCTGGCCCAGCGCGGCCTGTACACGGTGCTGGCCGATCACGGGCTGGCGGTGACCCGCGCCGCGGAGACCATCACCCCATGCGTGCTGGGCCCGCTCGAGGCTGAGGACCTGGCCCGCCCGGCCGGCCGCCCGGCGCTGCTCAGCCACCGGGTCAGCTTCACCGCGGCCGGCCTGGCCGTGGTGGATGATCACGCGGTGCTGCCCGGCGACAGCGTCGCGATCACCGCCGACCGGTCCGCCGAGCGGCTGGACGTCCACTACACGCTGCACCCCTGACCGCGGCGCCCGGCACTCCCTGATGGGACGTCCGGTCAGTGATGGCGCGGCGGCCGGATGACGGTGACCGGCCCGTGCGCGTGCTGCACGCAGTAGGTGCTGACCGAGCCGAGCAGGGCGTCGGCGAACCCGGCGTGCCCGCGGCTGCCCACGACCAGCAGGTCAGCCCCTTCGGCCGCGTCGACCAGGACCCGCGCCGGGTAGCCCTCGACCACCCGGGTCCGCACCCACTCGGGCCACTGCGAGCCGAACACCTCATTCAGGGCGTCGTTCAGGCTCTTCTCGGCGATCGAGCCGAAGTCGGCGCTGTCCACCCCGACTGGGGCCCAGCCGAAGAACGCCGGGTACTGCCAGGCGGTGACGGCCTCCAGCGTCGCCCCGGCGTATCCGGCCTGCCGCGCCGCCCAGCGCAGCGCGTGCGCCGACCCCGCCGACCCGTCCACCCCGACCACAATCCGGGCGCGCTGCCCGCTGCCTGTCTCATTCATGGTGTTCCTGTCCGCACTGTCGTTTGCTGCACTATCGTTCCGGCCCGGCCCTCCAGCAGGGCCTCGGCGTCATCGAGCTGGCCGATGGCCGCCAGCCCGCCCGTCGCCGCGGCGAACCGGCAGGCCGCCTCGACTTTAGGGCCCATCGAGCCGGCCGGGAACACCCCGGCCTGCAGCCGTCTCCGCAGCTGGGCGGGGGTCACCTGGCCGATGGGCCGGGCATGCTCCGTCCCGTAGCCGTCCAGCACGGCGGGGACATCGGTGAGCAGCAGCAGCACATCGGCACCGACCTCCTGGGCCAGCAGCGCCGCGGTCAGGTCCTTGTCCACGACGGCCTCGACCCCGCGCAGCCCGCCCTCGCCGTCGGCCACTACCGGGACACCTCCGCCGCCGGCGCAGATGACCGTGAAGCCGTGGCCGGCCAGCAGCCTGATCGTGTCCAGTTCGACCAGGGCCGCCGGTTCCGGTGAGGGCACCACCCGCCGCCAGGCCTGGCCGTCGCGGCGTATCTCCCAGCCGTGCCCGGCGGCCAGCCGTGACGCCGTGGCCTGGTCATAGACCGGGCCGACGAACTTGGACGGCTCGTCGAAGGCGGGATCATCCGCCTTGACCAGGGTCCGGCAGACCAGGCAGACCGCAGGCTTGGCCCACCGCTCCCCGTGCGCGGCGCCGTGCTCCAGCACGCCGCGGCGCCCCGCATCGTGGGCCGCGGCCCGGTCCAGGGCCTGCACCAGCCAGTAGCCGATCATGCCCTGGGTCTGCGCCCCGAGCACATCGAACGGGTAAGGGTGCGTCAGCGACGGGTCCCCGCCGCTCTCCAGGGCGAGCATGCCGACCTGCGGCCCGTTCCCGTGCGTGATGACCAGGTCATGATCGCGCAGGAGGGGGCTGAGCGCGGCCGCGGCGCGGGCGATGTGTGATTCCTGGATGCTGGAGTCGGGCGGCTCGCCGCGCTCGAGAAGCGCGTTCCCGCCCAGCGCCGCGACCACCTTCATCACTGCCTCCCCAGGGTGGCGACCATGACCGCCTTGATGGTGTGCATCCGGTTCTCGGCCTGGTCGAACACCACGGAGGCCGGGGACTCGAAGACTTCCTCCGTGACCTCCAGCGCCGTCAGGCCGCGCCGCTGGTAGATCTCCTCACCGACCCTGGTGTCCCGGTTGTGCAGGGCGGGCAGGCAGTGCATGAACTTCACCGCGGGGTTCCCGGTCGCGGCCAGCACGCCAGCGTTGACCTGGTAGTCCAGCAGCAGGTCGATCCGCTTGTCCCACTCACCGGGTGGCTCCCCCATGGACAGCCACACGTCCGTGTAGAGGAAGTCGGCGCCCGCCACCGCGGCCCTGACGTCCTCGGTCACGGCCAGCACCGCCCCTGAGCGTGCGGCCAGGTCCCGGGCGATCCCCTGCACCGCGGCGGACGGCTGCAGCTGCACCGGGGCGCAGATCCGGGTGTCCATGCCCAGCAGCGCCCCGGTCACCAGCAGCGAGTTCGCGGTGTTGTTCCGGGCGTCGCCCAGGTAACACCAGGTCACCCCCGTCAGCGGGCGGGCCGAGTGATCCTGGATGGTCAGCACGTCGGCGAGCATCTGGGTGGGGTGCCATTCGTCGGTCAGCCCGTTCCACACCGGCACCCCGGCGTACTTCCCCAGGATCTCGGCGGATTCCTGGGCGAACCCGCGGTACTCGATGCCGTCGAACATGCGGCCCAGCACCCGGGCCGTGTCCTTCATCGATTCCTTGTCGCCGATGTGTGACCCTTCCGGCCCGAGATAGGTGACGTGCGCGCCTTCGTCGTGCGCGGCCACCTCGAACGCCGAGCGGGTCCGGGTGGAGGCCTTCTCGAAGATCAGCGCGATGTTGCGGCCGGCCAGCCGGTATCCAGGATGGCCCAGGCGTTTCTCGGCGCGCAGGCGGCCACCCAGGTCGACGAGGTAGCGGAACTCCTCGGGGCTGAAGTCGATCTCCTTCAGCAGGCTGCGCCCCCGCAGGTCCGGGTGTCCGTGCAGGTCCATGTCGGCTCCTCGGCTAGGCAGGGTCGCGCTCGACCGGGCAGGTCATGCACCGCGGCCCGCCGCGGCCCCGGCCGAGTTCCTCGCCGGGCACGGTCACCACCTCGATGCCGTGCTTGCGCAGCATGGTGTTGGTGGCGACGTTGCGGTCGTAGCCGACGATGACGCCGGGGGCCACGGCCAGGTAGTTGGTGCCATCGTCCCACTGCTCGCGCTCCGCGGCCCGGACGTCCTCGTCGGTGGTGAGCACCGTGACCTCGTCGACCCTCAGCGCCGCGGCCAGCACGGCCCACAAGTCCTCATTCCGGGTCACCCGCAGCGCCACGGGGTCATCGCCGGGCCTGACCGTCCAGGACCGCATCGCGCGGTCAAGGTACGGGTAGAGCACGAACGTGCTCCGGTCGACCATGGTCATCACGGTGTCGAGGTGCATCATGGCGTGCGACTGCGGCAGTTCCAGGGCGATCACCTGGTCTGCCTGCCCGCTGGTGAACAGCGCCCGGGCCATGATCTCCACCGCCATAGGCGTGGTCCGCTCCCCCATGCCGATCAGGACGGTCCGGTCACCGATCACGTGGACGTCGCCGCCCTCGATGGTGGCCGGCAGCCGGCTGGCATCGTCGCCGCCGTAATACGTGACGAAGCTGGCCGCCTTGAACAGCGGGTGGTAGCGGTAGATGGCCTGGACGTGCACGGTCTCCCGCTGGCGGGCAGGCTTGGCCATCGGGTTGATGGACACGCCCCCGTACACCCAGCAGGAGTTGTCCCGCGGGAACAGGTGGTTCGGCAGCGGCGGCAGGACGAAGTCGTCGGTGCGGAGCATGTCCCACCGCAGGCTGGTGGCCCGCAGCGGGCCCAGGTCGGCCTTGAGCACGCCGCCGACCAGGTACCCGGCCAGGCCGGGCCCGTCCAGGTCCTCGAACAGGCGGCGGACCGGGTCCACCAGCGCGGGGCCGAGGATCTCCGGGGTGCAGACCCGGTCGAGCACGAAGCCGCGCCCCGCCGGGTCCGTCAGCACATCGGCGAGCAACTGCCCGAAGTAGTGCACCCGCACGCCCTTGTCGCGCAGGACCTCAGTGAACACATCGTGCTCTTCCTTGGCCTTCCGCCCCCACATGACGTCGTCGAACAGCAGCCCGCGGATGTTCTGCGGGGTGAGCCGGGCCAGTTCCAGCCCCGGCCGGTGCACGATGACCTGCCGCAGCCGGCCGACCTCTGAGTAGACACCCACGTTCATCGTGCTCCCCCTTCGATCTGAGTGGCGCCGCTCTCGCCGTCCACGGGCGCCGCGACCTGGCCGTCACGCTCCCGCCAGGCCTTCAGGAACGCGTAGAGGACGACGCCGATCAGCACGACCACCAACGCCTGGTACACGGCGGCGTAGCCGGCCGCGAACGTGACCCACATCGAGAACAGGACGCTCACGCCACTGATCACCAGGTCCCTGGCCAGGGCCCAGCCCTGCACGCGGCGCCGCCCGGACACCAGGTAGCTCAGCTGGGCGCAGGCCGAGAACAGGTACGGGATGGCCACGGTGACCACGGTGAGGGCGACCAGCTCGGTGAACACGGTCAGCCCCGTCGCGGTGGTGTAACTCCAGAGCATGAGCAGCGACGGCAGCAGGGCCGCGGTGATGATGCCGAACCATGCGGTGCCCTTGCGGTCGGTCCAGGCGAACGGCTTCGGGAACAGCCCGTCGCTCGCGGCGGCCCGCGCCACCTCGGTGGTCACCAGGGTCCAGCCGTTCAGGGCGCCAATACCGGACACGACGGCCAGCGCGGCGATCAGCTTCCCGGCCCACGCGCCACCGCTGAAGATCGACTGGAAGGCGGTGACGAACGGCGCGCCGTTGTTGACCAGGGCGTGGTGCGAGACCAGGCCCATCACGGCGGCCGACACGGCCAGGTACACGATCGCGCTGGCCGCGGTGCCGAGCAGGGAGGCGCGGCCCACGTTCCGGCGCGGGTCCTTCACCCGCTTCGCGGTGATCGCCGCGACCTCAACGCCGATGAAGGAGAACAGCGCCACCCCGGCGGCGATCCCGATCGCCGAGTACAGGTTGCCGCCCGAGGCGTTGAACGCGCCGAAGTTGCCCTTGGACACGAAGAACCAGCCCACGACGCCGACGAACAGCAGCGGGACGAACTTGAGCACCACGGTCAGGTTCTGGAACCAGGCCATCTGCCGCACCCCGGCCAGGTTCACCGCGGCCGGCACCCACAGGCCCAGCAGGGCGATGCCCCAGTTGGTCATAGCCGACGGGTGGGTGATGCCGAACAGGGCGTCCACGTAGAAGACCCAGGACGCCACGATGGCCGCGTTGCCGGCCCAGCACTGGACCCAGTAGCACCAGCCGGTCAGATAGCCGGCGAAGTCACCGAACTCATACCGGGCGTAGGCGTACAGCCCGCCGTCGGAGTTGGGCACCCGCTTGGTCAGCTGGCCGAACAGGATGGCCAGCACGGTGGCGCCGACCGCGATCACGGCCAGTACGAGTAGCGAGCTGGTCCCGGCCCCGGCCAGCACGGCCGGCATAGTGAACACCCCGGTCCCGATGATGCTGCCGATCACCAGGCCGGTTGCCGACGTCAGCCCGAGGGCCCGCGCCTTCTCCTGGTTCCGGGGTGAGAGAGAGGACGGCGGTGCGGATTCGTGATGGGGCAGCCACCGCCTATGACTTCGAGTCGCAGTTGACATAGCAGCCCCCTTGACCTCCTGGCAGGCCGCCGAATGGGGGATGGCGCCTGCCCTACTGCCAGCGTCCGCCGCAGGGCGGCCATGATCACAGATGACCTAGGTCCCGAGGACGGAAACCAAGGTCATCTGACCTGGAGCCGCTGGTCGATGGCTGGTTGCCTGCTCAGCTGCTGCGGGCTCAGCGGCCCCGGGCGGAGCGGGTCAGCCGGCCCGCAGGCGGCCCGCACGCCGGGCGGCGTAGGCACCGAGGCCGGCCGCGAGCCCGGCGCCGATGACCACGGCGCGGACCAGTGCCCCGGGGCCGGGCGAGCGGAGCGCGCTGGACACCAGCACGGTCATCGGCAGGATGGCGAGCACCGTGCCCCACGCGTACCAGAACACGATGCCCAGCGCGGCGGTGTTGCCCACCGGGGTGTCCGCCCCCACGAGCAGGGCCGGCGAGAAGCTGCCCCGGAACACGTTGACCAGGGCCCCGCCGACCAGCACCGGGACGGTCACGGCGAGCAGGGCGAGGGGACGCAGATCGCCCGTCGCGACACCGGCCACGGCCACGGGGACCCCCACGGCCGCGAGCAGCACCAGGCACGGCACGGCCGCGTGCCACCAGGCCAGCGACTCGAACCTGAACGGCAGCTGCGCCGAGCGGCGCGGGTCGTCCGCGTCCAGCCTGGCCCCTTCGCAGAGCCAGGCCGCGGCCAGGTAGCCGAGGCTGATCCCGGACCCGACCAGCACGAGTGACACCGGGTGGCCGCGGCCGGCCACGGCGACGAGCGTGGCGGCCAGCAGGGCCAGCAGCACCGCGGACACCAGCCGGGCCGGCGACCGGAGCAGCGCGATCAGGTCCCGCCACAGCATGATCAGTTCCCGCCGCCGGGGTGGCGGAAGGCGGAACCGGGGCCGGCGGGCGCCCCCCGCCGCGGTGTACGCGGTGGCCACACCGCGGGTGTTCATGCTCAGCGCGGCCGCGGACATCGCGCCGAGGGTGCGGGCCCGGGCGCGCAGCGCCGCGGCGGGTACCCCGGCCGCGGCCTGGTCCGCCCAGCCCAGCGCGGCCAGCGCGGCCCCGGCGAGCAGCCCCAGGGCCACCGGCCACCAGGGCGCCGGGTCCCCGACCACGCTGGCGGGCACGGCCTGCCCGGCCACGGCGATCACCGGCTGGGCCGCCCACCCCCACGGGCCGGACCAGAGCACCACCGCGGCCACGGCGGACGGCAGCCCCCCGGATCCGGCCCAGACGGCCAGGCCGCCGAGCAGCACCGCGGCCGCCAGCGTCACGGGCGTGGCCACGCGGACCCATCTCCCCGTCCCCGGGTACCGCTCGATCAGGCCGGCCAGCCCGGTGCCGAGCGCGAAGAGCAGGCCCATCGACACCATCGAGGCCCCGGCCAGGCGGGCCACCTCGCTGCCCGACCGGCCGCCCAGGCCCAGGGCGACCAGGGCCGAGGCGGGCACGATCCCGGCCACGACGCCGACCAGCAGGGCGCCGGCCGCGGATCCACGGAACCGGGGCCGCAGCAGCCGCCGCCGGTCTACGGGCGTGCCGAGCAGCCAGTCCGCTGTGGCCTGCGGCACGGTGACCGGGCCGCGCCACAGCGCGTCCCGTACCAGGACCAGGAAGACCAGCAGCGCCAGCGCGGCCAGCGCGGCCGGGGCCGCGTGCAGCAGCCGCGGGGCCGCTGCGGTCGCGGGCGGCGGCCGGCGGAGCGCCCGGTAGGCCGTGACGATCAGTGAGCCGCCGTAGCTGACCACGATGACTGCGGCCAGGTAGGCCCAGTAGGCCGCGTTGGCCGCCTGCTTCCGGCCGTGGCCCCGGCGCAGCTGGCGCAGCAGCGCGAAGGTCGCCCCGGTGCTGTCCGGGACGGTGATGGGGTCACGGGTCACGGTCACCGCAGTACCGTCATCACTGGGCCGCCAGCGTCACGTCCGGGGGTCCCTCGGCGGTGACCGCGCCGTCGCTGAGCACGATGACGTGGTCCGCGACCGCGGCCGCGAGCTCAGTGTGGTGCGTGGCCAGCAACAGTGCCGCGCCGGCCTCCTTCTCGGTGCGGAGCAGGCCGCCCAGCCAGCGCCGCGCGGCGGGGTCAAGGCGCTGCTCGGGCTCGTCGAGGACCATCAGCCGGAGCGGCCGGACCAGCACCGTGGCTAGTTGGAGAGCCTGGAGCTGGCCACTGGACAGGGAACCCGGCAGGGCGCTCCCGTGGTCGTCCAGGCGGCACTCGGCCAGCGCCCGGTCCACCAGGCCCGCCGCCAGGTGGCCCTCACCGTGGGCCACCGCGACGAGCTGGAGGTGCTCCCGGACGGTCAGGTCCGGGTAGGCGCTGACCAGGTCGCCCACCACCGCGATCTCGGTCCGGACCACCGGGTCGTCCTCGGACAGCACCCGGCCGCCGTAGCTGACCCGGCCGCTGCTCGGTGTGTCCCGCCCGGCCGCGATGCGGAGCAGGGTCGACTTGCCGGATCCGTTGGCGCCGAGCACGGCCACGCACTGCCCGGCGGCCAGCGTGAGATCGAGGGGCTGCAGCGCGACGCGATCCCCGTACCGGCGGCTGACGCCGGAGACAGTGAGCAGGGGCGGTGGTGCCGGGCGCGGCGCGGGCGGGCCGCCGGGCGGGTTGCCGGGTGGCTCGGCTGGGGTGGCGGGCGGGTCGTCGGGTGGCACGGTCAAGAGTCCACCACAGCGGGAGCCGGGCCGGGCACTCCCCCGCCAGCGTGGCCGCGAAGGCGCGCGGAACCGGCCGCGGCGGCCCGGTGCCGGGCCGCACCCGGGACCAGGCCGCGCCGGCCGAGACTGCCGGGTTAGAAAACAGGCTCAGCGGGCAGAGGGCGGCCATGGCTGTACTAAGAGCTCTCGCCCGTCCCATGCTGGCCTCGATCTTCATCGCCCAGGGCTATGACACCCTGCGCCGGCCCGAGCGGGTCGCTCCGCGCGCGGAGAAGGTGGTGGGTCCGCTCAAGGAGCGCATCGACGCCCTGCCCGACAACACCGAGCAACTGGTCCGCATCAACGGCGGGATCCAGCTGGTGGCGGGCTCGCTGCTGGCGATCGGCCGTTTCCCGCGGCTGTCCGCGCTGACCCTGGCGGCCACATTGGTCCCCACCACCCTGGCCGGTCACCCGTACTGGGAGACCAAGGACCCGCAGGAGCGGGCGCAGCAGCGCATCCACTTCCTGAAGAACCTGACCATGCTCGGCGGGCTGCTGATCGCCGCGGCTGACACGGAAGGGAAGCCGTCGCTGGCCTGGCAGGGCCGGCACGCGGTCCACGCCGCCCGGCACGACGTGTCGCTAGCCACCCGGACAGCCAAGGCCTCCGGGAAGGCGGGCGTCAAGGTCGGGGCCACGGTCGCCAAGGCCCAGGACACGGCCGACCTCGCGCTGGCCAAGGCTGATCTCGCCCGGGCCAGGGCGGGCACCGCGCGGGCCAGGGCCGGCCGGGCCCGCGCCGAGAAGTCGGGCCAGGCCCGCGCGAAGACCGGCAAGGCCGCGCACAAGGCCAGCCTCAAAGCCGGGAAGGCGGCGGCCAAGGTGAGTGCGAAGGCCGCGAAGACTGCGGGCCAGGCCGGGGCGAAGGCCGGGAAGACTGCGGGGAAGACTGCCACCCAGGCCGGGTACCAGGCGGGCCGGGTAAAGGCCAAGGCCGAGCAGCTCACCTCCCACTGATCGGGCCTGGCCCCACCAGCCCCCGCACTCACAACCTGCGGTTCGTGATCATGGGATTGGTGTCGCTGGAGGACCCTGTTGGCTTATTTGGTGATGCGCCGCGCCGGCCAGCTTCAGGAGCGTTGATCATGGCTGGGTTCATGATCGTCGGGCGGTCGCCTTGTTCTGCTTCCCTGCCGCCTGCCGTGGCCGCAGAATCGGGTTGTTA
>DATCFY010000202.1:0-36308 GCA_036509255.1 Streptosporangiaceae bacterium
CTCCATCGCCAAGCGGATTCGCGGAAGCCTGACCACAAGGTTACGACGCGGCCCTATGCCCCCGCATGACCCATCAGGGTCATTTCTGGACCACCCTCAAGTGGGATTTTACCCAGAACCCCAGTAACAATTCCAAGAAGCTCTGGGCGATGAGTCTCTCGGTACGGTAGAGAACTGCCGCTGCTGATGGTGCTCTGGGTAACGCGGGTGACCCGCCTGCCGACGGGAGTTATCCAGGATTGGCGGGGACATCACGCCACTGCGCGCCGCGGTGCACCGCGGCGCGGGCCCGGTAGCTCGCGGCCGTGCCGGAGAACGTGTCCCGGTCGGCGTCGGTCAGCTCGCGCACGATCCGGCCGGGAACTCCGGCCACCAGCACCCCGGCCGGGATCTGCTGGCCGGGCCGGACGACCGTGCCCGCCGCCACCAGGGAGCCCGCGCCGACCCGGGCCCGGCCGAGCACGATGGCTCCGATGCCGATCAGTGCCCCGTCACCGACCAGCGCCCCGTGCACGGTGGCACGGTGCCCCAGGCTGACCCGCTCGCCCAGGACGGCGGGCTCGCCCCGGTCCACGTGCAGGCAGCACTGGTCCTGGATGTTGCAGTCCTGGCCCACGATGATCTCGTCGTCGTCGGCGCGCAGCACGGACCCGTACCAGACGCTCGCCCCCCGGTCCAGGGTGACCCGGCCGACCAGAATGGCCCCGGGGGCGATCCAGGCCTCCGGATGCACCTGCGGGGTGTTACCGTCGAGTGAGCCGAGTCGGCCCATGACCCCTCCTCTGCTGCCCCGCCGGCGGTGCCGGAACGGAATTAATCGGGGCAAAACGGGACACTCGTTCGTTTCGGTTGCGCGCGAGGGGCTTACGGACAAGAGTCTTGGCTGCTGTTCCAGATCTTCCTGCCACGGACCCGCTCCCACATCAGGTGAATCCGACCGAGCCGCCGCGCCGGCCCGGAACTAGCCTGGCACTGACCCACCTGACGGGTGAAATCATGACTGAGCAAAGCGACCTTATCCCTGACCTCGACTCTGAAGACGCGTTCGAAGTGCAGATGCGCGGCTACAGTCGCCGCCAGGTCAACGAATTTGTGGCCCGCGCCAAGAGCGATAAGCGCGACTACGAGGAGCGCCTGTCCCGCTCCATGGACGAGGTCGAGCGCCTCCGTGCTGAGGTGACCGCGGCCCGGCAGCGGGAGATGGCGGACAAGCCGGCCCATCAAGAGCTCAGCGAGCGGATGGCACAGATCCTCAGCCTGGCCGACGACGAGGCCAAGGCGCAGAAAGCCCGGGCCCTCGAGGACATCACCCAGCAGCGTAACGAGGCCAAGCAGGAGATCGACCGGCTCAAGGCGGAGGCCCGCGAGCAGACCGAGCGGATGCTCGCCGCCGCGCAGGAGCAGGCGGAGAACACCATCGCGACGGCCCGCTCCGAGGCGGAGAAGGCGCGAACCTCAGCCCGGAACGAGGCCGAGCGCACCCTGGGCGACGCGCAGAAGAAGTCGGAAAACGCGGTGGCGGCCGCCCAGGCCCAGGCCAAGCAGATGCTGGATGAGGCGACCGCTCGGGCCACGGCCATCCACGATGGGGCGGAGCGCCGCCTGAACCTGCTGGTGGCCAGGCACACCGAGACGGTGCGGCGGCTCACCGAGGTGCGCGACGTGGTCACCAACCTGGTGGCCGGCGAAGCTGCCCGGGGCTCGCTGGAGGAGGAGGTGGCCCGGTCCGTGGCCAGCGCCATGTCCGGCAATGGCGGCGGTAACGGCACGGCAGCCGCCCGGCAGGCCGGCGGCCCCGAGGGGCGGCATGCACCTGCGGCGCCCGGCGCCCGGCCTGCAGACGGGCCGGCCAACGGCGCGGCGGACACCGCCGCAGCCCGCAGCCACCGCGGCAGCCCGGTCCCGGCCGAACGGCCCGCACCGGCCGGCAGCCCCGCACCGGCCGGCAGCACGGTTCCCGGCAGCACTGGACAGCGGCCCCTTCCGTCCGAGCGCCCCGCCCCGGCGGGTCCGGACCGCGCCGCCGGCGACTCGGGACCCCGTCCGGCCGTCAAGCCGATCCGCCCCACCGCGGGCCGCGGCACGCCGGGCAGCCTCGGCGAGTCGGCCGCGCCCCCCGCTGACGGCGCGCGGATGACCGAGTAACCAGGCAGAACCCGTCACGCGAAACCGGCCTCGGACTCAGGCCCCGGGCCGGTTTCGCGTCTTAGCGTCCCGGCAGGCCCGTACTGAGCGCGTCCAGCCGGCGCAGGATCACACCCTCGCGCAGCGCCCACGGACAGATGAAGAGTTCTTCGAGATCGAACAGGTCCATGGCCGCGTCGGCCACGATGGCGCCCGCGGCGAGCTGGCTGGCCCGGCCGCGGGACACCCCGGGCAGCTGCGCCCGGTCCGCCGCTGACATGCTGGCCAGCTTCTCGGACAGCTTGGTCAGGTCGGCGTGGCTGAGCCGCCGCCGGATGTAAGGACCCTCGCTTGAGGGCGCGGCGCCCGCGGTGCGGGCCAGCTGCCGGAAGGTCTTGGAGGTGGCCACCGCCCGGTCCGGCTGACCGTCTCGCGTCACCTGGCCGGCCTGGCGGCCGATCTCGGCCCGCACGTACCGGCGGAGCTTGCGCATCTCCTCGGGAGAGGGCGGGTCGCTGGTGAACCAGTCCCGGGTCAGCCGGCTCGCGCCGAGCGGCAGCGAGATGGCCACGTCTGGTTCCTCGTCCACTCCCTCGGCAATCTCCAGCGATCCGCCGCCGATGTCCAGGATCAGCAGCTTGCCCGAGGACCAGCCGAACCAGCGCCGGGCGGCGAGGAAGGTGAGCCGCGCCTCATCCTGGCCCGACAGGACCTGGATGTGCGCGTCGCTCTCCTCCCGGATCTGGGCCAGCACCTCGTCGGCGTTGGCCGCGTCACGGACCGCTGAGGTGGCGAAGGCGAGCAGCTCCTCGACCCCTTTGTCCTCGGCGATCTGCAGAGCCTCGCGGACGAAGGCGCGCAGCTGCTGGGCGCCTTCATCGGACAGCCGCGTACCGCCGACGAGATGGTCACCGAGCCGCAGCTCGGCCTTATGGGAGTAGACAGGGGTGGGCCGGGCGCCGCGGTAGGCGTCGACCACCAGGAAGTGCACCGTGTTGGAGCCCACGTCCAGGACACCGAGTCGCATACATTGACGCTACTGGGCCGGGCGCGTTGTCAGCGCCATGACCAAGGGACGGGAGGCCGCCATGACCAAGACCGCGGGCCGGGTCCGCACCGAGACCGGCCACAAGCGGGTCCGCGCCTACCTGAGCGGCGAGCTCGTCGCCGAGACCAGGACCCCGGTGCTGGTCTGGGAGTGGCCCTACTTCCCGGTGTATTACTTCCCGGCGGCCGACATCCGGGCCAAGCTGATCCCCACCAGGGAGACCGAGCACTCGCCGAGCCGGGGGGACGCGGAGATCTACCACGTCCGGGTGCCCGGCGCCACCGCGGAGCGGGCTGCCCTGCGCTATCCCGACTCCCCGCTGGAGGACCTGCGCGACCTGGTCAGGCTGGACTGGGCCGCGATGAGCGAGTGGTTCGAGGAAGACGAGCCGGTCTACGTTCACCCGCGCGATCCCTACACCCGGGTGGACATCCTGGCCAGCTCGCGGCACATCCGGGTCGAGGTGGCGGGGGTGACGGTGGCCGAATCCCGGCAGCCGCGCATCCTGTTCGAGACCGGCCTGCCGCCGCGCTACTACCTGCCGCTGACCGACGTGCGGATGGACCTGCTGCGGCCCTCGGGCACCCAGACGCACTGCCCGTACAAGGGAACGGCCAGCTACTGGTCGGTGCAGGCGGGTGAGCAGTTGCACACCGACATCGTGTGGATCTACCGCACCCCGCTGCCGGAGAGCCAGAAGGTCGCGGGCCTGGCCTGCTTCTACGACGAGAAGGTCGACGTCTACCTGGACGGCGAGCTCCAGGAACGGCCAAGGACCCACTTCAGCTAGCATCCGGAGGCCATGAATGGGCAGGATCCTGACCACCGGGATCCCGATCGACTGCGTCAACGCGCCTGACCCTGGCAGCCCGCCCTTCGGCACGGAACTGGCCCCCGCCGCCCTGCGAGACGCGGGGCTGCCCGGCGCGGCCGGCGCGGCGGACGTCGGCGACCTGGACGTCCGGCTAGTCGGCCGGGATCGTGACCCCGCGACCGGGGTGCTCGGCTGGCCGTCGGTGCTGGCCGTCACCCGGGCGCTGCGGTCCGTGGTCCGGACCCAGATCGACGAGGGCGCCGTGCCGTTCCTGGTCGGTGGCTGCTGCACGCTGCTGCCGGGTGCGCTCGGCGGCGCCCGCGACGCCCTCGGCGCGATCGCCCTGGCCTACCTGGACGGCCATCTCGACCTCTACGACGGCCGCACGTCGACGACCGGGGAGCCTGCGGACATGCCGATATCGGTGATCACCGGCCGCGGCCCTGCCGCGTGGTCCGGGGACCTGGGCGCGCCGCTCGTCGGTCCCGGCCAGCTGGTCCTGCTCGGCCAGCGAGACCGGGACGAGGCCGCCGAATATGGTTCGGTGCTGCCGGAACAGGCCGGGCTGGAGCCAGAGCTCAGCCCGGCGGTGCTCCGGGAGCGGGGCCCCGCGGCGGCCGGCCAGGCCACCCGGGATCTGCTCACCGCGGCGGCGGCCCGGTACTGGGTGCATCTTGACGTGGATGTGCTGGACGAGAAGGCCTTCCCCGCTACGGACTACCTGATGCCCGGCGGCCTGACGCTGGATGAGCTCCGCGAGCTGATCCGGCCGCTGCTCGGCGGACCCGGGCTCGCCGGGGTGTCCCTGGCCTGCTACAACCCGCAGAAGGACTCGGGTGGCCGCGGCGCGCGGGACCTGGTCGCGCTGTTCCAGGATGCGTTCTGAACCCGTCAGCGCTTGGTGCCTGTGTGATTAAACGGTAGCGAGGCGCTGGGCCATGAGGACGATCATGGTCCACAGGCGGCCGCTCAGGTCCGAGCAGGGGCCGGTGCCGGGGAATCCGGCGCAGTAGCGGTCCTGGGCGCGGCGCCCTCCCGCTTGACGAAGTCCTTGCTCCGGATCAGCAGCAGCGCGCAGACCCCGCCCACCAGCGCCAGGGTCGCCGTGATGTACAGCAGGTCGTTGAGGCCGGAGGCGAAGCTGGACCGTAGCGCGAGCGCTGTGGCCCCGCGGTCAGCGGCGGGAACGGACGCCAGCACGTGCCCGACCGATCCTTGCCGGGCAGCTGCCGCGATCGTCCCGGCCGAGCCCGCCAACGACGGGGGCAGCGTTGACGCCAGGTGTGACTGCATGGCCGAGACGAAGATCGAGCCGAGAGCGGCGATGCCGGTGGCGGCCTGCCGGGCAGCCGCCGGGTCACCCAGATCACCGCCCAGTCGCTCCTGTGCCAGTACAGTCCGCTGGAGTGGGCCGGCATCACCAGCACGCTGTCGCCCGGCCAGGTCGCGGCCCTGCGGGCCAGCGGCGGGTACCCGGAGAACGTGCTACGCGACCCGCTGCCCGCGCAGGACGTAGAAGTCGAGCCGGTGTCCCTGCACCCCGACGACCACCTGCTCCTGGCTGAGCTCGCCAGGGACGGGCGGGCGTCCCACGCCGTGCTCGCCGCGGCCCTGCACTGGCACGAGTCGACCATGCGCCGCCGGATCGAGGAGCTTCAGCAGCAGCAGCAGCAGCTGTACTTCGACGTCGACCTCCGCGAGGACTTCCTCAACGCGCGCTTGGCTGCGCTCCTCTGGCTCGCGGTGGAGCCCGCGCATCTCGACGAGACGGGCCGGGCGATAGCCCGCCACCCCGAGGTCCCGTTCGCCGCCGCCACCACGGGCCATACGAACCTGGTCGTCAGCGCCCGGTTCCGCGGCACACGGCATATGTACCACTACATCACCGCCCGGCTGACCGGGCTGTCTGGCATCAGGTCCCTGGAGACCTCGCCCATCATCGGCAGGTTCAAGCAGGCCGGCCCCGCGACCCCCGGGCTCAGCGGCTGAGCGCCGACGCCCAGCACCTCCCGATGTCCGCCTGCTGCCCCTCCCGTAGCCGTTTAATCACACAGTCACTCAGGCTCCGGGACCGTCCAGGTCCTCGATCCGGGCGGTGGAGGGGGGCCGCTGCGCGGACAGCTCCCGGGCCTCGGCGGCCGCGTCGCGCATGACCCGCAGGATGTTGCCCCCGGCCAGCTTCGCGCAGTCTTCCTCGGTCCACCCGCGGCCGAGCAACTCGGCGAGCAGTGCCGGGTAACAGGAGACGTCCGGCATCCCGTCGGGCAGCTGGTCTGTGCCGTCGAAGTCGCCGCCCAGGCCCACGTGGTCGACGCCGGCCACCTCGCGCACGTGCTCGATGTGGCCCGCGACCTGGGCCAGCGTGGCCCGGGGCAGCGGACTGGCCACGGCGATCTCCCGGCGGACCCGGTCCCGCCCGGACAGCTCCCATGGGTCGGCGCCGCGCCGCTCCATCTCGGCGGTGAGCTCTTGCTCCCAGGCCCAGCACTCGGGTGACACGAACGGGGCCACGAAGGTGACCATGCACACCCCGCCGTTATCCCGCAGCCGGGCCAGGATGTCGTCCGGCACGTTGCGCGGATGGTCACACAGGGCGCGGGCGCTGGAGTGGGAGAAAATGACCGGCGCCGCCGCGATGTCCAGCGCGTCGCTCATCGTGGCCGGCGAGACATGGGACAGGTCGGTGAGCATGCCCAGCCGCTGCATCTCGCGAACCACGGCCCGGCCGAACTCGGTCAGCCCGCCGGCCCGTGGCCGGTCCGTCGCCGAGTCAGCCCAGGGCACGTTGGCGTTGTGGGTCAGGGTGAGGTACCGGACGCCGAGCGCGTACAGGGCCCGGAGCACCCCCATCGAGGACGCGATGCTATGGCCGCCCTCCGCGCCGAGCAGCGACGCGACCCGGCCGGCCGCGAAAGCCTGCTCCACGTCGCCGGCGGTCAGCGCCAGCTCCAGCTGGCCGGGGTAGCGCCGGATCATCCGCCGCACCAGGTCGATCTGCTCCAGGGTCGCGGCCACCGCCGCCTCTCCCTCGAGCGTCGACGGCACGAAGACCGACCAGAACTGGCCGCCGACTCCGCCCGCGCGCAGCCGCGGCAGGTCGGTCTGGGTGAAGCTGACCGGCTGGGTCAGGTCGGTGCCATCCAGGTCGCACCCGGCTTCGCGCAGCGCCCAGGGCAGGTCATTATGCCCGTCCAGCAGCGGTACCCGGTCAAGCAGCTCACGCGCCCTCAGTTCGGCAGGTGTCCCAGTCACGACATGGACAGTACAGCGGCGCCGTGGACGCGTTCCCCCGCCAGGTCGGTCAGCGCCTGATCGGCCTGGTCGAATCGGTACGGGGTGGTGGTGACCTTGATCCGGAGCCGCTCGGCCAGGGTCAGGAACTCGGTGGCGTCGGCCCGGGTGTTTGAGGTGACGCTGCGCACCTGGCGTTCGGAGAACAGGTGCCGCTCGTAGTTCAGCTCCGGGATGTCGGTCAGGTAGATCCCGGCGATGGCCAGCGTCCCGCCGCGGTCCAGGGCGCTCAGCGCGGCGGGCACCAGGGTGCCGACCGGGGCGAACAGGATCGCGGAGTCCAGCGGCACCGGCGGCGGGTCGAAGGAGTCCTGCGCTGACGCGACGCCTAGCGAGCGGGCCAGCTCCCGGGCCGCCTCTCCCCGGGTGAAGACATGCACCGCCGCCCCCTGGGCCATGGCGACCTGGGCCGCGAGGTGCGCGGAACCACCGAACCCCCAGATCCCCAGTGTGCCGCCCGGCGGCACCTCGGCCCGGCACAGCGCCCGGTAGCCGATGATCCCGGCGCACAGCAGCGGGGCCAGCTCGGCGTCGCTGAAGCCGCCCGGCAGCGGGTGGACGAAGGCTTCTGCCGCCACCATGTACTCGGCGTACCCGCCGTCGAAGTCCCAGCCGGTGTAGACCGAGGCCGGGCACAGGTTCTCCCGGCCCCGGCGGCAGAACACGCAGGACCCGTCGGTCCCGCCGAGCCAGGCCGCGCCGACCCGGTCACCGGTGGTGAACCGGCGGGTGCTCGGGCCGGCCGCCACGACCTCGGCGACCACCTCATGGCCCGGCGTGGTGTCCGGACGCTTGGACGGCAGATCCCCCTCGGCCAGGTGCAGGTCGGTCCGGCACACACCGCAGCAGCGGATCCGCAGCAGCAGCTGGCCGGGACCGGGCTCCGGGACCGGGCGCTCGACCAGGCGCAGCGGGCCGGACGCGACCGGCCCAGGCTGATGTACTACCCATGCACGCACAGTCCCACCGTACGGGGCCAGCAGGGAGCGGGTAGAGGGGGTAGCGGGTCAGTGGGTAGTGACCCCCGGGTCAGGATCGCGTGAAGCGCGCCACCACGTCGATGGTCGACGAGCCGGTCAGCATGCCCATCTGGTTCCAGGTGAGGCCGTAGTCGGCCCGGTCCACCACGACCCCCTCGGCCCGCAGCGTGAACGCCGCCGGGCTGATGTCGGCCAGCGCGGCGGTGAAGCTGAGCGGCCGGGTCTCCCCCGCGACCGTGAGTGTGCCGCTGACGTCCACCCGGTCACCGGTCCGGGTGGCGCTGGTCAGGTCGGCCACGATCGTCGGGTACTCAGCGGCGTTGAAGAAGTCCGCCGAGGCCAGGTGCCGGTCCCGCTTGGCGTTCTTGGTGTTCAGCGAGGCCGCGCCGATCTCCAGCCGGCCGCGCGCCGCCCCGCCGGGCAGGATCTCGGCGTTCCCGGCCAGCTCGCCGAACGCCCCGCGCACCGTGACCAGCCCCCACATCGACTTAGAGCGCAGCGAGACCGAGGACCGCGCCGGGTCCAGGGTCCAGGTACTCGGGCCGGCCAGCACGCTGTCCGGTGAGTCCTCCGCCGGCACCCCGGTGGCGTGCGATGGCCCGTCAGCTGTGGTCATGACTCAGCTCTCCTGAAGATAGTTCGATCACGGAGTGAAATTCACTAGATAGATATTAACGCACGTAATAATAGTGTCAACGAAAGACCCCAGGTAAGCTGGCCTTGTGTCGCTTGATCAGGTACCCGCCGAGAGCGTGACCCTGGCTGGCCTGCCCGAGGCGGAACGCCGGCGCAGGCTGGTCGCGGAGACCGCGCGCTTCACCTCCCGGTTCCTGCGCTGGATGGAGGGACAGGCTTGCGGCGGCCTGACCTACGCCCGGCTCCGGCTACTCCAGGCGCTGCACTGCGACGGTCCGGCGATCATGCGGGATCTCGGCGTCCAGCTCGGGGTCAGCCCGCGGAACATGACCGCACTGGTGGACGCGCTCGAGGACGCGCAGCTCGTGGTGCGCCGCCCCCACCCCACCGATCGCCGGGCCACGCTGGTTGAGTTGTCCCCGGCCGGCGCCCGGGAGGCGGAACAGGCGCTGGAGCCCCGGCTCGACGCCATGGCCGAGCTGTTCAAGGGGTTCTCCGCCGAGGAGCAGCAGGCGTTCGCCGACGCGCTGGGCCGGCTGGGCCAGGCCATGCAGGACCGCCAGGATTCGTGCTGAGCAAGCGCTGACGGCCGCCCGGGCCGCGCCCCCCGCGGACTCATCCGCCCCTGATCGCCCGCGTGCTCTTACGAGGTTCTTACCGTCCGCCGTGAAACGGCTCTCACCTGCGCGGATGCGCTTACCGTCGGATTATGGCCGGGGCCGGAACCAGGGGACCAAGGCCGCGCGCCGCCCGGATGCGGCGCGCGGCCCAGATACGCCGCAACGGACACCAGCGCCGGGACGGACGGCGCCGCCACGCTCTCGCGGCGTCGGCGGCGGCCGAGTACCACCGCGCCTCAGCGCTGGCTCGGCGCGCGGCGGACGCGGCCCGCCATCCGGCCGATCATCCGCCGCCCGGCCCGTTCCGGCCGGGAATCTGGCGCAGCCCGCTGCGCGGGCTGTGGCTCACCTCGATCCTGGCCGTGGTGCTGCTCGCCGGGCTGATCGTCCTCGCCGTGACCGGCCTGCTGTCCTACGCGGCCTACGATCCGCTGCTGCCTGGCAACGACCAGACGCCCGGCGCTGGACTGCTGCACTTTTACCTGTTCTCCTGGCCGACGCACCCCTCCTGGCTGTACCGGGTGGACCAGGGCGTGCACATCACACTGGGCCTCGCGCTGCTGCCGGTGGTGCTGGCCAAGCTGTGGTCGGTGCTGCCGCGCCTGTTCGCGTGGCCCCCGGTCCGCTCGCTGGCCCAGATCCTGGAGCGGGTCAGCCTGATCATGCTGGTCGGCGGCGTGCTGTTCGAGTTCGCCACCGGCATCCTGAACATCCAGAACTACTACGTCTTCCCCTTCTCCTTCTACACCGCGCACCTCTACGGCGCCTGGGTGTTCATCGCCGGCTTCGTCATCCACGTAGCCCTGAAATTCCCGCGGATGGTGACCGGCCTGCGGTCCCGCCGCCTGCGCCGGGAGCTGCGGACCCCGCTGGCGGAGACCAGGCCGGAAGAACCGGACCCTGGAGAAACGGAAACCGCGGAGCCGGGGGGTGGCCTGCGGGCCGCTCATCCGCGCGCCCCGACCATCTCCCGCCGGGGCCTGCTGGCCGCCATCGGCGGCGCGTCGCTGACCCTGGGCGGCCTGGTCGTCGGCCAGTCCATCGGCGGCCCGGCCCGGCGCACGTCCCTGTTCGGGCCGCGCGGGCTGTCCGCGACCGCCCCGCACTACCTGCCGGTCAACCGGACCGCCGCGTCGATCGGCCTGACCGCCGCCGACGTGGGCCCGGGGTACCGGCTCACGCTGATCGGGACCCGCACGGTCACGCTGACCCAGGCCCAGCTCCTCGCCCTGCCACAGCACGCCGTGGAACTTCCCATCGCCTGCGTGGAGGGCTGGTCGGTGTCCTGCCAGTGGACCGGCGTCCGGCTGGCCGACCTTGCCCGGCTGGCCGGGATGCCGGACCCGGCCGCGGCGCAGGTCGATTCGATCCAGCAGGTCGGCGCCTTCAAGACCGCGGTGCTGTCGGCGGGCCAGGTGGCTGATCCGCAGTCGCTGCTGGCCGTCACGCTCAACGGACGCGTGCTGCCGCGTGATCATGGCTACCCAGCCCGGACGATCATCCCCAACGCACCGGGCGTGCATAACACCAAATGGGTCAACAAGATCACTTTCCTGAAGCAGGCGTGACGGGCGTGACGACCCGGGGCAGGACTATCACGAGCCGGATCCGGCACTGGTATGGCGCTAACCCGCTGCACCTGCTGGCCTTGCTCGCCGCGTTCGCGCTGGCTGGTTACGCGGTCCGGGCGGTGATCGCCGCCGGCCAGTTCCGTGGCTTCGCCCTATGGTTCGCCGTCGCGATCGTCGGCCACGATCTGCTGCTGTTCCCGCTCTACTCGCTGGCCGACCTGTCGGTGCAGCGGCTGCTGCCCTGGGGAAGCAGCCGGAAGCGGACCCGCCCGGCACCCGCTGGCCAGGTCCCCGGACCTCCGCTAATCAACTACGTGCGGATCCCGGCGGGTTTCTCGCTGCTGCTCCTGCTGGCCTTCTTCCCGCTGATCCTGGGCCTGTCCGAGCCTGAGTACCACCGGGCCAGCGGGCTGACCACCCAGCCCTACCTGTGGCGCTGGCTGGCGGTGACCGGGGTCTTGTTCGCGGCCTCCGCGGTCAGCTACGCCCTGGCCTGGCGCCGGGCCGCGGCCCGGGCCCGGAAGCAGCAGGCGGCGGCCGTAGCGGCCCGGACCCGTGCCCAGCAGACGCCCCACGCCGCCCCGGACGTCCCATCGCCAGTTGCTCCCCGGGCCACCTTCGACGTCTGGCCTCCAGCCCGGCAGCCCCACCGCCCGGACTCCCCCGACCTCCGCTGAGCACCCGTTAGCGGGCCGTTTGTGGTCATTTCCCGCTGCCAGGCGGGCCATCCGTGTGCATAACCGCTGCGATCACCGCGGTTTCCGCACACGAACAGGCCAGCCGGAGCACCAGCCACGGCCGGGCGGCGCTATCCGGCCCGGCCGCCGACATCCTCGAGCGCTGCCGCCCGCACACCCGGCTGGGCTGGATCTCACTGAGACACCGGGACGGACTGCGGGACCGGCTCCGGGGAGGACGCCGCGGCGCGGGCGGGCACCGCCGCGGGGCCGGCCGCGGGGACAGCGACCGGGGCCGGCTGGACCCCGGTGCGGGCCCGCCGCCGGCGGATTAGCGCCGCCACGACGACGACCGCCAGGGCCAGGCCGTAGCCGGCCCGCTCGGCGTCCAGGACGGGCACGTGCACCCCGGGCAGGGGTGAGCCGACCGCCAGGTAGCGGACCACGGCGAAGCTGAGCCACTCGGCCCGGCCGTCGAAGGCGACCAGCATGACGAGCAGCAGCGCGTACCACGCGAACGGCGGCGTGGTCACGGCGAGCGCCGCGCCGGTCATCACCACGGCGCCGCGCCAGGGCCGGTCCGGATCGCCGCGCAGCAGGACGGCCAGGGCGACCGTGCCGAGGACCACGAAGGCAGCCAGGAAGCCCCACTTCCCCGGCACCAGCATGCCGAGCAGCAAGAACCGGGACCCGTCGGCGTAGCCCTCCTCTTGCAGGTAGCCGGGCAGGAACCCGATCACCCCGCTGCCCACGGCCAGCACGTGCGGCAGGTACACGATCACGGTCGCGGTGAGCGCCGCGCAGATCACCGCGACCGGCCGCCGGCGCCGCAGCACGGCGGGCGCGACCAGCACCGGGGTGACCTTGGTCCAGATGGCCAGGGCGAGCAGCGCACCTCCGGCCAGCGGGCGGCGCAGCGGGTGGCCCGCCGAACCGGGCCGGGCCAGCAAGATCAGCGCACCCGCGGTGAACGCGGCGGCCAGCACGTCCACGTGCGCGTTGTTGCCCGCCTCAATGGCCACCGTGGGGCACCACGCCCACAGCACGGCCAGCCGGGGGTCCTGGCCCAGCCTGGGCAAGCCGTACAGGAGCAGCAGGGTGACCAGGATGGCGCAGAGCGCCGCGGCCGCCTGGATCGGGATGCTCCCGCTGCCCGCGGGCGACAGGTAGTGCACGGCTGCGAAGTAGCCCTCGGCCACCGGCGGGTAGATGGTATGCACGATGGGCCGGTTAATCCTGGTGCAGCCGGGGGTGGCGAGCTGGGTGGAGTTTTCCAGCCGCAGCCCCGCGGGCACGCAGTGCGGCGTGTGGGCGCCCCAGAGGAACGGGTCGCGGAGCGAGGCGAGCTGGGGCGCGGCCGGCGCGTACTGGTACGGGTCGATGCCCGCGGCCTGGACCCGGCCGTCCCAGATGTAGCGGTACAGGTCGTCGCTGCCTTGCGGCCCGGCGGTCAGCGCCGCCAGCTGCACGGCGATGCCGCCGATCACGATCAGGGCCACCGCCCAGCGGCCCGGCAGCCGCAGCACCAGCCAGGCGCCGGCCGCGAAGACGGCCCACAGGATGACCGCCAGCGGGGTGGTACCAATCACCGCGGTGACCGGCGCCGGGTGGACCGTGATGACGACCAGGGCAGTGAGTGCCGCGGCCGCGGCCGCCGCCGCGGTGACCCTGGCCCTGGTGCTGAGAGCGGTCAGTCGCACGAATCGATCCCCCGGGACAGCGCGGCGAACCAGCGGCCGGCATCGGTCCACACTTCCGTCACGGCCAGTCCGGCGCGCAGGCCGAGCTCGCTGATCTGGTCGGCGCCGATCGACGCCCAGGGGAACCAGGAGCTGCACTGGCCCGCGTGGCTCAGCCGGACCATGTCCTTGGCCAGCGGCGCGCCTGGCGGCTCCACTTCGACCAGTGCCTGGCCGAGCGGCTTCAGCAGCTCAGCCACCCGGCTGAGCAGGGCATCCGGGTCACCGCCGATGCCGATGTTGCCGTCGGCGAGCAGGACCCGCGCCCACCGCCCGGTCCCCGGGACCGTGGCGAACACGTCCCGGTGCAGCGCCAGCGCGCCGCACGACCGGGCCAGCTGCACGGCCGACGGGGTGATGTCGATGCCGAGAGCCGGCACGCCGCGCTCGGCCAGCGCGACGGTGAGCCGCCCCGGGCCGGACCCAACGTCCAGCGTGTGCCCCTGGCAGCGGTCCAGGATCGAGGCATCACCCGGGATGGCGTGCAGCCAGTCATCGATCCTGAGCGGGGTCCGGCGGCCGTCCTCGTACTCGATTTCCGGCCGCGCGAGGCCAGCAAGAGCGTCTTCATACAGCTCACCGAGCACGCGGTCCCCTCCTTCCGGGAGTCTGGCCGGGACAGCAGCCCGGGTCCAGTGGCAGCGGCGTTGAGCCTAACGTCGGGGATAGCGGAATGACCCTTACGGACCGATGACGGATCTGCCCCGGTCAGGGGCACAACGTCGGTGCGGCATCTACCGTGTAAGGGTGAACACCAACCCCGACCGGCCAGGGCGGATCATCGTCGTCGACGATGACGCGACCCTGGCTGATGTCGTCGGGCGTTACCTGACGCGCGATGGGCACCACGTGGAATGCGTCGGCGACGGCTACGAGGCCTTGCGCCGGGTCGCTGCCGAACCGCCGGACCTGGTCGTCCTGGACCTGATGCTGCCCGGAATCGACGGCCTGGAAGTATGTCGGCGACTGCGCGCGCAGTGGCCCATCCCGGTGGTCATGCTGACCGCGCTGGGCGAGGAGACCGATCGGGTGGTCGGCTTCGAGACGGGCGCCGACGACTACGTCACCAAACCGTTCAGCCCCCGTGAGCTGGCGCTGCGGGTCCGGTCAGTGCTACGCCGCGCCCGGGGCGGCGGCCTGCCCGACCCGCCGTCGCTCGGCGTCATCAAGGACGGCAACCTCGTGGTCGACCTGGGCGCCCACTCGGTCATGCTGGCCGAGAGCACGCTGTCCCTGACCTCCCGGGAGTACGACCTCCTGGTTCACCTCATGCGCCGTCCCCGCCAGGCGTTCAGCCGGGAGCAACTGCTGGCGCACGTGTGGGGCTGGACCTTCGGCGACACCTCGACCGTGACCGTGCACATCCGGCGGCTGCGGGAAAAGATCGAGCCGGACCCGACCGCACCCCGCCGGATCGTCACCGTCTGGGGCGTTGGCTACCGCTACGAACCGGGAGAAGCATGAACGCGCCAGGCATCGATGCTCCCACCCTCTGGCAGGTGACATACACCGTCGCGGGGGTCGCCGTCGCCTCGGCTGCGGCCGGCCTGCTCAGCGTCCGGCTGCTGGCGCGGCGGTCGCTGGCCACGCTCCTGTTCGTGGTGGCCGCGGTGGTGATCGTCAGCTCGATGGCCGGGGTCGGGGTCATCGCCTACAAGATGATGATCTCCACCGACGACCGGAACGTCGTGCTGGCCGTCGTGGTCATCGCGGGCCTGGCCGGTTTCGCGGTCGCGCTGCTGGTCGGCCACCGGGTCACCGCGGCCAGCCGGGTCCTGCTCGCCGCGGTCCGCAACGTCGGCAGCGTCGGCTACTACGAGCCACCCCAGACCCGCCTGCCGGCCGAGTTCGCCATCCTCTCGGACGAGCTGGCCACCGCACACGAGAAGCTCGCCGAGTCCCGCACCCGGGAGCGGGCCCTGGAGGCCAGCCGCCGGGAACTGGTCGCCTGGGTCAGCCACGACCTGCGCACCCCGCTGGCCGGGCTGCGGGCCATGGCGGAGGCGCTGGAGGACGGCGTGGTGGTCGATTTCGAGACGGTGAGCACCTACCACACGCAGATCCGCCGGGAGGCCGACCGGCTGTCCGCCATGATCGACGACCTGTTCGAGCTGGCCCGCATCCACGCGGGCGCGCTGCGGCTGTCCCGCCGGCTGGTCGGGCTGGATGACCTGGTGGCGGAGGCCCTGGCCAGCACCGAGCCGCTGGCCCGCGCCAAGGGCGTACGGCTGCGCGGCTCCTCGGTCCGCGGACTGCCCGTCCTGGTCGACGCCGACGAGTTCGGCCGGGCGCTGCGCAACCTGGTGACCAACGCGATCCGGCATACTCCGTCCGAGGGCATGGTCGAGGTCCAGGGCGACCTGCACCGGGGCATGGCCTGCGTCAGCGTGGTGGACGCCTGCGGCGGGATCCCGCCCGAGGCGCTCCCCCGGGTCTTCGACGTCGCGTTCCGCGCGGAGACAGCCCGCACCCCCGGCCCGGACAACAACGCCGGGCTCGGGCTCAGCATCGCCCGCGGCATCGTGGAGGCCCACGCGGGGCAGATCGCCGTGCAGAACATCGCCCGGGGCTGCCAGTTCGTGATCCGGCTGCCGCTGGCCCGGACGGCAGCCCAGCAGACCGCCCCGATCGTCGCGGAACCGGGGTACGCCCCGGCCGGCTGAAGCTGGCTGAAGGTCCCGGGCCCGGGGCTTAGGCCCCGCAGACCGGCTGGAGGTCCGCCTGCCCGGCGCCGTCATGCCCGGCGCTGGCCTGCCCGCGACCGGCCTGCCTGCCACCGGCCTGCCTGCCACCGGGATGGCCGCCAGTGGCCGGGCGGCGCAGCGGGGCGTGGGCGAACTCGGTCATCCCGTCGGCGAACCTCGTCTCGGCGCGGAAGCCGAGGCCGCGGACGGCCGCTTCGGGGGAGGCCACGATGTGCCGGACGTCGCCCAGCCGGTAGCGCCCGGTCACCGTGGGGGCGGGGCCGCCGAACGCACCGGCTAGCGCGGCCGCCATCTCGCCGACTGTGTGCGGCTCCCCGCTGGCCACGTTGAAGGCCCGCAGTGAACCCGGTACGCCGGCCCGCAGCGCAGCCAGGTTGGCCCGGGCCACGTCATGCACGTGCACGAAGTCGCGGCGCTGCTGCCCATCCTCGTAGACCTGCGGCGACCGGCCGTCTTCCAGGGAAGACCGGAAGATCGCCGCCACGCCGGAGTACGGCGTGTCCCGCGGCATCCGCGGCCCGTACACGTTGTGGTACCGCAGCGCGACCGCGGACCCGCCGGTCATCCTGGCCCAGGTGGCGGCGAGATGTTCCTGGGCAAGCTTGCTGGCCGCGTAGGCGTTACGCGGGTCCAGCGGGGCGTCCTCGGTGACGGTGGCCACGGTCAGCGGTGCGGAGCACTGCGGGCAGCGGGGCTCGAAGCGGCCCGCCTCCAGATCGCTCACGTCCCGCGGGGCCGGGCGGACCCGGCCGTGCTCGGGGCAGTCGTAGGCGCCTTCGCCGTAGACCACCATGGACGAGGCGATCACGAGGCGGGGCACGCCGCTGCGGCCCATGGCCTCGAGCAGTACCGCGGTGCCGGTCACGTTCACGTCGGAGTAGGCGGGCAGGTCGGCCAGGTCGACGCCCAGGCCGACCAGGGCGGCCTGGTGAACCACGACATCCGCGCCCGCCACCGCCCGGCGGACCGCGTCCGGGTCGCGGACGTCGCCCACGGCCAGGTCGAAGTCGTCCGGCAGGTAGTCGGGCCGCCCGGTGTGCACGGCCGGGGTCAGTGAGTCCAGGCCCTGGACCTCGTGGCCCGCGGCCCGCAGGCAATCGACTGCGTGGGAGCCGATGAAACCAGCGGCTCCGGTGACCAGTATTCGCATGGCAGCAGCGAATCACGCGGTCAAGCTGGGCTGATACGGTGCGGGGCGATACGTCACAGCTCTGTAAGGGTCAATAACGGTCCGTCCGGGCTACTGTCGCGCCATGAGGATCGACGTCATCCTGCCCTGCCTGAACGAGGCCGAGGCGCTGCCCTGGGTTCTGTCGCGGATGCCGGCCGGCTTTCACCCCATCGTGGCCGATAACGGCTCGACCGACGGGTCGGGTGCCATCGCCGCCGCCCACGGGGCCACGGTCGTCCGGGTGCCGCAGCGCGGGTTCGGCGCCGCCTGCCACGCGGGACTGGTCGCGGCGACCAGCGACATCGTCTGCTTCATGGACGCGGACGCCTCGCTCAACCCCTATGACCTGCCCCAGGTGGCCGACCCGGTCCGGCTCGGCCACGCCGACCTGATGCTGGGCCGCCGGATGACCCGCACCCTGGGCAGCTGGCCCGTGCACGCCCGGATCGCGAACAAGGTCCTCGCCGCTGAGCTTCGCCGCCGCACCGGGGTGCGCCTGCGCGACCTCGGGCCGATGCGCTGCGCACGCCGTGACCAGCTCCTCAGGCTGGGGCTCACCGACCGGCGCTTCGGCTACCCGCTGGAGATGGTGATGGCTGCGGCCGTCGCCGATTGGAGGATCGACGAGGTGGATATCCCCTACCTGCCGCGGTCTGGGCGGTCCAAGGTCACCGGCACCGTGGGCGGGACGGTGCGGACCGTCCGGGACATGCGCCGGGTGCTCGCCTCATGAGTGACGCCACAATCAGCGCCGGCGCCCTCGCGGCCCAGCTCATCGTGCTGGCCAAGGCGCCCGTGCCGGGCCGGGTCAAGACGCGGCTCACCCCGCCGTTCACTCCGCAGGAAGCCGCCATGCTGGCCGAGGCCGCGCTGGCCGACACGCTGGAGGCCGGGGCCGGTGCCTCCTTCGCCCGGCACACGCTGACCCTGGATGACCAGCGGGCCGCACCGGGTACGTTGCGGGCCGAGCTGCCGCCCCGGTTCGAGGTATCGCCGCAGCGGGGGCAGGGGCTGGACGAGCGGATCGCCGCCGCCTTCGACGACGCCTACGCGCAGCTCGCCCTGCCCGTCGTGCTGATCGGCATGGATACCCCCCAGGTCACCCCCGGGCTGCTGGAAACGGTGGCGCAGCCACTGGCCGCCGGGGATGCGGACGCGGTGTTCGGGCCGGCCGAGGACGGCGGCTTCTGGCTGCTCGGCCTGCGCCGGCCCGATCCGGGGCTGATCCTGGGCGTGCCGATGTCGGAAGATCACACCGGCCGGGTCCAGCTGGACCGGCTCCGGGACGCGGGCCTGCGGGTCCGGCAGGTGCCGGAGCTTCTCGACGTGGACACGGCAGCGGACGCGGAACGCGTCGCCCGGCAGGCTCCCGGCAGCCGGTTCGCCGCCACCCTGGCTACCCTGCTCCGGGGCGATCTCGCCCAGCCGGCCCTCACCGGGCGCCACCATCAGGCCCGGACGGCCCCGCCGGCCTCCCTCCGGGTAACCACCACCGGGTAAGCACCATTGCGGGTAAGCACCACCGGGTAAGCACCGCTGCCGGGCTGGTCCGCTCGGCGGCCTGGCGGGCGGCTGGGCGGCGGCCGGGCGGTCCCCCTGACCACGCGGGCACCAGCTGCCTCTCTGGTCTCGCAGGGTGGGCGGCGTGTGCATGAATCCCCGCGTCCGGGGCCACCCATGGATCCTTAACGGCCAGGCTGGTGGCCCCGCGGTGAGCCGGGCCCCGCAGACCGCCGCACCGGGAGGCCTGGGTGACGGCGCGGGCCGGCGGGTAAGCCCACCGGCTGGGCGGCCAGGCGGGCCGCGGCGCGGTCGGCGGCGATCAGCCGGTAGCAGAGTTCCACCAGCAGGAGGCCGACTATCGAGTCGAGCACAGCTTCACCGACCGAGCGGACGACCAGGGTGGTCAGCACGTCCGCGGCACCGGACGGATCGGGCAGGACCCCCACGATCCCGTTGGCCAGCAGCAGCGGCAGCGTCGCGAACGCCACGACCCGCCAGAAATGCGGCCCGACCAGGTGCGCGGACCGGCGCAGGCCCGCCAGCACGGAACGGTCTTCGATCTCGATGACCGGCCCCACCACAGCCAGCAGGGTGACGGCGATCAGCCCGGGAACGACCAGGGCCAGCAGACCGACGAGGATGATCAAGGTGACCAGCAGGTCGGCCAGGATCAGTGAGCCCCAGGGCAGCGACCGCAGCACGTCGCGGATCCGGGTGCGGTGTGCGTCCTGCTCGGTCTCCCCGTGCTTCGTGCCCCCGTGCTCGGTGGTACTGACCAGCCGGCCCAGGAAGCCGGACAGGAACACCGCACCGAGCAGGCTGACGGTCGAGGTGGACAGGGAGCTGGCCAGCGCCGTGGCCAGGTCGGCCCGGCCGAGGAGATGATCGGCGGCCAGCTCCGCCAGCACGGTCACGGCGGACACCACGACCGAGACGGCCAGGATCTGCCAGGCATGCCGCCGGGCGGTGCGTACGACCGCGGCGGCGATCGGCCGGAACCGCAGCGTCGCATCGCGTGACGTCATGAGACGTCACGCTACGTGATGAACACCTCGCTGGCGTTCGCCGGGGCACCCAGCATCTCGGCGATGACCTGGAGATTAGCCAGGAAGCCCACGGTGGTGACGTCGGCCCCGAGGGTCCCGGAGAGCATTTCCGCCACCCAGCCGGGGTCGACCATCCCGCACCCGGACACTCCGTCCAGCTGGGCGGGCTCGCGGCGCCAGTAGGCCAGCACCGCGGCGGCCAGCGCCGGCGCCCCAGCCGCGTGCCGCCCGGTGCGCCGCACGCGCTGCCGGACCTTGCTCGCCACCTTGCGCCTGGTCACCCGCTGCGACTGCAGGCGGGCCGCTGTCCCCCCCGAAGCCAGGGTGGCAGGGATGTAGCCGGATTCCAGCGGCAGCCGGGCCAGGGCCGGATCGAGCTCGGCCAGGACCATGGCCATGAACCGGGAACCCCGCTTGCCCTCGGGCGGGCACGCCCGGGCCTGCGCGACGAACCGGGGGTGCAGCAACGACCCAAGCAGCGTCTGCTCGGTGCCAGCCACGGTCAGCCGCAGCCCCGCCCAGCGGGCCAGCCGCTCCCGCAGGTAGAACTCGTCCGTGGCGGTCAGCCAGTCGCAGTCGTATCCGGTGATGATTTCCCGCAGCCGGGTGAAAGCCCGCTCCCGCGCCCAGTCGGCCAGGCTGGGCCCGAGGCACCCGGAGGCGACCACCTCGTTGGTGAGCAGCCGCCACCGGGCCAGCCGGTCCACCAGCACCCGGTCGGCGGCCGCCTGCTGACGCTGGCCCGGATAGTAGAAGCCTCGGGCGACCTCGCCGCCCATGCCGTGGATCCGGGGCCCTCCGCCCAGCCCCCGCTCAGCCCAGTCCAGGACGGCCTGCGCGACCGGGTTCCCCGAGCAGTCGTGCCTGATCGCGGCCTGGCGCACCAGCTGGTACGCCTCCGCCGGGTCGAGACCGGCCAGGCCGTCCAGGGGGACCGTCTCGTGGTCCAGCCCGTCGCGCAGGGCCAGCTGCCGGGCGATCACGCCGTCCGGGCTGCCGGCCTCGTCCAGGGTGACGGCCCGGATGCCGGCGCGCCGCGCGGGCGGGATCGCGGCCAGCTGAACCCGCGAATCGAGTCCGCCGGAGAGCTGGAGCACGAGGTCCGGGTGCTGCTCCAGGTAATCGGAGCTCAGGCTGCGGAGCAGCCCGGCGGTGGACCGGGCCAGATCCGCCAGGGCCTGCGGGGCCCCGGCCTGCGGCTTACCACCCTGCGGCGCCCCACCCTGTGACACTCCAGACTGGGACGCACCAGCCTGAGACGGGCGTGACGTCAGGCAGGAGCCGGCGTACTGGCCGAGGCGCACGGTCCCGGCGACCAGCGCGCAGAGGCCGCCCGGGCCGAGCTTGTGCACGCCCGCGAACGGCGTGGCGCAGCCGAGGTGAAAACCGAGCTGGCCGCAAACGGCCAGCGCTTCCCTATCCAGCCCGGCCCCGGCCAGGTAGGCGAGCGCCAGGCTGGAGGTGCCCATCGCGGCCCAGCCGTCTCCCTGGCACCAGTACAGGTGCCGGTGACCGAGCTGGTCGGTGGCGGCGAGCACGGGCTGGCCCGGGCCGGCGCAGCAGACCACCGCGAACGGCGGGGTCAGGCCGGCCATCACCCGGGTGGCGTCCGGGCCGGCGGACAGCGGCTCCTGCCTCGGGTCGGGCAGCAGCGCGCCGATCTCCGCGGCCGCCGGGGCGCTGTGCGGCAGCCGGGCGAGCAGGATCGCGAACCCGGCTCCTGGCCCGGTCCGGCTGTCCCCGGGACCGGGCCCGGTCAGCCACACCTGGGTATCCCCACCGCCGGCCGTGACGGGGGAAGCATCGGTAAGCATCGCGGCCGCCACCCGTACCCGGAGTTCCCCACCGGGGCCGCGGCGATCCAGCCTGCCGCCACCAGCCGAGGAAACGGCCAGGAACGCCTTCGGAAGACGGGCGGCGGGCTCAGCCGGAGCCATGGGTGCCCTGATTGCGGACTGCCGTCACGAGTTCCCCCTCCGCGCCCTTCCCCAGCACTTCCGCGACAGTAGTGGGCAGACAGCCGGAAATTGGGGGAGATCTGCAAACAGGCTGTGGGTTTCTTCTGAGTGTCCGGACCAGCTCCCATCCGGCTGGGACAGCCGGGTGCAGCACAGCGCGGCGGCACCGGATCCGGTGCCGCCGCGCTGGGTGGAACTCAGCGAGCCCTGCTGGGCTGCTACTCGTGGGCTGCTACCTCCTGGGCGGGCAGCTCGGTCATCAGGTCGTCGGCGGTCTCCATGCCGGCCTTCCAGACCGAACGGGCGATGATCTTGGAGGGGTCCGCCCGGTAGGAGTAGTGCCTGGCGACTTCGGTGCCCTCGCCGAGCAGGCCTTCGGACAGCGTGGTCGGCTGCAGGCCCAGGGCGAGGAACTGGTCGTTGCGGACGATCAGGTCGTTCTCCTCGGCCTCGCGGCGCGGGTTGGGCAGGTAAGCGATCTCCACGCCCATCACGTCGCCCACCATCTTGGCCAGGTCGAGGACCCGGTGGGTCTCGGTGATCTGGTTGAGCACCCGGGGCCGGTCCCCGGCCTCGGGCGGGTTGCTGATGGCCAGCTCGATACACCGCACGGTGTCACGGATATGGATGAACGCGCGGGTCTGCCCGCCAGTGCCATGCACCGTCAGCGGGTGCCCGATGGCGGCCTGCATCAGGAACCGGTTGAGCACGGTCCCGTAGTCGCCGTCGTAGTCGAACCGGTTGATCAGCCGCTCGTCCCGGCTGGTCTGGTCGGTCTGGGTGCCCCACACGATGCCCTGGTGCAGGTCGGTGATCCGCAGCCCGTCGTTCTTGGCGTAGAACGCGAACATCAGCTGGTCCAGCGTCTTGGTCATGTGGTACACCGACCCCGGGTTAGCCGGATGCAGGATCTCCCGCTCCAGCTCGCCATCGGGGGTCGGCACCTTCACGGTCAGGTAGCCCTCGGGGATGGGCGCGCTGCCTGACCAGCCGTAGCCGTACACGCCCATCGTGCCCAGGTGCGCCAGCGCGGCGTTGATCCCGGTGTCGACCAGCGCGGTCAGCAGGTTGTGCGTGGCCCGGACGTTGTTGTCCACGGTGTAGCGCTTGGTGGCCGTGGTCCGCATCGAGTACGGCGCGGCGCGCTGCTCGGCGAAGTGCACGATCGCGTCCGGGCGCAGCTCCGCCAGCAACCCAGCCAGCCGGTCGTACTCGGTGGCCAGATCCATGCTCACGAAGCCGATCTCGCGGCCCGAAACCTCCCGCCAGACCCGGATCCGCTCGCCGATCGGCCGGATCGGCGTCAGCGACTCCACTTCCAGGTCGACATCGATCTTGCGACGGCTCAGATTGTCGATGATGGTGACATCGTGACCACGGTCCGACAAGTAAAGCGAAGTCGGCCAGCCACAGAAACCATCGCCGCCAAGAACCAGAACGCGCATTCCGACTCCCATCACGTTCGGCCGTTTGCAGGGACGCCCTTCGGCCACTGCCGTTGGGGCCGGGAACTTGTAGGCGGGACAGCATGGCCAGAGCCATGGCATCCCGAGGCCGGGGAAAGTTTACCCGGACAGGCTCTCAGGGAAGCCTGCCGACCAGATCCGCGCAAACGCAGATCGCCTTGGTCGCCACTCACCAGCGATGGAATCCTAGCCAGGCCTAGGGCGCAACACCAGCGAACAGCTAAGGCCACCGGTCAGTGACCTACGGCGAACGTACCCCGATTATGCCGCTTTCATCACTCGCGACATGGTTTTGTTACCGAATAATCAAGCCTATCACCGACCACGGAGTGAGATGAGTCACAGGAAAAACTATGGGCACCGACGGCTGGGGCAGACGTAACGGGGCAGAAACATCCGCCGTGGACGATGGGGAGATGAGACGGCGTATTGAGGTGGGTTGCGACTTCACCTACCTGGCCGCGATCGACACGCCAGTGGTCTTCCAGGTGCAGCCCCGCGGGTCCGCGTACGTTGTCCTGGACAACGAGCGATGGTCGGTGCAGTCCCCGAGGGCGCTGCACAGTTATACCGACCTGTACGGCAACCCGTGTGCCCGGGCCGTGCTCCCGGCTGGCCGGTCCAGCGTCGGCTATCACGCGGTAGCCGACGTTCCTGACGCTACCGAGGACGCGGATGAGGATGCCCCCGAAGCGAAGCCCGACGCGCTGCCGGACGACACCTTGATCTACACCCTGCCCAGCCGGTACTGCCTGCCCGACGTTCTGGGTGACGAGGCGTGGTCCCGGTTCGGCGCGCTGCCACCCGGCTACCGCCGGGTCCAGGCCATCTGCGACTACGTGCACAGCCATCTGGAGTTCAAGTACGGCAGCAGCAGCCCGCTGTCCACCGCCGCGGACGTGAACGCGGCCGGCCGGGGCGTCTGCCGCGACTTCACCCACCTGGCCATCTCGTTCTGCCGGGCGCTGAACATCCCGGCCCGCTACGTCTTCGGGTACCTGCCCGACATGGACGTCCCGCCAGACCCCGCGCCGATGGACTTCGCGGCCTGGATGGAGGTCTGGCTCGGCGAGCGCTGGTGGACCTTTGATCCCCGCAACAACATGCGCCGCAAGGGCCGCGTGGTGATCGGCCGGGGACGGGACGCCTCGGACGTGGCCATGGCCACGACGTTCGGCGGCCCGATTCTGGAGTCGATGGTGGTTCAGGCCGAGGAGGCGCCCGGATGACACTCGATCCCCAACTGCAGCTGTTCTTCCAGCACGGGTCAGGACAGCACGGGTCCGGACAGCACGGGTCCACGCTGCTTGATCACCGGGCGCTGGACCTGGACGCCGCCCAGCGGGTGACCTATGTCATCGAGCAGAGCTTCCGCTACGAATACGACGCGCCGGTGCAGTCGCTGCGGCAGCGTCTGGTCATCGTGCCGCCTGCCCGGCACGGCGGCCAGCACCGCCGGGCCTCCCAGCTGGAGGTGGCGGGCGCGCAGGCCCGGCGCCAGCTGCGCCGGGATCGGCACGGCAACGTGGTGACCTGGCTGCGCGCCGAGCACGTGGACGAGGCCGTGGAGTTCCGGCTGGCTGCCATCGTCGAGCGGATCCGCAGTGACGGGCCCGCCTTGCTGCCCCTCGAGGCGCTGCACAGCCCGGCGCTGCTGGCCCCGACCCGGCTGACCGCGGCCGATGACCGGCTCCGCGACCTCGCCGCCCGCCTGCCGTCCACCGCGGTGCATCCGCTGGACCAGGCAGACTGGATCTGCGATCTGGTGCACGCCTCGCTGGAGTACGCCGCCGGGGTGACCTGGGTGCGGACCACGGCCGCCGAGGCGCTGGCCGGCGGCCGCGGCGTCTGCCAGGACATGGCCCACGTCATGCTGGCCCTGTGCCGCCTGGTGGGCCTGCCGGCCCGGTACGTGTCCGGGCACCTGATCGGCCAGGGCGGCACGCACGCCTGGGTCGAGGTGGTGGTGCCCGGGACCCGGGACGCGATCGCGGTGCCGTTCGATCCGTGCCACGGCCGGCGCGCCGGCAGCACTTACGTCACGATCGCGGCCGGCCGCGACTACAGCGACGTGGCCCCCACTTCGGGCAGCTACGTGGGCACGTCCGCCAGCCGACTCACCGCCCAGCGGCGGGTGGGTGTGCTGGCGGCCGCCTGAGGCACTCGTCTCTTGAAGCACGGGCCCCAGACGGCCGCCACACTGGTCTCCTGACGTTCCCCGGTCAGGTCCGGTTGGCCCGGATGATGTTGCTTGTGCCGTTGTTCACGACCGGGGGGCCGGTGTTGGGCAGCGGCCGGCCCCGCCGGTCCAGGCCGATGTAGTTGAGGAACACCAGGTTCCGGCTCGTCCCGACCCGCAGCAGGACCCCGATGCCGGTGTTGCCGCTGATCAGGTTGGCGGGCCGGACGTTGGGGGCGCCGATGAGGTTGGCGCGGGCCTGGCCGCCGAGCAGGACCCCGCCCTTGTGGTTACCCAGGGCTGACACGCCCAGTACCTCGGTGCCGATGAAGCTGCGCAGTACCTGGTTGTGGTTGGCCCGGCCGGAGATGGCCACGCCGTACCCCATGTTCCCGGAGAACGTGTTCTGCGGGATCACCGAGCGCAGCGTGCCGCCGATGATGTTGCCGTGCGCGGTGCCGTCGATCCGCAGCCCGTCGCCGCCGTTGGGCAGCGGGCTGTTGCCCTTGGTGTTCAGGCCTGCGATGTCCGGGTCCACGGTCACCCCAGACGCGTTCCCGCCCAGCTCGATGCCGTTGCTGCGGTTACCCGAGAACACGTTGGTGCGGACCAGGTTGCTGCCCCCGGTGGAGGTGATCAGCAGGCCGTCCCGGCCGTTCGGCGCGGCCCCCTTGAAGGCCAGCAGCCCGCCGAAGGTGTTGAACGTGGTGAACCCGCTCGCCGTGCCGGTCACCTCGATCCCGTTCAGGCCGTTGCCCGCGGACACGTTCCCGAGCGGGATCACGCCGCCCACCTGGGTGTCCGCCGAGGAACCCTCGACCAGGATGCCGTCCCGCCGGTTGGCCACGGTCGCCGTGTTGTTGGCGCCGATGCCGAAGAAGTTGCCCTGCACGACCGTGCCCTTGGCGTCAGTGACGCGCAGCCCGTCCTGCTTGTTGCCGCTGATGACGTTGTAGTACACGAAGGGGTTGTTCACGAACTTGCAGCCGACCAGCGAGTTGTCATTCGCCGAGTCGATCCACACTCCGCTGGCGCCGTTCCCCAGGCCGGCGTTGCCGGAGGCCGTGGTGCCGATGAAGTTCCCGTTGAGCTCGTTGTGGCCGGCGCCGGCGTCGATGAGCACGCCGTTAAGACCGTTAGAGGAAATTTGGTTGCCCAGCGGAGGAACGACGAATACCGGGGTGACGGTGCCCTTGCTGCCGGTCGGGTTGTTGGCCTCCCCGGTCCCGGAGTCCACGTACACGGTGCCGCCGATCTCGTTTCCGTACGAGCGGCCGGTGATGGCAATGCCGTTGTCGCGGTTCGGGATGGCTACCGTGCCGCCCCGGCTGGTGCCGATGCGGTTGTCCTGCACGATGTTGACCGAGGATCCGGACAGCGTGATGCCGTTCCCGCCGTTGCCGGAGATGACGTTGGAGACCGCCCCGGACTTGCGCGCGGGATTCTCGCCGATCGTGTTCCCCTGCGAAGACGCCGCAACGAAGACCCCGTCGCCGTGGTTGCCGAAGCCGAAACCAGAGGGGCTGAGGCCGATGTAGTTGCCGTCGAGGGTGATGTTGCTGGCCTCCAGCGTGACTCCGTCACCGCCGGCGTCGTCCACCGCGACGGCCAGCAGCCGGGAGCCGGCCGAGCCCGGCGCGAACTCCAGCCCGGCCTGCCCGTTGGCGTCGATCTCCACCGCCGGCGCGGCGTTGGCGTAGCCCGGGGCTGTCGCCCCGTTGATGGTCACGGCCCGGGAGATGGCCGGCAGCGGCCTGGACAGGGTGATCGTGCCGCGGACCGCGAACCTGATAAGCGTCGCGCGGCTCGTCCGGGCCCGGTTGGCCGTGTTGATCGCGGCCCGCAGTGACCCCGGTCCGGAGTTGCTGAGCCTGGTCACGGTCACGATGCGTGCGTAGGCGGGCCGGAGGTCCGGGCGGGGGTGCGCCCGGGTGGCTGGGGCGCTCGTGGCTGGGACGCTCGTGGCTGGGACGCTCGTGGCCGTGGCGGCCGTGGCTGAGGCGGCCGCGGGAGGTGCACCCCCGGCCAGCACGCCGGACGCGGCGACGCCGGCCGCGACCAGGGCCGCTCCTGCGGCCCGGACCGGCACCCGCAGCACGAAATGGCCTTTACGGACAATTGTTCCGTGTCGCGAGCGAATTTGGGCGACGATACTGAACACGATTATCCCGCTCCCCCGTAGATGGCATCTTGCAGGAATATGCGCAGGGAGATCGCCCGGCAAACTCCTGGGATGCCTTTCGGGAAGCTCGCCCGCATTCAGTATTCGAAATACGCTTAATTAGTCCGCTGGCGGGATAGAGCGGGCGGCATTATGGAGCCAGCCGCCGAGCGTGGTCAGGGCCTGGAGCCGGGGTAAGGCCCGCGATGAGGGCCCGCATTTCCGGCGGTGAGGGTCCGCGCGAGCGCGACCAGCTGCATGGCGTGCAGCCGCATCTGCGCCCCGGCGGCCGCGACCCCGGGGGCACCGGCCCGGGGCCGGCGGCCTACGCGGGCGGGGTGACGTCCTCGGGCGTCTGCGGGGTGCTGCCTGGCACCGGGTCTCCCGGCGGCCGGTCGTCGAAGGACACCTCGATGTGCTGTTCCTCGCGCCGCTGGTTCTGCAGCGCCTGGAGCGCCATGCTGGCCCGGTCCGCCTCGGTGAGCGGCGGCTGGACGATGGAGCGCGGCCACAGCCGCCGGGTGAGCACCACGTTGATCTCGGCCGCGTACACGGTGATCTGCACGGCCACATTGATGTAGGCCACCAGGCCCAGCACGGTCGCGAAGTAGCCGTACACGGAGTCGCTGTGCAGGAAGTGATGGACGAGGTAGGTGCCGAGGATCTGCAGCAGTGTCCAGGCAATCCCGCCCACCACCGCTCCCGGGATCAGCTTCTGGGTTGGCACACCCTTCGGGGTGAGGACCCGGAACGCGGCCAGGTACACGCCCACGTTGACCAGCGCCGCGACGATCTCCGCGAGGGCGGTGAGGATGGCAGCCTTCTTGCCGTAGGTGTTCAGGCTGGCCAGCAGCGTCGTGAGGATCACCCCGATGCCGAGCACACCCAGGAACTCCATGGCGCGGCCCATCCGCTGCACGTAGCCGGGCCGCGCGGGCCCGGGCAGGTTCCACACCTGCTCCATCGTGAACAGCCCGGCCTGGGCCAGCCCTGTCGCGCCCCAGATCAGGCCGATGATGCCGACCACGAGCCCGATGACGCTGGCCCGGCGCAGCTCATGCACGTTCCCGGTCAGCTGGCTCCCGATCTGCGGGATCTGGCTGGCCACCGCGTCGATGACGCTCTGCCGCAAGGATGCGTCAACCGACGCGGCCAGACCCAGAACCGTCACCAGGATCAGCAGCAAGGGGAACAACGCGACGAAACTGGAGTACGCGAGGTTCGCGACCAGCACGCCGCCGTTGTCGTCGCCGTATTTCTTGCTCACGCCGAAGACGAAAGCTGCCGGGCTGAAGCGCTGCTGGGTCGCGTCTATCCGCCGGATCACCCGCTCGATGGGATTCATCGCGACCACCGCCCTTGACGGGCGTGAACTGCCCCCGCAAGGCCTGGCCAAACCCGGCCACAGCCCGCTGGACGCCGCCCGGGCGGCTCCCCGGGATCGGTCAGGCGGGGCGGCTGTCTCCCGTTTCGAGCAGCGTCTTCAGGCCGGACATGATGCGCGGCCAGCCCTCGCTGATGCCGGGCATCACGGCACTTCCGGGCTCGAAGCCGTCGGGCCGGGGCCGGGCCTCAGCGCCCGGGCCGTGGCCTGGCGGATGCCTCCCACGCCGCTCATCTGGGCCCGCCGCCAGGGGGCGACGCCTTCGATCTCGGTCTCCAGCGAGAAGCTGAGCACCGTCCTGATCAGCACGATCAGGCCGAGGACCAGGACGTTGTCGAGGGTAGGCGCGACGGCGACCGTGCGGACGAGGTCGGCCGCCACGAGGACCTCCAGGCCGAGCAGCAGCGTCCCGCCGAACGCCGACCGCAGCGCCACATACCCCGCACCGGCCTGACCCGATCGCCGCCAGGCCACCAGGGCCAGCACGAATGACCACACGATGCCGACGATCAGGACCGCCGCGCCCAGCGCCTCAAAGCCCTGGGCGACGTGATCCATCACGCTGCTGAACGTCTCGCCGGACGCCTGGGCCGACGCGTGGGCGGAGGACGCGGCGCCTTCCGCCAAGCCGGGCATAGTGCCACGGTCGCGGACTTGGCCGGCAGGTGCATCACCCGGCAGGGATGAGGATGCCGGGCGGTCCAGGGGGAGCGCTCACTATCCGGCTTTCCACTGGTTCTGGAAGCTGGCCCCTCTTGAACACGGGACGGTTCTGCGCGGGTCATGGCGGGCACCCATACCCAGACGCTGACGCTGACGGCACCGTGACTACCGTGTTGCGGGCCTCTCGCGGGGACCGGGGGGTCATGACTGACGAGCGCCGCTTCGGCGCGCGGTGGCGGGACTACGAGTTCTCTGCCGCCGCCGACCCGTTTCCGGAGGGCGCGATACCGCCCCCGCCTTCTTACCCCGCCCCGGTATACCTGCCCATCCCAGGCCGTGGCACGGCCCTGGTCAGTGACCCGATCGACCGGGCTCTCACCGGGCCCGGGCTGCCCAGCGAACTGGCCGGCGGACCCTACCGGCTGCCCGGGCCGCTCATGGCGAGCGCGCCCTACGTGCTGCCGGTGTGCAATCTGGGGCGCCTAGTCTTCGACGGCGAGGTGGTCGGGATGCGGAGCGACCCGCTGCCCTCGGTATGCGGCGGCGTGGCCCCGCTCAGGCTGCACGTCGCACGCTTCTCCGACTTCCAGTGCTCGAACGACCTGTGCGCGCTGCGGATCACGCACCGCGGCACCGGCGAGGAGTTCGACCTGCGGCAGAACCTGCTCACCGACACACAGGGTCACCTCCGCACGCTCGCCGACAGTGTGCTGGCCGACGCCGTCGGTGTCTCGACGCTGGCCGTGACGGCCGACGGTGCCCTCGTGCTGGTCGCCCAGTCCAGGCACAACACGGCTAGTTCCCGGCTGCTGGCCCCGTCCGGGAGCGGCTCGCTCGATCCGCGGGATCTGGGCCCAGGCACGACCGGGACGCTGCAGGACATCCTGCGCCGCGGCATGCACCGTGAACTGTGCGAGGAGACCGGCATCCGGCCGGACGAAATCAGGACCACCACGGTCACCGGTTTCGCTCGCTGGCTGGAACGGGGGGCCAAACCTGAGTTTTTCGGGCTGACGGAGCTGTCGGCGACCACGGACGACCTGGCCGGGCGCCAGCCCTTCGCCTCCCGCGAACGGCTGTACAGCGGAGGGACGCTCATCGTGGCGGTAGACATCGGCGCCCTGGGCCGGGATCTGGCCGGGGGCGCGGATCTGCTGAGCGCGCCGAGCCTGCCGCGGCGGCTCCGCGAGGAGGGCTCGCTGCCGCTGCTCCTCGCCCTCCGCGCGGCCGCGTTGCGGCCAGGCGGGGCCGGGGCTCCTGGGTAGGTTCGGCGTATGGCCGATCAGCGGGTGGAGCTCGCCGATTACGACCCTGGGTGGCCTGGCCGGTTCGCTGAGCAGCGGCTGCTGGTGGAGGAACTGCTGGGGCCGTGGCTGGCCGGTCCGGTGGAGCACATCGGCTCGACGGCGGTTCCCGGGCTTCGCGCCAAGCCCGTCATCGACATGCTCGCCCCGGTGAGCTCGCTTCCTGACGCGCAGGCCGCGCTTCCGGTGCTGGCTGGCGCGGGCTGGCTGCACTGGCCCGATGACCCAGGCCGTCATTACCGGATGTGGTTCCTGCGGCCCAGGCCGGAAGCCCGCACGCATCATCTGCAGCTGATCGAGGACGGGCATCCGCACGCGGCAGCATTGCTGGCCTTCCGGGATGCGCTGCGGGCCGACGCCGGGCTCCGCCGCGAGTACGCGGCCCTGAAAGATCAGCTCGCCACGCAGCATCCCGGCCAGCGCAATGCCTATACCAACGCCAAGGCCAGTTTCGTGGCGCAGGTACTGGGGCAGGCGGGCCTCGAGCCTCCGTCCCGGGATCTGCTGCCCGAGTAGGCGGCCGGTCCCGGGCCGTCCGGGATCAGGTACTGGAGTGCGCCCCGAGTTGGTTGAGTTCCCGGGCCCGGGTCGCGTTGGCCCGCTGCCGCCTGGGACCGCGGACGTAGTTGAGCCAGCCCAACGTGCAGAACAACGTGCCTTCAGGAATATAGATCAGGGAGAAGAACCGGGGCGACCCCCAGAAGAGGCCGCTAATGGCGAGGGCGCCCATCATGAGGCCGATCGCGATGTTCATCCAGGCGGCCAGGTACAGCACCCGCACACCCGGAACCTTGCCGGACAGGGTCGCCGCGGCCAGCCGGTGGGTGGCGTCTTCCAGGGCCGGGTTATCGACCCCGCGGCCCATCCAGACAGCGTTGCGGATCTGGGAGCAATCTGCCCAGTCCAATCCGTACTGCCGGTGAATCCAGGAATCCGCACGTCCGTGATACGGCTTGAGCGGGGCTGAGGGGCGGGGGGCGAGCCCGCGCGTCGTGACCCACGCGGTGACCGGCAGGCCCGCGACGATAATCGCGATGACACCAAGAGCCCAGATCACGCCGGCCAGCTACCCAAGTGGGTGGTCTTAACCCCCGTCAGCGGTCTATGCCGCTACTCGCCCGGACTGCCAAGATGGTGTTCAACATCTGTGCATGCCAGGGGTGGCACGACTGGCGAGCGTGACCAGGAGTCGTATGGGGGGCCTGCGCGCCGGCGGCTGGCTGAGCCGATGATCGTGGGGCGCGACGCTGAGCGCGTCCTGCTCTCCGGGTTCCTGGACGCGGGCATCCGGGCCTGGCGAGTGTCCGTCGCCGACGAACCTCACCATGGCGGCGGCGTCCAGGAGGGCCATCCCGGGGCGCTGGCGGCGATCCTGACCGGGCCGGCCGGGATCGGGAAGACCGCCTTGTGGGAGTGGGCGCTGGAGCGGGCGTCCACCCTCGGCTACCAGGTGCTGATCTCCCGCGCCGGCATTGCCGAGGCGCAGCTTCCGTGGGTGGGCCTGACCGATCTGCTGCGCACCGTGGCCGCACCGGTCCTGGCGGCCCTGCCCCCGCCGCAGGGCCAGGCCCTTCAAGCCGTGATGCTGCAGTCAGGCCTCGCCGGGGCGGCCGACGAGCGGGCCGTCGGCACCGCCGTGTGGTCGGTGCTGTCGGCGCAGGCACGGGCCGGCCCGGTGATGATCGCCCTGGATGACATGCCTTACATGGATACGGCCAGCGCTGGCGTGTTGCGGTTCGCGTTGCGCCGGATGGGGCCGGAGAGTGGGGTGCGCCTGGTGGCCACGGCCCGCGGCGAAAGCTCGCGCTGGGCTCCGCTGGACGGCCTGCCGGGCGATCGGGTGCTGCCGATCGGGGTGGGCCCGGTCAGCGTGGGTGCCCTGTTCGAGCTGCTGGCCGCCCGCCTGGCGGTACAACTGGCCCGGCCGGTCCTGCTGCGTGTCCACACGACATCCGGCGGGAACCCCTTGTACGCTCTCGAGCTGGCCAGGGCCCTGGACCGGCTGGAGATCGTTCCCCGGCCGGGCGTCCCGATGCCCGTGCCCACCAGCCTGGATGGGCTGGTGGGTGACCGGATCCGGAGCTTGACGCCGGACGTCCTGGAGATCGCGGCAGGCACCGCCGCGGCCTGGCGGTTCACCGACGCGGGACTCGATCCCGACGCTCTGCAGCGCGCGGTACTCGCCGGTCTCGTGGTCATCGACGAGCCGCCGGAGCTAGGCGATCCGCAGATCGTGCGGGCAGCGCATCCGCTGGTGAGCGCCGCCGCCTACGCTGCCCTGCCGGCGGCCGGCCGGCGCGCGCTGCATCAGCGGCTGATGGCGCACGCGGATGACCCGCTCGAGCGCGCCCGGCACGCTGCGCTGGCGGCGAACCGGGCGGATCCGCAGATCGCCCGGGCGCTTGATGCCGGCGTGGCCGCGGCGCTCGCCGCGGGCGCGCCGGACATCGCAGTGGAACTGTCCCGGCTCGCGCTGCAGCATACGGACTCCGATACCGACCGCGCGGCGAGGCTGGACCTGCTCGCGGACGCGCTGGTCCGGGCGGGCGACAGCCCGGGAGCGGTGCGGGCCCAGCAGGAGGCGATCGCCCTGACACCGGCCGTGCCGCTGCGGGCCCGCCGGCGAATCCGCCTCGCTGAGATGGCGACAGAAGTGATCGGCTGGGGCGGCGCCGCGGATGAGCTGCAGGCCGCGGCGGCGGAAGCGGCGTCGGACCCGGTAATCCGGTCAGAGGCGCTGCTGACCCTGGCCGCCGTGACTGATGACATCGCACTGGCCGATGCGTCCGCCACCGAGGCGGTGGCGCTGCTTGGGCAAGATGGCCGCCCCGATCCGGCTGTCATGTCGGGCGCGCTTTCGCAAGCCGCGGGCGCCCGCTTCCGGGCGGGCCGCGGTCTGGATCATGACATGTTCAGGCGGGCCATCGATCTCGAGCGCAGCCACCCGAGCCGGCGGCTGTCCGATCGTGCCGACGCCAGCTACGCGGCGCTGCTGAAGTACGCCGACGATCTGGGCGAGGCCGAGACCAGGCTGCTGGCGCTGCTGGCGGAGTCACGCGCGTTGGCGGACCAGTCGTCGATCGCCTACTCGCTCGCACATCTGCCGCAGATCGCGCTGTGGCAGGGGCAGATCGCCCGGGCCCGGCAGTTCGCCCAGGAACACCTCGACGTTGCCGAGCAGGGCAGCCTGGCGGCCCTGAGCCGGCAGGCCCGCTACAACCTGGGTCTGGTCATGGTCTACGAGGGGCGGCTCGACGAGGCGATTGAGATGCTCGGCAGCCCGCTTGACGCCCTGGGGACCAACTACGACCGGCAGCGTATCCACGGTGCGCTCGGCTTCGCGTCGCTGTCCCGTGGCGACCCCGTGACCGCCGCCGGCCATCTCGATCGCTGGCATGCTGTCCTCACGGCGATGCACCTGAACGAACCCGGCTATAGCCGCTGGCACCTCGACTACCTGGTGTCCCTCGTCGCGACCGGCCGGCTCACCGACGCGCTCGCCATCCTCGATCGGCTCGACGGTCAGGTGGCCAGTTCCGGGCGGCACTCAGCTGCAGCCGTCGCCACTACCGGGCGGGCCATGGTCCACGCCGCGAGCGGCCGGATGCCCGAGGCCATCGCCGCAGTCGAGCAGGCCCTTACCTGGTACGCCACCTCGCCCCTGCGGTTCGACCGGGCCAGGACGCTGCTGATCGCAGGCCAGATCCATCGCCGGGCCAAGGCCAAGCGCCTGGCTCAGCAGGCGCTGGCCGAGGCCCACCGTGAGTTCACCGCGTTCGGCGCCCCTGCCTGGGCAGGTCAGGCGGCAGCCGAGCTGGCCCGGGTTAACCTCCGGCCCGCCGCGGTCGGCACGCTGACCGAGACCGAGTGCCGTGTCGCGGAGCTGGCCGCGGCCGGCCTGACTAACCGCGAAGTGGGGCAGCAGCTTTTCCTGGCGGTCAAGACGGTGGAGGCCAACCTCGCCCGCGTGTACCGCAAGCTCGGCATCACGTCACGTGCTGAGCTTGGCGCCCGGATGGGTCCTCCGCGCGCCTGACGGCCTGCGCGTCTACGCCCCAGGATCCTGTTCATCGAGGAAGACGGCCGGGACCAGGCGGTCGCAGCGCAGCCCAGCCTGTTCGCTGCTCGCAGCCACTTGCTGGGCGTTGACCGCCAGGAACCGGAACAGCACCACCTCGTCTCCGGGCACCAGGATGCTGCCCAGATAGCGGATGTCCGCCCCGCCAGCAGCCCGCAGCGCAACCGCCGCCTGGCCCACGTCCGCCTCGGTCACGCCCGGCCAGTACCGCTCCACAATGAACCCGCCCATGGGGCTGACGGTAGAGCTCCCGGCACGCGGAGGCCAGATCAGTCCCCCAGGCCGAGGGTTTTCCCTGATTCCTCATCCCGCCTGGCCCCTTAGCGTCGGCGGCACGGCCAAGGCCGGTCACTAGCGCCGCCTCGCGGCACACTCAACGGGAGAAGATATGAAAGCCCCCACGGCATTTGCGGCCGCCAGCCTGATCCTTGTCGCCGCATCGGCCACGGCGTGTTCGGCTGGATCAAGAACTGCCTCAGCCACGGCACCGGCGCCGTCCAGCGCAGACGCCGGCGGGTCGGCGGCGAGCGCGAACGCCGGCCCCGCCAGCGCAGGCAGGAACTTCAACGTGTGCACTGCACTTTCGGCCACGCAAGCGTCGCAGATCACCGGCACCACGTTCACTAAAACGAAGTCCAGCAACGTGCAGAGCCTGGTCTTCAACTGTGAATACGACGGGCCCAGCAGCGCGCTGCTGCAGATCTCAGTGACGACCAGCGGGGGCAAGTATGGGTTTGATAGCGCGATATCCGCACTGAAATCGGTGAGCCACCCGGCGACTCCCGTCTCCGGCGTAGGTGACAAGGCATTCTCCGAGCCCGATCCCCGGGGAAACGCGGGGTCAGCCGGAGCGAGTGCCTTCGCTAGCTACAGCGCTCTCTTCGGCGACACCTTTATCCAGATCGGTGGTCTCACCTACGTGAACGCCAGCCAGGGGAAGCAGATCGTCGAAGAACTGCACAGCAAGCTCTGAAGGTCCGGCCGCCCCAACCGCCGGGATCCTCCGTCGCGGACGCTCTAGCGTGCAGACGCCGCCCTTTCGACCCCAGAACGCAGTTGAGGCCGCTCCCGTGGGGGAGCGGCCTCTACTGAAGATGTCCGGCGGCGTCCTACTCTCCCACGCGGTCCCCCGCGCAGTACCATCGGCGCTGAAGGGCTTAACTTCCGGGTTCGGAATGGAACCGGGTGTT
>DATCFY010000203.1:0-7577 GCA_036509255.1 Streptosporangiaceae bacterium
CCTGCAACTCCTCCACGACGAACCTGTTCGGCTGGGCCGTCCACACCAGCTCAGCACCGGCGTAGCGCTGGTCCCACTCCTGGCTGTCCACTTCTGCCACCACTCCGCCCGCGACTCATGGATATACCCGCCAAGGTATCTACGATCGCGACCGCTGGCCGGGCTATCCTCTTCAGCGGCCTCATCGTCATGATCGGCTTCCTCGGGCTGCTGGCCATCGGGGTACAGATCACGACATCGTTTGCCATTGGCGGGGCAGTGGTGGTCGCCACCGCCGTCCTGGCCGCCCTGACCCTGCTTCCGGCCCTGCTCGCCATCCTGGGCCCGCGGGTGAACGCGGTGCGCCTTCCCTTCCTGGAACGGCGGCCCGGCTGGCTCAGCCGGCCCGCCCAGGAGCCCGGCACGAGCGACACTCCGTCAGCTGGCGGAGCGGCAGGCCGGCGAGGCTTCTGGCACGCCTGGGCGCTCGCCGTCATGCGGCGGCCCGGAGTCACGATTGTGGCCGTCCTGCTGCTCGTCGCCCTGCTCGGCTGGCCAGCTCTCGCACTCAAGGTCGGCGTGCCCGGCGCCGATGTCCTCCCGGCCCAGTCCAGTGAGCGGCAGGGTGTCGCCATCCTCCACAAGCAGTTTCCCGCCCTGATGCAAGACCCCATCTACGTCGTCGCCCAGGCCAGGGACGGCGGCAGCATCCTGGCCCCGGGCAACCTGGAAGCGGTAGACAGGCTCACGACATGGATCGCCGCGCAGCGGCACATTGTCAGCGTCACCGGCTTGACCAGGGTCGCGGCGACACCGGGCACGCCCGCGCCCGGCCCCCGTCATCTGATCGCGCTCTATAGCAGCGGGAGGTACCGGCAGGTTCCCGCCCTCGAACAGTTCGTCTCCTCGGTCGCCGCAGGCGATACGACCGTCATCGTGGCCCGGCCGGACACGACCCTGGAGGGCGCCCAGGGCAAGGCGCTCATCTACCATCTGCGGTCCGGTTCAGCAGCGGGCCAGCACCTCGACATCCGCGTCGGCGGCTTGCAAGCGCTGAGCGTCGACCTTGACAGCGCGCTCTACCGCAACCTCCCCCGGACGATCCTCGTCATTCTGGCGACAACGTATCTTCTGCTGCTCATCATGTTCCGATCCGTCGTGCTGCCGCTCAAGGCCATCCTCATGAATACCCTGTCGGTCGGCGCCACCTACGGCGCGCTGGTGTACATCTTCCAGTGGGGCAATCTTGGCTTCCCCCGCGTACCGTTCATCGATGCCATCATTCCCATTCTCCTCTTCTGCGTTCTTTTCGGGCTCTCGATGGACTACGAAGTCTTCCTGCTCAGCCGCATCCGCGAGGAATGGCTGCAGGCGAAGGACAACCGCGCTGCGGTGGCAAGCGGCCTGGAGAAGACAGCAGGAGTCATTACCAGCGCGGCCTGCCTCTTCGTCATCGTCACCGGCGCATTCACATTCGCGAGTCTCGTCACCACGAAGGAAATCGGTGTGGGCATGACAGTGGCCGTGCTGGTCGACGCAACCTTCATACGACTGCTGCTGGTGCCGGCGACGATGCGCCTGCTCGGCCGCTGGAACTGGTGGCTGCCGGGCCGACCTGGCCCGGATCGGCATCGACCACCTCGCCGGCGCCGCCACCGGCACCCCGCAGGACTGGGCCGGCGAGCAGCCACTGGCCTCCTTCCCCGTCGCGAGCTTCGCTGACCTGGCCGCTGTGCGCCACCACCGCCCGGTCACCGTCCTGGACGTGCGGCGCGCGCTCGAATAGGCCGACAGCCACCTCGACGGCGCGCTGCACATCCCACTGCACGAACTGCGTGACCGCATCAGGGAGGTTCCCCCGGCCGAAACGTGGGTGCACTGCCGCTCCGGATACCGCGCTGTCATCGCCGCCTCCCTCCTCCAGGCAGCCGGGCACGCCGTGGTCGCCATCGACGACGAGTACACCCGCGCCGCTGATGCCGGACTCTCCCTGGTCACCAGCACGGCAGCCGCGAGGGCGGCATGAGCGGCTGGCCCGGCCGCCTGTTCCGGCAGCGGCCCAAAGCCAGCGCGGAGCAGGCCAGCCAGCTGATGCGCCAGGGCGCGATCCTGCTGGACGTGCGCGAGGCCCCCGAATGGCGGGCCGGGCACGCCCCGGCGCCCGGCACATCCCGCTCAGCCACCTTCCCGCCCGGATCAAGGACCTGCCACCACAACGCACCGTGGTCACCGTGTGCCGCTCCGGCCACCGGTCCGCCCTGGCCGCCAAGATGCTGGCCCGCGAGGGCCGCGAGGTCATCAACCTGTCCGGGGGCATGCACGCCTGGGCGCGCGCCGGGCTGTCGGTCGTCGCCGCCGGCGGCCGCCCCGGCCGGGTGGCGTGAGCCAGTGATCGGGGTGGCCGTCGCGGCGGGCCTGCTGATCGGGGCCAGCCTCGGCGCGCTCGGCGGCGGCGAATCCATCCTCACCGTGCCCGCCCTGGTGTACCTGCTGGGCCAGAGCGCACACCAGGCCACGACCGCGTCACTGATGGTTGTCGGCACCGCCGCTGCCGTCGGCGCGCTGGTGCATGCCCGGGGCCGCCGGGTCCGGCTCAAGGCAGGCGCGACGTTCGGGGTCCTTGGCATCGCGGGCTCCTACGCCGGATCGAGGGCCAGCGCAGCGGTCCCGGCGAGCGTGCTGCTGGCCGGGTTCGGCCTGCTCATGCTCGCGGTGGCGGTCATGATGATCCTGCGCCGCCGCGGCCAGGCTCAGCGCGCCCAGGGCGCCGCGCCTGCCGGCGGGGCCCGGCAGGCCATCCTGGTCGGGGCCGCCGCCACGGGCGTCGGGCTGATCACCGGGTTCTTCGGGGTCGGCGGCGGGTTCGTCGTCGTCCCCGCGCTGGTCCTGGTCCTCGGCTTCGACATGCCCACGGCGGCCGGAACCTCCCTGGTCGTGATCGCGGTGAACAGCGCGGTAGCCCTCGCGGCGCGCGCTGGTCACGGCGGCCTGACCCTGGACTGGGCGCTCATCGGGGTATTCACCGGCGCCGCCGTAATCGGCGCCCTCGCCGGCAGCAGCCTGGCCGGGCACGCCAGCCCGCAGCGGCTGAGCACGGCATTCACGCTGCTGGTCCTCATGGTGGCCGGCTACACGCTCACCCGCAGCCTCCCCGGCCTGCTGTGACGCACCGCAGGACATATACCCTGCCGGGTATACTGAGATGAGTGAGATGAGTGAACAGCAAGGGAGACGGTGGATGAAGATCGACGAGGATGCCGCAGGCCAGGTGCTCAACCGGCTCCGCCGCGCACACGGCCAGCTGGCCGGGGTCATCGCCATGGTCGAGTCCGGCCGGGACTGCACCGACGTGGTCACCCAGCTCGCCGCGGTATCACGCGCCCTGGACCGGGCCGGATTCAAGATCGTGGCCAGCGGCATGCGGCAATGCCTGTCCGGAGACACCGACTCCCCGATGACCGAGGAACAAATGGAGAAGATGTTCCTCACCCTCGCCTGACGCAGACGCAGGAGGAGACATGGGTTACGGCATCAGCATCCGCACTCAGGCCCTGTTCGCCGAGGCCGTAGCCCGCGTGCGCGACGCGCTCAAGGCCCAGGGCTTCGGCGTGCTGACCGAAATCGACATGCGGGCCACCCTGCGCGACAAGCTCGGCCAGGACATGGAGGACTACCTGATCCTGGGCGCCTGCAACCCGCCCCTGGCGCACCGGGCGCTCGGCATCGACGCCTCCATCGGCCTGCTGCTGCCCTGCAACGTGGTGGTGCGCGCCGACGCGGGCCAGACCATCATCGAGGCGCTCGACCCGCACACCATGGTGACCATCACCGGCCAGCCAGCCCTCCAGCCAGTCGCCGACGAGGCCGCAGCCAGGCTCAGGACAGCCCTGGACTCCCTGCGCGAGACCCCCGAAACACGCTGAGGCCGGTTACTCCCGACCCGCCAGCCCCCGCGTCTCCCCGCGCTGGAAGCCTGTCAAGGGCCGCCGGGCTCGTCAGCAGGCGCTGCATGATCGCCGGCCGCCTGGCGTCCCGCCGGGCCGCCGTCCGGCCGGCGGGACGGCAGCCGGGCGGAGTAGATCGAGTAACCATCCACGTAGAAGGCGACGGCGGTGGCGGTGACGGTGGCTGCCATCATCGGGACCATCAGCCCGAAGCCGCTGTGCGTGAGTTCCAGGACCAGGGCGAGGCCGGCCAGCGGGGCTTGCATCGCGGCGCCGATCATGGCTGCCGCGCTGACCATGGCGAAGGCGCCCGAGGGTGAGCCTGGCCAGGCGAGGCTCACGGCCATCCCGAGCGATCCGCCGAGCACGGCACCGGTGCTCAAGGTGGGGGTGAACAGGCCCCCGGATGCCCCGCTGCCCAGGCACACCGCCGAGCGGGACGTTATACACGGCAGCCAGCCCGGCGCCCCCGCCGCACGCCACCAGCAGCCGCCGCTGCCGGGCGGACAGGCCGGTCCAGCCGGCCAGCATGCTCGCCGACGCGCCGCCCAGCAGCTTGGGGGCTGCCTCCCGGCCGATGGAGGCCCCCATGCCGATGACCACCTCGGAGATCACTGACGTCCCCAGCGACCGCCGGAACAACAGCCGCCCGTCGCCATTCCGCAGCGACTCGTCGATCTCCGAGTGCTCACCTTTGGTATAGCGGCGCAGCAAAAACCACGCGACACCGCCGAACGCGCCAGCGATCAGGAGGGAACCCACACGCCGGGCCGCTGAAGCATGCTCGACCCCGGACTGGAGACTCCCAGTGTGGTAGCCGAACGCGAGGTGCTGCATGCCGAAGAGGATCACCATCATCAGGTCGCCAAGCAGGCCGGTGGCAACACCGGTGGCGGCGACCATCACCCAGAATACGGGGGTAAGGACTGCTTCCCCGTCGCTGGTGACGTTCGGCTGCTCGGTGGCAGGGCTCCGGCGTGTTCCCGACTTAGCCTGGTTTGTCAGGTATACGGCCGGTGAGGCGGCTTCGCGCGGTTTGTGGGCACGGGCACGCCACGTGATCATGTAGGTCTCTGAAGTCTACGTGAACGAGGTGCAGCGTGCCCGCAGTGGCATTGTCGCGCGCCGGTGCGCGCGTGGCCGGGGTCCGGTCCCGGCGGCGAGGATCTGACGGCTGGTGCGTGGCAGCGGCTGGAAGCGCTTGCCGGACCCGCGCTCCCCGCAGGGGCGGATCTACCCGCTGCCCTGCCTGATCGCGATCGCGGTCTGCGCGTTCACCGCCGCCGGGAACGACCGGCTCACCGCGGCCGGGCAGTGGACCAGGCGGGCCAGCCAGGAAGACCTGGCCCGGCTGCGCGCTCCCTGGGACCCGGTCGCCGGCCGGTACCGGGCACCGGATGAGAAGACGATCAGCGTGGTCCTGGACCGGCTGGACCCGCGGGCCCTGGGCCCGGGCCCTGCCCGGCCCCCGTCCGCGCCGGCGGCGGCGCCCCGGCGGGGCGCCGGCGGCCAGCGTGCGCGGTTACCGGGCACGGCGCGCTGCCGGGCAGGCGAAGAGGCTGGCCCGCGGCCGGTTACGGGCCGTGGCGGTGGACGGCAAGACCTCCCGCGGAGCCCGCCGCGCCGACGGCACCCGGGTTCATCTTCTCGGCGCCGCTGAGCATGGCGGCCGTCTCCTGGACCACCTCGAGGTCGGCGTTAAGCACAACGAGACCAGCCACTTCAGCGGGCTGCTGGAGCCCCTGGACCTGGCCGGTGCCGTGGTGACCTTCGACGCCTTCCACACGGTGCGGGCGAACCTGGACTGGCTGGCCGGGGAGAAGAAAGGCCACTACATCGCCGTGGTGAAGAAATACCAGCCGCTGCTGCATGCCCGGGTCAAGGCCCTGCCCTGGCAGCAGGTCCCGGCCGGCAGCACTACCCGCGACGCCGGGCACGGCCGCCCCGGGACCCGCACCCTCAAGACCGCTCACGTCAGCGGCCTGGACTTCCCCGGCGCCCGCCAGGCCATCAAGATCACCCGCTGGCGGCAGGACACGGCCACCGGGAAGGTCTCCCGCGAGACCGTCTACGCCATCACCAGCCTGACCAGCGCCCACGCCACCGCGGCCGACCTGGCCCGCCTGGTCCGCGAGCACTGGACTATCGAGGCCCACCACCACATACGGGACGTGACATTCAGCGAGGACACCGCGGCCAGCCGCACCGGCTACGGGCCTGTCAACCTGGCCACCATCCGCGCCGCGATCATCGCGGCCATCAAAGACGCCGGCTACCTGCACGTCCCCGAAGGCCGGCGCGACCACACCACCCCCGCCGAAGCCCTCTCCCTCCACGACCTCGATTAGGACACACACGGACAATCACGGAACGCGCCGGAGCCCTGTGCTCGGTGGCCCCACGGCCAGATGACAGCCGCTGCCTGAGCAACGGCTGAGGATTGCGGAGGCGCTCGCTTGCCCTTGCCCGCCTCATCGCCCGCTCACGGCCTCCAGACCCAATGCAAACACGCAGTAGCGGATTGATCCTGCTCATTGTCCCATCGCGGCCAGCACGAGCCGCTGGCCGTCGGCGCGAACCACCCAACATGGCGCCCCCAGCCATCCAGTAGCCCCAGCCCCCGGGAATCCCCCACCGCCAAGGCCGCTGGATACCCGGCGAGCTACGCACACTTTCCTATCCGTGACCTTGAGCGGCGGGCACCAGGGACGAAAGCCCAGCCAACTGGGCCGGTGGTCCCTGACGCGGCAGGAATCACCAAGGTGAAATTGAAGGTGAGAGGCAGCATAGCTGCGCGTGACGCGCGCCGTTCATGAGGAGGACGTGCGAGTACCGTCGCCACCGCCCCGGCGAGCCGCATGACCCGGGCGCAGCCACAAGAAGCCCATATCTTCGGCAAGCGCTAGGTGCTGCCGCCGACAGCACGGTGCGCCATTCGTGTAGCCGCCAGTCCGGCCGTCACCGAGACGGCAGAAGAGGGATGCCGAAGGCAACGGAGATCGTGACGAGCCATATCCCGCGGGTAAGTAGCCGTCCCCTCGTGGCGGGCCGCCGCCATGCGACTGATTTCCGGGCATGGACTCTCGTGTCCTGACGGCTGATGGTTCGTGAAAAGAAGTTCATGGTGCTAGATCGACTTCGGCGCTGTAGCACATAGAGCAATGTGGGGGTATGGGGTCGATCCCCCCTCGATCTGGAACCCCTCCATCTGAGAGTGACTCTCGCCCCGCGGATGCGCTGGTACCAGAGATATTTGACCCCACACCCGGAGCAGTGCCGAAGCGCGGGGGCAACCGTAGGCCGGCGGCAGGTCCAGGAAAGGTCCATCACAGTCTGCACAGACCACGACCGGCGATTTCAGGCGGCCGTGGTCGCCGCTGTACTGGTGCCGCTCGGCATCTGGCTGGCGCTGACCCGGCCATCCCGCCCGCAGGACCCCGATCGCCCGGCCCGGCTGATCCCCGTCCCGGTCCTGGTGATCCTGGCTCCCGCGGTGGGCTGCGTCGTCGGCGCAAAGCTCTTCGGACTACCTGACGGAACCTGTTCAGCATTCCGTTCGGCCAGCCCGCCACCGCCAGCACCGTCAGGTGCGTCATGAGGCTCCTCACCAGCCATGAGGCTGCGCCGCGCACGCACGAGATGCCGGCGGATGGC
>DATCFY010000204.1:0-8926 GCA_036509255.1 Streptosporangiaceae bacterium
GGCGCGGCGGCGGCCCGTCCTGGGCCGCCGTCCTTCGCCGGCAGCAGCCGGCGCGCCGCCTGACGGGCCGCCTCGGGGGATTCAACCAGGGAAAAAACATCACTCAGGGCTGGGACGCCGAACCAGCCGAGGGCAGCTTCCGGCGCGTCCGCGTAGATGACATGACCGCCCGGGCCGACCAGCGCCAGCGTGTCGCATACGTCCACGTACGCGATGGCGTGTGTGGTGAGGACCACGGTGCGGCCCTGGTCCGCGAGCAGCCTCAGCAGCAGCATCATCCGCTTATCCAGCCCCGGGTCGAGACCGGAGGTGGGCTCATCCAGGAACAGGATCTGCGGCTCGCTGAGAAGCTCGCATGCGATCGAGACGCGCTTGCGCTGACCGCCGCTGAGCGTCTTCACCAGCTGATCCTGCTGGTCCAGCAGCCCCATGAGGGTCAGGACGTCCTCAACGCGGCCCTCCCGGGTGGCGGGTGACGCCTGCCGGCCGAGCCTCAGCCGGGCCTGGTAGCCGAGGGCCTCGTTCACGGTCAGGTCGGCATGAACGATGTCCTGCTGCGGCACGTAACCCATCAGCGCCGCGTAGGCCTGGCGGCACTCGGCCAGGTCGGCGCCGTTGTAGGTCACGCTGCCCTCGGCCGCGGGGAGCTGGCCGGACAGCAGCCGCATCAGCGTGGTCTTGCCTGCCCCGCTCGGCCCGGCTACGGCGGTCATGCTGGCCGGTGCGAGCCGCAGTGACACATGATCGAGCAGCGTCCGGGTGTTCCCGTTCCTCGCCTGCGGCGCATCGACCCGGGCGCCGTGAACCTGGATGTCCACCCCGGATATCTGCTCCAGCGGTTCCAACGCGGCCGCGCCAACCCGTGCGCTGTAGGGGCCAACCTGCAGGATGTCGCCCAGGCTGGCTGGTTCCTTGCCGCGCAGGCGGTGACCGTTGAGGTAGGTGCCGGCGGCCGTGCCCCGGTCGTCCAGCCAGATCGTGCCCGCCGAATCCCGCCGCACCGCGACGTGCCGCGCCTGAATGAGCGGATGATCCAGGCGCACCCTGCACCGGGGGGCGCTGCCGATGAGATACGACTCGTCTCGGTCCGGAAGGGGAGCGCGGAGCGCGCCCTTGCGGGACGACTTCCTGGTATCGGCAGGCACTCGGACCGTGACAAAGTTCCCCACCCGGTCGGTGAGGCGGAACACGTCGCCGTGGCTGATGACCGCGTGCTGCACCGCGCGCCCGTGCAGCAGGACCTGCCCGGCCGGGGTCAGGGACTCGATGGTCCAGGCACCGTCTCGTGGAGCGAGCCGGGCATGCAACGGAGCCAAGAAGGGGGCCGCGAGCACTATGTCAGCCTCGGTGGTGGACCCGAGGGTGGTGCCCGTCGCGGGCACCGTGACGAGTCGCTGATTCCGTCCCCAGAGCAGCTCGATCTGAAGGGGCGATACTGGGCCGGCGGGCGGGGACATTCCCGGGTCGGGGGATTGGCGCGCCGGCGGGATCTCAGCGTACGAAGCCTGGGCATGCGGGGTTCCGGCGTACGGGGCCTGCGCATGCCGGGCCTGCGAAGGCGGGCGCTGCGCAGCCGGGGCCGGCTGACGGCGCTCGGTCTCCGGGGGCAGGGCCGTCGTGTGCGCGGGCGCTTCGACCGCACGCCGGCAGGAGAAGCAGACCCGGTCACGAGCACCAAGCGGTGCCCCGCAATGCTGGCAGCGACGGTCGCCGTTCACGTGGCCTCCCCCCCCGATCCGCCTGCGAGGCCATCGCCAGGCAGGCGGGATCCTACGCCTGCGTACCGGCGGGCCGGGGCCCATTTCCCCGGTGTGCCGGACTGCGGTCGACGTCGTCGCCGCGGTGGCCTGCCCGGGGTAGACGCCGCAGCCGCCCATTTGTAGTACAGGACGGGCTGCCAATCTTCAGTTCGCGTGGCTGGCTATTTCGCGGAAGGCATGTCAACCGAGTTGTATGCCGGGGCGTCGAACATGCCAAGAGTCTCGGGCCGCGCCCGCGGAGCTTGGGGGAAATATGGTCGCACTTGGTTCGTTTTACCCTAAAACGGATATTCTGACCACGATCAGCTTAACGGCTGACCGTGCGGTTTCATCTGCAAAAGTATCACGCTGGCGCTTCCCGGGAATGCAGAATGGGCGCCTGGCTTATCGACCACGGAGGTCACGCCATATCGGCGCGAATGAGCCTTCCAGGATCATTACCGGACAGGTTCGGCCAGGTAAGCCCGAGCGCAGGTCAGAGGATATGCCGTGAGCTTTAACGTCCTCACTATCCGGTCCGGGCTGGATGCGGGTGACGACGTACTGCATCCCATGCTGAGCGACGGCCATCCCAGAGATCATTGCCATGGATGGTTTTGACGGGCGGAACGTGATGAAGGTCGTGGCGACGGGTGTCCGCGTCCTCGAGATCCGTGCCGGGGATCTTAAGACACTCGCCCAGTTCCGGGAAGTCAAGATCGACGTTTATATCACGGATGGCCGACTGGCACTGGCCTGCGAGAAATACGATAAAGGCGGTGGCTGGGTCGGTTTCGGCGGGGCGGGTCTCTTGGTCGCGGTGACCGCGAATGCCGTCAGCAAAGCACGGGCCGCGAGCCGGAGGCGGGGCAGGATCCTGGTTGGTCATATCCGCTATCCCTGGCTGAAGTCGGTCGGCGCGTCGTCGAAGTCAGGCTGGGCCTCGTCGGAGGCGATCCGGCTCGGGTACTCCGAGAAAGGTTCCGGCGCGACTGTGCATAAACTGCTGGAGCTCACGCTGCCCAAGAACATCGATGCGGCACTGGTGGCCCAGGAGATCGTCCACCGGGCGGCTGCTTACCGGCTCGCCTATTACCCCAGCATGACCGCCGAACAACGGGCGGCGTCGACCAGCCTGATCCAGGCGCCCCGGCTGGCGCCGCCCCCCAAGAAGTTCGCGTTCCACCATATGCCGACCTACTTCCACGTCACCGCCGGGACGGCGTTCCCACGCCAGGCCCAGCCGGGGGTAGCTAGGCCAGACGCGGTGGCGCCCGCGGCAGACGCGCCCGCGGCAGACGCGCCCGCGTCGGCGGTCGTGGTCGGCGCGGTGGCCCCGGCGGCCGTGCCCTCGCCGGCTCTCCGGCCCGGCGGGGCGCACCGGGCCGCCCGGTCGGACTATCCCGGAGGGCAGGTTCCTGGCCCCATCGGCGGGCTGAACGGGTCTCCGCCCTCCGGGTCGGCCACGAAATTCTGCACTCAGTGCGGTACACGCACCGTGGCGGGTGACAACTTCTGCGCGAAATGCGGCGCCGCACTGCATTGACTGTGCCGGCACTGACTGAAGGGCCACTCCTCTTCTTCATTCCCGCTAGAGAAAACGTGAGAATTTCGTGAGTGCAGTCGGCTGGATCATCATTATCCTGAACATCGCGCTGGCGGTGGACGCAGGGCGGCGGCCCGCCTCGGACTGGGCGGCCGCTGACCGCAATAAGGCTTTCTGGGTAGTCCTCCTGGCCTTCCTAGGCATCGTCGCCTTCGTGCCCTACGTCATCGGCGTCTTGCCCCGACTGGCCGAGGCGGGGCGCGTGTCCCGAGGATCACCTTTCGAGAAGCGATCAGCCGGCTCTTTCGGGAAGCGGTGAGGGGAGTTCCCATGAGGCGACTCTGCATGCTGCTGGTGGCCGTCCTGGGCGCCTGCCTCGTCGCGGGATGCTCATCGGCGCCACCCACGGCCGCCGATTTCTGCCGGACCCTGGCGCAGCAGAAAGCCCGCTACCTGAAGGCCTATGGCCACCCGTCTGCGACTAACCCGTTGGGAGACCTCGTCGAGGTGATGTCCGCCATCGGTCAATGGGTTCCGATCTTCGAGGCACTGCAGCAAAATTCGCCGCCATCTATTGAGCCTCAGGTCGCCAATATAGTCAGCTCGCTGAAGCAGGAACAGCAAGATGCCGGCAGTGAAGCGTCCAACCCGGTGGCCGCCCTGGCCTCGGGGCTCATGACCAGTCTCGAATCGTCCGGCTCCTGGCAGCAAGTTAGTGACTACGCGTCCGCGCATTGCGGCCCCGGCAGCAGCCCGCAATGACCTGAGTGCCCGGCCTGGTGTCTCCAGGCGGGGGACCGGGTGAGCGTTTTTACCGAATAGGGGGGAATTTCAATGGCAGGTGGCAAGGGCGTCCTTGGAGCGGGCGGCGGTTTGGGGACCGGGCTGCTCCTCCTGGTCGGTGGCTTGGTCGTCAAGCATGCGCAGGCGAACGTGCTGGCTGAATGCTCCAGCGGGCTGGGCCGTTTCGGGGCGTTGATCGATCCGAACGCGGCCAGCGAGTGCAGCAGTGCCAAAGACCTGTCCACCATGGCGACCGGGGGCATCTGGATCGGCGCGATCATGCTGGTGTTCACGGTCGGCGGCTTCCTCGTCGTCCTCATCGCGGCCGCTAACCTCGCCGCGAGCAAGAAGCCGAGGACGGTGGCCACCGGCGCCGGGAGCGTGGTGGCGGCCGGGCGGAGTGCCGCGCCCCCGCAGCGCCTGGCGGCCAGTACCGGCGAGGTGCCGGATCCGGCCACCCCGCCAGGACGGGGATGCGGCCATGGCAAGCGCCCGGAAGCCTTGTTCTGCACCGTGTGCGGGCGTCCGGCGGAAAGCGCCCCGTCCGCTGCCCCGGCGGCCGGCTGGCCGGCCCCCGCTCCTGACCTCGGCCTCACGGCGGTCTCCCCGGCGGTCCCCCTGGCACCCCCGCCCCCGCCGCAGCCCCTACCACCAGGGCCGAGGCCGTCCGAGCCCCTCTCACCGCCCATCGCGACGGACTGGGCAGCGCCCCGGTCGTTCGGCGACCCCGGCGCCAGCCCGCGGTCAGGCTGGGGTGAGCCGCCGCCTGACCCCGGTGGCGATTTCCGTGCCCGTGACGCATGGGAGCAGCCTCACGTGCCGCCTGCCCCCGGGAACACGCATGGCGATGATGACGCCGCGCACCCGCACCAGTCTGGCCGGCGCCGGTCCGCCTGGCCACTGGCCGCCGCGGGGCTGCTGGTGGTGGCGGGAGTGGTCGCGGTGTTCCTCCTGCACCCCTCCCAGAAGAGCCAGGCCGGTATCGCGGCCTCCGCCACGTCATCAGCGGCCGTGCGGCAGCCCGTGTCCGTCTCGGGGACAGCCGCAGCGGCCTCGTCGCCGGCATCCTCCCCGCAGCAGTCGGCGGACCGCCTCGGGGCTCTTCTGGCGCAGAGTGTCGCGGATCGCCGATCCATCGTGAACGCGGTCAACAGCGTCAGCCAGTGCGGCCCCGCCCTGAGCGAGGCCCCTCGGGTCTTCGAGAACGCCGCCGGATCGCGGCAGCGCCTGCTCACCGAGCTCGCCAGCCTGCCCGGCCGGTCCACGCTGTCCAGCCAGATGATCAGTGCGCTCACCGGAGCCTGGCGTTCCTCGGCCGAAGCGGACCGGGATTTCGCCCAGTGGGCTCAGGGTGAGTCCTCCCAGGGGTGCACCCCGAATGACCAGTCCGACCTCAACTTCCAGGCCGCGGCTGCTCCTGACCGCCAGGCCACCATGGACAAGAAGGCGTTCGCCCGGGCCTGGGACCCGGTGGCCGCGCAGTACGGGCTGATCTCCTACCAGTGGGATCAGTTGTGACCATGGGGACCCGCGCCCAGGTCGCGCTGGCCGCTGCCGTCGGCTGCGCCCTCATGGCTGCGGTGACCCTGATCAGCCTGGCGCTGCTCGGGGGAGGTGTCCGCCCTCCCGTACCCGCCGCCGCTCCCCAGGCGGGACGGCCTTCACTGGTGAGGCAGGTCCGGGCCACCGACCCCGCCCCGGTGCCCCGTCGGCACCGGGATCCGCTCGCCGCGTCCGCCGCCTCGTACGTATCCACCAGGACAGGAACCGTCCTGGCCGCCGTCTACGACATCGCAACCGGCCAGACGTGGCGGCTCGGGCGGGGACGGCCGCAGGCGGAGGCGAGCGTCGTCAAGCTCGACGTGCTGGAGACCCTGCTGGCCGAGCGCGGTGAGGGTCATCCCGGGCTCTCCGCAGCCGACCAGGCGCTGGCCCAGCGCATGATCGAGGACAGCGACAATGATGCGGCCACCCAGCTGTGGAATGCCGCCGGCGGCGCCGCGGGTATCCGCGGGTTCAACACCGCGGCGGGCCTGGCCCAGACCTCCCCGTCGTCCTGCGTGCAGTGCCCCCGGTTCCCCTGGCCGGGATGGGGGCTGACCACGACGACAGCCACCGACCAGCTCTCCCTGCTGCGCGACCTGGTCGAGCCCAACGCGCTGCTCACCAGGGAGGACCGCAGGTACGCCCTGTCGCTGATGGAACATGTGACCCCGTCGCAGCGATGGGGGATCTCCGGTGGCGTACCACGGCGGGCGACCGTAGCCCTGAAGAACGGCTGGCTTCCGCTGAGCAGCACCGGCACCGACTGGCAGATCAACAGCATCGGGAGGATCTCTGGCCGCGGGCGCGACTACCTGATGGCGGTGCTCACCAGCGGAAACCCGACCGAGCAGTACGGCATCGACACCATCGACGGCCTGGCTGCCCACGTGTGGAAGGGCATGCGCTGACCGCGCCGTCCTCAGCCGGGATCCAGCGACCGCTCCAGGTACTCCCAGACGGCCCGGACCGGGCCGTCGGCGTAGATGTTGCGCCGTTTGGACCGGGACTCCGCGGGCCCGGACCAGGTCGGCCACCCGCCGAACGCGTGCGTGAGCATCTGCTGAGCGCAGGCCCGTTCCAGCAGGACCGCGGCGACCGTGGCCGTCTGCAGATCCGGGCCGACGGTGACGATGCCGTGATTGACCAGGAACATCGCGGACGCGGAACCCAGCTCGGCCGCGACCTCCCGGCCGAGGTCCCGGGTCAGGATCAGGTCGGCGGTCCCGGTGAAACGCGGCACGTCGGGCGGCACGAAATAGTTCGCTGCGTGACTAACCGGCCGTAACGGCTGGCCCGTCGCCGCCAGCGCGACCGCGTGCGGGGGATGCGTATGCACGACACCGCCGACGTCGGGTCGCGCGATCATGATCTCGGTGTGGATGGGGTACTCGCTGTGCCGCTGCCCGTCGCCCTCGAGGACCTGGCCGTCCTCGCTGACCAGGTGCACCCGGTCCGCGGTCACCTCCTCCAGGCCCCAGCGGGCCGACTTCAGCCACACTCCGTGGTCGTCCGGGTCCCGGGCCGAGGCGTGCCCCCAGATGAGATCGCCCTGGCCGGCCGCGGCCAGGATCCGTGACGCCGTGGCCACCAGGGCCCGGATGTCCTCGTTCATGGGTCTCCTTGGTCTCGGCATCCCCCACGCCCGTCGTGCGCCCTGTGCCGAGTCAATCAGGGACGGACGCGCCCCGCGAGCTTCCGCCGCCGCCGGGCTGCGGCGGCAGCACCCCCCGCTTCAGCCGCCGCAACGAAAACCATCCGCAGCCGCTCACGCCCCGGCCCGGCTGCGTCGCGGCCCGGATGAAGGGATCCGCCCGGCAGGTGACCTGCTGCCCCTGATCCGGGCCCTTTGGCCCTGATCCGGGCCGGCGCCGCCCCCGACAGTGGGAGTAACGAGCGGCTCAGGCCGCCCGACCGGCTGCGGCCCGAGTTCGGGAGGACAGGCGGCTGGCGAGTCAGGGAGATGACGATGGCGGGTTTTGACGTCGCAGAGCTGTCCGCACTGGAGATCCTGGACTCGCGCGGGCGGCCCACGCTGGCCGTGACGGTGCGGCTTGGTGACGGGACGACCGCCCGGGCCGGGGTGCCGTCGGGCGCTTCCACCGGCTCGCGCGAGGCTGTGGAACGCAGGGACGGCGACCCGGCCCGGTACGGGGGCAAGGGGGTACTCGGCGCCGTCGGCGCGGTCAACACCGAGCTGGCCGGCCTGCTCCGCGGGCGGTCCTGGTCCGGGCTGGACGAAGCGGACCAGGCCATGATCGATCTCGACGGGACCGCGAACAAGAGCAGACTCGGCGCGAACGCGCTGGTGGGCGCCTCCATGGCGCTGGCCCGGGCGCTGGCCGCCTCCGCGGGCGTCCCGCTGTGGCACTGGCTGACCCCGGACGGGGTCTCGCCGTCCTTGCCGGTTCCGCACTTCAACGTGCTCAACGGCGGGATGCACGCCCCCAACGAGCTCGACTTCCAGGAGTTCATGATCGCCCCGCTGGGCGCCCCGTCCATGGCCGAGGCGGTCCGGGCCGGCGCGGAGGTGTACGCCGCCCTGCGCCGCGAGCTCACCCAGCGCAAGCTGTCCACCGGGCTCGGGGACGAGGGCGGGTTCGCCCCGGAGATCAGTGAGCCGGAAGAGGTGCTGCGGCTGCTCGTGGGGGCCATTGCGGACGCCGGGTACCGGACCGGGAGGGACGGGATCAGCATCGCCCTGGACCTGGCCGCATCAGAATTCCGCCAGGCGGACGGCACGTATCTCGTCTCCGGGATCCCACTGAGCAGCGCTGATCTCATCGACCGGCTGGCTGCCATGACCGAGGCGTTCCCGGTGCACCTCATCGAGGATGGCCTCGGCGAGGACGACGAGGACGGCTGGATCGCACTCACCGCCCGGCTCGGCGGGACCGTGGAGCTAGTCGGTGACGACATTTTCTGCACCAACCCGGCCATCATCACCCGGGCCATCGGGCTCTGCATCGGCAACGCCTCGCTCATCAAGCTCAACCAGATCGGCACGGTCACCGAGACGCTGCAGGCCATGGCCGTCTGCCGCCGCGCTGGCTACCGGCAGTTCGTGTCCCACCGCTCCGGGGAGACCGAGGATTCGTTCATCGCCGACCTGGCCGTCGGCACCGGCTGCGGGCACCTCAAGTCCGGGGCCCCGGCCCGCGGAGAGCGGATCACCAAGTACAACCGGCTGATGGAGATCGCCGCGACGGCTCCCGCCCTGCGCTACGGCATGCCCTGACCCGGCGCTGCCGTAGAAATAGAACCACCGTCCGTTCCGATACCAGGGGCATTTTCGCGAACGGACGGTGGTGCTTCT
>DATCFY010000205.1:0-78423 GCA_036509255.1 Streptosporangiaceae bacterium
TCCTTCGGGTAGTCCTTGACCAGGAACCGGCCGCCTGATGGATGCTCCTCGGGAGGAACCTCCACCACAGCACGACTGACGGTGAGGATGCGGGTGAGCAGGTCCAGGTCGCGGACCCGCAGTTCGGTCAGTTCTCCCCACCGGAGGCCGCTCTCGATGTCGGTCTCCACCAGCAGCCGGGCATCCGCGTCCGGCAATGCCTGGTACAGGAGATCGAATTCGGCGGCGGTAATGATCCGCCTGGGCTTCTTCGGGACCGGCGGCGTCTTCACCCCACGGCTGGGGTGGATCGTGACGACCTCATCCGCTAACGCAGTGGTGAAGGTCGCGTTGAGGATCGACACCTTGCAGTACTGGATCGTCCGAGGCCGAACGCCCTGGGCCTGCAGGGCGGTGACCCACTGGCGGACCTGCTCGGGCATGATGTCCCGCATCCTCATCGGCCCGAAAAACGGCAGCAGGTGCTTGCGGATCTGCCGGGCGTACTCGCTCCGCACGCCCGGTTCGAGCTGGTGATGCGGCAGCCACTCCTGCAGGACGTACGCCTCGAACAGCCGCCTGCCCCGGCTGGGATCACCCCGCCTCCCGGCCCGGATGGCCGCCTCGGCGTTCTGCCAAGCGGTATCCGCGTCCTTCTTGCGGCCGAAGCTGCCCGCAGATCGTTCCCGGCCCCGGGTATCGAGGTAGTAGGCCGTATAGCGCGGCTTCCCGTCACGGCCAGTTCCTTGCGGGAAAAACGCATGCCCATCACCTTGATCGTTTGACCGTCATTTGACCGTGGAATAGTCGGAACCGATCGACATCCGGCGGTATTGAATGGCACCGATCGTACCGCTCTACCTGCGATAATACCGGAGTCGGGGCATGGGACCAGAAACCGGAATGAACGCTAATTCTGCTTTGGGAGCAGGAGGCCGCGAGTTCGAATCTCGCCATCCCGACCGAACATGCAGTCACTGGGCTTATTGGGGAAAGCCAGTGTGGCATCCAAGATCGTCTGACCATCATCTGGCCGTGGAGTTGAACGCCAGCCGACGCGGGGATCCACTGGAGATGGGCGATGCAGTCGGGGCCCGTCCGCGCGGCTACGGGGGGCCGGGCGGCTGCTGGGTGTTGCGGCAGGTGTGGGAGCTGGTGTAGATGAGGTTCACCACGATGGTGTGGCCGAGGTCGAAGTAGCCGATGAATAGCTCGGTCGCAGAGGGCATCGCCGCGGGGTTGATCACCATCGAGATTGGGTCAACCATCGGGGCCAGCTGACTGGGCTTGACCGGGAGGTTCACGCTTTCCCAGATGCCCTGACCATTACCGAGCCCTGGCGTGGCTCGGCGACGCTTCCCGGCGTGCCCCGGGCTGGGGCTGGGCAGTACCCCGAGGCGGATCGGGCTGGGCGCCGCGGGGCTGGACGAGCAGTACATGTCGTTCTTAACCAGAGCCCGGATGCCGGCTTGCGCGAGTGCCCGCTGGAGCGCGGCGGGGTCGAACAACTGACTCAACTTCAGCGAGACGGTGCCGTTGGTGTAGCTGGTGAGAGTGAAGGCCGCGGTCTGGACCGTGCCGGTGCCGGCGGCGGGGGCCGTACCGAAAACGCCGGTCAGGCCGAGTGCCAGCGCGATGACCGCGGCGGCACCGCTGACGCCGAGACCAGCGAAACCGGCGCGCCTCCGCCGCCGGTGCACGCGGCCCCTGTCGGTGATCGCGGCCAGCGGTGGCCGCTCGGGCACGGGCACTTCAGCCAGGGAATCGCGCAGTTCCCGGGTCAGGGTGCTGTCGTCCGGGTCCTCGTCGTGGCTCATCGCCCGGTCTCCGTGGTCGTGGCGGGGACGAGTTCGCCGCGAAGGGCGGTCATGGCCCGCGAGAGGTGAGCCCGGACCGTTCCCGGCGCGATGCCGAGCTGCCTGGCGGTCGTGTCGATGTCCAGGTCGAGGAAGACACGCAGCACGATCACCTCCCGCTGGCGGGCTGGCAGGCGACGCACCGCGGTGAGGACGGCCGCGTCCAGGCCGCTCCCCTGACTGTCAGCCGCCGCGATATCAGGACTGGCCAGTGCCGTTTCCCTGCTGCGCCGATGCCACGCGGACGCCCCGGCGTTGAGCGCGGTGCGGACCACCCAGGCCCTGGGCGCTGGATGATGGCTGACCTTGTGCCAGGACGCCCACGCCCGGGCGAACGCCTCGGCGACCTGGTCCTCGGCCAGTGTCATGCTGCCGGTGCTGGCGGCCACCGCCCGCAGGCAGGGCACCCAGCTTGCCGCGAAGAATTCGGCGAACTCGGCGTTGTCTTGGCTCACATCCCGTTAACCCGCCTGTGATTGGAAACGCTTACCTCGATCCGCAAGTTGCTCTTGAGGGCTGCCCGGCTGGGGTGATCCTCACCGTGCCCAGCCGCATGCCGTCCCCGGTCATCCGCACCAGCGCCGACCGGCGGCGGCGCAGGTCCATGCCCTCGACTAGCTGCCCTCATACGCTGTCTCCATTGGGGCCTCCCTTGCTGGTGGACGGCACCAGGGCCGCCGCATCATCCACGCCAGCGGCAGCTACGAGGTCAGGGCGGTGTCTGGAACTCACCTCTTTCCGGGTCTATAACCTGGGCTGTTTACGAATTCGGCGTGCGGTGGTCCCGTTCCTGGTGGGCCGCCTGGTCCGGCCAGACGCCGATGTGGTCGGGCTCCTCCTGCAGCTGGACCCGGTTTCGCATGCGGAGGCGTGTGGTCATCTCGCGCGGGAGCTGAATCCGGCCCGCGCGGTCCAGCGTCGCGTACTCGCGCGCGTGCAGCGCGGTCCGGCCCTGCTCGTCGGTGGTCGCGTGCCGGATGGTCTCGCTGCTCGTCCGGCCGTCCCGGATGGCGAGCGTCCGGCGAACTTGCGATGACACGGCCGGGTCGTGGGTGACCACCAGCACCGTGACGCCGAGTTCAGTGTTGGCGGTCTGCAGGGCGGAGAAGACGTCCTGGGCGGTGGACGAGTCCAGCTCGCCGGTGGGCTCGTCGGCCAGCAGCACCTTCGGCTGGTTCGCCAGTGCTGTGGCGATGGCGGCTCGCTGCTGCTCACCGCCGGACAGGCGGTCCGGTGTCCGGTCGGCGCAGTACGCGATGCCGAGGGTCTCAAGCAGGAAGCTGGCGCGGCGCAGCCGCTCCCGGCGGCGATGCGGGGTGAACCGCATCGGCAGCAGCACGTTCTGCCGGGCAGTCAGATAGGGCAGCAGGTTCCGCGACGTCTGCTGCCAGATAAAGCCGACGATGCTCCGCCGGTAGGCCAGCCGCTCTTTGGCGGCCATCGCGCCCAGGTTGTGGTCGGCCACCCACACCGCCCCCGCCGTCGGCGTGTCCAGCCCGGCGAGGATGTTCATCAGCGTGGATTTGCCGCTGCCCGCCGCGCCAATAAGCGCGGTCAGCTCCCCGTCTGCGACCAGCAGGTCCAGCCCTTGCAGAGCCTGCACTTCGATGTCGTCCCCGGAGTAGATCCGGACCAGCCGGTCACAGACGATCATCCCGTCTGCGCCGGTAAGAGGCTGATCCTGCGGGATACCCGCGGTAGGCCCGCCATCTCCGAGGGGTACTGGGGCGGTGCTGCCGGAATCGGTCATGTGCCTGGGCTCCCTTCAACCATCGATCCGCAGCGCCCTGGCGCTGCCGCGGCGGTAGCTGACCACGGCCTGGGCGGCCAGGATGAGCAGCGAGGCCACCACCAGCCCGATGGCCGCGGCGGCCAGCGGGAATGGGGCGGAAACCACCGTGACGCCCGGGCCCGCCTCGGTGAATGCCGCCAAGTTCACCGACGGCCCGATCAGCGGCACCAGCAGCCAGGCGCAGGCGGCGCCCCCGATGGCGGCGGCTACCACCTCGGGGAGCGTCTCGGCCACCAGCATGAGCTGAGCCTGCCAGCGCCGCAGCCCCATCGTCGCCATCCGCGCCAGCGTCATGTCGCGGGTTCGCGCGCCGAGCAGCAGCGACAGCAGCAGGACCAGTGCGCCGACCCCGGCCGCCGCGGCCATCCCCTGCGCGAGGGCCACCTGCGCCGCCTGTGGTACCGGCGCTCCGGTGATCGCGGCGAGGGCCGCGGCGCGCAGCGTGACCAGCCCGCCCGGCAGCTCGCGGCTGACGTCCGCGCGCAGCTGGGCCGCATCCAGCCCGGAACCGTCCACCAGCATGAGGTTCGGCGCGGGCGCGGGTGACCCGAGGGCCTGCAGGGGCAGCACCAGGACGGCGTCGGCGCCGACGCCGGGGACGCCGCCGGTCCGGCCGGCCACCCGGATCGTCATGGTCTGGGTGCTGTCCAGGCTGAGCTGCGCCGGTGCCGCGCCGACGAGCTGGGCGGCCGCGGCGTTGGCGGCCGCAGGCACGGCCGCGGCACCGCGCGCGGGGGTCCCCGACAGCGCGGCCACCGGGAACCGTACGCCCGGCGCCTGGTCGGTCACCGCCGCATACCGGGCCGGGCTGACGAACACCGCGGTCAGCTCCTGCCCGCTGGCCGGCAGCGCCGCGTCGGAGACCACCCCGGTCGCGGTGGCGGCAACTCCCGGCATGGCGGCGATCTGGCGCTGCAGCGCCGGGGGAATCACCGCGCGGACGGGAGCTTGGATGATCGCGTCGGCGCCTACCTGCCGCCAGGATTCGGCCACCTGGCCACGGTTGACCGAAGCGCTGATCATAGCGGGGAACGCCACCATGGTGAGCACCAGCACCAGGGCGAACGCCGGCAAGGCAGCGCCGGGCGGGGTGCGGGTGGCCCGCGCCAGCCCGACGAACGCGGCCACCCCGCGCGACCGGCCCGCGATCCGGGCCAGGGCGCGGGCGGCGGGTGGGTAGCAGCGCAGCACGATGACGGCCACCGGGATGGCGAGGAGCACTGGCGCCGCGCTCGGGTACAGGGACGGGTTCCCGGCGGACAGGCCCTGCTTCCGCAGCACGATGAGCCCGCCGATCGCCGCGGCGGCCAGCACCGCCTCGAGCACGATCCGCCGGGCTGCGCGCGTCCGCCCGCTTACCCGGCTGGCCGGCCTGCCGGTGGCCGGAGCCGCCACCCGTTGCGGGAGCACGCTCATCAGCACCGGCCCGGCCAGCGTCACCGCGATCGTGACGCCAGCCAGCCACCAGCTCACGCGATTGCCGCCGCCGGGGGTCAGGCGGATGGCGAGCAGCGCGGCCAGCGCCCCGGCGGCCACGGCGATGACGGCGCTGGCCCGCAGGACCAGCCAGCCAAGCTGGCGCAGCGCCGCGCCGCGCGCTCGCATGAGCGTGAACTCCGCGGCGCGGCGCTGCGCCACCAGCCGGGCGCCGAGCAGCACTACCACCGCGCCCATGACGGCCAGGCTGACATACAGCAGCCCGAGCACGGGAGCAACGGCATTGTCCGCGGCGGCGAACGAGGCGAGGATCGCCGGAATCTGGGAGTTGACCGTCACCGTGACCGGCGGAGTCGTGCTCGGGCAGCTCACTGGACACGTTGCATTGCCCGGGGCGGCCGCGGCTCCGCTGCTGATCACCAGCCCCGAGGAGGCCAGGCCGTTGATGCCCGCCTGCACCGCGCTCGCCTGGTCCGCGGTGAGCCGGCCGAGGTCGGCCGGGACCACCCAGGTGAGCAGCATGAGACTGTCGTTGAGGCCGGATACGGCCAGCGGGAGCGCCCCGGCGCCGATGAACAGCCCCCCGGCCCAGTGCGCGGGCTGGGACGACGTGCCCGCGATCAGCGTCGGCCGGGCCGCCGCGGGATCGTCGGTCCAGAAGTCGGAGGACGGGTGTACCGGCCGGATGATCCCCGTGATCACCAGCGGTACCGGCCCCATGGTCAGGCGGGTGCCGACCCGCAGGCCGAGCCTGGCTGCGGTGGCGGTGGTCACCGCAGCCTGCGCCGTGGCCCCCTGGCCGGCGGACGGCAGGCGCCCGGCCACGACGTGGCTGTAGCGGGCCAGCGCCGTGCGGTAGGTCACCTCGAACTGCGGCTGCCCGCGCCCGGCGGCGCGGGCCGCACCGGTGACCGGCCCATAGCCTGAGGTCAGGCTGGACCAGGGAGGCGGGTCGCTGGCTATCGGCATCCCGGTCGCGGCCAGCCGCGACCGCAGGCGCGCGCCGATCGCGGCGATCTCCGGGGCCGGGCTCTCGCCCGCGCTCTGGCCGAATGTCTCCGACGCCGTCAACAGGCCGATCGTCCCGACGACGGCGCTGTCGAGCGGCGAAGCCGCGACCGTGTGCCGCAGCGCCCCGGTGCGCAAGCCGGTGCTGTCCCGCGGAATCGCCAGGCTGGCCAGCACGGAGGCGAACACGAGCAGGCCGAACGCGACGCTGGCGGCTGCCCCGGTGCCGGTCAGCGTGATCCAGGCGGCGCGCAGCCGCCGCCACGGCGTCCTCATCTCGCCTCCGCGCGCAACTGCGCGGCCGGGTCCGGCCTGCGTACGACCGACAGGGCAGCGGCGGCGACCGGCAGGGCCGCGGTGACCAGGGCCAGGGTGATGGCCTGGCCGAGCGGCAGTACCGCCAGGGCCGACGGCACCGGGTCCCTCGCACCAGTGCTCAGCGTGATCGCGGGCACCACCAGCCGCGCCAGGCCAATACCGGCGAGCAGGCCCACGGCCGCGGCCGGAACGCTGAGCACGAACTGCTCCAGGCACAGCTGGCCGGCCTGGGCTCGCTGGCCCACACCCAGCGCGGCCAGCACGGCGCTCTGCGTCCGCCGGGTGCGGAGGCTCGCCGCGACGCTGACCGAGAATCCGAGCACGCCGAGCAGCAACGCCGCCGCCCCGACGGCCAGCATGACCTCCCTGGGCGCCTTCAGCAGCGGATTGTTCAGCAGGGCCGCCTGCTGGCGGGCGCGGTCGGCGACGGACGCCCCGGCCGGCACGTGCGGTACCCGGCCGCCACGGGTGCGCAGCCACAAGCGGGTCACCGGCAAGGGCGACCCCTGACCGGCGGCGAGCACGTCGCTGACCGCCCCGAGGTCGGCGATCAGCGCCCGGTTCTGCCCGAACACGGTCGGGAACCTGGCCACCGAGGCCACGATCCGGACCGGGACCGAGGATCCGCCGACCGGGACCGAGACGGTCGATCCAGTATGCAGCCGGCTGGCCGCCAGGTAACCGCTGGTGGCGATGGCCGGGACGATCCGGGACGGCGGCTGCGCCGTGATCCCGACCTGCCCGATGATGCTCTGCGGAGCGAGGAGCTCGTTGTTCATGATCAATGCCGACGGATCGTGCCCGGTATCGAACATGAGCTGCTGGCTTCCCCCGGCGGCGCCTTGCCAGCTCAGGATCCCGGGCCGCGCGCCGTCCGATGGCGGCGACGTCTCGAACACGCCCGGCGGCCCGGTCGGCACGTTCGGCGAGGATCCCGCGGCCTGCCACGCCGCCAGGGCGGCACCGTGGCTGAACGGCCGGCCGAACGGGCCGCTGGCCGTCCCGGCCACCGCGAGGGAGAAGATGCTGAGGTTGGCGGTGGGGGCGGCCAGCGGGCTGGCCGGGTGGTACGGCGGCAGGACAAAGGTGAGGGAGAGGCCGAGCAGCCGCAGCGGGTAGCTGGCCTGCCGCGGGCCGGGCAGCGGGACAACCAGGGCATGCCGCTGGCCGTCGGCGGGCAGCACCCCGGCGGGTAGGACGTAGCTGACGCCGTCGGCATCCTGGACCGAGGCCGTGACGGTGACTGAGCCAAGTTCCCTCCGCAGCGCCGCCGTGCTGGTGCCCGGGCTCGCCCCGAGCGTCACGAGGATCTGCAGCCGGTCCGGCCGGCCGGGGAGCGCCAGCCCCGTCGGCCGCCGCGGGATGATGCTCCGCCACAGCGAGCTCAGCGGAAGCGGCGACAGGTCGGGGCGGAGCAGGATCGCTTGGCCCGCCGTGCCTGCGCCCACGGCGATCAGCTGGCCCCCGCTGCCGATGCTGGCGATGCTGGCCGGCGTCGCGGCGGTGACACCCGGCTCCCCGGTGATCGCCCTGGGGTCCAGCGGTCCGCCGGCCCCGGCGTCCACCCGCACGTCCGAGCCAACCGCGAACGCGGCCTGGTCCGCAGCCGACTGCTGCCAGCTGCGCCACCCAGCCAGCGCCAGCGTGGTGGTGGCCGTCGCGACGACGACGAGCAGGACCGGTCCCGCCTGGCGGATCGGCCGCCGGCCGATCTGCCAGCTCACCATGGCGGCGGCCAGCCGCCTGCCGCGGTCGGTTGCCCCGTCGGCCAGCCTGGCCAGCAGCGGCAGCGTGCGGAGCGGCACGAGCGCGACCCCGGCCAGCGCGAGCGCGGGCGCCACGGCGATCACAGGATCGATCCCGAGAGACCCCGCCGCCGGATGCGCGACCGCCGAATAGCCGCGCAGTTGCCACACCGCGAGCGCCGCGAGCGCCAGCACGGCCAGATCACCGCCCGCCCAGGCGACCCCCGCGAGCCGGGCCTGCCGGCCCTGGCGGATCCTGGCCGCATCAGGGGTCCCGGCGCGCAGCGCCGGCCAGGCCATCACCGCGACGCACAGCGCCAGCATGGCGAGGGCCGACAGCCACGCCAGCGAGCTGATCCGGCTGGCCTGGTAGCTGTCCAGGCGCAGGTGGCCCGCGCTGGCCAGCACGCCGGTGAGGCGGACGCCGGCCAGCACGCCGGCCGCGCTGGCCACGGCGCCGATGACCAGCGACTCGGCCAGCACCGGCCGCGTCAGCTGCCACCTGGTGGCGCCGCGCGCCCGCAGCAGCGCGGACTCCTCGTCGCGCAGACCGGCCAGCAGCCGCGCGGCCAGCACCAGTTGCGCCGCGGAGACCAGCAGCAGCTCCAGCGCGCTGATCGTGAACAGCGACCTGGCCAGCACGATGTTGCTGGCGATGCCGTCCAGGAGCTGCGGCAGGCGCGTGGTCACCTGCAGCCCGGACGGGAGGATCAAGGTGGCCAGGTTCGTCACCACCTGGCTGGTGCGGCCGGCCAGCGCGCCGATGTTCTGCCGGGCCATGACCGGCGCCGGCGGAAGCACGAACCACGAGGCCTGGCTCGCGGTGACGCCGCTGCGGAACGCCGCGGGGCTCACCACCGCGGGGCCGTATGTGACGAGGGCACCCGGGGTGCCGACCCCTGGGATGAGGGTGGTGCCGACCCCTGGGATGGTATTGGCGGCGAACCCCGAGAAGGGCACCTGGTCCAGCGCCCAGTACGGCGACGCCGGGTTCCTGGGCCGGAACAGGCCGGTGACGCGCAGCCCGGCCGCGGCCGGGCCCGACCGGGTGGCGGCTTTCAGCACCGAGCCGGGCGTCACGTGCAGCCGGCTGGCCACGGCCACCGGCAGCGCTACCGGGAGCGGGCTGCCGGGGTGCGGCGGACCTGGCCATGTCCCGGCGGTCAGCGCCGTCTGGGCGCTGATCCCAGCCAGCGCCGCGACCTGGATCTGCCAGTCGACCGGGGGCGGAAGTCCCAGAACCGGGCTCGGCTCGGCGCGGACGGCCCGGGGCGGCGAGAGCGTGATCGGGTTCGCCCACAGTGCGCCTTCCATCTGGTAACCGATCCCCGGCCATGCCTTGCGCAGCGCGGCACGGATCTGGCGCGCGTCGGTGGCAGCCTGCCCGGCGCCGTCCACCACGCCGCTGAGCCCGAGCACCCGGCCCTGCGGGGCGGCGAGGATGCTCTGCGCGCCGGGCGGGATCGCCGCGGCGGCGAAGGTCCATCCCGCGGCCGCGAGCCCGGTGGCGAGCAGGACCGTGACCGCGACGCAGGCCAGGAGCAGCCATGAGGATCTGGCCCGGCGGGCCAGGAAGGAGATTCCCAGGCCAGGCACAGACCAGCGCCGATCCGGTCCCCAGCCGCCGCCATCAGGCTGGGGCATGGGTGGCTGCTTACCCATCTCTGGCCTGAGTCCCGGCGTCCCCGGCCAGGGCCTGCTGCCCGGCAGCATGCCCGGTCACGACGCGCCCATCCTCCAGCGAAAGGACCGTGTCGGCCAGGTCGATGAGCGCCTCGTCGTGGGTGGCGACCAGGGCGGTGATTCCCTCGGAGCGCACCACGCTGAGCAGCAGCCCCATGATCTGCCGGCCGGTCTCCAGGTCGAGCTGGCTGGTTGGCTCGTCAGCGATCAGCAGGCCTGGCCGGCCGGCCAGTGCGCGGGCGATGGCGACCCGCTGCTGCTGGCCCCCGGAGAGCTCGCCCGGCCGGTGCGCAGCATGGCTGGACAAGCCGGTCAGCGCCAGCATGGCCGCAATCCGCTCCCGGCGCTCGCTGGGCCGCATGCCCGCGATGCGCAGCGGAATCCCGACGTTTTCGGCTGCGGACAGCATGGGAATGAGCCCGAAGGACTGGAAAATGAAGGCGACCGTGTCCCGCCGCAGCGCCAGCCGCTCCCGCTCGGTCATCCGGCCCACCTCGCGGCCATCCACCCACACCTGGCCCGCCGTCGGGCTGTCCAGGCCGCCGATGATGTTCAGCAGCGTGGTCTTGCCGGAGCCGGATCGCCCGCGCAAGGCCGTGAGCTGACCCCGGCCTACCGTGAACGACACCCCCCGCAGGGCCTGCACGGCCGTATGCCCGCTGCCGAAGGTCCGGGAAATACCATCCGCCGTCACCATGACCTGCCGGGGTTGGCCACCATCACCTGCGCCGTGCGCAGAGGCGAACGCGGCGTTGTCTTGGCTCACACCCGTTAACCCGCCAGTGACCGGAAACGCTTACCTCGGTTCCGCAAGATTTTGCACGCCCCGGTGACTTGCCCCGGCTCCCTCACGGTGCCCGCACCTGGCGCCGGCTGACCCCGGAAGGGGGGCCGCCGGCCAGCCTCGGGCTCCATCCGGACCGTGGCCTGCCCCTGTGCCTACCAGCCAAGACGGCGGCGAGATCGCGAGCATCGCGGCCAGGTAAGTGGTGTCGCAATGCGCGGGAAGCTTCAGCGTGCGTTGGCCTGGACCTGGAGCCAGGCCATGGCGTCCTCGGCGGACCCTAGGACCGAGACGTGCCCGTCGTGAGGGCGGAGCCGCAACTCCGCCGATGGCGTATGGCTGGCCAGCCATCGAGCATGCGAAGGGGGCACGATGCGGTCCTGGCCACCCTGCAGGTACAGGACCGGGACCCGTATCTCGCCAGGGCGGAAACCCCAGGGGGCGACGTAGGCCAGGTTGTCGTCGATCGCCCCGCCCAGCCCGCCTGCGATGGCCTGCCCGGCGACGGCGCCCAGCCAGGACCAGGCGCCCGCGAGTGCGGCGTGATCAGCCGGCGTGAACTGCTCCGGGTCAAAATCGGCGGCTGCGAGGTAGTCGCCGAGTGCTGCAGGTCCCCGGGTGGCGGCGCGGAGCTCGGCGGCGCCGGAAGGATGCATGCCGGCGAACCAGTCCAGTCCCTCGGCGCCGGCCGGCGCCAGCCCGGAGCCGGACACGACGCCGATGACGCGTTCGGGCAGGAGCCCCCCGCAGGCGAGGGCGTGCGGCCCGCCGCCGGAATGGCCCATGACCGCGAACCGGGAGAGGCCCAGCGTGTCGGCGATATCCGAGACGTCGGCGGCCGCCGAGGCCACGTCCCGGCCCGGGTGAGATGCCGACCCGCCGTACCCGGGCCGGTCGTACGACACCCAGCGGATGCCGCTGCGGTCGGCGGCCGCGAACAGCGGCTCGGGCGGAGCGCCGATGTTGGGCGTCCCGTGATGCCAGATGATCGCCAGGTGCCCGGGGCTGCCCTCCGGGACCGTGTCGTAGACATGCAGCGTGCGCTCGTCGCCCAGCGTCAGGTCGAGCTCTTTCACGTGCACCGGGTCACCTCTCTCGAAGGCGGCGGAATCCGTCACGCATCAGACGACGCGGGACTCGCCAGCTCATCGGAGAGGGCGGTTACGTGGGCGGCTCGACGTAACGACGCTGCTCGGTCACCTCGGCTGCGCCCCGGTCGCGCCGCCGCATGGCCAGCAGGCCAATGGAGACGCACAGCCCGGCCACCCCGCCGATCATCAAGATCACGCCGATGACCTGCAAGTCGACGTTCTTGGGCGACCAGGTGACAGCGAAGCGGAGAATCGCACCGATGATGATCAGTGCCGCGCTTCCGCCGATGGTCACTAGGGCCCACCTCCCAGGTTGTGCCACCCGTCGCCGGGCCGCCGCGTCCTAGCCGGCGGGCGTGCATGCAGGCTGGGGCGCTCATATCTCCTCGCTGAAATATGGCCTCCACGGGACTGGCCTACCTCACCCTTTGCGGGTGAGCCGTTCCGGGCACGCTTCGGCTGGGCTATCCGCAAAGACGGGCGTTCCGGACCTCGTCGGACCTGGCCTGCGGGCGCCCAGAGCCGGACACGCCCGGACACAGTGACCCTCCGGCCAGCGGCTGAGCGCCGCACCCCGGCGGGCCGGCCTGGTCATTCACCCGGTACGGGGGAGGCGACCGGGGGGCCGGCTCAGCGACTGTGATCTCGCCTGCCGCCGAGGGGCACCCGCAACCGGGGGGCACAGGTGCCCGCGGCGGCAGGCTTCCAAGCGCTCCTGGTAACGGGAGCTGGGGGTGGCCGGTGTCTGATGATGGCGAGAGCGAGGCAAAGGGCCGGCTGGCAACGGACGCCGCTGGTTCCCTCGGCACGGATGAACGGGCCGAACTCGAGCGGCTCCGCGCCGAGGTAACTCTCCTGCGCACGCGACCCCAGCCTGAAGGCGCTTCTGGCGGCAAGGCGGGGCGGCGCCACCGGCCCGGCTGGCGCGGTCCGGTCGCGACCCTGCTGATCGTGCTGGGCTGCATCCTCGCCCCGGTCTCCGTACTCGCGGTCTGGACCGCCAACCAGGTGTCTGACACCAACCGCTACGTCCAGAACGTGGCCCCGCTCATCCACGAGCCTGCGGTCCAGAGCGCGCTGACCGACAAGATCACGAACGAGATCAACGCCCAGATCCACGTGCAGGCCCTCGCCAACCAGGCTGCCGCGACGCTGAAGAGCAAGGGGCTGCCGCGGGTCGGCGCGCTCCTGCAGACGTTCTCCGGCTCGCTTGCGGGTGCGGTGGGTGGCTTCATCCACACCCAGGTCGGCAAGATCGTGGCGAGCCCGCAGGTGGCCACCTTGTGGGTGCAGGTGAACCGGACCGTCCACGCCGAGCTGGTCAAAGCCCTGTCCGGGCAGGGTAATGGAGCCATCACGATCAGCAACGGCCAGGTCGTGCTGAACCTCGGGCCGTTCATCGACGTCGTCAAGAAGGACCTGGCCGCGCGGGGATTCACGATCGTCAACAGCATTCCCGCGGTCAACCCGACGTTCGCCCTGTTCTCGGCCAAGGAACTCGTCAAGGCGCAGAGCGGCTACCGGGCCCTTAACGACCTGAAGATCGTCCTGCCCATCCTGAGCCTGCTGCTGCTCGCCGCCGGGATCTACATCGCGCGCAGCCACCGCCGGGCGCTGATCGGCGCCGGGCTCGGCCTGGCCGCCTCCATGGCGCTACTGGGGGTCGTGCTGGCCATCGCCCGCAGCATCTACCTGAACAGCGTGCCGAACAGCGTGCTGCCCAGCAATGCGGCCGCGGTCATGTACGACACGCTGATCCGGTTCATCAAGGACGGGTTGCGGACCTTGCTGGTTGTCGGCCTGATCGTGGCCATCGCCGCGTTCTTCACCGGCCCGTCGGTTACCGCGGTCCGGACCCGCGGCGCGTTCAGCGGAGGGCTGGGCTGGCTGCGGGCCAGCGGGGAACGGGCCGGGCTGCGCACCGGGCCGGTGGGCCGGTGGACGTTCCAGCACCGGACCGGACTGCGGATCGGCACGGTCGCCCTGTTCGCCGTGATCTTCGTGTTCTGGGGACGCCCGACCGCCACTGTCGCGGTGGTCCTCGCCGTCCTGCTGCTCCTCGTCCTCGGTCTCATCGAGCTGATCGGCAGGCCTCCGGTTAGGACTGCGGCCCAGCCGCAGGCCGCCGGTCACGACGGCGGCTGAGTCTGTGCTCATCGAAGCGGCAGGCCTGGCGGTCCTGGCCGCCATCTCGCCGACCGCACTACTGCTCGCGGCCGTCTACCTCGGCTCAGCCCGGCCACGCGTCACGATCCTGGTGTACCTGACCGGCGCCGTGCTGATGAGCCTGGTCATGGCCGTCGTCGTCCTGGTCCTGCTGCGGGCCGGCGGGTTCAGCCTGCCCAGCCACCGGACTATCCGCTACGAGTTCCGGCTCATCCTGGGGATCTTGATCCTGCTGGCCGGCTTGTTCCTGGCCCGGCGCAAGCCCAAGCTGAGAGCGGGCGACGGGTCACTCGACACGGCCCGGGAGGGGAGGGGCATTGTGGCACGGCTGGTGGCCAACCCCGCGCCCTACACCGCCTTCCTGGCTGGCATCCTGGTCTTCGCGCCGTCGGTCACCTTCATCGCCGCGGTCCAGGTGATCGCGACCTCCCGGACCGACCTGCAGCTCACCGTGGCGGGCCTGGCTCTGGTCGTCGTTATCAACGTCTCGTTCGTCTGGCTGCCGCTGCTGGCATTTCTTGCCGCGCCGGGCCTGACCACACGGCATCTTGCCGCCTTCAACGGATGGCTGCGCCGCAACGGCCGCAAAATCCTGGCGGGCACCCTCGGGGCAGCAGGACTCGTCGTGACTGTCGACGGGCTGGTTGGGCTGATAAAGAAGGGCTGACCTCGGTGGACCCACTTCATGGATTGCGCTCGATGGGCAAGCGAATCACCGATCCGGTCGAGGCGCTGGCCGAGAAGACCGCCGAGCGGGTGATCGACCTGGTGGTCCGGTCCCTGGACGTGAATGCCCTGATACAGCGGGTCGACCCGGACGCCATTCTCGACCGGGTCGACGTGAACAAGCTGGTGGACCGCGTCGACGTCAACAACCTCGTCGACCGGGTCGACGTGGACAAGCTGGTGGACCAGGTCGACGTGGACAAGATCCTCGACCGGGTCGATGTGGACCGGGTGCTGGCCAAAGTGGATCTTGACCAGGTGCTGGCCCGGGTCGATGTGGACGCGGTCGCGGACCGGATCGACGTGAACGCCATCGCCCAGCGCATCGACCTCGACGCGCTGGCCATGCACACCGACCTCGGCGCGATGATCGCCCGCTCGTCGGGCGGGGTCGCGAGCGGCGCGCTGGACGTGGTCCGCAGCCAGGCGGTCGGCCTGGACGAATGGATGGCCCGCTGGGCCGCCCGGCTGCTCCGCCGTGATCCCCCCGCGCAGCGGCCGCATTTCGCGGGCGGCGTCTCGAGGTTCGTGGCCTATGTCGTGGACCTGGGGGTCAGCACGGGCGTGTTCATGCTGGCCCTGGCGGCCATCTCCTTCGCGGCCAGCATCTTCACCGGGCATTCAATCTCCTGGAACCGGAACGATCTTCCCGTCGCGATCGCCTACGTGGCCTGGGAATTCCTCTATTTCGCGTACTCCTGGGGTGCGAGCGGCAAGACCCTGGGCATGGCGCTGCTGGGGGTCAAGGTGGTGGCGGCCGACGGCGCGGAGGCCGGCCCGCGCCGCGCGACGGTGCGCACCCTGGTGTTCCCGCTGAGCTTTCTGCTCCTGGGGCTCGGCTTCGCCCTTATTTTTCTGCAACGAGACCGCCGGGCGCTGCAGGATCTGATCGCCGGGACAGCCGTGGTGTACGCCTGGGACGCCCGCGCGGCCCGGCTCAGGTTCCTGGAGCGGGATGCCCCGCCAGGTCCGGGCTGACCGGTTGCAGAGGGTGAATTTCACCCACGCTGGGTGATGTCTGCTGATAGGACCCCCGGAAGCGTGGAAACCGGCCACAACGGTCGAAGGGGGAACCACCTCCGTTCACCGGCCCGGCCGGACCGTCATCGGTCCCTGCCCCGCCACCTCACCGAGGGAGTGGACACGACATGAGTGATACGCAAGCTCAACAGACGCCAGGAACGGATCGGCCCGCCGGCTACCGGGGCACGCGTGCGGCGGCCCAGCCCACCGGCTGGGTGGGCTGGGTCATCTTCGCCGGCATCGTGATGATCGTCGAAGGCGCCTTCCACATCATCGACGGCCTGGTGGCACTATTCGAGCGCAGCTACTACCTGGTGACGAGCAGCCATCTGGCTCTGCACGTCACCTACCTGGGCTGGGGCTGGGCGCACATGGTGCTCGGCGTCCTGTTCGTGCTGGTCGGCTTCGGGGTGCTGGCCGGGCAGACCTGGGCGCGTGTCGTCGGCATCGCCCTCGCGGTGATCAGCGCCGTCATCAACCTGGCGTTCATCGCCGCCTATCCGGTCTGGGGCGTCATCCTCATCGCCCTGGACATCGTGATCATCTACGCGCTGGCCATGCACGGCCGGGAAGTAAAGGAAATCGCCTGACCCCGGGGCGGTCCTGGGCCCCGCCAGTGCGGCGGCGCTCAGGGCCGCTTGGGTCAGGTCCGCTCGCTGGGACGGGCGGCGGAGGCCGGGCCTGACCCCCCGGCCTCATTCCGCCCGTTCCGGCGCAGCCTCGTGGCCCGCCCGCGCACCGCGCCCGGCGGGCTCAGCCGGATCAGCCCGGCCGCCGAGGCCTTCTTGGCCCGCGACGGTCGGGGGCTGGATACCCCGGCACGCGCTGGTTCGGGGCCCAGGCTGGGACCGGGGCCAGCCAGGCCGGGGCCGGGGCCGGGGCCGGGGCCGGGACCGGGGCCGGGACCGGGACCAGCCTGGCCGGGGCCGGGCTGGCCGGGAGTGAGCTGGGCGGGGACCGGCTCACCGGAACCAGCCGGCGACGCCGGACCGGGGGATTCGGCGGAGCCCGGGCCGGGCCCGGTGCCGCTGAGCCCGGTGCCGCTGATTTCAGTGCCGCTGAGCTCAGGGGAGGCTTCCGCGGCGGGAGCCGCCGGATAGCTGGCGCGCCGGGCCGCGGCCCGGTCCGACCAGCGGAAACCGGCCACCAGCCTAGCGACCAGGGTGGCCAGGAACATCTGGCCGACCATGGCCTCGATCACGGCGACCGCCCGGCCCCCGTCCCCCGCCGCAGTGAAGTCCCCGTACCCCAGAGTGGTCAGCGTGGTGAAGCTGAAGTACTGGAACGTCTTGGTGTTCTCCGAGGCACCGTTGGCGAAGAACGCCGGCTGCGGGGTGAACTTCCACATCGCGACGTACACCGCCGAGAAGATCAGCCCGATAATCATGTAGGCGCTCAGCACGCCGAAGATGCTTTGCTCGGTGATGTCCGGCTGGGCCAGCACCTGCCGCACGATGAAGAACACCGCCAGCAGCAGGAGCATCGCCGTCCACAGACTTGCCAGCGCCGCGCCGGGATGAGACTCAACCGGGGCGCCGGGCTTAGTCTGATCGGCCAGCTGCAGGACGGCCGCGACGACGGAGCCGAGCAGCAGCCCGACTGCGATGAGCTGCCCGGTCCTGCGGCGGAATCGGCCGGTGCGCAGCGCGATCAGCACCACGCCCAGGAACAGCACCACCTGCACGGCGCTGACCAGCCAGCTCTCCGTGAACGCGGACAGCAGGTAGGTGACGACCAGGATCGCCAGCAGGCTGCCGTAGCGCGGCCCGGTCCCCCGGCGCGAAGGCAGCAGCTTGACCTGCCCCGCCAGGATCGTCATGCCCGCCAGCCTGGGTGGCCTGCGCCGCATCCCGCCTCACCCGTACGGGGTGGCGCGCGCCGCCTGGATGCGCGCGACCGTCAGAACCGGGAGATACCCGCGCACGTCAGCGCGGGGACACCCGCCAACGTGAGAACCGGGAAGCCCGTGACGGCCCGCCGCCACGACCCACCGAGAGGAAGCGGAACATGAGCATGCCTGTCAATGTCGACGTGGACCCGGCCACCCGGGACGCGCTGTCCGGCCTGGCCCTGGGCGACCTCGATGTCCTCGGCGTGGCCGTGGAGCTCCGCGAGGCATCGCTGGAGAACAGCGGCCTGGACGCCCGCACCTTCAGCCTCGTCAAGATCGCGGCCCTGGTCGCGGTGGACTCACCGCCTGCCTCCTATCTCTGGCAAGTCGCGAACGCGCTGGACGCGGGAGCCAGTCCGGCGGAGATCCTGGGTGTGCTGCGTGCGGTCGCCCCGCAGGTCGGCGGCCCGAGGGTCGTCGCCGCGGCCCCCGAGATCATGGTCGCCCTCGGGCTTGCCCTGCCCGAGGGCCAGGACATCTGAAAGGCAGAGGAGACAAACATGTTCATGCGGAGGCGTCCGTTGCTGCGCGCGGCTGCGGTCGGCGGTGGCGCATATATAGCGGGCAAGCGGGTGGCCCAGAACTCGGCGGACCGGCAGGCGCAGGAGGCCAGCCAGGACGACCGGATCAGCGACCTCGAACAGCAGGGTGGTGCTGAGCAGCAGGCTGCTCCGGCGGCGGCCCCGCAGGGCGGTCCCGATACGCCGATCGCCGAGCAGCTCAAGCAGCTCAGCGGGCTGCACGAGGATGGCTCGCTGACGGATGAGGAGTTCGCTGCGGCCAAGAAGAAGCTGCTCGGCATCTGACCCCCCGGGAAACGGGCCGGGATGAGCGCGGGGTGCTTACCGTCATCACCGCGGGCTGTTTGCGGTCATTTTCCGCTGCTCAGCCCGGTGGCTTCGCGCGGCTTCCGCATTGCCGGGCTGTGACCTGCGGTGATATCGGCGGCGGCCGGGTCCCGACCGGGGCGGCGGCTGGCCGTGGGGCATACGTCTGCGGAATCCGCTGGGATGGCAGCGGATTCCGCACACGAATGGACCGAATGATCACTCTCGGCATGATCCCGGCCAATGCCGCGCCGTAGCGGCGGCCATTGACCGGGATCGTGCTGCGCTTGGGTTCAGCTGGCCGGGGTGGCCTGGCCGTGCAGCGCGTCCTGCAGGTCGGCCTCGCCCTCCTTGGACAGGGAGGACTTGAGCACGGTGCCGCCGTACTGGGACAGCGCCTCGGTGGCCTTGTCCGGGGTGACCTTCTCCACCATCAGGAACAGCGCCGACGTGCCCGGCTTGAGCATGCCGCGGACCTGGTCCTGGAACTCGCGGTCGATCCCCGACTTGGTGATCTTCCCCATCAGGGCGCCCATCCCGGCCCCGATGGCCAGGCCGAAGAACGGGATGAAGAACAGCAGGCCGAACAGCAGCCCCCAGAACATTCCCCAGGTCGTCCCGGCCCCGACCGGATGATGGCTGGTGTGCACGTGGAACTTGCCCTCTTTGTCGCGGACAATGACCGCGATGGCGTCGGGCTCGATGATGAGGTCCTTGGCCAGCCGGCGGGCCTCGTCCGCGGCCAGCTCCGCGGTCTGCTCGTCCGGGTAACCAATGGCGATCAGGTCAGACATGGTGTCCTTTTCCCCTCACAGGTTGGCTATGGCTGTTCCAGTCCACCGCCGCGTGCAGCGGGACGGCTCCACCCGCAGCGGGTGAAGCAGGTGCCGCCACGGTGCCGCCACGGTGCCGCCCGGGGCCCCGCGAGCCGGAGGTCACAGGTCGATGGTCTCGGCCTGCATCTCCAGTTCGGTCCGTATCCGGCCCATGGCCAGCCCGGGCCCGGGCTGGGCGGCATAGGCCGCGAGCACGGCGCTGCGGAAGCTCCCGTGAATGGTGTCGCGGCCGATTTGCTGGACCACCCCGGCCTCGGCCAGGCAGTCGACCAGCCCGCGCGTGCTGGCCGCCAGCCGCAGCCGCGTGCCGATGGCGGTCAGCCGCTGCTGCACCAGCAGGATCGCCGCGCAGGTCTCCGGCTCGAGGGTGTCGGCGACTCCGAGGTCTAGCACCACGGTGCCGACCGGGGAACCGCAGCGCAGCACCCGGTGCAGGACTGCGTCCGCCAGGCCGCTGCCCCGGCAGCCCTCCAGGGTGGTGGTCATCCCCAGGTACGGGATCTGGGCCCGCGCCCGGGCTCGGGCCGCGGTCCGGCTGCGCAGCCATTCCGCTGCCCGTGACGCGGGCTTCCCCGTGTACCGCGCGAGCCGGCGTCCAGGTGCTTCCGGTGCGAGAAGCGGCATGAAGATCGGGCGGCTCATGTCTGTCAGGCCTCCGGGACCGGTGTGCGCTCCAGCGACCGCCAGCCCGGGGTGTCCGGCACCGGCCCGGGGTGGCCGGGATCTAGGGTGGCTGCGGACGGCTCGCGGCACATCACCCAGACCGGGCGAACTGCCCGTTCTGGGTAAGAGCCCGGGCCGTCATGATCAGGGCGATGTGCGAGCCGGCCAGTGGATGGTTCCCCGCGAACCGCCTGCGCAGCGGGTCGTATCCCTCGGCCAGCAGCCCCACGTCGTTGCGCAGCCCGAGCAGGGCCGTGTAGACCCGGCGGGCCTCTTCCATCCGGCCCGCAGCCGCGAGCGCCTGCGCGAGCCAGAACGAGCCAGGCAGATATCCCGCCTCACCGGGCGGGAGGCCGTCCGCGTCGGCCAGCGGCCGGGGCTGATAGCGCAGCAGCACGCCGCCGTCGTCCAGTTCCCGGCTGATGGCTTCCACGGTCCCGGCCATCCGCGGATCGGCGGCCGACAGGAAGCCGAGCAGCGGGAGATGCAGCAGGCTGGCGTCCATCGCAGCCGAGCTGTAGTGCTGGGTGAACGTGTTCCGGTCTTGGTCATAGCCGCGGGCCAGCACGTCGGCGTGGACCGCGGCGCGCAGCCGCCGCCAGCGCGCGGCCGGCCCTTGATCCCCGAACAACTCGATCATCTTGACGGCTGAATCCGCCGCGGCCCAGATCATCGCCTTGGTGTGGACGAACTGGCGGGCCGGCCCGCGCATCTCCCAGATCCCCGCGTCCGGTTCCTGCCAGCGTGACTCGAGGAACTTGAGAATGGCTTCGGAGTTATCCGGCTCGGCCGCCGTGCCTGCGGCTAGGGGCAGGCCGGCGGCCCGCACGGTCAGCCGGGCCCGCAGCACGTCGCCGAACGTGCCGGGCTGCGGCAGGGCCGCGGCGGCGTTGCCGATCCGCACCGGCTGGGCGTTCTCGTAACCGGGCAGCCAGTGGGCCTCGATCTCCGGCATGCGCCGCTCGCCGGCGACCCGGTACACCGCCTGGGCCTGCGCGGCCGGACCGCCCACGGCATGACTGAGCCAGTTCAGCAGGCTGGCCGCCTCCTGATCTGCGCCGGCCGCCAGGAAGACGTCCACGGCGTCAGCGGCGTCGCGGACCCAGCAGTAGCGGTAGTCCCAGTTGCGCATCCCGCAGGTCTGCTGGGGGAGTGAGGTGGTCGGCGCGGCGACCAGCCCGCCGGTCGGGGCATAGCTGAGCGCCTTGAGCGTGATCAGTGAGCGGATCACCGCGTCCTGGCTATCGCCTGCTCCCTCGTCCAGCCGGCGCAGGCCCGCCACCCAGCGTCGCCACCAGCCGTCGGTCTGCTCCACCAGGGCGCTGGCGGGCGGCGGGGTCGGCGCCGACTGGTGCGAGGGGCGCCAGACCGCCGCCACCGGAATCCGGTCACCCTCGCCGACCGAGAAGCTGGCGATCAGGTCCGCGCCGTCCGTGTGCACCTCGAGCGGGCTGAACACCCAGAGCGATTGCGCGCCGGCCACGATCCGCCGAGCCGCGTCCTGCCGGCGGACCCGGGGCAGGGTCAGCCCGTACTCGAAGCGCGCGGCCAGCGTCATCCGCATGTCGACCCGTCCGGCCACCCCTTCGACCAGCCGGATCAGGACCGGGTCGTCAGCCCGCGGCGGCATGCAGTCGACTAGGCGGACCACCCCGGACGCGGTGCTGAACTCGGTCTCCAGGACCAGGGTGCCGGGCCGGTACCGGCGGCTGACCCGGGTAATCTCGCGGTCCGGTGCGATCTGCCAGTAGCCGTTCCGCTCGTCGCCCAGTAGCGCGGCGAAGCAGGCCTCCGAGTCGAACCGCGGCAGGCACAGCCAGTCGATGGACCCGTCCCGGCTTACCAGCGCGGCGGACTGGAGGTCACCGATCAGGGCGTAATCCTCGATCGGTCGGGACATCCGCAGGCCTCCGGTGACGAGGCCGCGTCCTCAGTGCGGGCGGCCCTCTTGATGGCTGTTCGCTGGCCGGGCGGGAGCGTCTTCGTACGCAGATTCGCTGACCCGCCGGGGAAACGTCGTCATCCCCGGGGGGTGATGCGACGCGCACCGTAAGCGGCCATCGTGAGTCGGATAGACCGGCGCCCGCCTCGCGCGGTCATGACAGCGGGCCCAACCGGGTTCGCGGTCAAGGGAAGGACAGGAACTCATGACACAGCCACAGAGCAGGGCGTCAGGCAGCAAGACAGCGGGCAAGGCCGCCGCCACCAAGACGGCCGGGGCTAAGGCCGCACCTGCTAAGGCCGCGACTGCTAAATCCGCGACTGCCAAGTCCGCGACCAAGGCCGGGACTAAGTCGGCCGCCAGCAAGCCAGCACGCGCCGGAGCCGCTAGCGGTACCGCGACCAAGACCACGGCCAGTCGGGCCAGCGCGAGCAGGTCCAGCGCGAGCCCGAGCCGCAGCAGCTCGAGTGCGAGCCGCGGCAGTTCGACCACGAGCCGGTCCGCCGGGACCACGGCCCGGGCGTCGTCCCGCGGCACGGGCAGCAGCACGTCCGGCAGCAGCACGCCCCGTAGCACGTCCGGCAGCACGGGCCGCAGTTCAGCTCGCACCGCCGCACGACCGGCCGCGCGATCCACCGCCCGGCCCACCGCCCGGGGCACGACCGCACGGACGGCGGCGGCCCACAACGGTGCCGTCACCACGGTGCCCGCCGGGGTGCCCGAAGCGGCGCGTCGGACCGTGGTCATGCCCCGCAGCGCCGCGACCGGGCTGGAAGCGCCGCGGCGGAAGCTCACCCCGGCCGAACGCCGGGTCCGCGGCAAGGCGGCCAGAGCCGAGGTGCCGCGCGAGAGCCACGCCCAGTGGAAGCCGCCGGAGGACCGTCCCGACCCGGTCGCCCTGCTGGAGTCGCAGGCCGTGAACCGCGTCCCGGACCTGGTGCCCGTGCGGTGGGGCCGGATGATGGAGACCCCGTTCACCTACTACCGGGGCGCGGCCCTGCCTATGGCCAGCGACCTGGCCAGCACCCCGGCCAGCGGCATCATCGTGCAGGCCTGCGGGGACGCCCACCTGTCCAACTTCGGCCTCTTCGGGTCGCCCGAGCGCAAGCTGCTCTTCGACGTCAACGACTTCGACGAGACGGTGCCCGCGCCCTGGGAGTGGGACGTGAAGCGGCTCGCGGCCAGCCTGGAGGTGGCCGCGCGGGAGAACGGGTTCAGTGACAAGGACCGCAGGAAGATCGTGCTCGGCTCGGCCAGGCGATACCGGGAAGTCATGCGGCAGCTGTCTGGCGAGAGCAACCTGGACGTCTGGTACACGCAGGTGGACATGGACGACTTCCGGGCCAGGTTCGACGGCCTGCTCAAGGACCGCCAGCGCAAGGTCCTCGACAAGGGGCTGGTCAAGGCCCGCACCCGGGACAGCATGCAGGAGCTGGGCAAGCTGACCCGGATGGAGGACGGGCAGCCGCGGATCATTTCCGAGCCGCCGATCATCGTCCCGCTCCGCGACCTGCTCGGTGAGCTGGCCGGGGCGGTCGACATCGCGAAGGAACTGCGGGACCTCGTCGGCAAGTACCGGCGGACGCTGCAGCCCGACCGCCGGGTGCTGCTCGAGCAGTACGACTTCGCCGACATCGCGCGCAAGGTGGTCGGCGTGGGCAGCGTCGGCACCCGCTGCTGGATCATCCTGATGCTCGGCCGTGACGAGTCCGACCCGCTCTTCCTCCAGGTCAAGGAGGCCGAGGAATCGGTGCTGGCCCGGTTCGCCGGGCCCAGCAAGTACGACAACCAGGGCGAGCGGGTGGTGAACGGCCAGCGGCTCATGCAGGCGGCCAGCGACATCTTCCTCGGCTGGCAGCGGTTCGCCGGGCTCGACGGCAAGTCACGCGACTTCTACGTCCGGCAGCTGCGGGACTGGAAGTTCTCGGTCGACATCGCCGCGATGATCCCGCGCGGCCTCCGGCTGTACGGCGAGCTGTGCGGGCTGACCCTGGCCCGCGCGCACGCGCGGTCCGGCGACGAGATCGCCATCGCCTCCTACCTGGGTGCGTCGGACGTGTTCGAGAACGCGATCGCGGACTTTTCCGCCGCGTACGCGGACCAGAACGAGCGCGACTTCGAGGCGTTCACCGCGGCCATCGCCTCGGGCCGCCTGGTCGCCGAGCGCGGGGTGTAACACTCCCGGGAAGGGCGCGGGGCAACAAGGGAGGCTGGGTGCTCCACGTGCGCGTGGTGAGCCCGGAGGATGTGACGTCGCGGCTGGTGGCCGCGCTGACCGCCGAGCCGGGGGTGCGCAACCTGGTGGTGCTCCCCGGCGCGGCGCACCGGCCGGACGGCGACGCCGTGCAGTTCGACCTGCGCAACGAGTCGGCCAACGCGGTACTGCGGCAGCTGCGCGGCCTGCAGCTGAACACCCGGGGCTCGGTCACGGTCGGCGAGGCGGACGTGGCCCTCGCCGGCCGGCGTAACGCCACCGAGACCCGGCGTTACACCCGCCGGGAGCAGATCCCGGTCTGGGCCATGGTGGAGGGCACCATCCGGGCCAATGCCACCTACCCGCCGAGCTTCTACGTGCTCCTGGTCATCGCCGGGCTGATCGCGGCCGTGGGCATCCTGACCAACTCCCAGATCCTGGTCATCGGGGCCATGGTGGTCGGCCCGGAGTACTACGCGATCATCGCCGCCGCCCTCGGCTTCAGCAAGCGGGACCGGCCGCTGGTCCAGGAGTCGCTGACCGCGCTGGGCCGGGGTTTCCTGGCCGCGGTGATCGTCACCTACCTGTTCGCGCTGGTGATCCGGGCGGCCGGGGTGGCGCCCCAGCCGTTCCTGAACGGGGTGCGGCCGGTGGCGGAGCTGATCAACTCACCGAACATCTTCTCCGTCATCGTGGCCGTCCTGGCCGGGGTGGCCGGGGTGGTCTCCCTCACGGAGTCCCGCGCCAACGCGCTGATCGGCGTGTTCATCTCGATCACGACGCTCCCGGCGGCTGCGTCGATCGGCCTGTCGGTCGCCTTCGGGAGCTGGCATGACGCGCTGGGCTCGCTCTACCAGCTGCTGCTGAACGTGGTGATCCTGATCGCGGTCGGCGCGGCCGGGCTCAGCGCCCAGCGGGTCCTGTGGCACCGGCTGGCCGGGCCGGACGAGGGCGCTACAGGATGGCGATGGGATTAACCGGGGATCCCGTCCCGGCGTGCAGCCGCAGCGGCGCGATGACGCACAGGAACGACCAGCGGCCCGCCTGCTCGCAGGCCGGGACCAGCTCCGCGAACTGCAGGTAGTCCAGCAGGTGCACGCCGAGCGCGTTGATGGCCAGCACGTGCACGGGGAAATCCACCTGCTCGGCGGCGTTGGCGGCCGTGTCGTTGTTGCCGTCGCTGCCGAGCACCGCGACCTGCCGGTCCGCGACGAACTCCATCGCCGTCGGGTGCAGCCCGGCGCGGGCGCTGGCCGCGTCCCACGGTCCCAGATCCTTGCGCCGCCGCCGGTGCCCGACCCGGACGAACAGCAGGTCGCCTCGGCCCACCCGGACCTGCTGCGCCTGCTCCGCGGCGACCAGGTCGTCGGTGGTCACGAACTCACCCGGTTCCAGCCAGGGCACTCCGCGCAGCCGCGGGATGTCGAGCAGCACGCCCCGGCCGACCACGCCGTCCCCGGCCACCTCGATGGTCAGCTCGGAGGCGCCCGCCGGGGTGACGGTGCTGGCCGGCACGCCGTTGTACAAGGTCCCGTCGTACATCACGTGGCACAGCGCGTCCATGTGGCTGTCCGCGTTGCCGTGCACGTTCATCTCGACCCGGTCCGTCGCGAAGGACAACCCGGTGGGTTTCGCGTCGTCCGCGGTCCCGGTCATCGGGTGCTTGGCCGGATCGGGATTATCCTCGGTGACCCGGTCCACCACCGGGGCCTCGAGGCTCACCGTGCGGCCCAGCCGGACCTCGCCCATCGCCGCGAGTACTTCGGCCGGGGTGAGGTAGTTAAGAGCCCCGCGGCGATCCTCGGGCCCCCAGGGTCGCCGGGCGCGCAGCCGGTCATACACTGCGCGGAATTCCGCCTCGGTCATGGCAGGCTGGGCACGGCGGTTTGGAGTACTGCGTTGACGCATCAGGACCCCCAGGTGCAGGAACAGGAAAGAGGCTCATGGCCCACGAGCGGCTGGTAGCGGTGAGCTACCCGGTAGACGGCGAATTCACCTCGATCAACGCCGAGGTTCTCGGCGACCTGGCCACGCTCAGTTATACCGACGGGATGCCGGAGGAGGAGCGGGCGGACGTGCTGCGCCAGTCCGAGGTGCTGATCGGACTGCGGCTCACCCACGAGGTGCCCGCCGGGACGCTGCAGAGCGCCCCGGGGCTGCGGTTCATCCAGCTGCTGTCGGCCGGCCTGGACACGGTGGATTTCGACGCGATCGCTCCGGACATCATGGTGGCCGGGAACGTGGGTGCCTACGCGCATCCCATCGCCGAGCACGTCCTGGCCATGGTGCTCAGCCTGGCCAAGCGGCTCCCGCAGGAGAACGCGGCCCTGGCCCGCGGCGAGTGGATCCGCGGCCAGGGGGACCGTGCCGCCCCCAACGCCACCCTGGACGGCGCGGTGTGCGCGATCCTCGGCTTCGGCGGGATCGGCCAGGCCACGGCCCGGCTGCTGCGGGCCTTCGGGGCGCGGATCCACGCCATCAACAGCAGCGGCCGCACCGACGAGCCGGTCGAGTTCTGCGGCACCCTGGACGACCTGGACCGGGTCCTGGCCGCCGCCGACGTGCTGGTCATCGGCATCCCGCTGACCGCGGGCACGCGCGGCCTCATCGGCGCCCGCGAGCTGGGGCTGATGAAGGAGAACGCGATCCTGGTCAACGTGGCCCGCGGTGCGATCGTGGACGAGCAGGCCCTGTACGAGCACCTCAAGGCCGCCCCGGGCTTCTCGGCGGGCATCGATGCCTGGTGGAACGAGCCGCGCGACGGCGCGCCGTTCCGCACCGACTATCCGTTCTTCGAGCTGCCCAACCTGCTCGGCTCGCCGCACAACTCGGGCGACGTCCCGGGCATCATGTACTACGCCGCGCGGCAGGCGGCCGGGAACGTGCGCCGCTACCTGCTCGGCGACGCGGTCAGCGGGGTCGCCCGGCGGGAGGACTACGCGAAGCTGCTCTGACCGGTCGCGGGTCACTGGGCGCCGGCGGCGGGTTTCCCCGGCCCCGCAGACCCCGCAGGACCGGACGCCGCTGGCGCGGGTGCGGTCTTCGTTGCGGCCATGAGTTGCTCGGAGTCGGCGCCGTAGACGTCGCGCAGAACACCGACATCGCGGCTGGTGAAGGTACGTTCGCGGCGCAGGTCCCTGGTGAAGGCGAACCACCAGGACGCGAGGGCGCCGAAGCGGTTGCGGAAGCCGGTCATGAAGCCGATGTGGATGACCAGCCACGCCCACCAGCCCAGGAAGCCGCTCAGGTGCAGCCGGCCCACCGAGACCACCGCGTTCCCCCGGGCCACGTAGGCGGCCGAGCCGAGGTCGCGGTAGCGGAACTCCTTGCCCGGCGGCTCGCCGGCCACCTCGTGCCGGATCCGCCGTGCCGCGTACAGGCCGGCCTGCATGGCCACCTCGGCCACCCCGGGCAGCCCGTCCCGGTTCATCATGTCGCCGGTCACCATGATCTCCGGGTGGCCCGGGATGGTCAGGTCGCGGCCGACCAGGATCCGCCCGGAGCGGTCCTGCTGCGCCCCGGTCGCGGTGGCGACCGCCGTGGCCAGGGCGGGGGCCTCGACCCCGGCCGTCCACAGCACGGTGCCGACGTCGTGCCGGGTCACCTGGCCGTCCGCGCCGCGCACCTCCAGCCCGGCGAGGTCCACCTTGGTCACCAGGCAATGCATGTGCTGCTCGACCCCGAGCTTGCGCAGCGCCTCGGCGGCTTTGGCTGACAGCACCGGGCCGAACGAGGCCAGCGGGGCCGGGCCGCCGTCGAACAGCAGCACCCGCGCGTCCTGCGGCAGGATGTGGCGGAACTCGGCGCGCAGCGTCCGGGTGGCCAGCTCGCGGATCTGCCCGGCCAGCTCCACCCCGGTGGGGCCGCCGCCGACCAGCGCGAACGTGAGCCACCGCCGGGCCTCGTCGTGGCTGGTCGAGCTCTCCGCCATCTCGAACGCACCGAACACCCGGCGCCGGATCGTCAGCGCGTCCGCGATCGACTTCATCCCCGGCGCGAACAGCCCGAACTCGTCGTGCCCGAAATACGACTGCTGCACCCCGGCCGCCACGATCAGGTAGTCGTAGCCGAACTCCAGGGACTGGCCCAGCGGCCGCTTGGCCTGCACCACGCGCGCGGCCGCGTCGATGCCGGTGACCTCGGCCATCACGCACTCGACGTTGGCATGCTTGCGGAGCACCTCGCGCAGCGGTGCGGCGATCTTGCCCTCGGACAGGATCCCGGTGGCGCACTGGTAGAGCAGTGGCTGGAACAGGTGATGTTCCGCGCGGTCGATCAGGGTGACCGAGACCGGGGCCCGGCGCAGCGCCCGGGTCGCGAACAGCCCGGCGAACCCGCCGCCCACGATCACGACCCTGGGCCGGGCCTCCTCGGTCATCCGCTCACCCCGTCATCTCAGAATCGCCTGGTCGGCCCTTATCCGGCTGGCCCTTATCCGGCTGGGTCGTGCCACAGGTCCCGGGCCGGGAGCAGCCGGTCGGCTTCCTTGGGTCCCCAGGTGCCCTTGGCGTACGGGTGGACCGGGACCGCGTCCCCCAGGATCGGGTCCACCACCCGCCACGCGGCCTCGACCGTGTTCTGCTCAGCGAACAGCCACCGGTCCCCGTCCAGCGCCGCGCCGATGAGCCGGTCGTAAGGCCGCATGTCCGAGCCGGGCCGCTCGGAGAACGTCAGCTCCTCCACCGCGGGCTCCCAGCCGGTCCCGGGCTTCTTGCCCGCCAGGCTGACCCCGACCGCGGTCTCGGGCCAGACCCGGAAACGCAGCGTGTTGTTGTCCGGGAGCGGGTCGAGGCCGAACACGTCGTACGGGGCGCGCTGGAAGCGGACCGTCACCTCGGTCGCGGTGACCGGCAGGCACTTGCCCGCGCGGATCAGTACCGGGACCCCGGCCCAGCGCCACGAGTCGACCGCGAGCCGGATCGCGGTGAACGTCTCCACGGTCGAGTGCTGGTCCACCCCGTTCACGCTGGTGTAGCCCTCGTACTGGCCGCGGACCGTTTCCTCTGGGGTCAGCGGCCGGATCGCGGAGATCAGCCGCGCCTTCGAGTCACGCCAGGTGGACAGGCCCTGGCCGTCCGGCGGATCCGCCATCACCGTCGCGAGCACCTGCAGCATGTGGTTCTGCACGACGTCGCGGGTGGCGCCGGTGCGGTCGTAGAACGCGCCCCGGTCGGAGACGTCGAATGCCTCCGCCATCGTGATCTGGATGCTCTCCACGTAGGTGCGGTTCAGCAGCGGCTCGATGACCGCGTTGGCGAACCGGACGAACAGCACGTTCTCCACCGGGTCCAGGCCGAGCCAGTGGTCCACCCGGTAGATGGCGTCTTCCGGGAAGTACTGGTGCATCAGCTCGTTGAGCGCGATGGCACTCTTGAGGTCGGTGCCGAACGGCTTCTCGACCATGATCCGGTTGCCCTTGGCCCGGCCCGCGGTGGCGATCCCCTGCGCGATCCGGCCGAACAGCACCGGCGGGACCTCGAGGTAGAACAGGATCTGCTGGCCGTCGCCCACCGCGTCCGACATCGCGTGGTAGGTCGCGTCGTCGCCCAGGTCGCCGTCCACGTAGCGGAGCAGGCCGAGCATCTTGGCCGCGGCCGGGCTGGCCGGGTCCATCTTGTTCAGCTTGAGTGAGGCCACGGCGTAGTCGCGGAACTGGTCCAGGCCCCAGCCGTTCTTGGCCACCCCGATCACGGGGACGTTGAGCACCCCGCGGTCCACCAGCCCGACCAGGGCCGGGAAGGTCTCCAGCTTCGCGAGGTCGCCGGTCGCGCCGAAAATAACCAGTGCGTCAACCTGGTCTGCTGCCATCTGGGCTCCTTGTGGTCCTTGTGACTAGTGGAGCGCAGGCGCCGCCCGCGGGCATCGCCTGGCGCGGGTGAAGGTCCGGCGCCACCCTAGCCCGCGTCAGCCCAGCCCCTCCGGGTCGGCTGCACTGGCGGGGCCGGCCGGGCTGGGTTTCCCGGCTCCCGGGGTGCGGCCGTCGGGTTTGGCCAGCGGGCCCTGGCGGGTCAGCAGCGCGGGCGGGCGGAAATCGCCGGGGCTGAGCCGCTGGCGGAACACGTAATACGTCCACGCCTGATACAGCAGCACCAACGGGAAGAAGATGATCACCACGACCGTCATCACCTTCAGCGCGTAGGACCCGGAGGCCGCGTTATTGATGGTCAGGCTGTAGGCCGGGTTGGTGCTGGACACCATGACCCGCGGGTAGAGCTCGGTGAAGATGGACAGGATGCAGGTCGCCATCGCCAACGTGGTAGCCGCGAACGCCCAGCCTTCCCGGTGGGCGGATATCAGCCAGGCCGCGGCCAGCACGGCCAGGATGGCCAGCACCTCGACCGGGTTGGGCAGCACGCCCTTGCCCCCGGTGACGTGCGTCCAGATCGCGAAGCCCACCACCAGCAGCGCGGCGGGCGGTGCCACTCCCCGGGCGATGCGCCCCGACCGTTCCCGCAGCTCGCCGGTGGTCTTGAGGGCCAGGAACGTCGCGCCGTGCAGCAGGCAGAGCACCACCAGGGTGACCCCGGTGTACAGCGCGTAGGGCTGGAGCAGGGTGACGAAGTTCCCGGTGTACTCGCCCGCCTTGTCGATCGGCAGCCCGTGCAGCAGGTCACCGAGCGCCACCCCGATCAGCAGCGGCGCCACCAGGCTGCCCGCCGTCATCAGGACGTCCCAGGTGTGCCGCCACCGCGCGCTGGCCGACTTGCCCCGGTACTCGAACGAGATGCCGCGCACGATGAGCGCCAGCAGCAGGATCACCAGGGCCAGGTAGAAGCCGGAGAACATGGTCGCGTACCAGTCCGGGAACGCCGCGAACATGGCCGCGCCCGCCACCACGAGCCACACCTCGTTGCCGTCCCACAGCGGCCCGATCGTGTTGACCGCGGCCCGCCGGCCGGCCTCGTCCCGGGCCACGACGGCGTGCAGCATCCCGACCCCGAAGTCGAACCCCTCGAGCACGAAGAAGCCGGTCCACAGCAGTGCGATCACGAGGAACCAGAACTCGACGAGAGTCATCAGTAGCGCACCGCCGTGACCAGGTCATCCGCCCCGTCACCGGGTGCCGGCTCGGGCCCGGCTTCCTTCCGCGCGTAGCGGATCATCAGCATCAGGTCGACGATGGCGAGGGTTAGATACGCCGCAACGAAAACCGTCAGGCTGGTAATCACGCTGGCCAGCCCGACGGACGGCGACACGGCGTTCTTGGTGAGCATGATCCCCTGGACGATCCACGGCTGCCGGCCGCTCTCGGTGAGCAGCCACCCGGCGGTGTTCATCACGAACGGCAGGATCACCGCCCAGACCGCGATGCCGAGGAACCACCGGGAGCCGGTCATCTTCTTGCGCCGGATCAGCCACAGCCCCCAGAGTCCGAGCAGGAACATCAGCCCGGCCGAGTAGGCCATCAGCCGCATCGACCAGTACTGGATGAACACGTTCGGCACGTAATAGCCGGGCCCGAACTGTTTCTGGTACTGGGACTGCAGCGGGCTGAGCCCGATGACCTTGCCGTTCCAGGAGTTGGTGGCCAGCAGCGACAGCAGGTGCGGGATGGCCAGGATCTGGGTGGGGGTGTGGTCGTTGTTGCCGCCGCCGATCTGGATCAGCGAGAACGAGCAGGGCTGGCAGGTGGTCCACTGGGCCTCAGCCGCCGCGATCTTCATCGGCTGGTAGCGGGCCTCGATCACGCCCAGCTCGCTGCCGACGAACATGGCCAGGATGATCGCCGGGACCAGCACCACCAGGGACAGCTGGGCCGAGCGGGCGAACATGGGCGGCTGGCCGGACGCGGCGTCCTGGGCGCCGTCGGTACCGCGGGCCCGGGCCTGCTGGCGGAGCTGCCAGGCGGACACGGCCAGCATCACCGCGGCCCCGGTGACCAGCGAGGCCAGCAGCACGTGCGTGTAGCCCCAGAGGAACACCGGGTTAGTCAGCACCGCCCAGATGTTGTTCAGCTGCGGCTTGCCGGTCTTGTGGTTGATCGCGTAGCCGACGGGGTGCTGCATCCAGGAGTTGGCGGCCATAATGAACGCCGCGGAGAGCACGGCGCCCAGCGCGACCAGCCAGATGCACAGCAGGTGCACCCGGCGGGACAGTTTGTCCCAGCCGAACAGCCACAGCCCGAGGAAGGTGGACTCCAGGAAGAAGGCGGCCAGGCCCTCCATGGCCAGCGGCGCGCCGAAGATGTCGCCGACCAGCCGCGAGTAGGCCGACCAGTTCATCCCGAACTCGAACTCCTGGACCAGCCCGGTCACCACGCCGATCGCGACGTTGATGACCAGCAGCGTGCCGAAGAACCTGGTCAGCCGCAGGTACTCAGGATTCTTGCGGCGGTGCCAGGTGGTCTGCAGCAAGGCGGTCAGGAAGGCCAGCCCGATCGTCACCGGCACGAAGAAAAAATGGTTGATCGACGTCAGCGCGAACTGCCACCGGGCCAAGTCGAGCGTCATGGGTCCCCCCGGTCCCGTCACGCGCAGGCTGCCTCCCGCTGAAGCCGGCCCCGCCCCCGCTGAAGCCGCTCCGCCCCCTCAGAGGGGCTACCGTCCCGGCCTCCCTCAAGGCCTGCCGTCCCGGCCTCCCTCAAGGCCTGCCGTCCCGCTCCCGTCAGGGCTGCGGTCCCGGCCTCCCTCAAGGCCTGCCGTCCCGCTCCCCTGAGGGCTGCCGTCGCGGCCCCCCCAAGGGCTACTTAGTACTGCCGTATTTAGGAGAGCGGTGTGGCGTGCTCCTGGGTGCCGTTCCGCCACGCGGTGGTGCCGGCGGCCGTCGCGGCCTTGGCCCGGGACCAGTGGTGACGGGCCAGCTCGCTGGGCGGCACCTCCTGGCGGTTCGCCCAGCTCCGCACGGCCGCGGCCAGGCAGGAGCCACTGACCACCACGCCGGCCAGACCCATTACGCCGCCCAGGCCCATGAGCACGCCGCCCACGATCAGCGGCCTGCTGTTCAGCCGGAACGCGCGGTCAGGGTTTCTGCTGTTCGTCATGGCCAGCACAGTGCCCGGCCGCGGAACGGCAGGCTTCATCCTCCCGGGGTGATTGCGCTGGCCCGGCCCGAAACGGGGCACCTCACCCCGGGAAGGCGATGTGCCCGGACATGCGAGCCGTCATAGTGAAATGGTGACCGAACGCTATGACGTGATCATCATCGGGACCGGCGCCGGCGGGGGCACGCTGGCGCACGCTCTCGCGCCGTCGGGAAAAAAGATCCTGCTCCTGGAGCGTGGCGATTTCCTGCCCCGCGAAATGGACAACTGGAACCCGAAGCCGGTGTTCGTGGACGGCAAATACATCAGCCACGACACCTGGTACGACGCGGACGGCAAGCCGTTCCAGCCACAGGTGCATTACTACGTCGGCGGGGCCACCAAGATGTACGGGGCCGCGCTGTACCGGCTGCGGCCTGCGGACTTCGGCGAGATCAAGCACGTGGACGGGCTGTCGCCGGCCTGGCCGCTCAGCTACGACGAGTTCGAGCCCTGGTACACCAAGGCCGAGTGGCTCTACCAGGTGCGCGGGGCGCATGGCGAGGACCCCACCGAGGGCCACTGGTCGAAGCAGTACCCCTGGCCTGCCGTCACCCACGAGCCGCGGATCCAGCAGCTGGCCAATGAGCTGCAGGCCGACGGGTACCAGCCGTTCCACGCACCGTGCGGGATCCTGCTGAACGAGGCCCACCGCCCGGCCAGCGACTGCATCCGCTGCGCCTGGTGCGACGGGTACCCGTGCCTGGTGCACGCCAAGTCCGACGCGGAGACCATCGCCGTCCGCCCGGTCATGGACCTGCCCAACGTGACGCTGCTGACCGGGGCTGAGGTCCTCAGCCTGGAAACGGGCTCCGGCGGGCGGGTCGTCACCGGTGTGGTGGTGTCCCGGGGTGGCCAGCGCGAGGTGTACCAGGGCGACATCGTGGCGCTGTCCGCCGGCGCCACGAACAGCGCCAAGATCTTGCTCAGCTCGGCCAGCGACGAGCACCCCGACGGCCTGGCCAACGGGTCCGGCCAGGTGGGCCGGAACTACATGTTCCACAACAGCAAGGCCATGGTGGCGCTGGGCAAGGAGCGCAACGACACCGTCTACCAGAAGACGCTGGCGGTGAACGACTTCTACCTGGCCGGCGACGGCCGGGAATGGCCGCTGGGCAACATCCAGATGCTGGGCAAGTCCAACGCGGAGGCGATGAAGGGCGAGGAGCCGAAGCTGACCAAGCTGGCTCCGCACTGGAGCCTGGAAGAGGTCGCGGCGCACGCCGTGGACCTCTGGCTGACCACCGAGGACCTGCCGAAGCCGGAGAACCGGGTCACCGTCGACCAGGACGGGAACGTGCACCTGGCCTACACGCAGACCAACGATGCGGAAGCGGCCGGCCTGTACAAAGAGGTCAAGACCATGCTGAACCACGTCGGCATGGCCGCCCATCACATCCTGGACAAGAACTACTACATGAAGATGGACGTCGCGCTGGCCGGCGTGGCGCACCAGTCCGGCACCTGCCGGTTCGGCACCGACCCGGGCACCTCGGTGCTGGACGTCAACTGCAAGGCCCACGAGCTGGACAACCTGTACGTCGTGGACACCAGCTTCTTCCCGAGCATCGGCGCGGTGAACCCGGCGCTCACCGCGATGGCCAACGCCATCCGCGTCGCCGAGCACTTCACCGAGCGGCTGGGTTAGGGCTTGCTGGCGAGGCCCGGCACACCAGGGGCCCGGGGGACGGCTTCCGGGCGGTTCCGATTCACCCGGGTCACGCTGATCTCTCCCGTCACACCGGCTGCGCCGCGGGGTCGTGATCATGACTTGAGTGTCGTTGGAACGACACTCAAGTCATGATCACGAAGGGGTGGCGGGTCCCGGGGGCAGGTTCCGGATGGTGACTCACGCGCAATCGTTGAATAGCCCATGGAGGGTGACGACGCGGATGCGGGGACGCGACACGGTATTACGCATGAGGGTTGGACTGGCTGGTGCGTGCCTTGTCGCTGCTGCCGCACTGCTAGGGGCAGGCTGCTCGTCCGGCGGGGGAACCGCCGCGGGCGGTCCGTCGTCCAGCCCTTCGGCGAGCGCTTCCGCGGCCATCTGCCCGGACGTGGCCGCGCTGCGGCAGTCCATTACCCAGCTCGGCCACCTGAGCGCCGGCTCCAACGCGCTGGCCAAGCTCAAGACCGACGCCGCGAACGTCAAGACGAACCTGGACAAGTTGCGCACGACGGCCGGCACCGAGTGGAAGACCCAGATCAACGCCCTGGAGACGGCGCTGACCAAGCTGGGCAAGACCCTCTCCAGCCTCGGCAGCCAGCCCAGCGCGACCGCCGCGGCGGCCGCGGTCTCCACCGACGTCGCGCACGTCACCAGCGCCGCGAGTGATCTGCTTCGCGCGGCCAGTACCCGCTGCCCGGCCGGCTAGGCCACCCCGTCCGCATTGAACCTGGCCCCCTGCCAGAACGGCTCTGACGATGCCTGACCCAGGAGGGGACCATGGCCCGCTACCCGAACATCAGCGACCACGGACTGATTGGTGACCTGCAGACCGCGGCGCTGGTCACCACCGACGGCACGGTGGACTGGTTCTGCTGCCCGCGGTTCGACTCGCCGAGCGTGTTCGGGTCGCTGCTGGACGCCGACAAGGGGGGCTACTTCCGGGTGGCCCCGGACCGGGACGACTACGTCAGCCGGCAGCTCTACTTTCCCGACACCGCCATCCTGATCACCCGGTTCATGACCCCGGACGGGGTCGGCGAGGTGACCGACTTCATGCCGGTCACCGGGAACCGGGCCACCAGCCACCACCGGCTGGTCCGGCTGCTTCGGGTGGTCCGCGGGTCGATGCGATTCGTGATCGACATCAAGCCGCGCTTCGACTACGGCCGCCAGGACCACCAGCTGGAGCTCGCCGAGGAAGGCGCGATCTTCCGCACCGAGCAGCTGGAACTGACCCTGCACTCGGTCGGCATCCCGGGCAGCTCGCCGCGCGACCTCGGCGCCGAGGTGGAACGGCTCGGCAATGACCTGCGGATCCATCGCACCCTGAAGCAAGGCGAGACCGCGGGAATGGTGCTGGAGTCCAATGGCGGCCGCCCGCGGCACCTGCCGGACGGGGAACTGGAGCGGCTGTCCGACGAGACCGCCGAGTTCTGGCGCGGCTGGCTGCGCAAGTCCACCTACACCGGGCGCTGGCGGGAGATGGTGACCCGCTCGGCGATGACCCTCAAGCTGATGACCTACGCCCCGTCCGGGGCGCTGGTGGCCGCCCCCACCGCCGGGCTGCCGGAGCAGGTGGGCGGCGAGCGTAACTGGGACTACCGCTACACCTGGATCAGGGACGCATCGTTCTCGGTACACGCGCTGCTCGGGCTGGGGTACGCGGAGGAGGCGGCGGCCTTCGGCGTCTGGGTCCGGGACCGGCTGGTCGAACACCGCGGCAGCAACGGCGACTGCCCGCTGCGGATCATGTACCGGGTGGACGGATCCTCGGACCTCACCGAGGAGACCCTCGACCACTGGGAGGGCTGGCGCGGCTCACGGCCGGTCCGGATCGGCAACGGCGCGTCCGGCCAGCTCCAGCTGGACATCTTCGGTGAGGCCATGGACGCCTTCGCCCAGGCCGACGAGCATGGGCTGCAGGCGGCGCACGCGGGCTGGACCGCGATGGTGAACATGATGGACTGGCTCTGCGAGCACTGGGACCAGCCCGAGGAAGGCATCTGGGAGACCCGCGGCGGGCGAAAGGACTTCACCTACGGCCGGTTCCAGTGCTGGGTGGCGCTCGACCGGGCCATCCGCCTGGCCGAGCGCCGGGGCCGCCCGGCGGACATCCAGCGCTGGCGGTCTGAGCGGGACCGGATCTACCGGCAGGTCATGGAGCGTGGCTGGAACCCGAAGGAACGGGCCTTCGTCCAGCATTACGGCAGCGATGTGCTGGACTCTTCGCTGCTGCTGATGCCGCTGATGGGGTTCGTGTCACCGTTCGACCCCATGTGGCTGGACACGCTGCAGGCCATGGACAAGAAGCTGGTCTCCGACAGCCTCGTGTACCGCTATGACCCCAGCGCCTCACCGGACGGCCTGCGCGGGAACGAGGGCACGTTCTCGCTGTGCACGTTCTGGTACGTGGACGCGCTGGCCCGGTCGGGGCGGACGGAGGAAGCTGCGCTCACCTTCCAGAAGATGCACACCTACGCCAACCACCTCGGGCTGTACTCCGAGGAGATCGGGCTGACCGGCGAGCAGCTGGGCAACTTCCCGCAGGCATTCAGCCACCTGTCGCTGATCAACGCGGCGATCAACCTCGACTACCAGCTGGATCACGGGGTGGGCGCAGTGGAGCCGATGCTGGACCGGATCCGCCGCACACCCACCGGCCTCCGCTGAGCCGCACCGCTGGGCGTCGCCACCGGAGCCTCACCGCGGGCCGGCCCTGGTTACCGGGCCTCACCCCGGGCCTGGTTACCGGGTCTCACCCGGGGCTGGTTACCGGGCCTCACCGCGGGCCTTCAACGCCGGGCCCTCACCCCGGCTGGTCCCGGCCTCATCCGCCGCGGGCCCGCGGCCTCACCCACTTCGGGTGAGGCTGCGGTTCCGGCTCGCCCCAATCATGGGTTAACGGGAGCCGGAAGGCGGCGCGGTTGATACCAGCCGGCCCCGGGTATGACCCGCAAAGGCGTCTGACCTGCACATTCACCCCCAGGGATGAGGATGGCCGGCCAGGGTGCCGCAGGTGTGGGGGTCTCGGGGGGGAATTCCATGACAAGCACCATGAACGGGGCGGAGTCGCACGCGTCCGTGCAGACCGGGGCGGACGCGCCGCGCGTTCGGGAGCGCGGCGGGCCGGCACGGGCCCGGGCGAGCGTCGTCACGACGCCGCCGGGCCAGGAACGGCCGCGGTTCCTCGAAGGCAAGCTCCAGATCCCGCAGCCGCATTTCCCGGTGCTGCGCCGGCGCCGGATCACCGGCCTGCTCGACCAGGCCGTCCGGAACCGGGTGACGCTGATCTCCGGGCCGCCCGGGGCCGGGAAGACGGTGGCCTGCGCCACCTGGGCCGCCGCCGCGCCGCAGGCCCGCCGGGTGGTCTGGCTGACCCTGGACGCCGAGGACCAGCAGGCCTGGTTCTGGGCCTACGTATGCGCCGGGCTCGGCAGGCTGCGGTCCATCCCGGCCGAATCACTCCGGTCGCTCGAAGACGTGTCGCCGGACGGGTTCCCGTTGCGGCTGGTCGAAGCGGCGCAAACCTTCACCGAGCCGGTCATCCTGGTCCTCGATGACATCCACGAGCTGACCGATTCAGCCGTCCTGGGCGGGATCGACCTGCTGATCCGGCACGCACCGGCCACTCTGCGGCTGGTCCTGTCCGCCCGGCAGCCACCCGCGCTGCAGCTGGCCAGGCTGCGCGTGTCCGGCGAGATGGCCGACATCGGCGGCCACGACCTCGCCTGCACCAGCGACGAAGCGGACGCCTACTTCTCGATGCTGGCGCTGGACGTCGACCCCGGGGCCCGGGACGCGCTGCTGCGGCGCACCCAGGGCTGGATGGCCGGCCTCCGGCTGGCCGCCATGCGGGCCCGGGCCGACCCCGAACCCGGCGCGAAGATCACCGACCTGGCCGGGGACGAGCCGATCGTGACCGACTACCTGTGGGACGAGGTGCTCGTCAAGCAGGCTCCGGCCACGCGCCTGTTCCTGCTCCGGACCTGCATCGCCGGCCAGGTATCCGGCGACCTGGCCGACGCGCTGACCGGGCAGTCCGGCAGCGCCCGCACGCTGGACCGCCTCAGCCGGGAAAACAGCTTCGTGGACGTGGTCGACCGTGAGCCCGGCGAGTACGTCTACCACCCGCTGCTGCGCCAGGTGCTCACCGCCGAACTGCACCGGGAGATCCCGCACGAGATCCCGGTCCTGCTCCGCCGGGCCGCCCGCTGGTACGCCGCACATGACCAGCCGATCGCGTCGGTGCGCTGCGCGGCCGAGGCCCAGGACTGGGACTACGCGGCGCAGACCCTGGCCGAGGCCGGAGCCGGGCTGGCCAGCCCCGGATCCACCGCGGACCTGGAGAGCGTGCTGTCCCTGTTCCCCACGGACCGCTCCGCCGACGACCCGGCGGTCGCCGCGGCGTGGGCCGCCGCCCGGCTGTGGGACGGCGACCGCGACGGGGCCGCCGCGTACCTGGACAGCGGCGACCGCTCGCTCAGCCGCGCAGTCCCGGCGATGCAGCGGATCATGGAGCCCACTCTGGCCGCGCTGCGGGTCATGCTGGCCGGCGGCCGGACGGACCCCGACCCCGCCCTCCTGGCCGGCGCCCGTTCGCTGGCCGAGCGGACCCAGGCGACCGCCAGCACCCAGCCCGAGCACCGCGCCGTGGGGCTGCTGTGGTTCGCGCTTGGCGTGGCCCGGCTGCGCCGCTGGGAGATCCAGCAGGCCCGGCACGCGCTGCGGCACGCCGACCGGCAACTCGCCGCGGGCAACCTGGCCGTGCTCCAGGCCCGGGCGCGGGCCTGGCGGGCGCTCGCCGAGGCCTGGTACGGCGACCTCACCGCCGCCCGCCGGTCCGCCGCTGACGTGCTGGCCGGGCAGGGCGTGACCGAGCGAGGGCTGGCCGAGGGCGGCCGGGCCGAGCTGGGGGCGTGGAGTGCGGGCTGGGAAGCCGGTGCCGGAGGCGGGGCCGTCGGCGGGACTCCCGCCGACGGCGGGATTGCCGGAGGCGCCGAGGGGACCGGGAAAGCCCAGGCCGCCGAGCTCGCGGCGCTGGCCCAGGCCCTGGTCAGCCTGCGCCGCGACGACCTGTCCACCGCGCAGCGGCTGCTGGAGGGCATCGACCCCCAGCTGACCGGCCAGTTCCCGGGAGAGCCGTCCGTGGCCGCGGTCGCGGCGCTGATCCGGGCCCGGGTCCTGCTCGCGGACGGCGACGCCACCGCGGCCACCGCGCTGCTGTCCAGGCTCCGCGAGACGTGGGGGCCTGCCCATCCGGCGCTGGCCGACGTGCTGACCGTCGCCGAGGGTGACGTCGCCCTGCGGGTCGGCAACACCGGCCGGGCCCGCGCGGTCCTGCTGCTGGTCGAGGAGGGCGAGCACTTCGACCGGGCCGACGGCCGGCTGCTGCGCGGCGGCCTGCTCATCGCCGAGGGCGACTTCAAGAGCGCGCTGGAGGCGGTGGAGCCGTGCCTGGACGGCGCGGCCGACGGGGTGACTCTGCAGGAGCAGATCTCCGGGCTGCTGATCGCGGCGGCCGCGCAACGCCGCCTCGGGTCCAGCGACGAGGCCGCCGGGCTGCTGGAACGAGCCCTGGCGCTGGCCGAGCCAGACGGCGCGTACCGGGCCTTCCTGGACGGGGGAGCCTCGGTCCGCTCAGCGATGACCGTGCTCATCGCGCCGACCAGCCGTCACGCCGGCTTCGCCGGCCGCATCCTGGAGCGTTTCGACGCCCAGGCGCCCCGGCCGGGCGGCCCGGCGGACGCGGTCAGCGTGCCGCTCACCGACAGCGAACGGGCTGTGCTGCGCTTCCTCCCCTCGCACATGACCAACGAGGAGATCTCCCAGGCGCTGTTCCTGTCCATCAACACGGTCAAGACGCACTTGCGCTCGGCCTACCGGAAGCTGGGCGTCAGCTCCCGCCGCGAGGCCATCGCCCGGGGGCGCCGGCTGGGGCTGTTGTAGGCCGGTAGGCAGTCTGGTGACGGCAGAGAGTCCAGGGTGGTACCCGGCTGGTGCCCGGCCCCGCACATGACCTAACGGATGGTGCCGCTGGAACGGACCATCCGTTAGGTCACGTAAGTTCTCGCGGTTACGCGAGCGCGGCCTTGGCGGCGTGCCGAATGGAGAGCGCCATCACGCCCAGCATCACCCCGTAGGCGAGCAGCCAGATGCCCATCACCCAGAGCAGGACGCTCAGCGAGATCTTGGGCCAGAACATCACGATCAGGCCGGCGGCCAGGCTCAGCACGCCGGTGACCGCGCGCAGCCCGCGCCCGGTCCCGGGCCCGGACGTGGCGGCCACGCTCAGGTCCACGATCCCGTGCAGGGTCCAGAACACCCCGACGATGAACGCGAGCAGGACCACCGTGACGTCGAGATGCCGCAGGCAGTAGAGCCCGGCCAGGATAGCCAGCAGGCCGATGATGACGTAGGCCGCCCGCATGCCGCCGGTGGCGTCGTGCGCGGTGAACCCGTGGATCAGCCGGAAAAGGCCGCTGACCAGCAGCGCCACGCCGAGCAGCGCGGCCACGACAATGAGCGTCGCCTTGGGCCAGACCAGCAGGATCAGCCCGACCGCGAACGTCACGACCGCGACGAGCATGATCACCTGCCAGGCCTGCGCCCAGATTGCGGCCGACTCCCGCTGGTAAAGACCCGGGCCGGACGATCCGGCGCCGGCACCGTACTCCGTGGTCCCGTCGCCGCGGCCTGGCTCTGATGGCGGTACGGTGCGGTCCCCCTGCCCTGCTTGCTGAGCTGTCATAGCGCCTCCTAGGTTCCGCGGAACTACGCGCCACTACGCTCTCCAGCGTGCTCAGCCCCAGCGGGGCGGGCACCACCCGCGGCGGGTGAAGCGGGGTAAAACGGAGGCACGACGGGCACCCGGCATGTCGTCACCGCCCAGGGATCCTCGCGCGGGCCACTAGACTGACGCCCGTGGCCGTCAGCGGCTGCGCTGGGTCGCGCGTAACCGCGTACGAGGCGCGGCGGGCGCGGCTAGTCAGGAGACTTCAGGGCGCAGCAGCGCAGCACATACCGAGCACATGGATCAGGGAGTGACGGCGACGTGAAGACCGACGTCGAGGAGCTTGGCCCCACCCGGGTGAAGCTGACCATCGAAGTTCCGTTCGAGGAGCTGAAGGGCAGCCTCGACAAGGCGTATCGCGAGGTCGCCCGGCAGGTGCGGGTGCCCGGCTTCCGCCCGGGCCGGGTGCCGCCGCGCATCATCGACCAGCGGTTCGGCCGCGGGATGGTGCTGGAGCAGGCGGTCAATGAGGCTGTGCCGCAGTTCTACGGCCAGGCGCTGCAGGAGAACGACGTGTTCGCGCTCGGCCAGCCGGACCTCGAGATCACCAAGCTGGACGACGGCAAGGAGCTCGCCTTCACCGCCGAGGTGGACGTGCGGCCCAAGTTCGAGATCCCCGATCTCCAGGGGCTGCCGGTGACCGTGGACACCGCGGTGGTCACCCCGGACGACGTCGAGGAGTACATCGGCGGCCTCCGGGAGCGGTTCGCGTCGCTGAAGGGCGTTGACCGGCCCGTCGAGGACGGGGACTTCACCTCGATCGACCTGTCCGCCTCGGTGGGCGGTGAGCCGGTCGACGATGCCCAGGTGAGCGGCTACTCCTACCAGGTCGGCAGCGGCTCGTTGCTGGAGGGCCTGGACGAGGCGCTGATCGGCACGTCGGCTGGCGAGTCCAAGACCTTCACCGCTGAGCTGGTCGGCGGGGAGCACGGCGGCGACCAGGCCGACGTGACCGTGACCGTGCATAGCGTCAAGGTCAAGGAGCTTCCGGAGCTGGACGACGAGTTCGCCCAGTCCGCCAGCGAATACGACACGCTCGGCGAGTTCCGCGCCGGCACGCGGGCCCAGCTGGAGACCATGAAGCGGATGCAGCAGGTCGGCCAGGCGCGGGAGCGCGCGCTGGACGCGGTCCTCAGCCGGATCGACATCCCGCTGCCGGACAGCATGGTCGACAGCGAGGCGCAGATGCGGCGTGAGTCGCTCGACGAGCAGCTGGAGCGGGCCGGCACCAGCATGGACGACTATCTCGCGACGTCCGGACAGAGCGCCGAGGAGCTCGAAGCCGACATCTCCGGCAGCGCGCAGCGCTCGGTCAAGGCCGGGTTCGTGCTGGACCAGCTGGCCCGGCAGGAAGAGCTGGGCATCGAGCAGGAAGAGCTGAACTCGTTCGTCATCGAGCAGGCCTACCGGATGGGCGTCCAGCCCGACCGGCTGGCCCAGGAGCTGGCCGACCGGGGCCAGATCGGCTCCGTGATCACCGAGGTACTGCGGGGCAAGGCGCTCACCCTGATCACCGAGCGCGCGACCGTGACCGACGAGGCCGGCGAGCCGGTGGACATCGAGGCAGCGATGCGGCCCGAGGAGGCGGAGGAGGCGGACGCTGACGCGGCCGCCGAGGCCACTGCCGCCGATGACAGCGCGGCTGAGGCCAGCGCCGGGGCAGCCGAGGATGGCCCGGCCGAGGATGGCTCCGAGGACAGCCCGGCGGATGACGAGCCAGGTGGCACTACCGCGTGACGCGGCCGGGAGCTGGTGCCCGACCAGGGCCGTCCGCGGCTCCTGGGCGGCGCCCGCTCCGGGTGGAAGGGCCTGCGCCGACAGCGAACAGGGCTGGGGCGCGGACGATCTGACCCTGGCCGGGAGTTATCGTCCATGTCAATGACGCAGATATGTGAGCGGAAATGGAGAGCAGAGTGACGCCTCCGGCCTTCGAGGACCCGACAGGGATCCTGGCGCGCACCGCGGAAGCGGCCCCGCCGCTGATTACCGAACAGATATTCAGCCGGCTGCTCCGGCACCGGATCATCTTCCTCGGCCAGCAGGTTGACGAGGACATCGCTAACCGGATGTGCGCCGAGATGGTGCTGCTCGCCTCCGAGGACGAAAAGCGCGATATCAGCATCTACATCAACTCACCCGGCGGCTCCGTCTACGCCGGCCTGGCCATCTACGACGTGATGCAGTACGTGCCGAACGACATCGCCACCTACGCGATGGGCATGGCCGCGTCCATGGGCCAGTTCCTGCTGTCGGCCGGGACCCTGGGCAAGCGTTACGCGCTGCCGCACGCCAGCGTGCTGATGCACCAGCCGTCCGGCGGCATCGGCGGGACCGCCTCGGACATCAGGATCCAGGCCGAGCAGATGCTGTACATCAAGCGCACCCTGGCCGAGCGCACGGCCTTCCACACCGGGCAGACCGTCGAGCAGATCGAGAAGGACGCCGACCGGGACCGCTGGTTCACCGCGGACCAGGCCAAGGAGTACGGCTTCGTGGACCATGTGATCCGCAGCGCCCTCGAAGTCCCGACCGTCGGGCCGGTGTCATGAATCGCCACGCCGGACCCACCGGACATGGAGCGGAGGAGCCGCAAGTGAGTACATCCAGCCGCGGGCTGGCCGGGCCGCGGCACCTGGTGCCGGGGTCGGCGGAATCCCGCTACGTCCTGCCTTCGTTCGTCGAGCGCACGTCGTACGGCATCAAGGAGATGAACCCGTACAACAAGCTCTTCGAGGAGCGGATCATCTTCCTGGGCGTGCAGATCGACGACGCCTCCGCCAACGACGTCATCGCGCAGCTGATCGCGCTGGAGTCGCTGGACCCGGACCGCGACATCACCATGTACATCAACTCGCCGGGCGGGTCGGTGACCTCGATGATGGCGATCTACGACACGATGCAGTTCGTCCAGCCTGAGCTGCAGACGGTCTGCATCGGCCAGGCGGCCTCCGGGGCTGCGGTGCTGCTCGCCGCGGGCACGAAGGGCAAGCGGCTGGCCCTGCCGAACGCCCGCATCCTGCTGCACCAGCCGGCCACCGAGGGCGGCTACGGGCAGTCCAGTGACCTGGAGATCCAGGCCCACGAGATCCTCCGGATGCGGTCGGCGATGGAGCACATCGTCGCCATGCACACCGGCCGGACCGAAGAGCAGGTCCGCGAGGACATCGAGCGGGACAAGTTCTTCACCGCCGAGGAGGCCAAGGAATACGGTCTGGTGGATGAAGTTCTGTCCAGCTTGAAGCGGCGCAGCGAGGTAGGGTCGTCCTAACCAGGAGGATTCGTCCTCTCGGGTGGACGGCACCGGGGTCCAGCCCTCGCGGCGGGGGCCCCGGAGGCGGTACCGTCAGAGGTAGAAGGTAAGCCGGCGGGCACCAAGCGGCCCGAGGCAGTGACGAGTGTGGTGGCACGGCGCAATGCCGCCGTCGGCCCCGAGGCTGGGGCCAGGCGGCCCCAGGTAAAGGAGTAGCTGGGTGGCTCGCATCGGCGATGGTGGTGACCTGCTGAAGTGCTCTTTCTGCGGGAAGAGTCAGAAGCAAGTCAAGAAGCTCATCGCCGGACCCGGCGTTTACATCTGCGACGAGTGCATCGACCTCTGCAACGAGATCATCGAGGAGGAGCTGGCCGAGCCGTCCGAGCTTAAATGGGACAGCCTGCCCAAGCCCCGCGAGATCTACGAGTTCCTCGACGCGTACGTGATCGGGCAGGAGAAGGCCAAGAAGGCCTTGTCCGTGGCGGTCTACAACCACTACAAGCGGGTCCAGTCGGGCGGTGACACCCGGCCCGGCGAGGACGGCGTGGAGCTGGCCAAGTCGAACATCCTGCTGCTCGGCCCCACCGGCTCGGGCAAGACCCTGCTGGCCCAGACGCTGGCCCGGCTGCTGAACGTCCCGTTCGCGATCGCCGACGCCACCGCGCTCACCGAGGCGGGCTACGTGGGCGAGGATGTCGAGAACATCCTGCTCAAGCTGATCCAGGCGGCCGAGTACGACGTCAAGAAGGCCGAGACCGGGATCATCTACATCGACGAGATCGACAAGATCGCCCGCAAGAGCGAGAACCCCTCCATCACCCGGGACGTCTCGGGGGAGGGTGTTCAGCAGGCGCTGCTGAAGATCCTCGAAGGCACCACGGCCTCGGTGCCGCCGCAGGGCGGCCGTAAGCACCCGCACCAGGAATTCATCCAGATCGACACGACCAACGTCCTGTTCATCTGCGGCGGCTCCTTCTCCGGCCTCGAGAAAATCATCGAGTCGCGGGTCGGCAAGAGCGGGATGGGCTTCGGCGCGGTGCTGCGGGTCAAGAACGACCGGGCCTCGGGCGACGCGTTCGCCGACGTCATGCCGGAGGACCTGCTGAAGTTCGGGATGATCCCGGAGTTCGTGGGACGGCTCCCGGTCATCACTAGCGTGCACAACCTGGACCGCGAGGCGCTGATCCAGATCCTCACCGAGCCGCGGAACGCGCTGGTCAAGCAGTACCGGCGGCTGTTCGAGCTAGACGGCGTGGACCTGGAGTTCACCGACGACGCGCTGGAAGCCGTGGCCGACCTGGCCATCCTGCGCGGCACCGGGGCCCGTGGCCTGCGCGCCATCCTCGAAGAAGTGCTGATGTCGGTGATGTACGAGGTGCCGAGCCGCAAGGATGTCGAGCGCGTGGTGATCACCGGGCCGGTCGTGCTCGAGCACGTGAACCCCACGCTGGTGCCCCGCGACGTCGCCCGCCGCACCCCGCGGGAAAAGTCGGCTTAAACCGGAGCAGCCCGGCGCCGGGCTGCAGGGCCTCGATGCCCGGCCTCCTGCACGGTGACCTTGCACGGGCGGCGTTGTCTGCGGCACTAGACTCGGCTGTCGTGAGTGCAGATCTAAGCCGGCATCCAACCGAGCTCCCACCGCAGTACGCGCCGGGCCAGGTAGAGGACCGCCTGTATCAGTCGTGGGAAGACCGCGGGCTGATGCACGCCGAGGCCCGCGAGGTTAGCCCGGAGCACCCCGCGTTCTGCGTGGTGATCCCGCCGCCGAACGTGACCGGGGTGCTGCACATCGGCCATGCGCTCAACCACACGCTGATCGACGCGCTGGTCCGGCGGCGGCGCATGCAGGGCTACACCACGCTGTGGCTTCCCGGCATGGACCATGCGGGCATCGCCACCCAGAACGTGGTGGAGCGGGAACTGGCCAAAGAGGGGCTGAGCCGCCACGACCTCGGCCGTGAGGCGTTCGTCGAGCGGGTCTGGCAGTGGAAAGCGGAGTCCGGCGGGAAGATCCTAGGCCAGATGCGCCGCCTCGGCGACAGCGTCGACTGGTCGCGGGAGCGGTTCACCATGGACGAGGGCCTGTCCCACGCCGTGCAGACCGTGTTCAAGCGCCTGTTCGACGACAAGCTCATCTACCGGGCCGAGCGGATCATCAACTGGTGCCCGCGCTGCCTCACTGCCCTGTCCGACATCGAGGTGGACCACAGCGACGAGGACGGCGAGCTGGTCTCCATCCGGTACGGGGACGGCGACGACGCGATCGTGGTCGCCACCACCCGGGCCGAGACCATGCTCGGTGACACCGGCATCGCGGTGCACCCGGACGACCCCAGGTACGCCCACCTGGTCGGCCGGGAGGTGCGGCTGCCGCTGTCCAGCCGGAGTATCCCGGTGGTCGCGGACCCGCACGTGGACCCCGAGTTCGGCACCGGCGCGGTCAAGGTGACCCCGGCGCACGACCCGGACGACTTCGAGATCGGCCGCCGCCACGGGCTGCCCAGCATCACGATCCTGGACGAGCACGGGCGCGTCACGGCCCACGGCCCGTTCGAGGGCGTGGACCGGTTCGAGGCCCGGCCGGCGGTGGTCGCCGCGCTGCGCGCGGACGGCCGGATCGTGGCCGAGGTCCGGCCCTACGTGCACGCGGTGGGCCACTGCAGCCGGTGCGGCACGGTGGTCGAGCCCCGGCTGTCCCTGCAGTGGTTCGTCAAGGTGGGCCCGCTGGCCAAGGCGGCCGGCGACGCGGTCCGCGACGGCCGGGTCGGCATCCACCCGGCCGAGATGGCGCCCCGCTACTTCGACTGGGTCGACGACATGCACGACTGGTGCATCAGCCGCCAGCTGTGGTGGGGGCACCGGATCCCCGTCTGGTACGGGCCGGCCGGTGAGGTCGTCTGCGTCGGCCCCGGCGAGGACCCGCCGTCCGGCGAGGGCTGGCGGCAGGACCCCGACGTGCTGGACACCTGGTTCTCGTCCGCGCTGTGGCCCTGCTCCACGCTCGGCTGGCCCGGCGACACCGAGGACCTGGCCGCCTTCTACCCGACCAGCGTGCTGGTCACGGCCTACGACATCCTGTTCTTCTGGGTGGCCCGGATGATGATGTTCGGGCTGTACGTGATGTCGCATCGCGAGCCAGCCCAGGCGGTCCCGTTCCGGGACATCGCCCTGCACGGCCTGGTGCGCGACCAGTACGGCAAGAAGATGTCCAAGTCGCTGGGCAACACGGTGGACCCGCTGGACTGGATCGGCCGGTTCGGCGCGGACGCCACCCGCTTCACCCTGGCCCGCGGGGCCGGCCCCGGCAGCGACGTGGCCGTCAGCGAAGAGTGGGTGACCGGCTCCAGGAACTTCTGCAACAAGCTGTGGAACGCGACCCGGTTCGCGCTGCTGAACGGCGCGACCGTGCCATCGGCCCTGCCCGATCCGGGGCAGATGCCGACCGCGGCCCGCTGGATCCTGTCCCGGCTGGCCACCGTCACCGGCGAGGTGGACGCGCTCTTCGAGCGTTATGAGTTCGGCAAGATGTGCGAGCTGCTGTACCACTTCGCCTGGGACGAAGTGTGTGACTGGTACCTGGAGCTGGCCAAGCCGGCGCTGTCCGGCTCTGGTTCGGCCGGCTCTGGTTCGGCCGGCTCGGATGAGGCGGCCCGGGTCACCCGTGAGGTGCTCGGCTACGTGCTGGACCGGCTGCTGAAGCTGCTCCATCCGGTGATGCCGTTCGTCACCGAGGAGCTGTGGACCGCGCTGACCGGGGGTGACAGCATCATGATTTCCCCCTGGCCGGGCCAGCGGCCCTCAGGGGACGGTTCGGCGGCCTTCCGGGACCCCGGTGCGGAAGCGGAGATCGGCTCGCTGATGCGGCTGGTCACCGAGGTCCGCCGGTTCCGTTCCGACCAGGGGCTGCGCCCGGGCCAGCAGGTGCCCGCGGTGCTGGCCGGGATCGACGGGACCCGCCTCGCGCCGCACGAGACCAGCATCCGGTCACTGCTGCGGCTGACCGTGCCTGGTGACCGCTTCACGGCGACCGCGTCCGTGCTGGCCGAGGGCATCACCGTGGAGCTGGACACCGCCGCCGGGATCGACGTGGCCGCGGAGCGGCGCCGCCTGGACAAGGACCTCGCCGCCGCCCGCAAGGAGGCGGACCAGGCCGAGCGGAAGCTGGCCAACGAGTCGTTCCTGGCCAAGGCGCCCGGCGACGTGGTGGCCAAGACCCGGGAGCGGCTCGAGGCGGCGCACGCCGACATCGAGCGGATCACCGGCCGGCTCGACGCCCTGCCGGGCACGGCGGGGCCAGGATCGACGGAGAAGGGCCGGGAGGACGGTTGAGCATCTCCGCTGAGCTGCGCGAGGCGGAGGCCGAGATCCTCGCGCGGCGTCCTGAGCACGCCATCGAGCCGACCCTGGAACGGATGGCCGCGCTCGTCTCGGTGCTTGGTGACCCGCAGCGCTCCTATCCGGTCATCCACATCACCGGCACGAACGGCAAGACCTCGACCGCCCGGATGATCGAGAGCCTGCTGCGCACCCGGGGCCTGCGCACCGGGCTGTTCACCAGCCCGCACCTGTCGTCCATCCGGGAACGGATCATGGTGGACGGGCAGCCGGTCTCCGCCGAGGCCTTCGTGGCCGCCTACGACGAACTGGCGCCCTACCTGGCCCTGGTCGATGGGCAGCAGGCCAGCCAGCTGTCCTTCTTCGAGGTACTGACCGGCCTGGCCTTCGCCATCTTCGCCGACGTCCCGGTGGACGTGGCGATCATCGAGGTCGGGCTGGGCGGCACCTGGGACGCGACGAACATCGCGGACGGCGCCGTGGCCGTGGTCACCCCGATCTCCCTCGACCACACCGCCTACCTGGGCGGCACCGTGGAGGAGATCGCGACAGACAAGGCCGGGATCATCAAGCCCGGCGCGGTGGCCGTGCTGGCCCAGCAGCCGCTGCCCGCCGCGGAAGCCCTGCTCCGCCGGGTCGTCACGGTCGGCGCCAGCGTGGTCCGCGAGGGCCTGGAGTTCGGGGTGCTCAACCGTGATCTCGCGGTCGGCGGCCAGCGGCTGGACCTGCGCGGGCTGCGCGGCGACTACACCGACATCGTGTTGCCGCTGTTCGGGGCCTACCAGGCGGGCAACGCGGCCACGGCGCTGGCCGCGGTCGAGGCCTTTGCCACCGGGTCACCCCTGCCCGGGCAGGCGTCGGACGCGGAGGCGCCCGACAACGGGTTCGGCGACGAGGCCGGCCCGGCCCTGGGCGGGGCTGAGACCGGCCCAGGCGAGGCTGAGGACGACGAGGACGCCCCGGGGCGGCCCGCGCTCAGCGTGGACGGCTCGGAGCCGTCTGGCGGGGCGCTGGGGCAGGACCTGGTCCGCGCGGCGTTCGCGCAGGTCACCTCGCCGGGCCGGCTTGAGGTGGTCCGGCGCAGCCCGGTGGTCATCCTCGATGCCGCGCACAACCCGGCGGGCATGGAAGCGGCCATGGATGCCGTCACCGAGGCCTTCTCGTTCGCGGCAGTGATCGGGGTGCTGGCGGTCAGCGCGGACAAGGACGTCCCCGGGATCCTCGATCAGCTGGAGCCGGTGATCTCCGAGCTGGTGGTGACCCGTAATTCGTCTGACCGCTCGATGCACCCGGACAAGCTGGCCGAACTGGCCGCCTCGGTGTTCGGTGCGGAGCGGGTGCACTCCGCCCGGCGCCTCGACGACGCCTTGGAGATGGCGGTGGGCCTGGCCGACGACGCGTCCGGCGACGAAGGACTGACCCGGACCGGGGTGCTGGTCACGGGGTCGGTCATCACCGCCGGGGACGCGCGGGTCCTGCTGGTCGCGGAGGACCCCGATGCAGACCGCGAGGCTGCCGAGCGCAGCGAGCGGGACCTGATGTACCGGGGCGGCGAGGATCAGGACGACGAGGATCAGGACGACGAGGATCGGGACCAGGAGGATGCCGGCCACCTCGATCCTGACGATGAGGAGGCGGCAGCGCCGGAATGAGGAGGCTCTGCGCCACCGTGCTGGTGATGGAGGCCATCGTGATCGGCCTGGCCATCCCGGTGGCGATCACCATCGGGCACGCCTCGCGGGCGGCCGGGTACGCGGGCGGCGCGCTGGCCGTGGCCGCGGTCCTGCTGGCGGCCGTGGTCGGCCGGCCTGGACTGCGGGTGGCGCTGGTGGCCGGCAGCGTGCTCCAGGTCCTGGTGATCGCGGCCGGGATGCTCGTCCCCGTCATGTACGCGCTCGGCGCTATCTTCGCCGGGTTCTGGATCCTGGCTATCCGGATGGGGCGCCGCGCGGAATCGTCCTGAGGGGCGCCCGCCAGATCAGCCGCGTCTCGCCAGTCGCCGCCGATTCGGTCGCTACCGTGCCGCCCACCTGGTGAGCCCGCGCCCGCAGCACCGGCAGAGTGGGCCCATCACCAGCGGCCCGGGTGGCCCACTGGGTGCCGTCGTCGGTGATGGTCAGCGTGACCGCCTCGTGGTCCGCGGCCACGGCCACGGCGACCTGCGTGGCGTTCGCCCAGGCCCCGCTGCGGGCCAGCCCCTCCCGTAGCACTCCCAGCAACTGCCCGGCGGCCCGCGCGGGTACTTCGGTGTCCAGCGGGCCCTCCAGGGTCACTTCGGGCACCACCCCGAGCCATGGGGTCAGCTCGCTGGACACGTCGAGGATGCTGCGCCGCAGGCCCCGGGCGGGCGCCCCGCGTGCGGGGTCGAAGATGGACTGGCGGAGCAGCGTGATGGACTCGTCCAGGTCCTGCACCACCTGGTCGATCCGGCGGGCCACGTCAGACTGGCCGTCAAGCAGGCCCACCGTGCCCTGCAGGGACAGGCCCGACGCGAACAGCCGCTGCACCACCGTGTCGTGCAGGCTGCTCGCGATGCGGTCACGGTCGGCCAGGATGCTCATCTCGCGCAGCCGCTCCTGCATCAGCGCCGCCTGCTGCCGGGACCGGCGGACGCGGGCACGCAGGCCATGCCCGGCCACCGCGATCATCGCGGCCAGCGCCGCCCAGGAGATCATCCGGCGGATGAGTACCGCCGGGCTCCCGGCGCCGTCCCTCAGCGAGGTCGCCAGCACCACGGCCAGGGCCGCTGCGCTCACGCACGCCGATTCCCACGGGCGGTGAAAGAGCGCGGACCAGATGATGGGGCTGAGCAGGATGAGCATGATCCCGGCGTACTCCCCGCCCGCCGCCTGGACGAGCGGGAACACCGAGGCCGTGTACAGCAGTGGGACGGCCACGTCGTACCACGCCGGAAGCCGGTCCCAGGGCAGCAGCACGACGAGCGCCGCGGTGACCGCCAGGATCACCAGGCTCGCGATCGCATCCGGGATGGAAGCCGGGCCAGGCGGGAGCGCCAGGCTCGCCTCGGCCAGGCAGGCGAGCACGGCGAACGGCGCGATCCTGGCCAGCAGCCCGTCCCGCCGCAGCGCCGGGCCGCCCGCGTCGGCCAGCGGGTCCGCGCGGGTGGTGGCATCGGGCGGCGGGTCCGCGGGAGAGGTGGCATCCGGCGGCGGGTCCGCGGGAGTGGTGGCATCCGGCGGCGGGTCTGCGGGGGTGCTGGCATCCGGTAGGGGATCTGCGGGAGGAGTCGCGGACGCTGGCAGGTCCGCCGGAGCGGACGCGCCGACGGGCAGGTCCGTGGGAGGGGGGCGGTCCGTCATCAGGCCCGCAGGACCCGAGGCTTCCGCGAGCGTGTCTGCGGAGCCGGGCTCAGCGGTGCGGTTAGCAGTCTGGTCTTCCACCGTTCGTCTGCTCTTCGTCAGCTTCCGCCGGGGACCGCTAGCGGACGGTTCCGCAGCGGCCTGATGGCGCACCCCGGGAGCGCCAGGCTGCCGCATACAGCCAGCGCGCCGGGGACCGCCGGTGACGCTCCCACGAGCTTGCCTCAGATCACAGTCATCTGTCCAGATCCGCTCTGTCCAGGTCAAAGCCCTAGAATCGCGCTCCCTGAACGAGCAGTCAGGGGGTAGTTCAGTTAGCCGTCGTGCGGTGCGGCGGTTACGTTAGATTCGGCGGCTGCGCCCGCGTGGGTAGCGGGCGTCGGCGTGATAGGGGCTCGGCCCGGGGGCCGCACGCGGTGCGGAACCCCAGGCTGCTGCTGCGGCAACGGTAAGATCTGGCCGCGGCGGGATTGCCCTCGATCACTCCGGGATCGGCACCGTTGCCACCGGCCAAGAGGAGCAAAGCCTTGATTGAACGTACCCTTGTCCTAGTCAAGCCCGATGCGGTCCGTCGGGGGCTGATCGGGGAAGTACTGTCCCGTATTGAGCGTAAGGGCCTCCAGGTCGCGGCGATGGACATGCGCGTCATCACGCCGGAAACGGCTGAGACTCACTACGCGGAGCACGTCGGCAGGCCCTTCTTCCCGTCACTGATCGTGTTCATCACGTCGGGACCCTTGGTCGCGATGGTCGTGCAGGGTCCCCGGGCCATCGAGGCCTTCCGGGGGCTGGCCGGCGCGACCGACCCCGTGCGGGCCAGCGCGGGCACTATCCGCGGGGATCACGCGTTGGATGTTCAGCAGAACATCGTGCATGGATCCGATTCGCCGGACTCCGCCGAACGGGAAATCAAGATCTTTTTTCCTGACCTCGTTTAGGCGGGCCGGCGATGGTCGATGAAGGACTAAAGAGCGGCTCGGGCTTGGGCTGGGTGTGAGTCGCGGCAGATAAACCACAGATCATCCAGCAGACCCTTTTTGGAAGGTTCTCGTTCCTGATGAGTAACGCGCTGGCGTTTCTGGGCCGTGACATGGCGGTCGATCTGGGCACTGCGAACACCCTGGTATATGTCCGGGGCCGCGGCATCGTGCTCAACGAACCTTCCGTGGTGGCACTGAATACCAACACGGGCGCGATCGTCGCGGTCGGGGTCGAGGCGAAACGGATGATCGGGAGAACGCCGGGCAACATCGTCGCCGTCCGGCCGCTCAAGGACGGCGTCATCGCCGACTTCGACGTGACGGAGCGGATGCTGCGCTACTTCATCCAGAAGGTGCACCGGCGCCGGCACCTGGCTAAGCCGCGGGTCGTCGTGGCGGTGCCCAGCGGCATCACCGGGGTGGAGCAGAGCGCGGTCAAGGAGGCCGGGCACCAGGCCGGCGCCCGCCGGGTCTACATCATCGAAGAGCCGATGGCCGCGGCGATCGGGGCCGGTCTCCCGGTCAACGAGCCCACCGGGAACATGGTGGTGGACATCGGCGGGGGCACCACCGAGGTCGCCGTGATCTCGCTGGGCGGCATCGTCACCTCCCAGTCGATCCGGGTGGCTGGTGACGAGCTGGACCAGGCGATCATCACGTTCGGCAAGAAGGAGTACTCGCTCATGCTCGGCGAGCGCACCGCCGAGGAGATCAAGATGGCGCTCGGCTCCGCGTACCCGTCGGCGGACGAGCCGCACGCCGAGATCCGCGGCCGTGACCTGGTCAGCGGGCTGCCTAAGACCATCGTGATCTCCGCGGAGGAGATCCGCCGGGCCATCGAGGAGCCGGTGGCGCTGATCGTGGACACGGTCAAGACCACGCTGGACAAGTGCCCGCCGGAACTGGCCGGCGACGTGATGGACCGTGGTATCGCGCTGACCGGCGGGGGCGCGCTGCTGCGCGGGCTGTCTGACCGGCTGCGCGAGGAAACGGGCATGCCGGTGCATGTCGCGGACAACCCGCTCGATTCGGTGGTGCTGGGTACCGGCAAGTGCGTGGAAGATTTCGACACCCTGAGCCAGGTTCTCGTTCCCGAGTCCCGCCGCTGATCCTTAAGGGGCAGGATGGGGCCGCAGCAGCGGCCGCTGACAGGGGCATGGCCGGCGGCTTGATGAGGAGACCTGGTGCACGACTCCCGGCGAACCCGCATCGTTCTGGGGGTGCTGCTGGCGGCCGCGCTCGCGCTGATCACCATCGACTACCGGGGCAGCACCGGCGGCCCGCTCGGCGGGCTGCGCTCGCTCGGCGGGAGCGTCTTCGGGTCGGTGGAAAGCGCCACCAACGTGGTCACCCGGCCGGTGGCCGCGTTCGCGGACGGGCTGACCGGCACCAGCTCACAGACCAAGATCGACGCTCTCCAACGGCAGGTGGTTGATCTCCGTGCCCAGCTGAACCGGCAGCAGCTGAGTAAGTACGACGAGCGCCAGCTCAGCCAGCTGCTCCAGCTGGCCGGCCGGGGCCGGTACCGGATCGTGCCCGCGAGCGTGATCGCGGCCGGCGCGGCGTACGACGACTCGGTCACCATCGACGCCGGGCGGCTGGACGGCATCAAGCCGGACGAGACCGTGCTGAACGCGCAGGGCCTGGTCGGCACCGTCACGTCGGTGAGCTCATCCACCTCGACCGTGCTGCTCGCCACCGACGCCAGCGTGACAGTCGGGGTCCGGCTGGCAGGCAGCGGGCAGATCGGCGTAGTGAGCGGGACCGGCAAGACCATGGCCGGCACCGGGCTGCTCCGGCTCCAGGTGTTCGATGTCAACGCGGTCCTGCATCCGGGCCAGGAGCTGGTCACGTTCGGCTCGGTAGGCGGCACGGGCACGTTCGATGTACCCGGGGTGCCGGTCGGGGTCATCACCAAGCTGGAGGGCACCAGCAGCTCGCTGACCAAAGAAGCGCTGGTCCGCCCGTTCGCCGACGACACCGCGCTGGGCGTGGTCGGTGTCGTGGTCGTCCCGCCGCGGACCGACCCGAGATTCTCGGTACTGCCGCCCTCACCGACCCCGGCCCCGAAGGTCACCGTCACCGTCACCGCGTCGCCCGGTGCTAGCTCACCGGGCGCCAGATCTTCCGCCGCCGCGACGCCTACGCCCAGCGCCACCGGATCGGGGGGCTGACGTGCGGCGTGCGGCATTGTCGGCGGGTCTGCTGCTGCTCGCGATCCTGATCCAGCTCACCCTGTTCGACAACGTGCGCCTGCCCGGCGGCGCTGGCCCGGATCTCGTGCTGGTCGTAGTGGTGGCCCTGGCCCTGACCGGCGGGCCCATGGAAGGCGTCCTGGGCGGCTTCTGCGCCGGGCTCGCCCTGGACGTCGCGCCGCCCGCGACCCACCTGGTGGGCCAGTACGCGCTGGTCTTCTGCCTGGTCGGGTACGCGGCCGGACGGGTCGGCCGCCACCTCGACGAGACCGCCTGGGTGCCGATCGGCGTGGTTGCCGTCGGTTCCGCCGTCGGGGAACTCCTCTTCGCGCTGACCGGGATGACCTTCGGGAACCTGGATGTCACCTGGTCCGCGGTCGGCCACGTGCTGCCCGCCTCCGTCGTCTACGACGTGCTGCTCAGCCCGTTCGTGCTCTACGCCGTGGTCCGGACCAGAGCGCTGGCCACCCCGGCGACGGCGGCCAAGGGCCTGGCCAGCTTCCCGGGCGGGTCCGCCGGCCAGCTGCTGGGGAAGCCTGGTCTCGCGGCCGCGGCGGCCCTCTTCTCCGGCTCGGGCATGGTGCTCCGAGACAGCGGGACCGGACGCCCCCCGAAGCTGAGGGCCCGGGTCCTGCGGGCTGGGTCCACCCACGGCGGCTCGGCCAGCGGGACGCGGCCCGCGCCGACCCGGCCGTCCCGGCCGGTGCATCTGAAGTTCGGCAGCGGGAGCGGGGGTTCTGCCGTGTCCAGCGGGTCGGCCGCGGCGGCCCGGGCCGGGCGCGGGCTGGCGGCCCGGCCAGTGAACCTGCACCTGGGCAGCAGCCGGAACCGCCAGAACCGGGGGAGAGTCACGCGGCCGCAGGGCGGCGGCGGGATGCCCGCGAAGGCCTTCAGCCATAACCGGGGGAACAGGCCAGATGGAACGCGGTCGCAGGGCAGCTGGCAGCGCGGCGGCGGGATTCCTGCCAGCGCCTTCAGCCGGGGCGGCCGGGTCCTGGGAGATGGCGGAGGCGGCCGGGCGCTCCGCCCGTCGCGCGGGCCGCGGCTGCGCGGCAGGTCCATGCCGGGCGGGTCGGCCAGCGGAACCCGGGTCGGCGTGCGGATGGGGGTACGCCCCACCCGGCCGGTGCGGCTGCGGCTGGGGTCGGGCCGGCGCAGCGACGGGGCGATCGGCGGCTCGGTACTCGGCCGACGGGCCCGGGGTGCCGGGCCGCGGGCCGGGAAGGTGCACTCGCCCCGGTTCCGCGGATCCAAGGCGGGTGCCCTGAGCGGCCGCCGGACCCCGGCCAGGGCCCTGAACGGCCGCCGTGCGTTCGGCCGCCGCCGGTCGCTGCGGCGGATCTTCGGCAAGCGGACAGGAGGGTTGTCTCGATGATCCCGGCGTCACGGCGCCGCCTTATCGTGCTGTACGCGATCGTCGCCGCACTGCTGGTCTCGCTCGGCGGCCGGCTCTGGTACCTGCAGGTCATGAACGGCCATAGCTATGTGCAGCTGGCCGCCCAGGACCAGACGCAGACCGTGATCACGCCTGCGGTGCGCGGCCAGATCCTCGATGACGCGGGCCTGCCCATGGTGGACAACGCCAGCTCCCTGGTGGTCACGGTGAACATGATGAACCTGGCCACCCAGAGCGACGGCGGCGCCGCTGTGCTGCGCAAGCTGGCCAGCCTGCTCGGCATGTCCGACAAGCTGCTCACCGAGAAGGTCCGGCTGTGCAACGCGCACGTGCTGCAGCCGTGCTGGCCAGGCTCGCCGTACCAGCCCATCCCGGTGGCCCAGCATGTCCCGGACTCGATCGCGGTCCAGATCATGCAGGATCACGCCAAGTTCCCTGGGGTGAGCGCCGGGGTGAACCCGGTGGCCCGGTACCCGCAGCCTGACGGGGCGGACCCGGCGCAGGTCCTCGGCTACCTCGGCCCGATCAACGCCCAGCAGATGAAGCAGCAGCACCTGCCCTCCACCGGCTTCTCCGGCGTGGACCTGGTCGGCCAGGCGGGCCTGGAAGCGCAGTACAACAAGGAGCTTGAGGGCACCCCGGGCCAGCAGGTGCTGTCCGTGAACAACGCCGGCCAGCAGCTCGGCCTGGTCCGGAACACCGCGCCCCGGACCGGTGATGACCTGGTCACCAGCATCAACGCCCGGCTCCAGGGGGACGTGCAGTCGGTGCTGGCCAACACCATTCGCAAGGCGCAGCAGACGGGCAGCCCCAACGCCACGACCGGCGCGGCGATAGTGCTGACCACCACCGGCCGGGTGGTCGCCATGGCTAGCGCGCCCTCGTATGACCCCAGCGTCTGGACCGGCGGCATCTCCGAGAAGCAGTACCGGCAGCTGATCAACGGGAACAAGCCGATCCTGAACCGGGTCACCCAGGGCGAGTACGCGCCCGGCTCGACGTTCAAAGTGACCTCCACCGCGGCTGCGGTCAAGGCCGGGTACAGTCTGGCCGCCACCTACAACTGCCCGGCCTCCTACAACATCGGGGGCCGCTCCTTCCTCAACGACGGCCAGAAGAATCTCGGCCAGATGAGCCTGCACGAAGCCCTGGTCATCTCCTGCGACACGGTTTTCTACGAGCTGGCCTACGGCATTTATCAGCACGATCATCCCAAATACAATGTCGTCACCAGCCCGAAGGCCCCGATCCAGGAAATGCAGAAAATGGAATTGGGCTGGGGATTCGGCGCGACGCCCGGGATCGATCTGCCCGAGCAGGGTGCCGGCAGCATCCCAACCCGGGAATGGTTGTATTACTACTGGAAACAGTACAAGAGCACTTGGTGTAAAGACGGCCGGGCAAACGGCACATATGTGCAGCAGATCGAATATCAGGACTGCCATTACGGCAACGTCTGGGAACCGGGCGAGGCGGCGATCGCCGCCATCGGCCAGGGCTACATCTCGGTCACCCCGCTCCAGCTCGCCGACGCCTACGTGGCGCTGGCCAACGGGGGCAAGCTGTACAGCCCCCGGATCGGCGAGGCGATCGTCAGCCCCACCGGGCAGGTGGTGCGGAAGATCAAGCCGAAACTGATCCGCCGCCTGCCGGTGGCCGGGAGCACCCTGGCCTACATCCGGAACGCGCTGGCCGACGTGACCACGGGAGCGGGCACCGCGGCGGCCGCGTTCGGCGGTTTTCCGCGGAGCCAGGTCTGCGTGGCGGGCAAGACGGGTACGGCTGAGGTGTTCAACAGCTCGGTGACCTCAGTCTTCGCGTCCTATGCGCCGTGCAACAACCCGAAATACGTGGTGGTGGTCATGATCCCGGACTCCAACTACGGGGCTGAGGTGGCCGCCCCCGCGGTCCGCCAGATCTACGACGACATCTACGGGCTGGAGGGCCACAAGGCGGCGTTTCCCGGCGGGACCCTGCCCCGCAGGCTGCCGACGATCTCCCCGGGCGGCACTATCACCGCCCCCGCGGGCTTCGGGGGCTCCTGATGAGCCTCGGTACCCGCGACTTCACCTCGCCGCGCACCCCCAGCTTCGGCCAGAAGCGCCGGTCGCTGCTGCTCCGGGCGGTGGCCAAGGGCTCGATGCTGCGCCGGTACGACTGGGTCCTGCTGGCGGCGGTGGTGGCGCTCAGCCTGATCGGCACGCTGCTGGTCTACTCGGCCACCCAGCCGAGCGCGGATCCGCGCAGCTACCTCATCAAGCAGCTGATCAATGTCGCGCTCGGCCTGATCCTCATGGTCGTGGTCAGCCTGCTGGACTACCGGCAGATCCGGCTGCTCGCCCCGTTCGTCTACGTGGCGTCCGTCCTGGGCCTGCTGGCGGTGCTCACCCCGCTGGGGACCAGCGTGAGCGGGGCGAAGGCCTGGATCAACCTGCCCGCGGGCTTCCAGGTGGAGCCCTCGGAGTTCGCCAAGATCGGGCTCATCCTGGTCATCGCCGTCGTCTTCGGCGAACTGCGGGACAGTGGCCGGGTGCCCGGCCCGAGGCACGCCGCCGGGGTGATAGCGCTCGCGCTGATCCCGGTGGCGCTGGTGGAACGCGAGCCGGCCCTCGGCGTGATCATCCTACTGCTGCTGATCACGGCCGGCATGATCGCGCTGTGCGGGCTGCGGCTGCGCTGGGTGGCCGGAATGGCCGCGGCGGGCGTGCTCGCCGTGGTGGCCGTGTTCAAGCTGCACCTGCTGCGCAGCTATCAGCTGGACCGGCTGACCTCGTTCCTGCATCCCGCGGCGGACCCGTCCGGCCTTGGGTACGAGACGATCCATTCCAAGATCATGATTGGTTCCGGCGGGATGCTCGGCACCGGCCTGCTGCACGGCCCGCTGGTCACCGCGAGCTTCGTGCCCAACCAGCAGACCGACTTCATCTTCAGCGTCGCGGGCGAGGAAGTCGGCTTCGCCGGCTGTGCCGTCATCATCGCCCTGCTGGCGGTGCTGATCTTCCGCGCGCTGCGCATTGCCTCCCGCGCTGACGACCAGTTCGGGCTGCTGGTCGCCTCCGGCATCGCGCTGTGGTTCGGGCTGCAGGCCTTCATCAACATCGGGATGACCATCGGGATCATGCCGGTGACCGGCCTGCCGCTGCCGTTCGTGTCCTACGGCGGGTCGGCCATGTTCGCGGACATGATCGCGATAGGCGTGCTCCAGTCGGTGCACCGGCGGCATCCGGTCTTCGGCTGAACCACTGGCCGGGGGCCGTCCCCCCGGGCCAGCAGACCACCTAAGCTGTCAGGATGCCTGTGGAATCGGTCTACCCCCGCTTGGAGCCCCTGCTGCCCCAGGTGCGCAAGCCGATCCAGTACGTCGGCGGCGAGCTGAACTCTGTGGTCCAGGACTGGGACGCGGCCGAGGTCCGCTGGGCCCTGATGTACCCGGACGCCTACGAGGTCGGCGTGCCCAACCAGGGGATCCAGATCCTGTACGAGGTCCTGAACGAGTGTGACGGCGTGCTCGCCGAGCGCACCTACAGCGTCTGGCCGGACCTGGAAGGCCTGATGCGCGAGCACGGGATCCCGCAGTTCACCGTGGACGGTCACCGCCCGGTAGCGGCCTTCGACGTGCTCGGCGTCAGCTTCGCCACCGAGCTCTGCTACACGAACCTGCTGTCCGCCCTCGACCTGGCGGGCATCCCGCTGTCGGCCGCGGACCGGGACGAGCGGCATCCGCTGGTGCTGGCCGGCGGGCACGCGGCCTTCAACCCGGAACCAGTCGCGGAATTCCTCGACGGCGCGGTGCTCGGCGACGGTGAGCAGGCCGTGCTGGCCATCTCTGAGCTGATCAAGGACTGGAAGCAGGCCGGGCAGCCCGGCGGCCGCGACGGCCTGCTGTTCCGCCTGGCCACCGAGGCCGGGGTCTACGTGCCCCGCTTCTACGACGTGGACTACCTCCCGGACGGCCGGATCAGGCGGGTCGCGCCGAACCGCAGCGGGGTGCCGTTCACCATCCCCAAGCACACCGTGATGGACCTGGACGAGTGGCCGTACCCGCGTAAGCCGCTGGTGCCGGTGGCCGAGTCCGTGCACGAGCGGTTCAGCGTCGAGATCTTCCGCGGCTGTACCCGGGGCTGCCGGTTCTGCCAGGCCGGGATGATCACCCGCCCGGTGCGTGAGCGCAGCGTCACCACGGTGGGCGACATGGTCGAGTGCGGGCTAGCCGAGAGCGGCTTCAGCGAGGTCGGCCTGCTCTCCCTGTCGAGCGCCGACCACAGTGAGATCAACGAGATTGTCACCGGGCTGGCCGACCGGTACGAGGGCAGTGCGACCGGGCTCTCCCTCCCGTCTACCCGGGTCGACGCGTTCAATGTGACCCTGGCCAACGAGCTGAGCCGGAACGGCAAGCGGTCCGGGCTGACCTTCGCGCCCGAAGGCGGCTCGGAGCGCATCCGCAAAGTGATCAACAAGATGGTCACCGAGGACGACCTGATCCGCACGGTCAGCACCGCCTACGCCAACGGCTGGCGCCAGGTGAAGCTCTACTTCATGTGCGGCCTGCCCACCGAGACGGATGAGGACGTGCTGGCCATCGCCGACCTGGCCCGCCGCGTCATCCAGGCCGGGCGGGAGGCAACGGGCCGCAAGGACATCCGGTGCACCGTGTCGATCGGCGGTTTCGTGCCCAAGCCGCACACGCCGTTCCAGTGGGCGGCCCAGTGTGATGCCGGGACCGTGCACGACCGGCTGCGCCAGCTAGGCGCCGAGCTGCGGTCGGACCGCACATACGGGCGCTCCGTGGGCTTCCGCTACCACGACGGCGAGCCGTCGATCATTGAGGGCCTGCTGTCCCGGGGCGACCGGCGGGTGGCCAAAGTGATCAGGGCCGCCTGGCAGGACGGGGCCCGGTTCGACGGCTGGAGCGAGTACTTCTCGTTCGAGCGCTGGATGGACTCGGCGGAGCGGGCACTGGCCGACGAGCCGGTCGACGTGGCCTGGTACACAACGCGGGAACGCGAGTACAGCGAGGTCCTGCCCTGGGATCACCTGGATGCTGGCCTGGACCGCGACTGGCTGTGGCAGGACTGGCAGGAGGCCGTCAACCCGGCCGGGGCCGGCGAGGTCGAGGACTGCCGCTGGACGCCCTGCTACGACTGCGGCGTCTGCCCCACCATGGGCACCGAAATCCAGACCGGTCCCACCGGGCGGACGCTGCTGCCGCTGACCGTGACCAGCGGCGCGGGAGGCGGCAGCTAGATGCCAGCCCCCGGTTCCCCGGGTCAGCCGCCCTCGCCTGGGCCGTCTCAGCCGCCGCCCGGTGCCCGGCCCCGCAGGCCGTCCGACGGGCCGACACGCGGCGCTGATCAGCCACCCGTCGTCCAGCGGCTTATCGTCCGGTACGCTAAAAGAAGCAGGATGCGATTCGCCAGTCACAGAGACATCGCGCGGGCCGTTGAGCGCGGGGTACGCCGGGCACGACTGCCCATTGCGTACTCGGCGGGATTTACGCCCCATCCGAAGATCTCTTACGCTGGTGCGGCCCCGACGGGGACGGCGAGTGAAGCTGAGTACCTGGAGATTTCGCTGACGGCAGTGTGCGTCGTCTCGGAAGTACGGGACCAGCTCAATGCGGCCCTGCCGGACGGGATTGATGTGATAGACGTGACCGAGGAAGCCAGTTCCCTAGGCGCCAAGACGTTCGAGGCGTCCGGGTGGGAAGTGGCCCTCCCCGGGATCGGGCGAGATGAGGCTGCAGCGGCGGCCGAGGCGTTCCTCGCTCAGGACAGTGTGGAGGTCGAGCGCCTGACCAGCAAAGGAATGCGGCGGATGGACGCTCGCGCCGCAGTGGTCACGTTGCAGGCCGACTGGCGGGCCGCGGAAGAGCGGAACGCCGGGTATGCGATACTTCGAATGGTTGTTCGGCACCTGACACCTGCCGTGCGACCCGATGACATCCTGACTGCACTTCGCCGTGTGGCTGGGCTGGTGCCTTCGTCACCGCCGCTGGTGACCCGGCTGGCACAAGGACCGCTGGTGGCAGTAGCTGCCGAAGCCGGGCCCGCGGGGCAGAACGCCCCCGCCGGGCTTGCCGAGGATTGGGCGTCCCCTGAGGCGGTACCCCCGTTGCACGGGGTCCCGCCGCTCGGGTCCCAGTCCACCGGACAGAGCGCGGCGCAGGAACATGTTGAGACAACGCGCCCGGGAGCGCGGCCGGCCACGCTGGCTGACGCGATCCCCGTGAGCGCGTACGACCAGCTCCCGCGCGGAGCGGAGGGTTCCGAGCGAACCCACGCGCCCGGGAGCCTGACGGGAGATAGCCCGGATGCTCGAAACCGAGCTGAACGATTCACAGCAGAACGAGACAGCGCACGACGGTGACAGTGACGGAGGTGCAGGGCCGTCCGGCCTAGCCGGAACGGCTAGCGTAAGCGACGTCGGCGGTACCGCTGGTGGCACTGACCCTGCTGCCAGCGGCGAATCGTCGACCTCCCAGCGCCGCACCCGCAGGCCCCGCCGGGCCGCGACCCGGGACGCCGGGCCGCCTGCTGAGGCCCCTCCGCCTTCGCCCGCCCCGGTGACCACGAGCGCTGCGGCTGCGAGTGGCGCATCCGCGAGTGCGGCGCCGCCGGCGAGCGCGCCCATCGCGACCACCGTTGCTTCCTCACCCGCGGCGACCCCGGTCGTGCCCCCGGCGCCTGCCACCCCCGGCGGGTCCGGGTCCGTGCCGCAGGCCACGTTCCAGCCGCCGCCCGTCATCTTCCAGCCGCCGGCCGCCGGTGAGCCCGCCGCTGACCGCAGCCGGGTGCGGGACGAGCCAGCCAGCGAGGACACCGGGCCGGACGAGCCGTCCGGCGACGCTGCCCCCGAAGGATCATCGCGCCGGCGTCGCCGCCGGGGCGGCCGGTCCCGGGGCCATGACGCGGACGGCGAGACTCCCGGCGAGGACACCGAGGACGGGGACTCCGCCCCGGCCCGGAGCAGGCGCGAGCCCGCTGAGCGCGGCGGCAAGTCCGCCGAGGGCAATCACGACGACGGCAAGCCCGGCGAGGGCAGGCGGGCCCGGGGTAAGCAGGCCCAGGCCAATCAGGCTGAGGGCAAGCCGGGCGGCCCTGAGGACCTGGCCGACGACGCGGACGAGGACGGCGAGGAAGGCACCGGCACCAGGCGCCGGCGGCGCCGCCGGCGCCGCGGCACGGGGCCCGATGGAGAGCCCGCCGCCGACGACCCGCCCAACACTGTCGTGCACGTCCGGGTCCCGCGCCCGCAGGGCAGCGAGGAGCCGGTGTCCGTCAGCGACGTCAGGTCCGTCCGCGGCTCGACCCGTCTGGAAGCCAAGCGCCAGCGGCGCCGCGAGGGCCGCGAGTCCGGGCGGCGGCGCCCGCCGGTCATCACCGAGGCCGAGTTCCTGGCCCGGCGGGAGTCCGTGGACCGCGTCATGGTCGTCCGGCAGCAGAACGACCGGACCCAGATTGCCGTGCTCGAGGACGAGGTGCTCGTCGAGCACTACGTGGACAAGGGCACGCATCAGTCCATGGTCGGCAACGTGTACCTGGGCAAGGTGCAGAACGTGCTGCCCTCCATGGAGGCGGCCTTTGTGGACGTGGGCAAGGGCCGTAACGCGGTCCTGTACGCCGGCGAGGTCAACTTCGATGCCAGCGGGCTGGAGGGCGACTCCAAGCGGATCGAGTCCGCGCTCAAGTCCGGCCAGTCCGTTCTGGTCCAGGTGACCAAGGACCCGGTCGGGCACAAGGGCGCGCGGCTGACCAGCCAGGTGAGCCTGCCCGGCCGCTACCTGGTCTATGTCCCGGGCGGCTCCATGATGGGCATCAGCCGGAAGCTCCCGGACAAGGAGCGCACCCGGCTGAAGCAGATCCTCAAGCAGGTCATGCCGGACGGCGCGGGCGTGATCGTCCGGACCGCCGCGGAAGGCGCCACCGAGGACGAGCTGTCCCGGGACGTGGCCCGGCTGGCCGCGCAGTGGGAAGCCATCGAGAAGAAGTCCAAGACCGGCAACGCGCCCGAGCTCCTCTACAGCGAGCCCGACCTGACCATTCGCGTGGTCCGGGACATCTTCAACGAGGACTTCGCGTCGCTGGTCGTGGCCGGCGACGAAGGCTGGGATCTCGTCCAGGAATACGTCCGCTACGTGGCCCCGCACCTCGCGGAGCGGCTCACCCACTGGACGGACGACGGCGAGGACGTGTTCTCCCAGTACCGGATCGACGAGCAGCTGGCCAAGGCGCTGGAGCGCAAGGTCTGGCTGCCCAGCGGCGGGTCCCTCGTGATCGACAACACCGAGGCGATGACGGTCGTCGACGTCAACACCGGGAAGTTCACCGGGCAGGGCGGCAACTTGGAAGAGACCGTCACCCGGAACAACCTCGAGGCCGCTGAGGAGATCGTCCGGCAGCTCCGGCTGCGGGATGTCGGCGGCATCATCGTGATCGACTTCATCGACATGGTCCTGGAGAGCAACCGCGAGCTGGTGCTGCGCAGGATGCTGGAATGCCTGGCCCGGGACCGGACCAAGCATCAGGTCGCCGAGGTCACCTCGCTCGGACTGGTCCAGATGACCCGGAAGCGGGTCGGGGCCGGGCTGCTCGAGGCGTTCTCCGAGCCGTGCGACTGCTGCAACGGCCGCGGCCGGATCATTTCCCTCGACCTGACCGAGCCCTCCGGCCCGGCCCAGCGGGGCCACTCCGGTGGTGACGACGGGCGCCAGGCTGGCGGGGGCCGCCAGGAGCGTAACGGTCGCGCGGACCGTAACGGCCAGGACCGCAACGCCCAGGACAAGAACGGCCAGGACAAGAACCCCGGGCGCGACCGCAACGGTCAGCAGGACCGCACCAGCCAGCAGGACCGGGACCGGCAGGCCGCGGATCCCGGTACGGCTGGGGCACCGGACGCCGGCGAGCCGGCCGCCAGTGACTCAGCGGCCGCGGTGCTCGTCGTCGCCGCCCCAGCCGAGCGCCAGGGCAGCCGCCGCCGGCGGCGTTCCGGCGGCTCGGCAGCCACCTACCCCGAATCCGCCCAGCCTGAGGCCGTGCTGCCTGAGGCCGTGCCGCCTGAGCCTGAGCTCCCTGAATCGGTGCTGGCTGAGCCCGGACTGGCTGAACCCGTGCTCGCTGAGCCTGCCCCGTCCGGGCTGGCCCCGGACGCCGCACCCCCCGCAGAGACCGCCCCGGAGACCGGGTCGGCAGCGGGCGTCCCGGTCCAGGGCGAGACGCCGGCCGCTGCGGCGATTCCCGGCCCGGAGACGGTGCCCACCACCCAGACCGGGACCATGGCCGAGGCCAGCCCGGCGGGGGAGGCCCTGACGGCCGCGGACGCGGCGTCGGCCACAGACCCTGCGCCTGAGCCTGATCGCGGCGACAGTCCCGCCGACCACGGTCCGGCCGCCGAGGACGAGGAGCACCCGCCTTTCTGATAACCTGAGTGGTCGGTGCACATAGCGGGCCGGGGCTTCACAGTCCCACCTACGCTTCGTGTGCGAGGCAGGCCCCCGTCTGATGCCCGTCCTGTGCAGGCGCTAGTCACGTTCCGTGCTAGCCACTGCAGCGGGCGGCGCGGTGGGTCCGCGCCAGGCAGAACCCCGGACCAGGCCCAGGTGGCCTGATCCGCCCTGACGAGAGAGCGGCCCAGGCCGCATGAGGCCGCGGCCTAGCCGCGAAGGCAGAGAGCGAGTTTTCGGTGTACGCGATCGTGCGCTGCGGTGGCAGGCAGGAGAAGGCGGCGGTGGACGACGTACTCACCGTCGACACGTTGGCTGGTGACGTCGGTTCCAGCGTGACGCTGACCGCGTTGCTGGTCGTCGATGACGGCAAGGTCATCAGCGACGCAGCCGAGCTTGACCACTACAAGGTCACGGCGGAGATCCTGGGCCCGGTAGCCGGCCCCAAGATCAACATGATCCACTACCGGAACAAGACGGGGTACCGGCGGCGCCTGGGTCACCGCCAGCACTACACCCAGCTGAAGATCACCGGCATCAGCACCGCGAAGAGCAGTGCCGGGAAGAAGAGGAGCTGAGCTGACGTGGCACACAAGAAGGGCGCGTCGTCCAGCCGGAACGGCCGTGACTCCGCGGCACAGCGGCTCGGCGTGAAGCGTTTCGGCGGGCAGCAGGTGAACGCGGGCGAGATCATCGTGCGCCAGCGCGGTACGCACTTCCACCCCGGGCCGGGCGTCGGCCGCGGCGGTGACGACACCCTGTTCGCGCTGGTCGCCGGCAAGGTGACGTTCGGCAGCGTGCGCCGCCGCCGTGCGGTGAGCGTGATCGCGGCCGAGCCGGGTGGCTCCCCGGCGGCGGAATAGGGTCCGCCTGGAAGCGATTCGTCAGACGTAGGCATCAGGCAGGGGCGGACCGGTGGCGGTCCGCCCCTGATGCATGTGAGCGCAGGATCCGGCGGCCGCGGATGGACCGTTGGGAATGAACGGGAGAAAACCTGGCCTCCGCCGACAGCGGCTGGTGGGCTTGTGAGGCTAGTGGGCTGTGACCCCGGAAGGAGGGGCAGTGGCAGAGTTCGCGGATCGGGCGGTCCTGCGCATCAAGGCGGGTAACGGCGGGCACGGCTGCGCCTCGGTCCACCGGGAGAAGTTCAAGCCGCTAGGCGGCCCGGACGGGGGCAACGGCGGTCGCGGCGGCAACGTGATCCTCGAGGTGCACCCCAGCGTGGCCACCCTGCTCGACCTCCATCGCCGCCCAGTCCGCAAGGCCGGCAACGGCACGCAGGGGTCCGGGTCGAACCGCAACGGCGCGGCCGGCGAGGACCTGATCATCCGGGTACCGAACGGGACCGTGGTCAGTACCGAGGTCGGCCAGGTCCTGGCCGACCTGATCGGGTCCGGAACCCGGTTCGTGGCCGCCGAGGGCGGCCACGGCGGGCTCGGCAATGCGGCCCTGGCCTCGATGAAGCGCAAGGCCCCCGGGTTCGCGCTGCGCGGCGAGCCCGGCGCGGAGTGCTCCCTGGTTCTCCTGCTCAAGACGGTGGCCGACGCGGGCCTGGTGGGCTTCCCCAACGCGGGCAAGTCCTCGCTGATCGGCGCGATGTCCGCGGCCAAGCCCACGGTCGGCGACTACCCGTTCACCACGCTGACCCCGCACCTGGGCGTGGTGGAGGCGGGCGACGTCCAGTTCGTGGCGGCGGACGTGCCCGGCCTGATCCCCGGGGCCAGCCAGGGCAAGGGCCTGGGCCTGGAGTTCCTCCGGCACGTCGAGCGCTGCTCCGTCCTGGTCCACGTGCTGGATTGCACGGCCCCGGAGACCAGCGGGGACTCCACCCGGGACCCGGTCGCCGACTTCGACGTGATCGAGGCCGAGCTCGACGCCTACCAGGACGTCACCGGCGCGGACCTGCGGGACCGGCCCCGGATCGTGGTCCTGAACAAGATCGACGTGCCCTCCGCGCGGGAGGTGGCCGAGCAGGCTGAGCCGGTGCTGGCCGCCCGCGGCCTGCCGGTGTGCCAGGTCTCCGCGGCCACCAGGGAAGGGGTCCGCGAGCTGACGTTCGTGCTGGCCGGGGTCGTCGCCGCGATCCGCGCGGCGGCCCCGGTCGAGGAACCGACCCGGCGGGTGATCCGGCCGCAGCCGGCCACGGGTCCGGAGTTCGAGATCGAGCAAGCGGGGGAGAACACGTTCCTGGTCCGGGGCGACAAGCCGTGGCGCTGGGTCCAGCAGACCGACTTCGCCAACGAGGAAGCCGTCGGTTACCTCGCCGACCGCCTGGCCAAGCTCGGGGTGGAACAAGCCCTGGCCGAGGCGGGCGCGGAGGATGGCGCCGAGGTGATGATCGGCAACGGGGACGAGGCCGTGGTGTTCGACTGGGATCCCGACATCCCCATGGGCCACCAGGGCGGCCGCGGCCCCCGAGGCACCGACCGCCGTCTCGCCCCCTGAGGGCCGAGGTGACTGAAGGGATAAAGGTGGCTCAAGTGGCGACCCAGCGGGCCGGGGCGCTCGTGATCATGACTTAGGTGTCGTCCCAACGACACCTAAGTCATGATCACGAAGTCTGGTCCCCGCGGACGCGGGTGCCAGTGTGGGTGTTGTGATGGGTGTGGCTGGAGGGGCGACGTGACTGGGCTGAGCGACCGGGCTGGGACCGGCGGGGCCTCGGCGGCGGGCGATCTGGGGTCGGCGGGCGATCTGGGGTCGGCGGGGGAGTGGCCGGGGATCGCGGACGCCAGCCCGGTGGTGGTCAAGGTCGGATCCTCGTCGCTGACGACCCCACAGGGCGGGATCGACGAGGACCGGATCGGGGAACTGGCCGACGCGCTCGCCGCCCGGGCGCACGGCGGCAGCCAGGTGGTGCTGGTGTCTTCCGGCGCCATCGCGGCCGGGCTGGCCCCGCTGGGACTGGCGCGCCGGCCCCGTGACCTGGCCACCCAGCAGGCCGCCGCGAGCGTGGGACAGGGCCTGCTGGTCGCCCGGTACACCGCGGCCTTCGGCCGGCACGGGGTCCGCACCGGCCAGGTGCTGCTGAGCGCCGATGACCTGATGCGCCGTGCGCACTACCGCAACGCCCAGCGCACGCTGAGCCGGTTGCTCGAACTGGGCATCCTGCCCATCGTCAACGAGAACGACACGGTGGCCACGGATGAGATCCGGTTCGGCGACAACGACCGGCTGGCTGCGCTCGTCGCGCATGTGGTCCGGGCCGGGGCGCTGATCCTGCTGTCCGACGTGGACGCCCTGTACGACGCCGACCCGCAGCAGCCCGGCGCCCGGCGGATCACTGAGGTCCGCAGCCGCGCCGACCTGGACGGGATCACCCTGGGCCGGACCGGCCCGGTCGGCACGGGCGGCATGATGACCAAGATAGATGCGGCCACGATCGCGACCGAGGCGGGCATCCCGACGGTGGTGGCCAGCGCCGCCGCGGCCCGGGAGGTGCTGGCCGGCCAGCCGCGGGGGACGTACTTCGCGCCGGGGGCCCGGCGGCCGCCCCGGGCCCGGCAGTTGTGGCTGGCCCATGCGGCCGTCAGCCACGGCCGGCTGCTGCTGGACGAGGGTGCGGCCAAGGCCATCGAGAGCGGCCGCGCGTCGCTGCTGCCCGCCGGGATCACCGGCGTGGAAGGCGGATTCGACGCGGGCGACCCGGTGGACCTGTGTGCGCCGGACGGCCGGGTCATCGCCCGCGGCCTGGTCAACTACGACGCGTCTGAGATCCCGGCCATGATGGGCCGCTCCACGCACGAATTGGCGGCCCAGCGGGGCCCCGAGTACGAGCGCGAGATCGTGCACCGGGACGATCTCGTGCTGCTCAGGGCCCCCCGCTAAGCCTGCGGCGCTTACTCGCCGCTGCCGCCGCCACGGCGGCCGAAGATTCCCTCGAAGATCCGTTCCCCGGCTCCCACGGTGGTCTCCGCCACTCCCTTGACCAGGCCGATGAACGGGTCTTCGGACCGGCTCCACGACGCCTGGTAGGCCTTGGCAGCGGCCACGAACTCGTCGCCGATCTTGGCGTTGCTGTCGTCCTCCCGGCGCAGGTAGTTGCCCGCCAGGATGTCCTGGTAGTCGCCCTCGGCCACCCAGTGGTCCAGCTCAGCGAACCGCACGACCGCGAACGGGTGCGTGGTGCCCTGCATCTGCAGCATCTTCAGCAGGCCTTCCCGCACGTCCGGCACGGCGTCGTACTCGTGGGCCTGCCGGAGGAACTCGTCCGGGCTCAGCTCGGAAATCTTCGAGCCCCCGGCGATCTTCATCAGGGACCGCCGCGCTGCTCCGGGATCCTGGCTGGCCAGCACGCCGGCCCGGTCGCAGGACAGCTCGGACTTGCGGTACCACTCCTCCAGCCCGGCGATGATCACCCGCAGGCCGATGTAGCCGATGGCAAACCAGGCCAGCCGGGTAGCGAGCCGGGTCAGGTGGTACAACATGGTCCGGTAGACCGCGTGCCCGGACAGTACGTGCCCGAGCTCGTGGCCGATCACGTACCGGTGCTCCTCGGCGTCCAGCAGGTCGACCAGGCCTGTGGTGATGACGATGAAGGGCTTGTCGGATCCGAGGGTCATCGCGTTCGGCATCGGGTCCTGCGAGATGAAGAGCTCGGGCACCTCAGGAAGGTCCAGGATGGCCGCCCCGTCCAGCAGCAGCTGGTAGAGGTCGGGGAACTGCTCGTTCGAGGCCCGCACGGAGCTGGCCATGAACAGCAGCCGCAGGCTCCGGTCGCTGAACAGTCCGGCCAGACGCTTCAGCAGCACGTCGAAGCCGGTGAGTTTGCGCATAGCTACCAGCGCCGACCGGTCAGCGGGGTGCTCGTAGGCACGGGAGCTGATCCCGGGAAGACGGACGCGGGCACGATCCGGCACAGTGGTCATGCAGCCATGCTAGGCCGTGCCCGGACCTGAGCCGGCCGGCCTAGCTCCACCAATTCGCGGCGTCGCCGGGCGGCCCACCGGGATTACGCCATTTCTTCCTGGGCCGGCTCGTCCACCCGGGCGGAAACCCGGCTGTGATCACTGCTAACGGCCGGGGCCGGGCGCCGGTGCAGGGGCCAGAACGCGGCGGCCAGCAGCACCAGCAGCAGGCCCGAGTTGGGGTCCGTGGCCCGTCCGGTCGCGATTGCGCCGAAGTTCTCGCCGAGCGCCCAGATCGCCACGGCCATGAGCACGCTGAGCAGCAGTGCCGCCCGCGTGGTGGCTGACCAGAACACCCCCAAACCCGCCGCAACGAAAACCACCGCGAGGCCGATGCTGATCGCGAGGCCGTGGCCGGCGGCGGCGCTGCCGAGGCCGCGGTCCAGGGCGGCGATCCAGCCAGGTTCCCCCGACGCCAGGCCCGTGAACGTGGCCCGCAGGGCGTCCGGCGCCCGGTTCGCGGCCTGCAGGATGAAGTAGGCGAAGCTGCCCCACAGGACCAGCCAGGTGATCCGGGCCCCGGTCAGGCCGAGCGGGCTGCCGGCGGCGGCCGGGCCGTCCTGCCGCTGGCCAGCCTCCGCTATCCGGGCCGTGACCGGCCAGGCCAGCACGGCCAGCAGCGCGTACAGGATGACCGCCCCGGGTGCGCCGGTCAGGGGGCTGGCCGTGCCGCTGAGCACGCCGCCCAGCCCTTCGCCGAACCACCACACGCTGAGCGCCCAGGCGATGCTGGCGGCCAGTGCCGCCCGTACCGTGGGCCGCCACAGCAGCGCGGCACCGATCACTAGCTGGGTGACCGCGAACGCGGCGTTCCAGGTGGCCGGGGCGTGCAGGACCAGCCGGTCGAAGGCCAGGGCCGGTGCGGTGACCCCGGACGGGCTGCCCATGTAGGCGGGCATGAGGATCTGGTTCACGAAGCCGCGGCCGAACATGAACGGCTGGAGCTGCAGCGCGCCGTCGGCCAGCCACAGCACACCGAGCGCGATCTGGATGCCGCGGCGCAGGCCGGTGGAGTCCTGGTCGCTGCCCCAGGCCCGCAGGCCGGTGGCGGTGTTGTCCAGGCCGGCCTGGGCCGGGGCGGGCAGGAACATGGTGGCGAAGGCCAGCGCCGACCCGGCGGCGGTGACCCACAGGCCGGGGCCGCTCTGACCGGCCACCATCGAGTCGGTGCTCAGCGACCGCAGGCTGGCCGCGAGCTGGAGGAGCAGGAAGCCGGAGAACCCGGTGGCCAGGAAGCCGGCCAGGCCGATTACCCAGCGGGACAGGCGGCCGCCGCGCAGGGCGTGGGCGATCCCGGCGATCGCGATGACGGCCCCGGCGATGGCGAGCATGCGCCCGTTGCTGCCGCGAACCCCGGGGATGCCGATCAGCCCGGCGAACGTGGTGACCCAGGGCAGGAACGCCCCGGTGATCATGGTGGCTCCCGCGGCCACGCCGAGGAGGCCGACAGCCCCGCGCCAGCTGCGCAGCGTGCGGACCCTGGTGGCCACGGTCCGGCCCGGCGGCCGGACAGCGTCCATAGGCTGGTTGACCATGCGTGGCACCTCTCGTGCAGGTGGGTGGACGGGCGGATGGGCCGGTAGCGGTGGCGCTGGCCGCGCCCAGGGGTCAGGCGCGGCCAGCGCCGGCTAGCTGCTACCTGGTCACTGCGAAGTACAGGAACAGGTTGGTCGGGATGTTCCCGGTGATCGTCGAGCTCTTCGCGCGCTGCAGGTACTGCAGCTCGTGGGCGTTCTTGGCCCGGATCAGCTTGTTCCAGGTGCTGAGGCTCTTGACCCCGACGATGTCCACGTTCCACCACTCGGACTGGTGGCTGTTGTTCGTGGCAACGATGTGGCTGTGGGCGGGAAGCGTCAGGTTGCCCGTGCCGCTACCCAGCACTGAGGTCAGGTCAATCGTGTGCGGGTGGTCGATGCACCGGCCCGCCGGGCACTGCAGGGTGCTCTTCGGCGGGGTGAAGCCGAGCGGCACGATCACATACAGCGGGTCGAAGGTGTTGGACGGGGTCTGGGTGTAGTTGGTCCCGCCCTCGCACTTGGATGAGGCCGTGCTGGTCGGCGGCTGCTTACACTTGAAGTTCTTGCTGTAGTAGAAGCGCACCGTGTGGCCGGCGTAGAAGCCCTTGGTGAAGCCCCTGGCCGCGTGGGACGAGGTCATCCCGGACATGCTCGATGAGGACGACGAGGTCGACGCGAACGCTGTCCCGGACGCCAGAGCCAGGCCTGCGGTCAGCAGGCCGGCCAGGCCGATCCCTGCCTTCCGGGTGCCCAGCATTCTGAGCCGTTTCGTACCGATCATGAAGCTTCCTCCAGGGAAGAGTGGACACACCCCCGTGGTGGTCCGCTGTTAGGGACTTCGGCACCCCCCGGTCGGCGGATTGGTGCCGGTGAGTCGAAACGTAGTCAAGTAATTACTCTGAGTAGTGGACATCGGCGGGAACCGCGAGCTGTGGCAAGCTGGTGACGCCGCTCCGGCCCGGTGGCCGTGCGGGAGAAGTTCAGGAAAAGGCGATGATGTTCGAGCCTGACGCCGAGTCGATGCCGTCCGAGCAGCGTGCCGAACTCCAGGAGGCGCGACTCCGGATCCTGGTGGACCGGCTGCTGGCCCTCGACGGGGTACAGGCGGAACGACTCCGGTCGGCCGGGATCGCCGGCGGCTGCGGACTGGGGCTGGATGATCTACCCCGGCTCCCGATGACCGAGAAGCAGGATTTGTGGGATGCGTATCCGTTGCGGATGCTCGGGGTGGACCGCAGCGAGGTGGTCGCGTTCCACGGCTCCAGTGGCACCAGCGGGCGTCCCACGCTGGTGGGCTATACCCGGGCTGACCTGCGGCTCTGGGCCCGGATGTGCGCGCGGGCACTGGCCGCCGCAGGCGCCGGGCCGGGCAGCATCATCCACAACGCGTACGGCTACGGGCTGTTCACCGGCGGCCTGGGCATCCACCAGGGCGCGATCGAGCTCGGTGCCGCGGTGGTGCCCGCGTCCGGCGGGATGACGCCGCGGCAGGTCACGCTCATCCGGGACCTGCGGCCCGACATCCTGACCTGCACGCCGTCGTACGCGATACGGCTGGGTGAGGCACTGGCCGACGCCGGGCTGCGGCCGGGGCACGGGCTGGCCCTGCGGGCCGGGATCTTCGGGGCCGAGCCGTGGTCCCCCCAGCTGCGGGCCCGGATCGAGGAGCTGCTGGGGCTGCGGGCGCTGGACATCTACGGCCTGTCCGAGGTGATCGGGCCCGGGGTCGCCGCCGAGTGTGCCGAGGCCGCGGACGGGCTGCACGTCAACGAGGACCATTTCCTGGTCGAGGCGGTGGACCCGGTGACCGCCGCGCCGGTGCCCGACGGGACCCCGGGAGAGCTGGTGTTCTCCAGCCTGACCCGGGAGGCGGTGCCGTTGCTGCGCTACCGGACGGGGGACATCGCCGCGCTGCGCCGGGGCACCTGCGTCTGCGGCCGCACCCTGGTGAAGATGAGCCGGGTCACCGGGCGGCGGGACGACATGCTGGTCATTCGCGGCGTGAACCTGTACCCCAGCGAGGTGGAGCGGGTACTGCTCGAGCACACCTCGCTCAGCACGGACTACCTGCTGGTGCTGGACGAGCGGGCCGCCCAGCCCGACCTGGTGGCGCTGTGCGAGTACCGGCTGGACCGGGGCGGCCCGGCCGGGGCCGAGGTGGAGGCCCGGCTGCGTGAGGTGCTGGGCGTGCGGATCACCGTCCGGCTGCTGCCCGCGGGGACGGTACCGCGCACCGAGGTCGGCAAGGCGGTGCGGGTGGTCCGCTGGGCCGGCGGAGAGGCACCTGTCCCCGGGCTCGGCTGACAGGGCACCAGGGCGGACCGGGAGGCCCGTTAGAGTCGCGTCATGAAGGATGGTGAATCTGACGTGCCCGAGCTGCGATCCCGCCGGGCCCCCCGGCTGGGGGTGATGGGCGGCACCTTCGATCCGATCCATCACGGTCACCTGGTCGCCGCCAGCGAGGTGGCGCACGCGTTCGACCTGGACGAGGTCGTGTTCGTGCCCACCGGCCAGCCCTGGCAGAAGGACCACCGGAAGGTCTCGTCCTCTGAGGACCGCTACCTGATGACGGTGATCGCCACCGCGTCGAACCCGCGGTTCTCGGTCAGCCGGGTGGACATCGACCGGCCCGGGCCCACGTACACCATCGACACGCTGCGCGAGCTTCGGGCGATCCGCGGCCAGCAGGCGGAGTTCTTCTTCATTACCGGCGCGGACGCACTGTCCATGATGATGTCCTGGCAGGACGCGGCGGACCTGTTCAAGCTGGCCCACTTCGTGGGCTGCACCCGGCCGGGGCACCGGCTGTCCAGTGCCGGGCTGCCGAGTGACCAGGTCAGCCTCGTCGAGATCCCGGCCCTGTCCATCTCGTCCACCGAGTGCCGGCAGCGGGTCGACGCGGGCGAGCCGGTCTGGTACCTGGTCCCGGACGGGGTGGTGCAGTACATCGCCAAGCGCGGGCTCTACTGCCACGGGGACGGGACCGCGTGCGGGCCTGAGGGAGGCGTCACTCCAGGCGGGTGATGCCCTGCGGCCCGCGGCGGCGTCTGGTGGGAGGACCCGGTCTCCCCGGAGACCGGGACACCGTCCCACGCCGCCGGGGGGAGCACTAATGGGGCTGATCGAGTACAAACCGGGCACCGCGTTTCCGGGAGTGATCGGCCGGACCACCGACCAGTCGTCGCCGGCCTGGCCACAGCCGGTGCGCGCCGTGCCCGGCGCACCGAACGTGATGATCATCGTGCTGGACGACACCGGGTTCGGCCAGCTCGGCTGCTACGGCAGCCCGATCGCCACCCCGAACTTCGACGCGCTCGCCGCGGGCGGCCTGCTGTACACGAACATGCACACCACGGCGCTGTGCTCGCCGTCCCGCTCGTGCATCCTGACCGGGCGCAACCACCACGCCAACGCGACGGCGGGGGTCAACGAGATGGCCACCGGCTATCCCGGCTACAACGGACGGGTACCGTTCGAGAACGGATTTCTGTCCGAGATGCTGCTGGCTCACGGGTACAGCACCTACCTGATCGGCAAGTATCACCTGCTGCCCTCGGAGTTCGAGTCCGCGATCGGGCCGTTCGACCGCTGGCCGCTGGGGCGGGGATTCGAGCGGTTCTACGGGTTTCTGGGCGGCGACACCAGCCAGTGGTATCCGGACCTGGTCTACGACAACCACCAGGTCGAGCCGCCCGCCCCGCCGGAGCAGGGCTACCACCTGAACGACGACCTGGCTGGCCGGGCCATCGAGTTCCTGGCCGACGCCGCCCAGGTTGCCCCGGACAAGCCGTTCTACCTGCACTACTGCCCAGGCGCCACGCACGCCCCGCATCACGTGCCCCGCGAGTGGGCCGACCGGTACGCGGGCCAGTTCGACGACGGCTGGGACGCCTACCGGGAGCGGGTCTTCGCCCGGCAGCAGGAGCTCGGCATCATGCCCGCCGGCGCGGAGCTGTCCCGGCATGACCCGGACGTGCCCGCCTGGGAGTCACTACCCGCCGACGCCCGCAGGCTAGCCGCCCGGATGATGGAGGTGTTCGCGGGCTTCCTGTCGCACACGGATCATCACCTCGGCCGGGTGCTCGACTTCCTCAAGGAGACCGGCCAGTTCGACAACACGCTGATCATGTTGGTCTCCGACAACGGCGCGAGCGCCGAGGGCGGCGTCCAGGGCACCACCAACGAGCTGCAGTTCTTCAACAACGCCCCGGAGACGCTGGAGGAGAGCCTGCGCTCGATCGACCAGCTCGGCGGCCCGGACACGTTCAACCACTACCCGTGGGGCTGGACCTGGGCGGGCAACACGCCGTTCCGCCGCTGGAAGCGGGAGACCTACCGGGGCGGCACCGCCGATCCGTTCGTGGTGCACTGGCCGGCCGGGATCCAGGCGCGCGGCCAGGTGCGCACCCAGTACGCGCACATCATCGACATCGTGCCGACCGTGCTGGACGTCCTGCGGGCCGACCCGCCCGAGACGATCCGGGGCGTGACCCAGTCACCGATCCACGGGGTGAGCTTCGCGCACACGTTCGCTGACGCGTCCGCCCCGAGCCGGCACCACACGCAGTACTTCGAGATGCTCGGCCACCGGGCCCTCGACCATCAGGGCTGGCGGGCGGTGTGCCCGTGGCCCGGGCCGTCCTTCGCCGAGGCGGGCCGGGGATTCGGCGTGCCGATCACCGCCGCGGACCTCGCCGACCTGGACGCCCGTCACTGGGAGCTGTACCACGTCGACGAGGACCCGGCCGAGAACCACAACCTGGCGGACGAGCACCCGGACCGGCTGATCGAGATGATCGCTCAGTGGTACGTCGAGGCGGGCAAGTACAACGTGCTGCCGATCGACGGGAGTGCGGCCGCGCGGCTCATGGTGGAGCGGCCGCAGGTGGCGGCGCCGCGCGACCGGTACGTGTACCGGCCGGGCACGCAGACGGTGCCCGCCTGGGTGTCGCCGCGGCTGCTGAACCGGGCGCACAGCATCACCGCGGACGTGGAGATCCCCGCGGGCGGGGCGGACGGGATACTTCTCTGCCAGGGGAGCAGCGCCGGCGGGTGGAGCATGTACCTGCTCGGCGGGGTGCCGCACTACGCGCACAACTACCTGCGGCGCGCGGTGTACAAGGTGTCCGCCGTGGACCCGGTGCCGCCGGGGCGGCACCAGCTGCGCTTCGAGTTCGAGCCCACCGGGGCCCCGGACTTCATGACCGGCAAGGGGGCTCCAGGGCGGGCCCAGCTCTACGTGGATGGTCAGCTGGCCGGCCAGGCCGAGTTCCCCGTCACCACGCCGATCGGGCTCAACCCGGGCGGGCTGACCTGCGGGGCTAATCCCGGGTCGCCCGTGGTGGCGGACTACACCTCGCCGTTCCGGTTCACCGGGACGCTGCATACCGTGACCGTGGACGTGTCGGGGGACCTGATCAGCGATACCGAGGGTGAGATGCGGATGGCGATGGGCCGGCAGTGAGCTGAGCTGGGGGTAAGTGAGCTGGGTGGGGTTAGAGCCTCGGCACCGTGGGCCTGGTGTGCGGACTTTGTCGGCGGGCCGGGTTACGCTGAATTGCCGCACTGCCCCGCGAGCCTGGGGCGTGAGAGGCTAGGGGGGAAGGTCCCCGGCTGAGGAGGACGAATACCACACGTGACTG
>DATCFY010000206.1:0-7498 GCA_036509255.1 Streptosporangiaceae bacterium
CTAACCTCGCGGGCCTGAAGCGGTGGGGTTACGTCGAGGTCGGGCCCGCCGGCGGCCGGCCAGCCCAGGGCCGCCGGGACGCGGTCGTCCGGCCCACCACGTGGGGCCGCCAGGCCCAGGAGATCTGGGACCCGCTGGCCCGCGTGATCGGGGAACGCTGGCGAGAACGGTTCGGCGCCGCCGTGATCGACCAGCTCACCGGGACCCTGCGCACGGTAGCCGGGCCGTCCGGCGAGGACGTGCCGGCGTTCCTGCCGGTGTCGGGGGTCTACCGGCCCGAGCCCGGCCGGGAATTGCCTGCCGTCTCGCCGGAGCACCGCGTGGCCGGCGGGGACCTGCCCACTGCGCTGTCGCAGGCGCTGATGAGCTTCCGCGCGGAGTTCGAGCGCGAATCGGCGCTGTCCCTTCCGGTCAGCGCCAACGTGCTGCGGGTGCTCAGCGCGGGCGGGATCACGCTGCGGGACGTGCCCCGCCGGGCCGGGGTATCCGGGGAGGCGGTCAGCGTGTCCGTGGGCCTGCTGGAACGGGAGGGCTACGCGGTGACCGGGCCCGACCCCGGAGGCGGACGGGGCCGGCACGTGCGTCTCACGCCGCGCGGCGAGCAGGCCCAGGAGGCATACCACCGGGTGGCAGACGGCATCGAGGATGACTGGCGGGCGCGGTTCGGGGACGGCGTCATCGACGGGCTGGCCGGGGCGTTGCGGGCCCTGTACGCCGGGCGGGACGGGCAGGATGCCGGACCGGACGGGCCGCTGATCTCGGCCGGGCTGGTGCCGGACCCCGCCGGCTGGCGGGCGCACCCGCCCTACCTCCGGCTGACCCAGGCCATGATCGCCGACCCGGCCGGGACGCTGCCGCACTACCCGATGGTGTCGCACCGCGGCGGCTATCCCGACGGCAGCTGACCCCGTGGGGTAAGGATTTAAGCGCTTTAGCGAGACGGGCCCCAGCCATTGAACCTGGCGGCCAGGACGCAGACGTCGTCGGAGCGCGGCGAGCTGCCCAGCAGAGCGGCCTGCACTGCCTGGCAGTTCTGCTCGGCGGTGAGCCCGCTGGCGGACCGCATGGTGGCAGCCAGCGCGTTGAGGCCTTCAGTGATGTCCCGGCCGTGGTCCTCGATGAGCCCATCGGTGTAGAGGAGCAGCCCTGTGCCGGGTGACAGGCCCAGGCGGCCGGCCGCAAAAACGCCGCCGCCGGGCACGCCGAGCATGATGCCTGCCGGGTTGTCCAGGTACTCGGCGTGGCCGGGGCCGTAGGACAGGAGCGGGGGCGGGTGCCCGGCGCTGGCGTACGAGAGGTCGCCGGTGCACAGGTCCAGCGTGGCCCAGCCCGATGACCATCTGGCGGCCGAGTTCCTCGACCACCGCGATATCCGTCCTGGTGAAGCCGGATCGTTCCGCGCTGCGGCCCAGGGCCAGCACGCCGAGCGGACGGTCACCCGCCATCAGCGGCGTGGCCAGCGCGTACTCCGCGCGCAGCCGGGTAATGGTGTCGCGCAATGATCTGGGGAGCGTGGGCTGACGGGCCGCCCAGGCGGCAAGACCGTCCGACCTCATGGCCCCGGACTGGCTGCCCGGAGTGCATGACCTGGCCGAGCACTTCGTTACTGGCCGGGTCGGCCAGGGCCGGGAACACTTCATGCGCCGGCCGGCCGGCCACCTCCTGATCGCCTGCGAGCCGGAACTCGTCGCTGGCAAAATCGATCACCAGATCAGGGCCGGCGACATAGGCCACCGCGGCCGGAAAGAATGACAGCATTTCGCGTATTCGGGCCAGATCCAGGACGCTACTGTCCGGCCAGACAGGAATCGAGCCCACTACTCCTCCAGGGATAGGTCCACACCCCAGCTGGCCCAGGATAACTGCGACGATGCGGCCATGCCGCTTGATGTAATCCCGGACTGATTACTCTGACGCGAATTCCCATTCGCCACGAGTTTGCGGAATTTCTTCTGGGCGGCAACAGGCAGCGCGCGTCGCCGCCTGTTAACGGCAAATACGCCTGAATGTGCGTAATCCACTCCGCGGCCGGGTTAATCCACTGTGAAGTAGTCCGGGCTGGGGTAGACGCCGGTGAGCTGCTTGCGGCGCTGCATCAGCAGGTCGTTCAGCAGGCTGGAGGCACCGATGCGGAACAGCGCCGGGATGAGCCACTCCGGGCCGGCGGTCTCCTTGACCAGGACCAGGTAGCGGACCGCGTCTTTGGCGGTGCGCACGCCGCCGGCCACTTTCACCCCGACCCGGCGGCCGGTGGCCGCGGCGAAGTCGGCCACGGCGCCCAGCATGACCAGCGCGACCGGGGGGGTCGCGGCCGGCGAGACCTTGCCCGTCGAGGTCTTGATGAAGTCGGCCCCGGACAGCATGGCCAGCCAGGAGGCCCGGGCCACGTTGTCCAGCGTGGCCAGCTCCCCGGTCTCCAGGATGACCTTGAGGTGGGCCGGGCCGCAGGCCTCGCGGACCGCCCGGATCTCCTCGGCGACCTGGCCGTACCGGCCGGCCAGGAATGCTCCCCGGTCGATCACCATGTCCACCTCGTCGGCGCCGGCCGCGACCGCGTCGGCCACGTCGGCCAGCTTCACCGTCAGCGAGGCGCGGCCGGATGGGAACGCGGTGGCCACCGAGGCCACTTTGACGTCGCTGCCGCCCAGCGCGCCGCGGGCCACCGCCACGAGGTCGGGGTAGACGCAGACGGCGGCGACAGGTGGCACGGCCTGGTCGGCGGGGTCCGGCTGGCGGGCCTTGGCGCACAGCCCGCGGACCTTACCCGGGGTGTCCGCGCCCTCCAGCGTGGTCAGGTCGACCATCCGGACCGCGGTGTCCAGCGCCCAGAGCTTGGCGTCCTTCTTGACGGACCGGGTGGCCAGGGCGGCGGCGCGCTGAACCGCCCCCACCTGGTCCACACCGGGCAGCCCGTGCAGCAGCTGGCGCAGCGCGGCGTCCGAAGTGGCCCCCATCTCGGCCAGCACAGGCGCCGCGCTGATCACGCCCGCCACGCCCGCCGCCGGGCTCTCAGCTACGCTCACGTCGTCTCCTTCACGGACGTCCCTTCACCGGCGGCGCCCATTCACCGTGCCCTTTCACCGTGCCCCTTCACCGGCGCCCGGGAACCGGACCACAGCGTTACTCAGGGCCCGGGCGGTGGCAAATCCCGGTTTGATGACCGTGTTGATGATCTTCAGCCGCTTGTCGAAGTGCGCGAACGCGCTCTTCATCGCGTTGATCGTGAGCCATTCGAAGTCGGACCAGCCGTACCCGAACGCCTCACCCAGCAACGCGAACTCCGACGTCAGGCTCACCCCGCTCATCAGCCGGTTATCGGTGTTCACGGTGACCCGGAAGGACAGCTGGCGCAGCAGGCCGATGGGGTGGGCCTCGATGGACGGGGCCGCCCCGGTCTGCACGTTCGACGACGGGCACATCTCCAGCGGGGTCCGGCGGTCCCGGACGTAGCTGGCCAGGCGGCCCAGCTGGGCGGTGCCGTCGGCGGTGATCCGGATGTCGTCCACGATCCGGACACCGTGGCCGAGGCGCTCGGCTCCGCACCATTGCAGCGCCTCCCAGATGGACGGCAGCCCGAAGCCCTCCCCGGCGTGGATCGTGATGTGGAAGTTCTCCCGGGCCACGTACTGGAACGCGTCCAGATGCCGGGTGGGCGGGCTGCCCGCCTCGGCGCCGGCGATGTCGAACCCGACCACGCCCTCGTCCCGGTGCCGGACCGCGATCTCGGCGATCTCCAGCGACCGCGCGGCGGTGCGCATGGCGGTGAGCAGCGCGTACACGGTGATGCCCCGCCCGGCGCTGCCCAGCCGGAAGCCTTCCAGCACCGCGCTGACCACCTGCTCCAGGGTGAGTCCCCCGGCCACGTGCAGCTCGGGGGCGAACCGCACCTCGGCGTACACGACCCCGTCGGCGGCGAGGTCCTCCGCGCACTCGGCGGCCACCCGGATCAGGGCCTCGCGGGTCTGCATCACCGCGACCGTGTGCTGAAACGCGTCCAGGTAGTACTTCAGGTGACCGCGGTGCGCGCCCCGGCGCAGCCACTGCTCGACCTCGTGCGCGTCCTGGGAGGGCAGCCGGTCGTAGCCAATCTCACGGGCCAGGTCTACCACCGTCGAGGCCCGCAGGCCGCCGTCCAGATGGTCGTGCAGCAGCACCTTGGGAACGGCTCTGATCTCCTGGAATGTGGGAGCCATCCCCCCATTCTCACAGACAATCGATGACGCGTGGCGGCAGGTCCGGTGGCTGTTCGCCGACCGTCACGCTGTCGGCCAGCGCGGCGGCAGCCCGCTCGAACCGGGACTCGTCGTCGGTCAGAAGTTCCAGCAGGGGCTGCCCCCGCTCGACCCGCTCCCCCGGCTTGGCCAGGCACCGAACACCAGCCGCCGGGCTGACCGGGTCCTCCTTGACCGCCCGCCCGGCGCCGAGCCGCCAGGCGGCCACCCCGACCGCCCGGGCGTCGAGCCGCTGCAGCCAGCCGTCCTGGGGGGCGGGCAGCACCGGCCTGCGGTGCCGGGCTGCGGGCAGCGGGGCGTCCGGGTCGCCGCCCTGGGCCCGGATCATCACCCGGTAGGTGTCCAGCGCACGGCCGCTGGCCAGCGCCGCGGCCGGATCAGCGTCGATACCGGCCAGCCGGAGCATCTCCCGGGCCAGCGCCAGGGTCACCTCGACCAGGTCCGGCGGCCCCTCGCCGCGCAGTGTGGTCACCGCCTCCTCGACCTCGACCGCGTTGCCCACGGCCCGCCCGAGCGGGGTGTCCATCCTGGTCAGCAGGGCCGAGGTAGCCACGCCGTGCTCCGCGCCGAGGGTGACCATGGTCTGGGCCAGCTCCCGGGCCTGCGGCACCTCGCGCATGAAGGCCCCGCTGCCCACCTTCACGTCCAGCACCAGCGCCGACGTTCCCTCAGCGATCTTCTTGGACATGATGGAGCTGGCGATCAGCGGGATCGACTCGACGGTGCCGGTCACGTCCCGCAGCGCGTAGAGGCGGCGGTCGGCCGGGGCCAGGCCGGGCCCCGCCGCGCAGATCACGCAGCCCGCCGTCTGCAGCACCGCGCGCATCTCCTCGTTCCGCAACGAAGACCGCCACCCGCTAATGGCTTCCAGTTTGTCCAGGGTGCCCCCGGTGTGGCCAAGACCCCGTCCGGACAGTTGCGGGACCGCGGCTCCGCAGCTGGCCACCAGCGGCGCGAGGATCAGCGACACCTTGTCGCCGACACCGCCGGTGGAGTGCTTGTCCACCGTGGGGCGGCCGAGCCCGGACAGGTCCAGCCGATCCCCCGAATCGACCATGGCCGCGGTCCAGGTGCGCAGCTCCGCGGTGTCCAGGCCCTGGAAGTAGATGGCCATCAGCAGCGCGGACATCTGCTCGTCGGGGACGGCACCGGGGCCGGCGGCCAGGTAGCGGCGCAGCAGCCAGCGGATCTGGGCGTCGGTCAGCCGCTGGCCGTCCCGCTTGGCCCGGATGAGCTCGACCGCGTCGTAGTCGGTGGCGGCGGGCTCGGATGCGGAGGACTGGGATGCGGCGGGCTCGGTCACAGCGGGCTCAGTCGCGGCGCGCGCTGAGGTCGGTGCCGGTGAACGCGCCGGGCAGCAGCTCACCCAGCTCCCGGGGACCGGCCTCGGTGTCCAGCACCAGGCCCGGGCCGCCCGCCTCCAGCAGCAGCTGGCGGCACCGCCCACAGGGCACCAGCGGCTCGCCGTCCCCGGCTACCACGCTGACCGCCGTGAGCGTGCCGCCCCCGGTCGCGTGCAGCGCGCTGACCAGCCCGCACTCGGCACACAGGGTGAGCCCGAACGAGGCGTTCTCGACGTTGCAGCCGGTGATGAGCCGCCCGTCATCAGCCAGTCCCGCGGCCCCGACCCGCAACCGGGAGTACGGCGCGTAAGCCTGTCCCGCGGCGTCCGTGGCCGCCGCCCGCAACCGCACCCAGTCGATCGTCACGCCCTGCCTCCGAGGTCGGGAATCGTGCCCGACCCGACGGTAACAGGGACGTGCCGGGCGCCCGTGAGGGTCTGGCCGCCGAGGCCCGGGTGGTTGGCTCAGGACTCGGAGTCGTACCGGAAGCTAACTCAGGACTCGGAGTCGTACCGGAAGCCGTCGCGGAAGCGGCGGAACAGCCCGCCATCCCGCGGCAGGGGCTTGCCCGAAGGCGGGGCCGAGGGGAGTTCCTGCCCGACCGGCTGGTCGTAGTCGGCCCGGGCTATGGCGTCGACGACCTGGTCATCGTCGAAATCCTCCGAGCCGGGGATCTCCGGAACAAATCCGACGAGGTCCCCATCGAGCAGCACCTCGGCTTCGAGGGTCGCGGTGCCTTCGTTGCCCCAGATCGCCTCGCGGCCGCCGGCGAGCACAACGCGCACCCCGTAGACATCAATGCCCGCGTTTTCGAAGTGTGCATCGATGCCGCGGTCCCGCAGCGTGTCAGCGACCCGTCGGGCCCGGTTCTCATCCATCGGATCAACCTACCTGCGTCACCAGCGCTGCCCGTCCACGCTCGCGAGCATGCCCCGGCGGGCGGCCTGGAGCATCATCGCCGGGCCAAATGCTGGGGCCTCAGGCGGACAGGCAGGTCACGGTAGCGGGGGAAGCGATTTCGATTTGGCAACGGGACGGCTGCGGCCGCCCGTCACCGCTTCCCTGGCCCGCTCACCAGGTCTAGCCTGCGGGCATCCCAGAGCGGGGCGTTTGGGGTCTTCCTTGCCTCGCGTACCGGGCGGATTGAGGGGGCCAGCGGCGGCCCTGCGGGGGCGAGAGTCACCACCCAGGGCGGCGGTCATGGCCGCAGCGGACGAGCAGGCGGTATCAGCCGCCCCGTACCAGGAGGTATTCGTGAGACGCACGGTCCCGGCCATCGCGGCCCTCAGCGCACTGGCGCTGCTCGCCGCGGCGTGTGGCAGTAGCACGTCAGGCCCGTCTGGCTCGTCGTCGAGCAGCGCATCCAGCAGCGCGGCTGCGGCCAGCTTCAAGGGCTGCATGGTTACCGACACTGGCGGTATCGACGACAGGTCGTTCAACGCGTCGTCGTGGCAGGGCATGCAGGAGGCGCAGTCGGCCGACCCGAGCGGCGTCTCCGTCAAGTACCTGCAGTCCAGCTCCCAGAGCGACTACGTCCCGAACATCAACGCGTTCATCGGGCAGAAGTGCGGGATCATCGTCACGGTCGGCTTCCTGATGGCCAGCGCCACGCAGAGCGCGTCCAAGGCGCACCCGAGCCAGAAGTTCGCGATCGTGGACAACAACTACACACCGGCGCTGAAGAACGTGGACGCGCTGCTGTTCGACACGGTCCAGGACGGCTTCCTCGGTGGTTACCTGGCCGCGGGGATGACCAAGACCAAGAAGGTGGCCACGTTCGGCGGCATCAAGCTGCCCACGGTGACCATCTACATGGACGGGTTCTGGGACGGCGTGCAGTACTACAACTCCCAGCACCACACCAACGTGAAGGTGCTCGGCTGGAACGAGAAGACCCAGAACGGCAACTTCACCGGGGACTTC
>DATCFY010000207.1:0-18576 GCA_036509255.1 Streptosporangiaceae bacterium
ACGTCTTGTCCTCACCCTTGATCGAACGGGTCTCGATCTCTTCGATGCGAGCAGCCCCATGGTGGGGGTAGACGACCGTGTCGCCGACCTTAAAAGTCATGTGGCACATACCCCTTCCGCTAAAGCAATGTTAGCACGACCAACAGGGTTCCTTACCTGTCGTTTACGTTAAACGTGCAGGTCAATAGGCGTTTTAGGGGCTCAGAAAGCGATCGCGGGCGCGTGTCGGGGCGGCGGCGGCCCTGCGGGGGGACCCAGCACGACTTCCTATGTTTCCGGCTGGTTTACCGTCGGTAGCGTCGTCAGGGGCCCTCTACGGGCTTCCTCCCAGTATGCGCCCAGGGCAGGTCTATGGGCCTCCGGGCCGGCCGGGGAGTCCGGGCCGGGCCACCGGACCGCCGCCCACGGCACCCGGGACCAACCTGTCTCAATCCGCGGGCGGCCAAGAGTGCCGCGAAGGCAGTGACAGGCACATACTGGAGAAGAACGAGGCCGCGCACCCGGAGAAGGATGCTCGTGAACAGAGGTGGGGATCCGGAGCGGGACGACTATGGCCTGCCCCCGGTCGACATCGAGATCCCGGACGACCCCCGGGAGCTCGATCGTGATATCCAGGCCTACCGGCGGGAACTGCGCGCGGAGCGCAGGCACCGGCTGGTGCGGCGGCTAGGCGGCCCGCTCACCAGAGACGGGATGGTCCTTCCCCTGCTCGCCAGCTGCCTGGCGCTGACCTTGCTGGCCGGAACCCTGCTCACCATGTTCACGGCGCGGCACGCGGTGCCGAACACGCTGCAGACGACCAGCGCCCCGCGGCGGTCCAGTCCCCCGGTGGGCGAGGTCGGCGGCTTGCTGCCGGCTGTCAGCGTTACCGTGGGCCGCGGCCGTTCCCTCTCGCTGCGCCGTCTGCGGCCTTCAGTCCTCGCCCTGGTCCCGGCCGGCTGCCGGTGCGCGGCCGCGGCCCGCCAGCTGAAAGCGCAAGCGACGGCCGCAGGCGTGCCGCTCTACTTCGTGGCGACGGGCCGGGCGGTGGCGGTGGCCAGGTCGCTGGCCAGGCAGAGCAAGCTCAGCACCGACCATGTGGTGAACGACCCGCGCGACGCCATGGGCACCTACCTGCCGCACGGGCTGACCGCCGTCCTGGTGTACGAGGACGGCTCGGTGCGCAGCATCGAGCGGAGCCTCGGCCCGTCGCTCCAGCTGGAGAGCAGCCTGCGGACGCTAAAGGGCGCCAGCCCGCAGGGGCTGGATGACCCGGACGACACCGTGGTGCTGGCCGGCCAGGCGGGGATGCGGCCCGCCTGACCAACCGCTGTCCAGCCGGGTACTGAGCGCCATCGCGCCGGGCCCGGCGACACGCCCGGCCCGGTGGCTGGCCGGCCACCGGCTGCCGATACGCTTTCACGCGTCCCAGGTGCACCTCACTCACATACGAGGAGAGCACGATGCTCCCCCTGAGCCGTCCCGCGGCACGGCCTGCGGCCACGTCCCGATCGTCCCAGCCGGGCCTGAAGGCCCTGCGCCGCGCCTGCGCTGTGGCGGCGGTGGCGCTGATCCCGGTGCTGGCGGGATGCGAGGCCGGCAGTAACGCACCGGTGCTGCACTGGCACCCGCCCACGAACGGGGCCTCGGCGACGATCAAGGAGGGCGGGGGCGAGATCGCGATCCGCAACGCCTTCATCCTGGGCGCCCCGCCCAGCGCCACGCTGCCGGCGGGCAGCTCGGCCAGCCTGTTCGTGGGACTGGTCAACACGGGACCGCGGGACCGCCTGGTCAGGATCACCGCACCGGCCGCCGCCACCTCGGTGACGCTGCCGCAGGGTGGCGTGCTGCTGGAGCAGGACCAGAGCGCGCTGCTGACCGGCCCGTCGCCCAAGCTGATCCTCACCGGCCTGACCCGGAGCCTGCCCGGCGGCGCCTACGTCAAGGTGTTCCTCACCTTCCAGAACGCGGGCACGGTGGGCCTGGACGTGCCGGTGATCGCCCGGTCGGATTCATACGCCACGTTCTCACCGGCCCCGACCACGTCGCCGACGCCCAGCGTGTCACCAGGGCACAAGCACCGGGGCACGGGCGGCAGCGCCACGGCCACGCCCTCCCCCGGCGCGACGGCTACCGCGACGGCCACCGCCACCCCCTGAGGACCGTCGCCGCGAGGACCCTCGCCGCGCGGGGGACTAGCTGCCGGGCTCGAACTTGTAGCCCAGCCCGCGGACCGTGATGATGTGCCGCGGGTTCCCCGGATCGACTTCGACCTTGGCCCGCAGGCGCTTGATGTGCACGTCGAGAGTCTTGGTGTCGCCGACGTAGTCGGCGCCCCAGACCCGGTCGATGAGCTGCATCCGGGTGAGCACCCGGCCGGTGTTCCGCAGCAGTACCTCGAGCAGCTCGAACTCCTTCAGCGGGAGCGGAACCTGGTCGCCGCGCACGGTCACCACATGCCGGTCCACGTCCATCCGGACCGGGCCTGACTCCAGCGTCGAGATCGCGGCATCCTCGGGCTCACCGCGCCGCCGGAGCACCGCGCGCATCCGGGCTACCAGCTCGCGGGAAGAGAACGGCTTGGTGACGTAGTCGTCGGCACCCAGCTCGAGGCCGACTACCTTGTCGATCTCGCTGTCCTTCGCGGTCAGCATGATCACCGGTACGGTCGACCGCTCGCGGAGCGTGCGGCACACCTCGCTGCCGGGCAGCCCGGGCAGCATGAGATCGAGCAGCACCAGATCCGCGCCGTCACGGTCGAACGTCTCGAGCGCGTCCGGGCCGGTCGGGCAGACCGCGACCTCGAACCCCTCTTTGCGGAGCATGTAGGACAGGGCATCACTGAACGATTCTTCGTCTTCCACGACGAGCACCCGCGTCACTTCATGGCCTCCCTGGCAGATGATGCTGCTGGTGGCAGGGAGTTCCCGGCCGCAGCGCGTGGGCGATGCGCAATCGGCAGCCGCAGGGTAAACGTGGACCCCTCGCCGACCTTGCTCCCGACCGTGACCTTGCCGCCGTGCGCGGCGGTCACGTGCTTGACGATGGCCAGGCCCAGCCCGGTCCCGCCGGTCGCGCGGGAGCGGGCGGGGTCGACCCGGTAGAAGCGCTCGAAGATCCGTTCCAGGTCACGCTGCGGGATGCCGATCCCCTGGTCTGTGACGCTGATCTCGGCCACGTCGTCGGCGACGCGGTGCGTGGTTACCACCACCCGGGTCTTCTCCGGGCTGTAGGCCACCGCGTTCTCCAGCAGGTTGCGCAGCGCGTTGACGAGCAGGTCCTCGTCCCCCATCACGACCAGGCCAGGGTCGCCGTCCGCGGCCAGCTCGATGCCGTGGGCGTTGGCCTTCATCCGGCACCGGTCCAGGGCCTCGGCCACCACGAGGGATACGTCCACCGGGATGGGATCGGGGATGGGCTCAGCCGCCTGGATCCGGGACAGGGTGATCAGGTCCTGGGCCAGCTTGGTGAGCCGCGACGCTTCCTGCCGCATCCGCCCGGCGAACCGGCGGACCGCCTCGGGATCGTCGGCGGCGTCCTCGACCGTCTCGGCCAGCAGGGCGAGCGCGCCCACCGGGGTCTTGAGCTCGTGGCTCACGTTGGCCACGAAATCCCGCCGCACTTCCTCGACCCGGCGGCTCTCGGTCTGGTCCTCGGCCAGCAGCAGCACCAGGCCGCCGCCGCCCACCCCGGATCCCAGCGGGGCCACCCGGACCGCGAAGCTCGTGGTCCGGCCCCCGAACTTGGTGCCGGAGACCTCGATCTCGCCTTCCCGGATCTCACCATCCCGGCGGACCTGGCGGGCCAGCGCCAGCAGCTCACCGACCATCAGGCGGTCGCCCTTGACCAGGCCGAACTGCCGGGCGGCCGCACTCGCCCGGAGCACCCGGTCATCGCTGTCGATGACCACGGCCGAGGAGGAGAGCACCGACAGGACCGCCGCGATACCGGCCGGGAGCCGGGGAGGCTGATGCCGCTGGGCGGGCAAGTCCGTGACCGGGTGACCCTTGGCCGCCTTCCGGATCTTCACGATGGGGAGGCTCCTGTCCCGGGGTCGTCCAGTTCAGTGGCCCATCCGGTCATGGTCACCGCTACCTGCGCGCACACCCTTCGATGGTATGCGCGAGCAGCGCGGACCGCCTCTGGCCGGGACCACTCCGCCGCCCTGTTCCCCATCTATTCACACAGCAGCCAGTCCTGCGTCATGCCCGATTTGTCCGGAGGCAAGGCGCATAGGCGGACATACCAGCATGGGGTGTCCCGAAACGGTCAGCGTCCCTGGTTCGCGACCGCCTCGGCCGCCGCGGCGGCGGCCTGCGGGTCGAGGTACCGGCCACTGCGCTCCTTGGGCCGGAAGTCGGCGCCGATCTCGTAGACGAGCGGGATCCCGGTCGGGATGTTGAGCCCGGCGATCTCCTCGTCGGAGATGCCGTCCAGGTGCTTCACCAGGGCCCGCAGCGAGTTCCCGTGCGCGACCACCAGCACCGTCGCGTCCGCCGCGAGATCCGGGATGATCACGTCGTGCCAGTACGGCATCAGCCGGGTCAGCACGTCCTTCAGGCACTCGGTGCGGGGCATGAGCTCGGACGGGAGCAGCGCGTAGCGCGGATCCCCCGCCGGCGAGTAGGGGTCATCGTCGGCCAGCGGCGGCGGGGGCACGTCGTAGGACCGGCGCCAGAGCATGAACTGCTCGTCGCCGAACTCCTGCCGCGTCTGCGCCTTGTTCTTGCCCTGCAGCGCCCCGTAGTGCCGTTCGTTCAGCCGCCATGACCTGCGTACCGGCAGCCACAGCCGGTCCGCCGACTGGAGCGCCAGGTTGGCGGTCTGGATGGCACGGGTCAGCACCGACGTGTGCACGAGGTCGGGCAGCACGCCCGCGTCACGCAGCAGCGTCCCGCCGCTCGAGGCTTCGGACGCACCCCGTTCCGACAGGCCCACGTCCACCCAGCCGGTGAACAAGCCCTCCGCGTTCCATTCGCTTTCTCCGTGTCGCAGCAGCACCAGCGTCGCCATGCCACTGAGCTTAACGGGCCGACCGGGCGGCGCGCCGGGGCCTGAAGGCCCGCGCGAGCCGGCCTTTGGCCCTGGCGCTCTCGGGCCACCACCCGACCAGGCGGGACCCCCGCGCCCGACCAGGCGGCCCCGCGCGCCGAGCCGGGAACACCCCGCGCTATCAGGTGGTTGATCAGTCGGAGGTGCATGCCAGTGCCGCGACGCTTCCCCCGGCGGATCGCGACTATCAGTGTCCATACCTCGCCGCTCGAACAGCCAGGCACCGGTGACGCCGGGGGCCTGAACGTCTACGTGGTCGAGGTCGCGAAGCGTCTGGCCGGCCGCGGTGTGGAGGTCGAGATCTTCACCCGGGCCGTCTCGCCAGACGCGCCGCCCGTCGCCGAGCTCGTTCCCGGTGTGCTGGTCCGGCATGTGCCGGCCGGCCCGTTCGAGGAGCTGGACAAGGCGGACCTCCCCGCCCAGCTGTGCCAGTTCACGTTCGAGGTGCTGCGCGCGGAGGCCGCCCACGACCCCGGCCGGTACGACCTGGTGCACGCGCACTACTGGCTCTCCGGCCAGGTCGGGCTGGTGGCCCGGCAGCGCTGGGGGGTCCCCCTGGTGCAGTCCATGCACACGCTGGGCCGGGTCAAGAACGCGGCCCTGGCCCGGGGTGACGCCGCCGAGCCCGAGATGCGGCTGCGGGGCGAGACAGAGGTGGTGTCCACCGCGGACCGGCTGGTCGCCAACACCGAGGAAGAGGCCCTCCAGCTGGTACGGCTGTACGGGGCGGACCCGGCCAAGGTCTGGACGGTGAATCCCGGCGTGGACCTCGCGGTGTTCCGGCCGGGCCCGGCCGGCGAAGCCCGGCGCCGGCTCGGCCTGCCCGCGGACGGGACCGTGGTGGTGTTCGCGGGGCGGGTCCAGCCGCTCAAGGCACCCGACCTGGTGCTCCGCGCCGCCGCCCAGCTGGTCCGGGATGACCCGGCGCTGGCCCGCACGCTGACCCTCGCGTTCGTCGGCGGCCCCAGCGGGACCGGGCGCGCGGACCCGGACGGCCTGATCGAGCTGGCTCACACCCTCGGCATCGCCGGCCTGGTCCGGCTGGAGCCACCGTGCCCCCAGCGTGAGCTGGCCGAGTGGTACCGGGCCGCGACCGTGGTCATGGTGCCCTCGTACTCAGAGTCGTTCGGCCTGGTAGCGGTCGAGGCGCAGGCGTGCGGCACCCCGGTGATCGCCGCCGCGGTCGGCGGCCTGCGGACGGCGGTCAAGCACGGTGAGTCGGGGCTCCTGGTGAACGATCATGATCCGGCCAGCTACGCCCGGGCGCTCCGCGAGATCATCGCGTCGCCCGCCCGGCGAAAGCGGCTGTCCCATGGGGCCGTGGCACACGCCTCCCGGTTCGGCTGGTCCCGCACCGTCGACCGGCTGATGAGCGTGTACGCAGGCGCGATGAGCAGTGCGCAGACCAGCCAGGGCCCCGCACCCGCCAGCTTCACCCGTTCGTGAGCAGGCTCCGGGACACGGCCGCCACGATAGGACCGTTAGGGAGCATGAGACAGCCGCAGGGGCAGCCGGTCTGCGGGTGCGGTGGTCAGGGCTGGCAGGATGAGCAGACATGACTGAGCCCGCGCGCAGCAGCCCCGCCTCGGCCCAGGAAGATGCCGCGGCGGCCATCGAGGCCGCCCTGCAGGAGCTGGAGCTGGGGTGGGAGAGCCCGCAGCCGGGCAGCTACCTGGTCAAGCTGGAAGGGCAGCACAAGCTCGCCACCATGACGTGGCTGATCGCCGGCCGGCACAGCCTGCACGTGGAGGCGTTCTTCTGCCGTCAGCCGGACGAGGACCACGCCCGCTTCTACCGCTTCCTGCTGGAGCGGGGCGGCCGCATGTACGGGGTGCATTTCACCCTCGACCCGGCCGGCGACGTGTACCTGGTCGGCCGGCTGCCGCTCAGCTCGGTGAGCACGGCGGAGGTTGACCGGATCCTGGGCTGCGTGCTGACCTATTCCGACGAGAACTTCGACCCGGCCCTGGCCATCGGCTTCGCCTCCTCGATCCGCAAGGAGTGGGCGTGGCGGGTCAAGCGCGGGGAGAGCCTGGCCAACCTGCGGGCTTTCGCCCGGCTGGCCGACCCCGAGCATGAGTGGGCCGGGGACTAACCGGGTCCCGGGCGGCCACAGATCAGGATTTGACCAGGCGGGAGATCGCCTCCGCCGCCTCGCGGACCGATTCACGCCCCTCGTCGCCGCCCGCCCGGACCGCTTCGGTCACGCAGTGGCCCAGGTGCTCCTCCAGCAGTCCCAGCGCGACCGCCTGAAGAGCCCGGGTCACCGCCGAGACCTGGGTGAGCACATCGATGCAGTAGACGTCCTCTTCCACCATGCGCTGCAGGCCGCGCACTTGGCCCTCGATCCGGCGCAACCGTTTGAGGTAGGCGTCCTTGTCCTGTGTGTAACCGCGCATGCCGCGAGAATACGCTGCCGGGCGGACATCCCCAGGGCCCATGATCACGGCCGGGGATACTGATCTTCAGCGACCCCGCCTGCGGCGTTCAGCCGACGTTCAGGTGCACAGGGTGCACTAAAACTGTCGACGTAAACTGCCTCGAACCGACCAGAGGAGTGCCATGCGGCGGGATGAGGTCCGCTTCGCGGTCGCCGCCCGTGATGACGGGCTGCGCCGGGTGCGCCGGCTGACGCTGCGGATCGGCGCGGTGGGGGTCGTCGGCTCGGCCGCGATCGCGGTCGCGTTCAGCCACCTGTCCGGCTCCGCCGCGGCCAGCGGCCCGGCGCGTGGCGCTAACCCGGCCGGGAGCGGCACGCAGCAGGGCAGCACCCAGCCCGGGGGAACCCAGCCGGGCGGCACAGGGCAGGGCGGCACCCAGCAGGGCGGCGGCTCGCTGCAGGCCCCGGCGCAGAACGTGGTCCCGGCCCAGGGGTCGGCTCAGGGAGTGTCAGGCGGGTCATGACCGGAGCGGGCGCGGCCGGGCCGGTCCCGGGCTCGCTGGGCGCTGCTGCACTGCCGCAGCTGAGCGGGCACGCAGCGATCGTCGTCACCTCGTCCACCCCGCTCTGGTACATCACCCGGGCCACCGGCCTGGTGGCGCTCGTGCTGCTGACCATCGGGATGGCGCTCGGGCTGCTCATCGCGGTCCGGCTCGAGGGCCGCCAGTGGCCCCGGTTCATCACCATCGGCCTGCACCGGAACATGTCGTTTCTGGCGCTGGCCTTCACCGCCGTGCACGTGCTGACGACAATCACCGACACCTTCGTCCCGATTGACCTGCAGGACGCGTTCATCCCGTTCATCTCCCCCTACCGGCCCTTCTGGCTGGGGCTCGGCGCGATCGCCTCCGACCTGCTCATCGCCCTGACCGTGACCAGCCTGCTGCGGGCCCGGCTCGGCCACCGGTCCTGGCGGCTCGTGCACTGGACCGCCTACCTGTGCTGGCCGGTCGCGGTGCTGCACGGCCTCGGCACGGGCACTGACACCCGCACCCGGTGGGTGCTGCTGGTCACCCTGCTGTGCGTGGCGGCGATTGCCTGCCTGACCGGATGGCGGCTGGCCGACGGCTGGCCCGCGCATCCGCGGGTCCGGGTGGCCGGCGCCATCGCGCTGGTGGCCGTGCTGGTCGCGGGCGGCGCCTGGCTGATCAGCGGCCCGCTGCAGCCCGGCTGGTCGCAGCACTCCGGGCTGCCCGCCCTCACGCATGTCACCCGGACCGGGTCATGACCGCCGTCCGCAGCAACGGGACGGCCGAGCAGTTGCCCCCCGGCCAGCTGCCCCGGCTGGTCGCGCCGGGCGCTCCGCTCGGGCTGGAGGCCCACCTCAGCCGCTACGGGGCGCTGCCGCCCTGGCCGGCCGGGCCGGCCGGCCAGGCGCAGCTGATCGCCAGCGTGGAACGGGCCGGGCTGACCGGGCGCGGCGGCGCGGCCTTCCCGACCGCCCGGAAGATGCGGGCGGTCGCCGGGACCGCCGCCCGGGCCGGGCGCGGGCGGCGGCGCGGCGGCGCGGTGCTGATCGCCAACGGGGCCGAGTCGGAGCCTGCGAGCGGGAAGGACGCGATCCTGCTCCGGCAGTCCCCGCACCTGGTGCTGGACGGGATCGCGCTGGCGGCCGGCGCGGTTGGCGCAGCCGACGCCTACTTGTGCGTGGACGGCGCCGATCCCGGGCTGGCCGGCCGCCTGCTGGCCGCCGTGGCGGAACGTGAGCAGGCTGGCCTGCCGGGGGTGGCGGTCCGCGTCGTGGTGGTCCCCGAGGGCTACGTGACCAGCGAGGAGTCCGCCCTGGTGAACTTCCTCAACGGGGGGCCGGCGGTGCCGCTGTACGTGCCGCCGCGGCCGTTCGAGCGCGGCGTCGGCGGCCAGGCCACCCTGGTGAACAACGTGGAGACGCTGGCCCACATCGCGCTGATCGCCCGGTACGGCCCGGGCTGGTTCGCCGCGGTCGGCACCCCCGCGGCGCCCGGCTCCGCGCTGGTCACGGTGGGCGGGGCGGTGGGACGGCCCGGCGTCTACGAGATCGGCCTGGGCCTGCCGGCCAGCGAGCTGATCGAGCTGGCCGGCGGCCCGTCGGCGCCGCTGCGGGCCATCCTGGCGGGCGGCTACTTCGGCGGCTGGGTGCCGCTGCCCGAGGCCGCGGCGGTGCCGGTCAGCCCGCCGGGGCTGCGCTCGGCGGGCGCCTCGTTCGGCGCGGGCGTCCTGATCGCGCTGCCCGCGGCCTGCTGCGGGCTGGCCGAGACCGCCCGGGTGCTGCGCTACCTGGCCGGGCAGAGCGCCCGGCAGTGCGGGCCGTGCACGTTCGGCCTGCCGGCCATCGCCGACGCCCTGGCCCACCTGGCCTGGCGGGGCCGGGACGAGCGGGCCGCGGACTGGCTGCGCTCCCTGCTGCCACTGGTGGACAAGCGGGGGGCCTGCCACTTCCCCGACGGTGCGGTCGCCTTGGTCGCCAGCGCGCTGCGGGTATTCGCCGGCGACCTGGAGCGGCACCTCAGCCAGGGACCGTGCCCGGACGCCAGCCGCCCGGCGGTGCTGCCCGTGCCCCGTCCTCCCGGCGGCCGCAGGTGAGCCCGGCCGTGAGCCGGGTCCTCAGGCTGAATCCCATCGCCTGCGACGCCCACGGGGTATGCGCCGGCCTGCTTCCCGAGCTGGTGACGCTGGATCCCTGGGGGTACCCGGTCATTGCACCGGGCCCCGTCCCGGCGGAGCTGGAGGAGCACGCCCGCCGGGCGGTCGCATCCTGCCCCACCCTGGCCCTGCGGCTGGAACGCCAGGCGAAGGGCTGATGCCGCCCGCCGCCACTGTCTGCCGCCCTGGTCAGCCGCCGCCCAGCTGGATGGCCTTGACGGCCAGCAGGATGACCGAGACCACCAGGTAACCGCGGAGCAGCAGCACGGCCAGCTTGGTCTCAGGTGACCATTGCACCGGCTGCAGCAGGGCCAGCGGTGGCATCCGCCAGTTCGTCCGCTCCTGCTGGCTCATCTGCACCGGGACTGGCCGGGACCGGCGGCCGCTCCGCTGGCCGCGCTCCAGCCATAGGCCGGCCGCGCCCCCGGCCACGATCAGCGCGATGGCCAGCACGCCTGCCACATCGGCGACGTTCAGGCTGGGAAACACCGTGCTGACCACGAGCGTGCCGGACAGGGTGAGCAGCACGCCGATGATGACGCTGGCCAGGATGTTCAGCCAGCGAGGATTAACCCAGGGTCCGAGCACTTCCTGGTCGTTGCATAGCAGCAGCAGGAACACGCTGGCGCTGGGCAGCAGCACCCCGGCCAGGGCCTGCACGCTGGTGGTGATGAGGCCGAGCGGGGCGTGCGGGATCAGGACGATGCCGCCCGCCACCACGACCAGCACGGTGTAACTCAGGTAGAACTGCTTGGCGTCGCGGAAGCTGCGGTTCAGCGAGTGCTTGAGGCCGAACACGTCGCCGAACGCGTAGCTGGTGGACAGGGTCACCGCAGAGGCCCCGATGATGCTGGCGTCGAGCAGCACGATGGCGAACAGCGCGCCGAACCAGTAGGCGTGGTGTTCCAGCGCGCGGGCCACCCCGAGCGCGTCGGTGAAGTGGCCGGCCAGGTTCGTGCCGCGGACGGCGAACACGGCCACCACCATGATCGCGATGGCCCCGATCACCACGACGAAGGCACCGACCGTGGTGTCGGCCCGCTCGTAGCCGATGAACCGGGGCGTGATGCGCTTGTCGATGACGTTGGACTGCTGGAAGAACAGCTGCCAGGGCGCCACCGTGGTGCCCACGATCGCGATGATCAGCAGGACCGCGGTGGAGCTGGTGCCCCCCGGGATCGAGGGAACCACAAGGTGGTAGCCAATCTGGCCCCAGTAGGGGTGCGAGGCCAGGGCCAGCGGGTACAGCACCAGACTCGTCGCGATGAACAGGAAGATGGCCCGTTCCCACCGGCGGAAGCTGCCGCTGGCCGTGACGGCGACGAGCAGGACGGCGGTGAGCGGCACCGAGATATAGGGGGAGATGCCGAAGTACCGCAGCGCGAGTGACACGCCGATGAACTCAGTGACAATGGTCAGGAAGTTGAGCAGGAACAGGTCGCCTACGCTGAACCAGCCCCAGAACCGGCCGAACCGCTCGTTGATCAGCCGGGCGTGCCCGACGCCGGTCACCGCGCCGAGCCGGACCACCATCTCCTGGTTGACGATGAGCACCGGGATGAGCAACAGCAGCACCCAGAGCAGGCTGTAACCGTAGTTCTGGCCCGCCTGGGCGTAGGTGGACACGCCACCGGCGTCGTTGTCGCCCACCATGACGATCAGGCCCGGGCCCATGATGGCCAGGAACGTCACGAGCCGGCGTTTCAGCCCGCGGCGGCTCGTGTCGTCGTCCACCCGGATCCGGCCCAGCGCACCCTCAATGTCGCCGAGGTGCGCCTCGTCCAGCACCGCGCTCGGCCTTGGGGCGAGGACGGGGACCGGCCGTGCCCCGGCGCCCGGCTGCCTCCGGGGCTCGCTCACGGGGGCGCCTCGCGGCTCACTCACGGGGATGTCCCGGGGCTCGCTCACCGGGATGTGCCGGGGCTCGCTCACCGCGGCGTCCGGGGACTCGCTCACCGGCTCTCCCCGGGGCTCGCTCACGGGGTCTTCCTTCACTTGGGTGCGCCGCGGTGGGCGTCTGGCGGCTGGGCGGTTTCCCGGCGACGCCAGTCGTCCGGCAGCGTGGCCTCGAGCACGTCGTCCACGGTGATCAGGCCGATCATCCGGCGGTCCTCGTCCACCACCGGAACGGTGATCAGGTTGTAGTCGCTCATCAGCACCGCGACGTCGACCACGTCCGTATCCGCCCCGATCCGCACCGGGTCCCGGTCGCAGACGTCCAGCAGCGGGGTCGCCGGGTCGGACTGCACCAGCCGGACCACGGTGGTGACGCCGGACAGCCGCCGGTCGGCGTCCACCGCGTGCACGCTGGTCAGCGCCTCCGGCTGAAGGCTCTGCGCGCGGCTCAGCTCGGACAACGCGTCGCCGGCTGTCGCCTCCTGCGGCAGCATGAGGAAGTCCACGCCCATCAGCCCGCCCGCGCTGGTCGGGTTGAACCCCATCAGCGTGAGCACCTTGGTGCGCTGACCGGGCGGAAGCAGGTCAAGCACAGCCCGCCGGCGTGGCTGGGGCAGTTCGGCCACGGCGTCCGCGGCGTCGTCGGCCCGCATCCTGGCCAGCACGTCGGCGATCTCGGCGTCGCTGCGCCCGGCGAGCAGCCGGGTGGCCTGATCCTCGTCCAGTTCCTCGAAGACGTCGGCTTCCAGCTCGGGATCGACGTGGACATGGCCCAGGATCTCGCTCTCCTCGTCCCTGGACGCGTCCTCGAGCAGGTCCGCGATCTGGGCCGGCTTCAGGCGGCGGATCCGGGCGAGCGGGCCGCGCAGGCCCGCACTGCCGGCGTGCCCGATCAGCGGCTCGAACCTGGACCAGTCACGGAAGACCTGCCCGTCCTGGTCGCCGCCGCCCCGCCCGGTCAGCCTCCCCAGCAAGCCCGGCCGGCGACGGGTATCCACCCCGGCGAGCACCCATTCCTCGCGCCCGTCGGGTATCCACTGCTGCCGCAGCTCGAGGTCATTGGCCCGGATCAGGTGGGCGCTCGGCACATCGATGAGACGGTGGCCCAGCACGTCCCTGCGCAGCAGGACCTCACCGTCCCGGCGCTCGAAGCGGCGCAGGTCAAGCTTGGGGCTGGTGAGCTTGAGTTCCTCGCCGTCGAAGACGCCCGTCTGCTCGACGGGCACGAACACCTCCCGGCCGCCTACCTTGGTCACCAGCCCTTTCACCACCGGGAGGGGGTTGCCTGGCAGGCTCACGACCACGTCCTCCACCCGGCCCAGGGACTCTCCCCGGCTGTCGGTGATCGGGCGCTTGAGCAGGTCGGACAAGTGAATGGTGCGGCCGCGCCGAGTGGCGGCCGGGGTGCCGGGTGCCGTCGCCATGCAGGGCATCTCCCCTCTGCGCACCACCCGCCGGCTGGGCCGCGGCCGGGCCCGGGAAGCCGTCTTCCGCGGATCGCGGGCGATGCTCCCAGTGTCCCCGCTCCAGGCCCCCGGGAAGGATCAGCGCGGTGAACACGAGGCAAGGCGGGGGTAAAAGGTGAACACCTGGCAACCCGGCGGTAAAGTCCGCCGCCGGCCGGGCAGGCGACGCACGCGGCCAGGCCAGACGGCAGAGCAGGCCCAGGATTCCGATTATCGGCGCTGCCCAGGGTAAAGTCACCGGGGTGGCGTACAGCCAGACTGATCGCAGACGAGGCGTGGAGGTGACGGCCGTGCTTGGCGATCCCCCCAGTACACCCCCGGCGATCACGGCCAGCGCGACAGGCCGGGTCGCCGGGCGGCTCTCCTCCCGATCCCACCGACCGCTCGCCGGCTATCCGCGGCCGGGGCGAACCCCCTAGCAAGGCCGAGCCGACGGGCCCAGGAGGCTGCTGTGTCCGATCGGTTCTTCCTCAACCACCGCGACCCGGACCGCCGACGCCGCGACCATGCCGCACTGGCCCGCCGCCTGATCCAGCCCTCCGAGCGCACGATCACATCGCGCCAGCTCAGGCAGGACATCGTGTCGCTGGCCGGGCTCATTGGCCGGCCCGTCATCAACCAGGCCGGCGACGAGGTCGGCCGGGTAGCTGACCTGCTGGCCAAGGTGCACGGCGGCGAGACCTACCCGCTCGTCACCGGGGTGGTTATGCGCGTCGGCCGCCGGCGGGCCTTCCTCGACGCCTCGGCCATCGACCGGCTGCACCGCCGTTCCGTCACCCTGCGCACCGCCCGCCTGGACCTGCGCGAATTCCAGCGGCGCGAGGGGGAGGTCCTGCTGGCCCGGGACATCCTGGATCACCAGCTCGTGGACACCGACGAGATCCAGGTGATCCGGGCCGCGGACCTGTACCTGGCCCAGGTGGGTGACCCCATCCACCTCGTGGGGGTGGACGTCAGCCTGCAGACCCTGCTGCGCCGGCTCGGCCCCTGGCGGTTCCGCTGGCATCCGACCCCGGACCGGGTGATCGACTGGGCGGCAATCGAGTCGTTCGGGGCGGACTCGGCGGAGGCGCCCGCCGCGGTGAAGCTACGCACCCCGCACAGCGCGCTGCGCAAGCTGCGGCCCGCCGAGCTGGCCGACGTGCTCGAGGGCCTGGGCCGGCCGGGCCGACAGGAAGTCCTCGAGAGCCTCGGGCACGACCTGGCCGCGGACGCACTGGAGGAGATGGAACCCCAGGAGCTGACCGCGCTGCTGCGCGAGGTCGAGCCCGATCAGGCGGCCGAGCTGATCGCCAGGATGGAACCGGACGAAGCGGTGGACGCGCTGCGTGACCTGACCGACGAGGAGCAGAGCGTGCTGCTCGCCCGGATGCCGCAGCAGGTCCAGCGTGAGCTGGTCCGGCTGCTCGGCTACCCCGGGGACGAGGCGGCCGGGATAATGACCAGCGTGCTCGCCTGCGCCTCACCCGACGAGACCGTGGCCGAGGTCAGCCGTCGGCTGGCCGAGCAGGCCCTGCACCGGACCGAGATCGACTCGGTGGCCGTGCTCGATGGGGAAGGCCGGCTGCTCGGTGACATTTCCGCGTTCGACCTGCTGGTCAGCGACGCCAGCAAACGCCTAGGCGACCTGATCGGCTCCGACGGCCTGATGACCCTGCGCGCCGAGGACGACCTCGACACGGTAGCCACCGAACTGGTGGAGTCCCGCCGCTCGTCGCTGCTGGTGGTGGACGACGACGGCCGGCCGCTGGGCCGGATCCTGTCCGACGACGTGCTCGACGCCCTGGTGCCCGGGCACGGGCGGCTGCACTTCCCGAGGCTGCTGCAGTGAGCACCAAGGAGCAGGACCCCTCCACGGGGCAGGACCCCGCCGGGGAGCTCGGCTCGCCGCGCCCCCGGGCGCGCGGCGGGATGACGTCCCTGACGCGGGTCCGGGCGGGCGGGGTCCGGCTCATCCGCTCCCGCCGCGGCCGGATCTGGATGATCCTGGCCATCGCCGGCCCGGGGGTGGTCGCCGCCAACGCGGGCAACGACGCGGCCGGCATCGCCACCTACGCCTCGGCCGGGTCGCAGTTCGTCTACCGGACCCTGTTCTTCATGGTGCTGGTCACGTTCGCGCTGGTGCTGGTGCAGGAGATGGCGGTCCGGCTGGGCACCCATACCGGCAAAGGGCTGGCCGCGCTGATCCGGGAGCAGTTCAGCCTGCGGCTGACCGGGGTGGCGCTGTTCTGCGTGCTGCTGGCCAACACCGGGCTGGTGGTGTCGGAGTTCGCCGGGATCGGCGCCGCGTTCCAGTTGCTGGGCGTGAGCCGCTACGTGATCATTCCCATCGCCGCGGTCGCTATCTGGGCGCTCGTGGTGTTCGGCTCCTACCGGTACGCCGAGCGGATCTTCCTGATCCTGTCCCTGGCGTTCCTCGCCTACCCGATCGCCGCGATCCTGGGGCACCCGGACTGGGCCCAGGTCGGCACCAACCTGGTCATTCCCCACTTCCTGTACACGAAGAGCTTCCTGCTGCTGGGCGTGGCCCTGATCGGCACTACGGTCAGCCCCTACATGCAGCTGTACGCGGCGGCGGGCGTGGTGGACAAGGGCGCCGACGAGGCCGACTACCCGCGGGTGCGGATCGACGCGATCTCGGGCGCCGTGTTCGCCTGCATCATCTCGATCACCATCATCATCGCCACCGCGGCGGCCATCGGCGGTCGCGGCCCGCTCACCTCGGCCAAGGAAGCGGCCCAGGCGCTGCGCCCGGTGGCCGGCCCGGCGGCCGAGCTCCTGTTCGCGTTCGGCCTGATCGGTGCCTCTGCGCTGGCCGGAGCGGTGGTCCCGCTGTCCAGTGCCTACGCGATCAGCGAGGCGGTCGGGGTCGAGCGCTCCATCTCCCGCCGCTTTACCGAGGCCCGGCTGTTCCTGGGCCTGTTCACGGTGCAGGTGATCATCGGCGCGGCGCTGGCCCTCACCTCGATCAACCTGATCACCCTGCTGATCGGCACCCAGGTGCTGCAGGGCATCGTCACCCCGGTCATCCTGGTCTACATTCTCATCCTGACCAACCGGCGCAGCGTGCTCGGCAAGGCCGCGAACGGCCCGGTGTTCCGGGTCGCGGCCACCGCGTGCACGCTGGCCATCTCGGCCATGAGCCTGCTGCTGCTGGGCTCCACGGTGCTGGGCTTCTTCGGCATCGGTTAACGGGCTGCAAAGCCTGTGCCGGCAGGCCTGAGCCGCTAAGGGTGCGTTAAGGCCCGGCTAGCCGGGATCTCGGGCGGGTATCAGCCGTATGCCCCGTTGGTCAGGGCTGGTTCGACTCGGTGATATGAAGGCCAGGTCAGGCAAGTGGAGGGCACCTCAGTTGGCAATGCGCAAGGCAGTAGGCTTCCTCGGCAGGGGCGATAACCTGCCGGAAGGCGTGGGTTACACGCTGAAGCGGCGGCTGCTCGGCCCGCCCATGGTCAACGAGCAACTCAGTGAGCAGCGGCTGTCCAACGTGGCCGCCCTCGGCGTGCTGGCCCCGGACGGGATCTCCTCCTCGGCTTATGGCACCGAGGAAATCCTGATCGAGCTGCTCAGGGGCGGCCTGGCCATCACCGCCTTCACCCTCATCCTGCCGCTGACCGGGGTTGTCCTGTTTGTCATGGCTCTGGTGGTCTTGTCGTACCGGGAAGTCGTCACCGTGTACACCCGGGCCGGCGGATCCTACGTGGTCGCCCGGGACAACTTCGGGCCCAAGGTGGCCCAGATCGCCGCGGTCGCGCTGCTCATCGACTACGTGGTCACGGTTGCGGTGCAGGTGGCCGCGGGCACGGCCGCGGTCGCCTCAGCGATCCACCCCCTGGACAACACCACGTTGATCACCGTCATCTCGATCGCGATCGTGATCTTGATGTGCTACGGGAACCTGCGCGGCATCCGCGAGGCCAGCCGGGCGTTCGCGGTGCCCACCTACCTGTTCTCCGGCATCGTCATAATCATGATCATCACCGGCCTGGTCCGGGAGATCCTCGGCTCGCTCCCGCAGCACCCCTATCCCGTGCCCGGCCAGTACACCGGCCACCACTCTTACAGCGGCCTGATCGCGTTCGGCATGGTCTTCGTGCTGCTGCGCGCGTTCGCTAACGGCGGATCGTCGCTGACCGGCATCGAGGCCGTGTCGAACGCGGTGAGCGCGTTCAAGCCCCCCGAGGGCATCAACGCCCGCAAGGTGCTGGTCAGCGAGGGCCTCATCCTGGGCACCCTGGTGGCCGGGATCTCGTGGCTGGCTCACGCGACCCACTCCGCGCCGTACACGGACGGCGTGCCGACGGTGCTCGCCCAGGAGGCCCACGCGGTCTTCGGCACGCGCGGGGTGGGCGAGGTGCTGTTCGTGGCCGTCCAGGCGGCCACCGCGCTGATCCTCTACACCGGGGGAAACACCAGCTTCAACGGCTTCCCGTTCCTGGCCAACTTCGTGGCGGCGGACGCGTTCCTGCCCCGCTGGCTCACCAAGCGCGGGCACCGCCTGGTTTTCTCCAACGGCATTATCGTGCTCGCCGTGTTGTCGTGCGCCCTGCTGGCCGGGGCCGGCGCCAACGTCAACAGCCTGGTGCCGTTCTATGCGATCGGCGTGTTCACGGCGTTCACGATGGCCGGCTTCGGCATGGCCAAGTACCACCACACCCATAAGGAGCCGCACTGGCGGCGCAAGCTGGTGATCAACTTCTCCGCGGGCGTGACGTCGCTGATCGTGGTGGCGATCTTCGTGGTGGTGAAGTTCACCGAGGGCGCCTGGCTGGTGGTGATCCTGTTCATCATCGGTGTCCCGGCCCTGATCCGGCTCAATCGCGAGTACGGGCTGGAAGCCCAGGTCCTGGAGCGGATCAGCGACCGGCCCAAGCCGCCCGCAGCCCCGAAATACACGCGGCGGACCGTGTTCGTCTTCGTGGACAGCTTCGACCTGGCCACCATCGCCGCGCTGCGGTACGCGCGCAGCCTGCGTCCGACGACCCTGCGGGCGGTTCATTTCGTCATCGACACCGCTGTGGCGGACGCGCTCCGCGAGGAGTGGACCCGGGCGGGCATGGACGTGGTGCTGGACTTCATCGACTGCGCCGACCGGAGGATCCCCCGGGCCGCGGCCGAGCT
>DATCFY010000208.1:0-2974 GCA_036509255.1 Streptosporangiaceae bacterium
GCTAGTCGTCGTCCTCGGCCCGGGTGCCGGCGTCGAGCCGCCCGCGGAAACCCTGCAGGCGTGAGTTGATCGCGGCGGACATCTTGTCCCGCTGCCGGGACAGCACTACGTAGCTGACGATGCCGCTGACCAGCACCGCGGCTCCGAGAAGCAGGATGCCGCGGGCGCCGACCAGGTACAGCAGGACCGTGACGACGACGAAAAGCAGGATCCGGGCCGTGGTGTAGGCGATGGTGGAACGCATAGCGTGACCAGACTACTCGCCGCTGCCGGGCCCGGCGGACGCCCCGGACGATGGCTCGTCCCCCAGGATCTCCAGCAGCAGCCCGGGATCGATGTTGCCGCCTGACAGCACGGCCACGGTAGTCCCGGCGGGGGGCAGTTCCTTGCGCCGGAACAGGCACGCGGCCACGGCCACGGCGCCGCCGGGCTCGGCGATCAGCCTCGCGTGCAGGGCCAGCCGGCGGACCGCCGCCCGGATCTCGTCCTCGGTCACGGTGATGATGTCGTCCACGTACTCCAGCATGTGCCGCAGCGGCAGGGCACCGACCTGATCGACGCGCAGCGCGTCAGCGATGGTCCGCTGGGTGAACTCAGGCGGCCAGGCCACCTGCTGGCCCTCGTGCAGCGAATCGCGGGCGTCCGCGGCCAGCTCGGGCTCCACGCCGATCACGGCCGCACCCGGGCACAGCGAGCGGACCGCGGCGGCCACGCCGGAGATCAGGCCGCCGCCGCCTACCGGCACCACGACCAGGTCCACTCCGGGGCAGTCGGCCGCGATCTCCAGGCCGACCGTGCCCTGGCCGGCGATCACCCGGCGGTCGTCGAACGGCGGGATGGACACCGCCCCGCGCTGCGTGGCCACGTCGCGGGTGGCGGCGAGCCGGGCCGCCAGGCCAGGCGCTGACACCACGATGTCCGCGCCGAGCTCGCGGATGGCCGCCACCTTCACGGCGGGGGCATTATCCGGCACCACCACCACCGCGGGCATCCCGAGTAGCGCCGCAGCGTAGGCGACGGCCTGGCCGTGGTTGCCGCTGGAGTGGGTGACCACCCCGCTCCGCCGGGCCGCCGCGGGCAGCGTGCTCATCGCCGCGTAGGCACCGCGCAGTTTGAACGCCCCGACAGGCTGCAGTGATTCGGGTTTGATCAGCAGCGGCGGGTCCGTCCGCGGGAAGGGAACCAGGGGCGTGTGGACGGTCACCCCGGCCAGGGTCGCCGCGGCGGCCCGGATCTCGTCGATCGACACGAGCGGCTGCACGCGATCACCCTAGATGAGCGGTTCGGTTTTAAGGAAACTAGGGAGAAAACCGTCGTTAGTCGCCACACTTGGGGCAGGGCCCGATCATGAGCCTGGACAGCGGGTCAGGAGGGGACGTGCGTGGACGGCAGCAATGAGCGCCTCCTGACACCCGGGGAGGTCGCTGCCCTGTTCCGGGTCGATCCGAAGACCGTCACCCGGTGGGCGGCCTCGGGCCGGATCAGCAGCATCCGGACCCCCGGCGGGCACCGCCGCTTCCGCGAGTCCGAGGTCCGTGCGCTCCTTCGCGGCGAAGGTGCGGGCGGCAAGGACGAGGGCCAGTCCGACTAGTCCGAGTCGGGACGCTGCACCGGGCCGGGCGCCACGCCCAGGCTGTCCCGGTACTCCGCGAACTGCCGCTGCAGGTCCGCGTCGCCCTCCTGCCACCGGCGGCGCCGTTCCTCGAGCTGCTCCTCGGTCAGCGCACGCTCCGCCAGCCGGTCGTAGTCTGCGTCGGCCGGGCCAATCTCCACGTACCCGTCGCCGATGATCTGCCCGTCGTCAGCCAGGGCTGACTCGGGAACCAGGAGGTTCCCGTTCGGCAGCTGGATGACGTCCATCACTGATCACTCTAAAGCCCGTAGCGCAGATTGAAGTAGAGCATCACATCAAGAGCGGTCCTGATGTTGCCGCCGAGCATGTCCACGAGGGCCGGCCGCTGCCGGGACGCGATCGCGGCGAACGCGTCCGCGAAGAACTCGCGGCGGCCCAGATCGCCCGGCTGCTTGTGGAAGTCACTGACGAGCGATTCCTCGCAGCGCTCGTAGAGCTGGCGGAACTGGGCCGAATCGGACTGCCAGCGGCCCTGCTCCCGGTCGATGTCGTCCAGGGCGTGCCCGACCTCATGACACATGACGTCGGGTGCGGACGAGGGCCGCGAGCCGACGATGATCTTTTTCTCGCCGTAGGCACCGGCACACGCGTCCCAGGTGGCCCGCCCGGACGGCAGCGGGACGCCACGCAGCCGGACCATGTCGTCGAGTTCCGGCACCCCGCCCTCGCCGACGTGGATCGCGTCCACCCCGGCGGCCAGGATCTCCTTGATCATCAGCGGCAGTTCGGCCAGCCGGTTGATCGCGCGTACCACCGGGGGTGACGGTATTTTGCTGGGCGGCCACTCGCGGCGCAGGACCCGTTCCAGCGGCCCGCAGTTCTGGTAGCCCTCGGCGGCCCGCCGGGCGTGCGCGACCTCGTACCAGGGCAGCTTGGCCGCCTCTGCCTCGGCCGCGCGCGGGGCTGCTGCTGCTGCCGCAGTGCGTGCATGAGCGCCCTGGGCGCGTCCTGGTGCCGGGCGGATCGCGGCCCGGTCCGCACCGTACGGCCGCGCGGCGGCCCGCGTGGCACCGGCCCCGGTGCCCCCGCTCCCGGTGCCCCCGCTCCCGGTGCCCCTGGTCCCGCTCGAGCCGGTCCCGGTGGTGCCGGTCCCGGTGGTGCCGGTCCCGGCTGTCCCCGGCCCGGTTCCCCCGGCCCCGGTGGCACCACTCCCGGTCCCGGTACGCGGGGTGCCCGTCGCGGCGGTTCCGGCCCAGGCGGACCCGGTCCACGGGGTCTGGCGCGCCGAGGGCCTGGGTCTGGCCGCCGCGGTTCCGGCGAGGCCGGTTCCGGCGAGGCCGGTTCCGGCTGGCCCGGTTCCGGCTGGCCCGGTTCCGGCTGGCCCGGTTCCGGCTGGCCCGG